>CAZEVY010000213.1:0-1552 GCA_964515555.1 uncultured Solibacteraceae bacterium | reverse complement strand
CTCCGACGCCGACCTTCGCGGCGCGCTGCTGGCGGTGCTGGCGCAGGTCGGCAGGGACGAGTCGCTGCCGGTGCTGCGAGGCGCGTTGAAGGACTCGAATCCCGAGATCAAGCGCGGGGCAATTCGTGCGCTGGCCGACTGGCCGTCGACCGCTCCGCTGGCCGATCTGCGCGCGATCGCCGGGAGCGATCCGAATCCGGCGTTTCAGGCGCTCGCGCTTCAGGGGTTCATTCGCCTGGCGGCGATTCCGGAGACGCGCACGCCGGCGCAGATGGTCGGGCTGCTGGCCGAGGCGATGACGCTCGCGAGGCGTCCCGAGGAAAAGCGCTCGGTGCTGGCGGCGCTTCAGGTCTTCCCGACCGCCGAGGCGCTCGCGGTCGCCGAAGCCGCCGCGAAGGACCCGCTGGTGGCCGCGGAAGCGACGGCGGCGGCCGAGCGCATCCGGCAGAGAATGGCGCCGCGCCGCCGCCCCCAGTAATGCCGGCTGCAGTAATGAGGAGGATTCCCGTGCATCGATTCGCAGCTCTCTCACTGGCCGCCTGCGCGATGTGCGCGGCCCAGCCCGCCGACGACTCGCAGCCCGCGTCGTCGAACGTGCGCGGCGCGCAGTATCCGCGCGTGCACTCCGATCTCCGCGCGACGTTCCGGTATCGTGCGCCCGACGCCCGCAAGGTGCTGCTGCATCCCGGTGGTCCTGGCCTCGCCGCCGCCGACCTGGAGATGACCAAGGGCGCCGACGGAGTGTGGTCGGTGACCACGCCGCCGACGGTTCCGGGCTTTCATTACTACTGGTTCCTGGTCGACGGGGCCATCGTCGCCGATCCGGCGAGCGAGACCTACTTCGGATGGGGGCGGCAGACCGCGGGGATCGAGATTCCGGAGAAGGGTTCCGGCTACTACTCGCCGAACGACGTGCCGCGCGGCGACGTGCGGTCGCGCTGGTACCTTTCGAAGACGACGGGCCAGTGGCGCCGCGCGATGGTCTACACGCCGCCCGACTACGACCGCAACGCCCGCGCCCGCTATCCGGTGCTCTATCTTCAGCACGGCGCCGGAGAGGACGAGCGCGGCTGGAGCACGCAAGGTCGCGCGAACTTCATCCTCGACAACCTGATCGCCGAGGGCAAAGCCCGGCCCATGATCGTCGTGATGGACTGCGGCTACGCGACGCGCCCGGGCGAGCAGCCGGGTCAGGGAACCGGCGCTGCGGCGCCGGCGGGCGGCCGCGGCGGCGGGACTCCGGGTCAGCCGAGCGCGTTCGAGGACGTCGTGATGAACGACCTGATTCCGATGATCGACGCGACCTATCGGACCCTGAGCGACCGCGAACATCGCGCGCTGGCGGGCCTCTCGATGGGCGCGGGGCAGGCGTTGCAAATCGGTCTGCGGCGGCTGGACAAGTTCTCGCACATCGGGTCGTTCAGCGGTGGCCTGCGCAACTTCGACGTGAAGACCTCGTACAACGGTGTGTTCGCCGACGCGGCGGCGTTCAACAAGAAGGTGAACCTGCTGTGGATCGGCGCCGGAACCGAGGAGCCGCAGCACCAGAGCG
>CAZEVY010000212.1:0-1584 GCA_964515555.1 uncultured Solibacteraceae bacterium | reverse complement strand
TTGGAGAGGGCTGATGCCGAATCCGGTTTACGCGCTTAACCTTTTCGACGTCGCGAATCGCGACGAGTACATGGCGTACTCGCGGCGCTCGGCGAAGGAGGTCCAGGCTCACGGCGGCCGGGTGGTTGCGCTCGGAAAGTTTCGCGAGGCGGCGGCCGGGGAGATCGAACCCAGAACGGTCATGATCCTCGTCGAGTGGGCCTCCAGGGAGGCCTTCGAGGGCTATCGCAGCGATCCGGCCCTCGCGGACCTCCATCCGCACCGGGTCAACGGCACCCGGAACTATGTCTGGCACCTCTTCGACAAGCTCGACGATCTCAGGCCGATCCTCAAGGCCGCGACATGAGAGCGCGTATTCGGGAACGCCAAAGGAGGTGACCTGAAATGGCTTCCTACGTCGATAGCAACTTGATGTCCGGCGAGAAGGTGCTGTACCGCGCGCACACCAGCCTGTGGTCGCTCGCGCCGATGATCCTGCTCGGCATCCTGCTGCTGTTGGTGGTGGTCGGGTTGTTCATCCTGATCTGGGCCTGGATCCGCTACCAGACGACGGAGTTCGCGGTGACCGACCGGCGCGTGATCGCGAAGTCAGGTCTGATCTCGCGCCGCACGGTGGAGATGTTCCTCGACAAGGTCGAGAGCCTGAACGTGGAGCAGTCGGTGGCGGGGCGGCTGTTCGACTACGGCACGGTGACGATCCGCGGCACCGGCGCGACCTCGGAGCCGTTCGCGGACATCAAGGCGCCGCTCGCGCTGCGCAAGCAGTTCATGGACGCGGCGGACGCGTACCGCAGGAAGAGCTAGACCGCGAAGCGGTAGGGCCCGCCTATTTCCAGCGCCTTCGCGTAGGCGGGCCGCGCGTGCAGGCGCCGGATCCAGGCGTCGATGTTCGCGTACGGCGCGCGCTTCTTGTAGACCCCGGCGATCTCCGCGACGAAGCTCATCTGGATGTCGGCGCCGGTGAAGTCCGCGCCGAGCAGGTAGTCGCGGCCCTTCAGGTGGCCGTCGAGGTAGCCGAGGTGGTTGGCGATCTCGCTGTCGATGCGCGCGTGCAGCGGCTCGCCGTCGTCGCCGAGCCGCGACACGTAGAGGTTCAGCATCAGCGGCAGCATCGCCGAGCCCTCGGCATAGTGCATCCACATCTGGTAGTCGTCGTAGGCGGGCGTGGCGGGGTCGGGCTGCAGGCGGCCGCCGCCGTGGCGGCGGATCAGGTAGTCGACGATCGCCCCGGATTCGAAGACGGTCCGGCCGCCGTCGGTGACGACCGGGGACTTGCCGAGCGGATGGATGGCTTTGAGTTCCGGCGGCGCGAGCCGCGTTTCCATGCGCTGGTACAGGCGGATCTCGTAGGGCAGGCCGAGCTCCTCCAGCAGCCAGAGGATGCGCTGCGAGCGCGAGTTGTTCAGGTGGTGGACGACGATCATGCGGCCGACCTACTGCCCGCGACGTCGATCGGTCATCCCGTCCCCTTTCCTTGCGATGGTCGCTCGCGCGGCGGAATGCGACGAGCGCGCATGTCGATCGCCCCCTTCGCCGCCGCGCTGGCCGTGCTCCTCGCGTCCGTGTCCGCCGAGGCCCACTGGT
>CAZEVY010000211.1:0-2080 GCA_964515555.1 uncultured Solibacteraceae bacterium | reverse complement strand
GGCCTCGTCCGTCACAGCTGGTCGGCGACGAAATCCGAGATGTAGGTCGTCCAGCCGACGCGGGGCGGCGCGGTGATCTCGCGCGATCGCGCGAAGTCGCGCTCGAAGAGATCCCGGCGCAGCGTAGCGGCGAACGCCGGGTCCGAGGTGGCGAGGTTGGTTTCGCCGTTGACGCGCAGCGAAAGCTTGTCGAAGTTTGCCGAACCGATGACCGCCCAGCCGTCGTAGAGGGCGGCCTTCACGTGCGACATCCCCGGGTATGCGTAGACGCGGACGCCGTTGCGCACGAAGGCGCGGGTCGCGATCAGGTTTGCGCTGTTCATGAACCCGGAGTCGCCGCGCGTAGGCAGGATCACGCGCACGTCCACGCCGCGGCGCCGCGCCGCGATCAGCGCCGCGACGATGGCATCGTCGGAAATGTAGGCCTGCTGGATCCAGATGGACTGTCGCGCGCCACGGATGGCAGCGAGCTGCGCCTGCAGGATCTCGGGGTTTCCGGGCTGCGTGTACAGCGGCCGAACGCCGAACGCGTCCCGCGGGACGGGCGGCTCCGCCTCCGGCGCACGCCGGTCCGGCGGCACGATCCCCGGCACCGCACGGGCCCATGCCGAGTCGAAATCTCCGGCGAGGCGACGCACGATGGGCCCTTCCGCCTCGACCATGAGGTCGTGCCACACATAGCGATACTGGTAGCCGATGTTCATGCCGCCTACGAAGGCGCGCTCGCCGTCCACGATGGTGACTTTGGTGTGGTCCGAGGTCAGGAAGGGATTGGGCTGCGCCCGCGCCTCGACGGCTGCGCCTTCCTGGAGGTACGTGACGATCGATACCGGTGTCGCGGCCGCTCCGCGATAGTAGGGGTACGGCGCCTGCGAACCGCCTCCGGCGCCGATCGAGCCAAGCTCGTCGACCAGCACCCGCACCCTCACCTCCCTGGAGCGCGCCTTGAGGAGGTCGGCGATGCGCAGCGCAAAATCGTCACGGTCGAAGATGTAGACGCGGACATCCACGCTCGCTCGCGCATCCTGCACCGCCTGCACCAGGCGCGTGAAGAACGCGTCGCCGTCCACGAGCAGCCGCATCCTTCCGGCGTAGGGCCGCGAAGAGACGATCCCGTCCAGGCGCCTTTCGAACGCGGCGGCGTCCATGGGCTGCGCACCGGAGAGCGGCGGGATGTCGGCCGGCGGACTCGCGGGCCGCGGCAGCGCGGCGACCAGGCTTTGCGTCAGGTGCGACAGAAACTGGCTCGTGGAGGCCACGGGGTGCATCAGCGGGGCGAAAATGTGGCTCTGCAAGAGCAGCGATTGCGCCAGGTTGAGCGAGGCGCCAACCGCCGCGACGCCTCCCGCGCGATCAGGCGCCGCGACCGGTGCGACCAGCACGGACCTGCCGGATGCGGGATCGAGCAGGACATAGCTTCCCCCGGTGCCGGGATCGCCGGTGGCGTAGAGGCGCGGCGCGTCGGACTCCTGCAGCGAACGCAGGCGCGCAAGCGCCTGCGCGGCGAACTCGGGCTCCGTGATCGTGCGCGCCACGGTCAGCGTCGCGGGCTTTCTCTCGTGCGGGTAGACGCGCATTGTCCCGCCCGCGTCGCGATGGAACACGATGTCCCGGCCCTGCACGGTCATCAGCGTCGCCTGAGCGCTGGCCGCTGGCGCAAGCGCAGCGAACAGATCGCCAAGCAGCGTATCCCACTGCTCCCGGCTGTGCAGGTGCACCTGCCGGGCACCCCGCGGCTGCCCGTCGGCTGCGAGCGCCGGGCGCTCCCCGACATCGAGCTGTGCGACTCGGTACTGGACGTCTTCGCCCTCGGTCGGCCAGCGGGCCACGAACCACGCTTCGCCGGCGGTAGTCGCAAAGCGCAGGTGCAGTTCTCCGGGCGCCACGAAGGCGGCCGCCGGGGCGGCCGGTCCGCCGCTGGCGGACGGCAGCTCGCTGGACGGAACACCCGCGCACGCCGCCGCCAGCAGCAACAGCACCGGCGCGACGAGGCGACGCTGGAACGCGCTCTTGCGGAACACGGTGGACGCCCGTGGCGCCCTTACTCCCACTCGATGGTCGCCGGCGGCTTGGAGGAAAT
>CAZEVY010000210.1:0-2143 GCA_964515555.1 uncultured Solibacteraceae bacterium | reverse complement strand
CGCGGCGGTGCTGACGGCGCAGCCCGACTGGTCGGCGCTGCCGGAGTCGACGCCGCCGACGGTGACGCGGCTGCTGCGGCTGTGTCTGGAAAAAGATCCCAAGAAGCGGCTGCGCGATATCGGCGACGCGTGGCTGGAGGAGCAGTGGCGCGGCTCTCCAGAGCCGCGGCCGGCCTCCAGGCCGGCCCTCTTGCGTCCACTGCTAGCCGCCTTTGGTGTCACTCTTCTCGCGCTCGCCGCGCTCGCCTACGTACACTTCCGCGAGCAGCCCCCTGTCGCCCACACCACGCGATTCCACGTCAACCCGCCCGACAAGGCGACTTACTTTG
The DNA here is from genome assembly GCA_964515555.1 of uncultured Solibacteraceae bacterium. Lineage (GTDB taxonomy): Bacteria > Acidobacteriota > Terriglobia > Bryobacterales > Bryobacteraceae > CAZEVY01. Next base: position 1,814 of record CAZEVY010000210.1, on the reverse strand, counting down.
ACTATCCGGCGATCTCGCCCGACGGACGAAAGCTCGCCTTCGTCGCGGCCGTGGACGGCAAACGTCTCCTGTGGATTCGCCCGCTCGACTCGCTCGAAGCCCAGCCGCTGGCCGGCACCGACGAGTCCACCTTTCCCTTCTGGTCGCCCGACAGCCGTTTCATCGGCTTCTTCGCCTTGGGGAAGCTCAAGAAAGTCGACGTTGCCGGCGGTCCGCCGCAGAATCTCTGCGACGTGGAAGATCCATCGCGGGGCGGAACATGGAATCGCGACGGCGTTATCCTCTACTCTCCCAGTAACATCGGCGGCAGCCTGATGCGCGTCGCCGCGGGCGGCGGCGTCCCCGTCGCGGTCACCAAGCTGGACCCGAAAAAGGAGTACAGCCATCGCTGGCCGCATTTCCTTCCCGACGGAAAGCGTTTCCTGTACATGGCTATGGGGCTGAAAAGCGAGGACAGCGTCGTCGCCTCCGGGTCGCTTGACGACAAGCCAGGCACGGGCAAGCGAATTGTGTTGCGCGGAGGGACCATGGCGGCGTGGTCGGCAGGCCACCTTCTGTTCCAGCGCGATGGGACGCTGATGGCCCAGTCCTTTGAAATGTCCAAGCTATCGCTCGCAGGCGAGCCGTTCCCCGCGGCGCAGCAGATCGGCCTGCAAGCCGCCACGATTGGTTTTGCCGCGTTTTCGGCTTCACCGCATGGCGCTCTGGCGTATCGGCGGGGCGGCGGCGGACTGGGCCAGCTCACCTGGTTCGACCGCGCCGGGAAGGAACTCGGCGCCGTCGGCCGGCACGAGAATCAGTTCTCTCCCAAACTGTCGCCGGACGGAAAGCGCGTCGCGATCACGCGGATAGGCCCGGGTTCGATGAACATCTGGTTGCTCGAACTGGAGCGCGACGCCGCCACCCGCTTCACCTTCGGCTCCCAGAACGATGGGAATCCGATCTGGTCGCCGGACGGCACACGAGTCGCGTTTACTTCGATTCGGGGAGGCACGTCAGACCTGTACGTCAAGCGCGCGACCGGCGCCGGCGAGGAGGAGGTGGTCTTGAGAACGGGCGACGGCAAGTCCCCGAGCGACTGGTCGCCGGACGGCCGCCACCTGGTCTATTCGGTTGCGCGAGAAAAGACCGGGTTCGATCTGTGGGCGGCGCCGCTCGACGGCGACCGCAAGCAGTTCCCGGTCGTCCAGACCGAAGGCGACCAGAACCTGGGCCAGTTCTCGCCCGACGGGCGCTGGATCGCCTACCAGTCCACGGAATCGTCGCCGGTGCAGATTTTCGTGCAGGCGTTTCCCAAGGCGTCGGGAAAGTTCCAGGTATCGACCGCCGGCGGCTTCCGGCCGCGCTGGAGCCGGAACGGCCGCGAGATTTTCTATTTGAACATGGAGAGAAAGCTCATGGCGGTCGACGTGAAGGCCACGGCGACGACCTTCGAGGCGGGCCGCCCACGTGAGCTGTTCGCGTCGCGCGCGATCGGCGGACCTTCCTTTGTTCACTCCTACGATGTCAGCGCCGACGGCCAACGGTTTCTTATCAACTCCGAGCCCGACGCGGGAGGCCCGTCGCCGCTGACGGTGGTCCTCAACTGGGCGGCGCAAGAAAAATGACCGGCCGCACGCTCGCACACTACCAGGTGCTCGACATGCTCGGCCAGGGCGGCATGGGCGAAGTGTATCGCGCGCGCGACACCAAGCTCGGGCGCGACGTGGCCATCAAGGTACTTCCGGAGGCGCTGGCGCAGGATCGCGAGAGGCTCGCCCGCTTCGAGCGCGAAGCGCAGGTGCTGGCATCGCTGAATCATCCGAATATCGCGG
>CAZEVY010000209.1:0-2216 GCA_964515555.1 uncultured Solibacteraceae bacterium | reverse complement strand
GCCGACGGCAGCCGAGGCGCGGCTCAGCTCCTCGACGGCGACGACGTGCTCGAGATAGCCGAGGCCCGAGCCGCCATATTCCTCCTCGACCGTGATGCCGTGCAGGCCGAGCTCGCCTATCCGGGGCCACAGCTCGCGCGGGAAACGGTCGGTCTTGTCGAGCTCCGCCGCGATCGGCGCAACCTGATCGGCGGCAAAGCGCTGGACCTGCTCGCGCAGCGCATCGGCGGTCTCGCCCAATCCGAAATCGAAGGGCGGCATGGCGTTGGGAATCATGGTGCCTTTCCTAGCGTCCTCGCCGATCCCGGACCCGCGCCCGATCAGCCTTCATCGACGACACGATAGCGCGCTCCGCCGCCGGCGCGAAGCCGTTGCGATCATGCCGCACCGCGCAACGCGGCCGCGGCGGCACGGCGCGTCTCCTCGCCGAGCCAGCCGGCGAAACGCGGCTCGCCGGCGCCGAGCCGCGCCGCGGCGATGCGCGCCAGCGCCGTCGACCGCAGCTCGCTCTTGATCGTGGCGAAGGCTTGCGGCGGCAGCTCGGCATGACGTCGCGCCGCGGCAAGGGCACGCCCGGCAAGCTCGCCGACCGGCACGCATTCGTCGAAGACGCCGAGCGACGTGGCCTGTCGCGCATCGAGCGATTCGCCGAGCAGGATCAGGCGTCGCGCGGCGGGAGGCGCCAGCTCCGAGCGCGCGACGTCGAGCGCAGCGACCGGATAGGTGACGCCCACCCGCACCTCCGCGAGACTGGCCTGCAGCGGCACGTCGGCCACGATCCGCCAGTCGGCGCAGAGCGCGAGGATCAGGCCGCCTGCGATGGCATGGCCGTTGACAGCGGCGACCAGCGGCTTGGGCCAGGCGTAGAGCGAGCCGAAACCGTCGTTGAGCGCGCGGATCAAGCGGCGCTGTCCCGGCTTGTCGAGGTCGGGCACCGACTTGAGGTCGAGGCCCGCCGAATAGGCGCGCCCCTCGGCCGCGATCACCGCCGCGCGCACCGCGCCGTCGGCGGCCAACCTCTCGAACAGGGCGGCGAGTTCCTCGAGCAGCGGGGCATCCATGGTGTTCATGGGCGGCCGTGCGAGCGTGACGACGGCGATGCCGTCCTGACGGGCGAGTGACAGACTGGACATCGGGTATCGATAGCGCGGGATGGCGAATAGGAAAAATCGATTGTTTCTGTTGATATCATTGTCATTATCTATTGACGATGAATCTGGCGTTCCTGCGCTATTTCCTCGCCTTGGCCGAGACCTCGAGCTTCACGGCGGCGGCGCAGCGCTGTCACGTCACCCAGCCGACCCTTTCCGCCGGTATCGCCCGGCTCGAGGAGGAAGTCGGTGGCCGCCTGGTCGATCGCGGCAGGCCCGCCACGCTCACCGTCGCGGGCCGGCGCCTGCTGCCCCATGCCCGCGCGATGATCGAGGAATGGCGGCAAGCACGGGCGGAGCAGCGCTCGAGCTCGAGCCCGCGCCAACGGCTCGTCAGGATCGCGGTCGGATCGACACTGGCGGTTGGCGAGGCGTTGCGGTGGATCGCCGGGGCGCAGCGCCGTGTGCCGTTCGACGTGGAAATATCCGAAGGCACGGCCGACACGGTGCGCAAGCGTTGGCGGCGCGGGCGCTGCGACATTGCCCTCTTTGCGAGCCGCGAAACGCCCTCCGACGACAACGCCCTGTCCCTCGTGCGCGAACCCTACGTGCTCGCCGCCGCGTCCACCCATCGCCAGGCTACCCGTGATCGCTGGTCGGTGAAGGAACTGGCCGACACGCCTTTCGTCCTGCGCGCCGCCTGCGAGGCGCATGACGACGCGCAGAAGCTCTTCGCCGCGGAAGACGTTCGACCGCGCGTCGTCCTGCGGTCGGCCGACGAGGAACGCTGCGCCGCCGCCGTGCTGGCAGGGCTGGGCGTGAGCTTGATGCCCCGCAGCCTGCTGCGGGCCGGCATGGAAGCCGCCGAGATCCGCGAGGTCGCGCTCGAGCGCCGCGTGGTCCTCGCCTGGCGCGCTGACGCCGACGGCGGGATCGCATCGGCGATACGCGAAGCGGCAGCGGGCGACGATCGGCTTTCTTTCGTTCGCTGAGCGGCCGGATGGTCAGAGCAGGACGATCGTCGCCAGGCCGAGGAACGCCACGTAGCCGATCACGTCCGTCACGGTCGTCAGGAACACCGTGGACGACACGGCCGGATCGACGCCGACCTTCCTGAGTCCCAGC
>CAZEVY010000208.1:0-2236 GCA_964515555.1 uncultured Solibacteraceae bacterium | reverse complement strand
CTCGCTGTCGCCGATCTTGAATTCGAGCTCGCGCGCGGCGTCGAGCGGGCTGTAGTTGACAACACGGCCGCCCGCCTTCAGCACGCCGAAAAAGGCGATCAGGTAGTGCGGCGTGTTGGGCAAATAGAGGCCGACATTGACGCCCGGCTTGACGCCGAGCTTCTGGAAGCCGGCGGCGGCCTTGTCGGACGCCTCCTTGTAGTCGCGGAAGGTCATCACCTTGTCGAGGAAGTCGGTGAACGGCCGGTTGCCGTACTGCGCGCAGCTCTCCTCGAATATCTGGTGGATGGTCTTCTTCGGGACCTCGAGCTCCCACTTCACGCCCGGCGGATAGCTCTTCACCCAAGGATAATCGGCCATGATCTTTCCTCCCGTTGCTGACTATGTGAGCCGCGACGCGAAAGGGGTCAAGGCGTGGCTGGCGCCATGTATTCGTAGGAGTAGACGGTGCGGAAACCTTGGGCCTCGTACAACGGCAGGGCCGCCGCGTTGGTTGTGACGACCTGGAGATAGGCGAAACGGGCCCCGCGGCCCCGCGCCCATGCGTAAAGGCTCTCGGTGACGCGGCGCGCCAGGCCGCGGCGACGGGCGTGCGGCATCACCAGCACGTCGAACAGCCCCACGTGATCGCCCTCGACGGCGCCGATCGCCATCGCCAGAGGCTGCCCGGCCCGCTCGACGAACGCGAAGCCCGCCGGCGCGGCGATGACGGCGAGCATGCGCCGCATGACGTCGCGATGCTCGGGCCGCACCGGACTCCAGGTCTCGAAGGCCTCGATCCAGGCCGGCGACGGGCGGGGCAGGATGGCCACCTCCTGGTCGGCAGCGAAGGCCCGATCCAGCGGGCAGAGCTGGACGTGGCTGCGCTCCATCGTTCGGTAGCCGCGCTCCGACAGCAGCGGGCGGATGGCGGGGGGTGCCAGCGGAGTCAGGCGCCAGACCGGGGCCGCGTAGCTCAGCTCGAGCGCCGCCACGGTCCGGTCGTCGACCCGGGCGTCAGGCGCCAAGGCATTGATTGAATTGGCTCTTTTCGTGTAACCGCCGGCGAATCGCAGGCGCCAGCCCGCGACGTCGCGGGTTTGCAGGGCCGGCCAGTCGCGGAAGGCGAGTTCTTCCAGACGTCGGATCGAGGCCAAGGACGCGGAGGGTGACATCGTGCGGACGGTATGCTAATTTAATCTAATAATAAGAACAGTCGTTTATATTACGAACTGCAAGTGATGCATGAATATCGACATCCCCTCCGTCGAAATTCGTGTTTGCTGGCAGCCGCCCCGTCCACGTTCCTCCCACGCGATCGGTCCACGGCTGCCGGCGATCCTTCTCCTCCTCCTGCTGACGTTGGCGCTCGCCGGCTGCGGCGGCAGCCCGCGCACGTCCGGCCCCGCCGATCGTCCGCCCTCCGACCGGGTCGCCTACACCGCCTGGCAGGAATGGACGCGGTTCGGCCGCTCGACCGTCGTCTATGGCGGCTTCGCCAACGGCTACACCAACCGAACCGGCGTCACCGAGCGCAGCGAGCCGCTGGCCAGCAAGATCGGCGACTATTGGGGAAGCTGCGGCCGTCCCGAATGGAACGGCCGCACCAGCAACCGGCCGTGGTCGGGTGCCTTCGTCGCCTGGGTGATGAGCAGCTCGGGCGTCAGCGCCGTCGATTTCCCGCGCGACGGCCGGCACGGCGGCTACCTCTCTGCGCTCTACGAGCGCCAGCGCGCCGGGCGTCGCGCCTTCGCCCTGCACGCGCCAGCCGAATACGCGCCGCGGCCGGGCGACCTCGTATGCAGCGGGACGACCGGCCCGACCTGGCGCAACGCCGATCCGCGCACCGCGAGCCGGCGCATCGACAACACTGCCAACCATTGCGACATCGTCACCGACGTGCGCGGCGGCTTCGTCCACGCGATCGGCGGAAACGTGCGAAACAGCGTGACGATGAGCCTCTATCCCGTCGACGGCCGCGGGCGGCTGCGCCCGGTCGCCGGCAAGACCTGGCTGCTGGTGGTCGAGAAGCGGGTGTGAGGGCCAACGCCGTTCTCCCCGGCGTCCTCGCCGGGGAGGGGACAAGACGCTACGCCGCCTGGGCGAGCTCGGGCTTGTTCTGCATGAAGGCGGCGACGCGCTCTGCGATCATCATGGTCGGCGCGTTGGTGTTGCCGCCGATCAGGGTCGGCATCACCGAAGCATCGACGACCCGCAGGCCCTCGAGCCCGTGTACGCGGCACTGGTTGTCGACGAC
>CAZEVY010000207.1:0-2240 GCA_964515555.1 uncultured Solibacteraceae bacterium | reverse complement strand
CGAGCCGTTCGCCATCCTGCGACAGAGCTACGGGGAGAACCTTGATGGCCACGTCGCGGCCGAGCTTGGTGTCGCGCGCGCGATAGACTTCGCCCATGCCGCCCTGTCCGAGCTTGTCGAGCACCTGGTAGTGTGCGAGGGTGCGTCCGGTCATTTCTTCGCCGCCCAGTTGACGACCACCGTCAGCGGTGCCGGGCCTCCCGCATCGGGCTCGGAGTTAATCAGAAACCGTTGGCCATCCGAGCTGACGTCGAAGGTGTGCAGGAACATCGCTCCGCCGGTGGCATGCGTACGGAACAACTCACGCGGGCGGCCGGCCTCGAATGTGGTGGCGGTCGCCTTAACATCGACCGCCATGAGTTGCTGATCGATTGTGAGATAGTACAGCTCCTTGCCGTCGCGCCGCCATCGCGGGCGATAGCCGGAGCCGGTGGAAACCTGGAATTTCCCCGTAGCCTTGGGAAAGGCTTGTACGAAGACCTGGACCGGCGCCGACTCGCTCGATTGGTAGGCGATCCACCGCCCATCGGGCGACACCTTCGCCTGGAACTGCGAGGCCTCGGTCAGGGCGACGGGGATCGGTTTCCGATCGCCTTCCATCGGCAACGCCCAAACGTCGGCGCCGGTTTTCTCATTGATGATGGAACATATCAGGTACCGGCCGTCCGGCGACCAGTCGCTCAGGTACTTGGCGCGCGTCGACTTCAGAAACAGCTCCTCGTCGCCCACGCCCGTGGAGGGCTTCAGATAGAGGTCCCATGTGCCCTCCCGATTCGACACGAATGCCAACCGGCTCCCATCCGGCGACCAGATCGGAACCATGTCGGCTTGAGGATGGAACGTGAAGCGGGTGCTGGCTTCGCGCGCCAGGTCGAGCAGAAAGACATCGGGCTGGGCGGCGCTGTACCGCGTGACACCGACCCTCTTATCGTCCGGCGACAGCTCAGGACCGCTCTGCCAGTCCGGCGGGCCGAGCCGCCCCAACTCCTTCCCCGTCCGGTCATACCAGATGAGCTGAGTCTTGACGCCGCCGCCCGAGCGATACCCGAGAGTCCCCGCTGGCGTGGCGGTAAACGCGAGGAATCCCTGCGCACCTGAAACCACTCCAATCTGTTGCGCGACTGGAAAGGGTTCGCCGGTCAGCCGGAGCCCGGCGAGATCGAAGGCCTGGGCCATCAACGTGCCTTCGCGTTCGAACAACACGTGTCCCGCCGACCAGGCCGCCATCGAGCCGCTCGCGAGCAGGCGCCGGCGCATCTTCGACCCCGTCGGATCGTCGAGCGATCCGACGACGACGGCGTGCTCCTCCGCTTTCTGCGAATAGACCCAGTAGAGGAAGTGCTTCCCGTCCGGAAGAAACTGCGGCCAGCGATGACTCAACTCCGTCTTGGTCTCGATGGTCGTCACCGGCGCCGGGACTCCGCCCGCCGCGGAAACCCGCATCACGGAAGTGCGATTGCCGGGCACGAGGAGGATCTGACCGTCGGGGCCCCAAACCCCGCCTCGAGGAGAGTTCTCCGTGGCGCAAAGAGTTTGCGGCGGGCCGCCGGTGATGTCGATCTTCTTGAGCTTGTTGTCGGCATAGAAGGCCACGAACCGGCTGTCCGGCGACCAGAAGGGAAATGAAGCCTCCTCGGTTCCCGCGAGCGGCTGCGCGGTGACGGAATCGAGGGAGCGCATCCACAGTATCCGCTTGTTGTCCAGTGTGGCAGCGAAGGCCAGCCGCCGGCCGTCGGGCGAGATGGCCGGGAAGTCGATGCCGGTCGCTTTGTCGGGCGCCGCGACGTGGAATTGGATCGCCGGCGCGACGGGCGGCTGCTCGCGGAAATGGACGTAGGCGAGCGCGGCGAGCGCCGCCCCAAGCACGCCCGCCGCGATCCATCCGAAAGGCCGGGTTTTCGTAGGCGCCTCGACACTGGTTTCCGGCTCCAGCCACGCGTCGCCGATATCGCGCAGCCGCTTCCTGGGATCTTTTTCCAGGCACAGTCGCAAGAGCCGGCTCACGCCCGGCGGTGTCGAGGCGGGCAGCGCCGACCAGTCGGGCTGGGCCGTCAGCACGGCCGCGAGAATGTCCGAGATGCTGTCGCCCTCGAAGGCGCGCCTGCCGGTGAGCAGCTCATAGTAAACGCACCCGAACGCCCACACGTCGGCGCGACGGCCCGCGGGCTTCCCGCGCGCCTGTTCGGGCGACATGTACGCCGCCGTCCCCATCAGCACGCCCGCCTGTGTCGCGGCGACCG
>CAZEVY010000206.1:0-2256 GCA_964515555.1 uncultured Solibacteraceae bacterium | reverse complement strand
CATGCCTTCGTCGTTCGACTTCTCGACCAGCAGGTGGTCGAGGCCGATCTCGCCGAACTCGTTGATGATGACGGCGGTGTCGGAAAGCTCCGGCCGGCGCAGCAATTTGTTGAGCAGGGTGGTCTTGCCGCTTCCCAGGAAGCCCGTCAGCACGGTGACGGGAATGCGTTCTTCGGCGGCGGTCTGGGTACTCATGATCGGTCTGCCCTTTCGTTGCCCTCCCCCTCCGCCCCCAGCGAACCCGAGGGGGCGCCCCCCCCCCCGGCGGACCGGGGAGGCAGGAAGGGGTCACCCCCAGAACGGCTCGATCTTCCTGAACTTCTGCCAGGCCCGCTCCAGCTTGCGCCGGCGGCGCTTGTCGCCGGAGGCCGCCCGTTTGGCGAGCCGGTGCAGGCCCCGCGCGATGTCCTCGGTCGGGCGGGCAGCGGCCTCGAGGTCGGCGATCATGCGATGCGCCACCTCGCGGTCGTTCAGGGTGCCGAGCGCGCCCTGCAGGCGCGTGGTCGCCTGTATATAGGCCTTCGTCGGCCGGGAGGGAAAGGCGGGCCGCAGGAAGTCGGCGGCATAGCGCAGCTTCTTGATGGCGATGCGCAGCCGGTGCAGGCGCTCCGGATCGAACGACTGGAGCTTTCGCCCGCGCCGCAGCACCCGTCGGTGCCGCTCGGCGAGCGCCTGGCGCGCGAACGCGTCGAGCCGCCCCGTCGCGGCGGGCGCCGGCATATCGACGAAGGAGGCGAGCTGGCTGACGAAGAGATCGAAGCGTGGACTGGCCAGCGCGTCGCGCGACCGCTGCAGGTGGCTGCGGGCGAGGCGGTTGGCGACGCGCCGCACCATCACCGGCAGGTCGGCCGCGGTCTCCGTCAGGAAGACATGGAGGTCGCGCGACGGCGCGCATTCGCCGGCGAGCCACTTGGCCTGGCGGGCCAGCACATGCATCTCCTCCCGTGCTTCCGTCGCGGCGACGGCGTCGCGGAACAGCGCCATCGCCGCGCGCAGCCGGCGCAGCGCGACGCGGGTCTGGTGGACTCCCTCGGCGCGGCGGCTCGCCAGCACGACACGACGGTGCTTCAGCAGGTCGTCGTGACAGGCGGCGAGGACGCGGCGTAGCGCCCGCTCGGGCGCCGTCTCCGGGCCGAGCGGCCCGAAGGCGGCGGCGCGTTTCAGCGGCTGGTCCATGGCACGTCGAACGGTAGTCGGCGGGCGTCGAGGGGCAACCGCAATCGGTGGCAATCTGATGAAGGTTTTATTGCAATTCGCGCGGACCGTGCGTGGGCGAACCATCGGCACCGTGCGCGGCTTTCGCTTCGCCGACGGCGGATTTCGCTTCCCGGCCCGAGCCTTAGCGACCGTTTCCGGTGGCGGCCGGCAAGCCGCTTGCCCTAGAGTTTGGACATGACCATCGATTCCGCTGCCTTCAAAAAGGGCATGCGCCATCTGGCGGCCAGCGTGACCCTGATCACGACCCGGCACCACGACCTGCGCGGTGGCCTGACCGCGACGGCGGTCTGCTCGGTGTCGGCCGAACCGCCGCAGCTCCTGATCTGCGTCAACAAGACGGCCAGCGCCCACGATCCGATCGGCGAGGCCGGCTTCTTCTGCGTCAACATCCTCTGCCCGACGCATCGCAAGATCGCCGAGCGCTTCGCCGGCATGGACGGAGTCGAGGGCGATGATCGCTTTCGCGACATGGGCGACTGGGCGACGCTGACGACGGGCGCGCCGGTGCTCAAGGGTTGTCCCGTGTCGTTCGACTGCCGCCTGGTCACGCAGCTCTCGGCGGGCACGCACACGATATATATAGGCGAGATCGTCGACATGGCACTCGATCCCGCGGCCTGCGCGCTGCTCTACGCCGATGGCGCCTTCGTGCATGGCGATGCCCTGCGAAAGGCCGCCGAAGCAGCCCTGGCGCAGTAGCGCCGGACCGCCGAACCCACTATGGTCCGCGCCGCCTGACACCCAAGCCTGCTGGGGCGTAGCCAAGTGGTAAGGCAGTGGATTTTGATTCCACCATTCCCAGGTTCGAATCCTGGCGCCCCAGCCAGTATTTTTCCATTCGAAGAGAGTCAGATTCGCATCCGGCGCCGGAATCGGGGGGTCGAATCGCCTTCCGATGCAGATGCCATCGGCATCGGACGGAATCCATCGACCCGATTAGGTCCTCGCCGGCGCGTCGAGGTAAAATGCGCGCATGAGCACCCTGACCTCTTCCGGCCGCGAGGGCCGCGCGGGATTTCCCGTATCGACGTTCTGTTT
>CAZEVY010000205.1:0-2275 GCA_964515555.1 uncultured Solibacteraceae bacterium | reverse complement strand
TCGCCCGGCTTGAACGAGCCCATCTCGCGCATCGGCAGCGCGGTCTCGCGCGCGTCGTTGCGGAAGGTGATGGTCTCGCGCGAGAGGTCCTGGAAGATGTCGCTGAAGCGGTCGTAGCGCAGCTCGTCGAAGGTCGACGGCGACGCGAAGTCGTGCTGCGGGTCGATCAGGCGCCCGCGCTCGAGTGCGACCACCTTGAGACCCGCGTCGGCCAGCTCTTTTGCGAGGATGGAACCGACGACGCCGGTGCCGACCACCACGGCGTCGACCGGCTTCAGTTTCGTCGCGCTCATCGCGCCCCCCCTTTGCCGTCCTGCACGCGGGTGTGGACGGGCAATCCCTGGGCGTCGAGCTTCGCGCGGCCCTGCTGGATATCGAGGATGCTGACCGGCTCGACGCGGTACTCGACGTTGTGCTGGTCGATGAGATCGTTGTAGTTGGAAGCCGGCACGCCGGGAAATCCGATCAGCCGCCAGCCCGCCTTGTCGCGGTTGCCGCCGTAGACCGGGTCGGCGAAGTAGCCTTCCATCGTGTTGCGGAACAGCAGCCCGAAGAAGAGCTTCGAGGACAGCGATGGCAGGGTGATCGCGCCGCTTTCGAGTCCCTTCAGCACCTCGTCCTGCTGTTGCGGGGCGAGGTACTCGAAGGCCTTCTGGTGCTGCCCGAGGCAATGCACGTTCACCTCGCGGATCGCGGCGCGGTAGATCTCGCGCGGCGTCAGGCGCGACTGGAAACCCTGCGTTGCGGTGCCTTCGGGCCAGGGGCCGCTGCGATAGTGGCGGCCGTGAGAGCCCCAGACGCTGTCGAGTTGCCGGTCGATGTAGCAGGTGACGCCGGCTTCTTTCGCGCCGGGGCCGAGGTCGTCCGCCGGGATCAACCGCTCGACCGCCGCATCGAGGAACCGGATCTCGGGCTGCGTCAGGTAGCCGAACGTCCGCGCTTCGCTTGTCATGGTGCGCCGCTCTCCCTTGGAGTGACCGCGCGGCGCGCGGCCGTTCCACTTTCTGGACCTTGCGCGGGCGGTTCGATTATCGAGACGCGACAGCATAAGCGGGGCCGTCACCGCGCGCAATGGCGCTTCAAGTCGAACAACGCCAACCGCAGAGGACGCAGGGGAGAGCTACAGGACAATAACAATATGTAGAGGTCTTCTCCGCGTCCTCAGCGGTGGGGGTGGCGGGTTTAACTATTTAAGTGATTTCCCCCGCGTCCTCGGCGACCTCCGCGGCGAGAGGTAATCCCTTTACGCGACGCGGTAGCGCTCGATCATCTTCCAGTCGAGCTCGATACCGAAGCCGGGGCCGTTGCCGACGTCCATCATTCCATTCCTGATCGCCGGGCGGTTGGCCCACATCGTCTGCCACACCGGGTCGCGGTCGGGGTCGGCGAAGCACTCGACGTACGTGCCGTGCGGCACGCCGGCGAGGAGCTGGCGCGAGATCTGGGATTCCTCGTGGTGCGCCATCCGCACGCCGGCGGCCCGGCAGATTTCCGCGGCGCGGCGCCAGTCGGTGACGCCGCCGCCTTCCGAGACGTCGAAGTTCACGTAGTCCACCGCGCCGGCGTCCACCAGGCGGCGCACGCCGTGGCTGGTGATTTCGCACTGGCCGGCGGTGACGGGAATGCGTGTTTCCTGGCGCACCCGCGCCATCATCGCCGCGTCGTCGTACCAGTGGCACGGCTCCTCGAACCAGCCGATGTTCAATGGCTCGATCATGCGCGAGAAGCGGATGGCGTCGTGCAGGTTCCAGCCGCGGTTGGCGTCCACGACCAGCAGGAAATCCGGCCCGGCCGCCTTGCGCGCGGCTTCCACCCGCTTGAAATCCTCCTCGGGCGGGAGGCCGCCGACCTTGAACTTGCAGCCGGCCATGCCGGCGGCGCGGTACTGCTCCATTTCCCGGCCGTAGTCGGCGAGGGTCTTGCCTGCCATGTAGTAGCCGCCGATCGAGATGATCGGCAGCTGCGCGCGGTCGCCGCCGAGCAGGTCGCGGACGCTCCTGCCCTTCGATTTTCCGACGAGGTCCCACAGCGCGCAGTCCACGCACGCGATCGCCTCGAGCAGCGTCTTGCGGTCGCCGAGCGTGTGGGAGAGCTCGAACATCGCCTGCCAGGCGCGCTCGGCCTCGAGGATGTCCAGGCCCTTGACGCGCGGGGCGAGCTGTTCGTGGATCAGGCGCACAATGCCGGGTCCGTGTTCGCGGTTGTCGCCGTTGTAGACCTCGCTCGTGAGGCCTGCATCGGTGCGCACGCGGGTGATGACGGTGGAGCGCTTGAG
>CAZEVY010000204.1:0-2370 GCA_964515555.1 uncultured Solibacteraceae bacterium | reverse complement strand
CCAGGGCGTCAACATCATGGAGTTCTGCAAGGCGTTCAACGCCAAGACGTCGGCCAAGGATCAGGAAGGGCTGATCATACCGGTGGTGGTCTCGATTTACAAGGACCGCTCGTTCACGTTCATCACCAAGACGCCGCCGGTGCCGGTGCTCGTCAAGCGCGCCGTCAACCTGGCGAAGGGGTCGGCGGAGCCGAACAAGAACAAGGTCGGCAAGATCACCATGCAGCAGATCGAGGAGATCGCCAAGATCAAGATGCCCGACCTGAACTGCTTCGACCTGGCGGCGGCGATGCGGAGCGTGCAGGGAACCTGCCGCAGCATGGGCGTCGACGTGGAGGGGTAAGCGTCCGCCGCGACTCTGGTGAGCCAGGGTCGCATTCTGAAGCGTCAACTCGGCGTCAGCCGGCTTCACGGACCGCTGGCATGCGGTCTACGAAGCCGCACTTGGTGCGCCGCAATTCGGCAATCGTCTGCGTGCGCATTCGCGTTAGGCGCGACTTGTGAGCAGCCTTCACAGCGAGGTTGTCCAACTCCTCGGGGTCGGTGTCGAGATCGTACAACTCCTCGAAGTCGTGAATGAGCGGGCGCACGTACTTGTAGCGGCGGTCGCGAATCATGACGTACCACGGCACGTCGCCATGAAATGCGCCCGGGCCTTCGGGGATCACGTTTGTGTCGGAGCCGAATTTCTGCCCGGTGGCGACCAGCATCGCGGGATGATCCCATCTCGCGTCGGGGTTCTTCAGGAGAGGCGTGAGGTCGCGTCCGTGCATCTCCCATGGCTGCCGGACGCCGGCGAAACGGAACATCGTCGAAACCAGATCGGGGCCGGAAACAGGCGTCCGGCAGACGCGCTTCTCCGGTATTTGGCCCGGCATCGAGAAGATGAGCGGCGACCGGACATTGGCGTCGTAGGCGGCGACCTTCGTTCCGCGGAATCCATGCTGGCCGAAGGCGAGGCCCTGGTCGGAGGTGAACAGCACGAGCGTGTTCCTGCTCTGGCCGGTTTCTTCCAGCACCTCCATGAGGCGCTTTACAGCTTCATCGAGCGCGAGCACGCCCTGGTGATACTGACGGACCCATTCGATGAAGCTGCGCCCATCGGCGACCGGTCTGCCGCTCGCGTCCTTCTGCCACTGGCTGACTTTCTGCGCCCAATCCGGTTTCCCGGGGCGCGGGGGAAAGATGTCTTTCGGCGTATCCAGATCGATGCCGGCCAGCTCTTTCATGTGGCGGTCGGCGGGAGTGTAGGGTGCATGAACGCCGCCGTAACAGAGCCACAAATACCAGGGCTTGTTCTTATCGCGGCCATCGCCGCGCATGAAATCGCAGGCCCAGTCCGTGTACTGGTCCGTGGAGTAGCGCTTGAGGTTCTCGGTTCTGCCGCCGTGGTAGGTGATGGGCTGATCGTAATAGTAATGCGTGCTGGTCTCGGTGTACTTGGGCCGGTTCCAGACGAGCTGATAATCCCAATCGCGGCCGAATCCGGTGTCGGTTCCGGTGTGCCACTTGCCGATCTGGGCGGTGACGTAGCCGTTGCGGCGGAACTCTTTCGGCCAGAACGGGCACTTCTCCGGATCGTACACACAGCCGGGATAGGGGCCCTCCATGCGCATGGATTCGACGCCGTGCTGATAGTGGCCGGTCAACAGCGCCGCACGCGAAGGCATGCACCAGGCGCCGTTGTAGGCGGCGGTGAAACGAACGCCGCGCGCTGCCAGGCGGTCGATGTTCGGCGTGCGCACCCAGGGGTACGCTTCCGGATAGCAGCTTAACGTGCGATGCGAATGGTCGTCGGTGTAGATGAAGAGGATGTTGGGACGATCGGGAGTCGCGGGAGCGGCTATGGAGGGAGCGGCCAATCCGGCGCTCAGCGTGCCGAGCAGATTGCGGCGGGTCATCAGTGGCGTCATCGGGACCTCCGGCGGGAATAGTATATCGAAGGCGGAAAAGCTCGACGATCCGGCCGGGGAAGAAGCAGGCGGCCCGCGGCGGCGATCAGATCAGCGTTTCGCGGACCACGTTTCCGCCGACGTCCGTCAGCCGGAACTCGCGGCCCATGTGACGGTACGTCAGCCGCGTGTGGTCGAAGCCGAGCGCATGCAGAATGGTCGCCTGCAAGTCGTGGACGTGCACGGGACGCTCGGCGATGAAGAAGCCCAGCTCGTCGGTGGCGCCGATGACCTGGCCGCCGCGAACGCCGCCGCCGGCCAGCCACATGCTGTAGGCGTTGGGGTGATGGTCGCGCCCGGCGTTGTCCTCCTCCTGCGTGTTGCGGATCTCGCAGATCGGCGTGCGCCCGAACTCGCCGCCCCAGACCACCAGGGTGGAGTCCAGCAGGCCGCGTCCCTTGAGGTCGGCGAGCAGCGC
>CAZEVY010000203.1:0-2493 GCA_964515555.1 uncultured Solibacteraceae bacterium | reverse complement strand
GACAGAGCCCACGATTCGCGCGGGGTTGCCGGCGACAATCGCGCCCGCCGGCACTTCGAAGTCCACCACTGCGGCCGCACCGACGATGGCGTTTTCGCCGATCCGTGCCCCGTCGAGAAGAATTGCGCGCGCGCCGATCCAGGCGTTCTCCCCGATGAAAATGCTCTCGCGCGGCGGGTCATCCTCGTGCCACGGCGCATCCAGCTCCGGAGAGGCCGCAAACGTGTCGGCCAGGACCACCTGGTGGGCGACGAAGGCGTAGTCGCGGATTACGATGCGCTGGTTGGTTCGAATGATGGCGCCGACCAGCGAACAGAAGTCGCCGATCTCCACCTCACCCTGGGGACCCAGTTCGAAGAACGAAGTCCAATAGACGCCACTGTCGGCACCGATGCGGACTCCGCATGGGCGCCGGCTCCGGTAGTGAATGAATGCGAAGGCGCTGTAGAGCCAGCAGCGGGGTCCGAAATCGACGTTCGGCGGCACGGGCCGCTCGTACCAGTCGTGCTCGAGGAGGCGCTCCGGCGTCAGCATTGTAGAGGCTCCACGATGCGTGCGGGGTTTCCGGCGAGATAGGCTCCGGCCGGGACGCGCGAGGTCACGACGGCGCCGGGTCCGATGCGCGCGCCCGCGCCGATGCGAACGCCCTTGAGAATGATCGCGCCGATTCCGATCCACACGTCGTCTTCAATCACCACCGCACGCGAGTCGATCGCCGGCCGCCGGCTGCGGTCTCCGAAAGGCGCATTAGCTTCCGCGTCCAGACGCCGCAGTGCAGGATCGTGCGGGTGGAAGTCCGAGTCGGCGATCGTGACGCCGTAGGAGGCGATGACGCGCCGGCCCAGCGTGATATCGCCCGCGCACATGAAGACCGGACCGACGAGGATCGAGTCGTCGCCGACTTCGACCGCGCCCGAAGGCTCGATGTTGAACGTCGTCCAGGTGTAGACGCGGACGCGGTCGCCGAGCCGGAGCCCCGGCGTGCGCAGGCTGCGGTAGCGCTCGAAGCTGAAGCGACGCTCGATCCAGCAGTCGCGCCCGAGCACGACGGTCGGCGGAAGGGTGGTGTAGTCCCAGGCGCCGGTGATGTCGTCGTAGTCGGCGGGGCTCATGACAGCACGCTCCTGGCGATCATATCGCCCAGAACTTTACGAGCGTCGAAGCAGTCCCCGGCGACCTCGCGCGCCTTGCGGCAATGGCGCGGATAGTCGGACTCGATCTGCTTGACCGCCTCGACAGCTTCGTCGAGCTCGGTGAAGGCGAACAGGCCTTCGCCGGTCGGAATGAACTCCGAAAACCCGGTGTCCTGTGTGACCACGGGTCGTGCCGCGGCGAGGTAGCATACCGAGCGGCAGGAGAACCAGCCGCAGCGGGTCGCTGCGTAGACGTTTTTGGCGACGCTGAATTCTCCGCGGGAACTCTGAATGTAGTCGCGGTAGACGGCGGAGGTGACGGAGACGGCGTGGGAATCGACTACGCGCCAGCCAAGCGAGCGCCAGCGATCGCGCGGCGCGGTGACGCCGCCCGTCGCCAGTTCAAAATGCGCCGGCGCCCGCGAGGGAAGCGACTCGAATCGCGGGAATTCCAGTTCCTTGGTCCCGTAGGTCTTGCCGTCGTGTTCGATGGGACGCTTGAAGTTGTCCCACGTCATCACTGTGGTCCACGTCTCGCCGGGCGGCGTGGGACTCCAAGCGTCCATCAACACGGGCGGGCGAGTCGGAATCCACTTCAGCCCGAAGTCCGGCAGGGGACAATCGGGCCGGCCGATGCGCGCGGCGTATGTGAAAAAATGGTCGTGCGCGCGATAGCCGTGCGTGCCCAGCCAGCCGGGAGTCGCGTCCCACTTCGGGTAGTTGACGAAGTGATTCCAGCCGGGGTCGGAATCGATGAGCACTTTGCACGGGTTTTTCATATACTCGTCGCGCAGCAGGGCGCCGCCGCTGACGTTGAGGAACAAGTCGGCTTCGGCGACGATTCTGTGGAACTCGCCGGCGTCGATGCCGAAGGTCTCGTTCTTCATCGACCGGAAGTGCCAGCGCGAGCCGAGCGTCGGCGAAATGGACGCGAGCGCTCCGGGAAGGCGGTTCACACCGTAGGAGCAGTCCTCGATGTACCAGCCGACATTGGGATCGTACGTGGGCCCCCCCGTGTCCTCGAGATAATAGACTTCCCAACCCATCTGCTCGAGCGCTACCGCGTACTGGCCGTAGTCCCAGACGACCCCGCCGACCGGGTAGGTGGTGATCATGCCGGTGACGATGGCCTTCACGGAGAGTTCACCTGCGAGGGCTCCTCGAGGAACACCTCGGCGTAGTCGCCTCCGGGCCAACTGTGCAGCTCCCCCCGATAGCGCGCCAGGCCCCGCATTGCGGCGTCGAATCCCACCAGCCGGCACTGGCTGCGATGGGCGCGGATGGCCGCCAGCTTGACGTCGAGGACCTCTGAAATATCCACGATCTCCGTCATCGACGGGAGTGGTGTCCATACTTCGTA
>CAZEVY010000202.1:0-2555 GCA_964515555.1 uncultured Solibacteraceae bacterium | reverse complement strand
AAGGCATTCCCCGGCGGCACCCACCGCCGCTCGAGGCCGGGCGTCCGATCGCCCGCCCGGTCGCGCCTCCCGACCAGACAGGAGAAGGCACGAATCGCGGCGAAGCGCGGGCGCCCGCGGATCCGTCCCACGATAGGTTGGTGCGAGCCGGGTTGTACAGGCGGCTTTTGATCGAACCGCGGGACCAGAAGAGCGGGCGGATCGCCCGGGGCCCTCGAGCGGAACCCCGCGGCGATGCGGTCTTTTCGGACTCGGGACCGAATCCCCGCTCGTCGTGCGCCGCGTTGATCCCGCAATCCTGGAGTAACGTTGGTCACTTCCCAGCGGAACTTTCCGGTATCCCGGTGGTCTCCGTGCGCCGGGATCGCCGCCGTTTTTGCCGTCGCCGTCGACGCGATCGGATGAACCGGGCCTCGTCGCGCGTCCAGGGAGCGCCGTGTTGGTATCCCGCGGGAGCATCTTCTTTTCCCCACGCGCGCGCCGTAAGAAGCGCCGCCATGTGCTGGATCGTCGGCTTGCTCTCCCAGGACGCGCATCGCGCCGGCGGCGTGACGGCGATCGACCAGCCATGACGCTCGCGATCCAGACCCGCATCGCCAGGTGGTCGGTCCGGCTGCTCGCTGCGGCATACGCGGCCTGGTTCGGCGCGTACACCTGCGTCCAGCACGCCCGCCTGAAGACCTACGCGTATGACCTCGGGACCTTCGACCAGGGCATCTGGCTCGCGGGTCACGCGACGGATCCGTTCGTGACGGTGCGCGGCCTCCCGCTGCTCGGCGACCACGTGCGGCTCTTCGCCTACGTGCTCGCGCCGATCTACTGGATCTGGGACGACGTCCGCTTCCTGCTCATCCTGCAGAGCGTGGCGATCGCCTGCGGCGCACTGTTCGTGCTGCGGATCTCCCTGCGCGAGCTGCCGGCGCGGCCGTGGCTCGCGCTGGTGCTCGCCGCGAGCTGGCTGCTGCATCCCGCGGTGCAGAACCTGAACCTCGACCACGCGCACCCGGACGCCTTCGCGACCACGCTGGTCCTGGCGGCCGTGGATGCGCTGCGCGCCGGCCGGGTCGGGCGGTTCGCGCTGGCGGCCGGGCTCGCGATGTCGTGCAAGGAAGACGTTCCGCTCGTGTTCGTGATGCTCGGCCTCGTGACGATGCTCGACCGGCGCCAGCGGCGGATCGGCGCGGTCATCGCCGCGGTTTCCGCGACCTACTTCGCGCTCTGCATGACGGTGATCCTGCCGCACTTCAACGAAGCGGGGTTCTTCCGCTACGGTCGGAAAGGATTCCTGACCGGTTTCTGGATGAGCGGCGGCGATCCGGCGTGGATCGCCGGGAAGCTGCTCGGCGACGAGAGCCTGCGATACCTCTACCGGATCGGGCTTCCGAACCTGTACCTGTTCCTGCTCTCGCCGCTGGCGATCGTGCCGGCCGCTCCGGCCCTGTTCGCGAACCTGATCGCGGATGCGTCGTACATGCGCGACCTCTCGTACCATTACCAGACGTCGATCGTCCCGTTCCTGTACCTCGGGACGATCGCGACGTTGGTTCGGCTGGACGCGCTGCGGACTCGGGCATCCGCATCGGCGGGTGCGTCGGCGTCGTCGCTCGCCGCGTTCCTCGGGGCGGTGCGCACGTCCGCGCCGGCGGCGCTCCTCGTCGCGGTCGTCGGGGCCAACCTGGCGTGGAGCAAGGCCCCGATCGGCGACCCCGGTGTCCTGTGGACGAATCTCGAGGACTCGAGGACGCACGCGCGCCTGCGGAAAGTCCGGGAGATCGTCGCGTTCCTTCCCCGCGACGCGGCCGTGTCGGCCGACTACACGATCGTCCCGCAGCTCAGCCACCGGCGCCGCATCTACATGTTCCCGAACCCGTTCGGCGTCAGCTACTGGGGCGTGGACGGGGAGAAGCCGCACGATCCGGAGAGCATCGATTTCATCCTCGTCAGCGAACTGCGCCTCGACGAGTATGCTCGCGCGATGCTGGCGAACCTGGAGCTGGAGGGGTCGTTCGAGCGGATCTACTCGGACCTGGGGCTGCGCCTCTATCGGCGCGTCGCGATTGTTCCACTCGGGGCGGACGCGGGCTGCGGGGACTGGGACGGCGACGGCAGGATCACCAGCGACGACGTGCGTCTCATCGCACGCGCGATCCTGAAGAACGCGCCGTGCCCGCCCGAGGTCTGCGATGCCGACGGCGACGGCGCCGTGCGCCCGGGGGACGCGGCGCGGATCGGCCGGCGCGTCGAGCACCCGGAGGTCGCGCTGTCTTGCCCGGCAGGACCGCCGCGCTGAAGGAAGCCGGCGTTCCGCCCTCTGGATCGGCCCGCCCCGGACCGCGCGGGACCCGCGGGAAGTGACGCGCCGGTTCGCGACGGCGGCGCGTCGAGGACAGGATCGCGGCGCCCGCGGACGCCGATCGATGCCGACGCGGCGCCGCGTCCGGCGCGCGATCCTCGGAGGGAGTCGTCATGCCGAAGCCCGCCCACGTCCACCCGGTCGACCTGCACGGCGTCGCCCGTCTCGCGGCGGACGCGACCGCCGCCGTCGCTGACATAGT
>CAZEVY010000201.1:0-2621 GCA_964515555.1 uncultured Solibacteraceae bacterium | reverse complement strand
CATGAGCGCCGAGAAGCCGCCTTCGCCAGGGCAACCGGTTGGGCCAGACGGCGGCGAGGCGCTGATCAACGTCGTCGATCCCCAGGGATACAGGGTCATACTCGACGCTCACACCTGGCACGAGCACATCGTCAAGCGCATCCGGAAATGCGTACTCGTCTTGATGCCGTGGCCAATGTCCTCCGACGCCCCCAACTGATTCAACGAGCCGGGGACTCAACGACGACGTGCTACTATTACCGGCAGGAAGCCTCGGGCCCTATATGTGCTTGCGGTTGTCGACCGGAATGACCACACCAAGAGCGGCTTCGTGAAGACCGCTCATCTGGTCCGCGAAGCTCGGAGCAAGGGAACGGAAGTGTTATGGCTCACCAAAAACTAGAGCTTCAATACGACCCCAAGGGCGATGTATTGTATTGCTCTTTCGGGGCGCCGGTGGAGGCGGTGAGCGTGGAGACTTCCGAGGGTGTTTTCGTGCGCCTGAGTCAGGACACGAACGTTCCGGTCGGCGTGACCATAATCGACTTCTCGAAGCGGTTCCGCGAGCACCCCGAGAGTTTTCTGCCGATCGAGTTGCCGATTTCGGTCCACTCGGAAGTTTGGCCGGAGCCGGGCCGTTGAGCGACACACAACTGGCCGTGATGATCGCGGTTCCGATCCTGTTCAACGGAGCCGGATTCGCGATGCTGTTGTCCCGCCTGAATCGTGGCTGCGATCGGATCGAGCGCCGCATCGACGAGACCGTCGAGGGCGTCCGCCTGGCGCTGCGGCGGCGTTAGCCGGCGACGCCCAGCCGCTTACCCACACTACGCAATATCCCGACCGCCCGATCCAGGTGCTCGCGCATGTGCGCCGCGGTGACGATCGTCCGTATGCGCGCCTTCCCTTCGGGTACCGTCGGGAAGCCGATGCCGGTCGCCCACAGTCCTTCCTCGAACAGCGCCCGTGAGAAGTCGTGCGCGCGGCGCGCCTCGCCAACCATGACTGGAGTGATGGGCGATTCACTGGAGCCGGTGTCGAATCCCTCCGCCTTCAGCGCCGACTGAAAATAGCGGGTATTCTCCCATAATCGCGCGATGCGTTCCGGCTCGCGCTCCAGTAAATCGAAGGCCGCCAGGCACGAGGCCGCCACCGCCGGCGGATGCGACGTCGAGAACAGAAACGGCCGCCCGCGGTGGTACAGAAACTCGACCAGGTCCCGACGGCCGCAGACGTAGCCGCCCAGCGCCCCGATGGCCTTCGATAGCGTCCCCACCTGCACGTCGACGCGGCCGTGCAGCCCGAAATGGTCCACCGTCCCACGGCCCGCGCGCCCCAGCACGCCCGAGGCGTGCGCGTCGTCGACCATCATGATGGCGCCGAACCGCTCGGCCGCCTCGACCAGCGCAGGCAGCGCGCCGATGTCGCCGTCCATCGAGAAGACGCCGTCGGTGATCACCAGCTTCCGCCCCGGCGACGCCGCCAGTTCCTCCAGATGGCGCGCCGCGGCCGCCGCGTCGCGATGCGGGAAGACATGAATCTTGGCGCGCGACAGGCGGCAGCCGTCGATGATCGAGGCGTGATTCAGCGCGTCGGAGATGACGTGGTCGTCCGGGCCGAGAATCGCCGACACCGTGCCGGCGTTGGCCGCGAAGCCCGACTGGAACACGACGCAGGCCTCGGTCCCCTTGAAGGCGGCGATGCGCTCCTCCAGCTCCATGTGCAGCGACATGGTCCCGGAGATGGTGCGCACGGCCCCGGAACCCGCGCCGTATCGACGGGTCGCCTCCAGCGCGGCTTCGACCAGCTTGGGGTGATTCGCGAGGCCGAGGTAGTTGTTCGACGCGAGGTTGATGACCTCGCGGCCGTCGACACGGCATACCGGCTCGCAGGCGGACTCCAGCACCCGCAGGCGCTGATACGTACCGGCCTGCTTCCAGCCTTCGACTTGCGCGGAGAGGTAGTCGAGCGGATTCGCGCGCGCCACTTACACCTTTTCCGGCACCACGAAACCGGAGCGGTACTTGCGCGTGAACATCGAGGTGGCTTCCTTGTCGCCGGGACAGGTCATGGTCTCGTGATCGAAATTCACGGAGCGGCCCAGGCGATAAGAGATGTTCGCCAGGTGGACGAGGACCGTCGAGACGGCGCCCTCCTCGATGTCGGCGTAGAGGTCCTCGCGTTTGCGGGTGCGCATGGCGTCGAGGAAGTTGCCGAAGTGTCCGCCGTCGCTTTCGCCACGCTCGATCTTCTCGACCGGCTGAAGCTCCTGCTCCTTGCCGAGGTAGACGTGGCTCTGGCCACCGTCCCACACCATGTAGCCTTTCGACCCGTAGAAGATATTGCCGACGGTGTTGGGATCCTTGCGCCGGCCGCGCTCGCCGATGCCGCCCTCGTGGTTGCTCATCCAGTGGCGCACTTCGAAGACCAGGAGCTTGCGCTTGGCGGCGCCGTTGAACTCGAACAGAGCGACCTGCGTATTGGGAGTCTGCTGGTCATCGTCGAACATGTAGTGGCCGCCCATGGAGCTGACCTTCACCGGGTAGCGCACGCCGAGTCCCCAGCGCGCGGCGTCCATCTGGTGGATGCCCTGGTTGCCGATGTCGCCGTTGCCGTAGTCCCAGTGCCAGTGCCAGTTGTAA
>CAZEVY010000200.1:0-2650 GCA_964515555.1 uncultured Solibacteraceae bacterium | reverse complement strand
GCGCTACTACGCCGACATCGCCGACGCGCTGATCGCCGGCGCCGAGCGCGAGATCGCCAGGAACGGCGCCGTGTGCGAGCGCGTCGTCGTCCCGGGAGCGTTCGAGATCCCGGGCGCCATCGCGCTGGCGGCCGCCCGCTACGACGGCTTCGTGGCGCTGGGCTGCGTCATTCGCGGCGAGACGACGCACTACGACTATGTGTGCGGCGAGAGCGCGCGCGGACTGATGGATCTCACGATCCGGGACAAGCTCGCCATCGGCTACGGCATCGTCACCGTGGAGACGAGAGCGCAGGCGGAGGCGCGGGCCTTCGTCGAGCGCGGCGACAAGGGCGGTGATGCCGCCCACGCCTGCCTCGCCATGGTGGCGCTCGGCCGACGCTGGCGGACGGCGTGAGCGCCGAGCCGACTTCCGCGCCATCGACCAGCCGCCGGCAGGCCGCGCGGCTTGCGGCGGTGCAGGCCCTGTATCAGTGGCAGGAAGGCCAGCACGGCCCGGCCGAAATCGTCGAGCAGTTCCTCAGTGTACGCACGGGAGAGGCGGGAGAGGGCGGCATGCGTCGCGATGCCGACCGTCCGTTGTTCAAGGACGTCGTCGAGGGAGCGGCGTCCCACAAGGATGCGCTGCAGGAGCTGGTGTCCGCGGCGTTGTCGCAGGATTGGACCTGGAACCGGATCGACCGGCTGGTCCGGGCGATCCTGCTCGCCGGCGCCTACGAGCTGGTGCACCGTCGCGACGTGCCGCCACGGGTCGCGATCAACGAGTATGTCGAGATCGCCCATGCGTTCTACGACCAGGGCGAGCCGACCTTCGTGAATTCCGTGCTCGATCGCGTCGCGCGCCAGGAGCGCGCGTCCGAGTTGTCGAGATAGCCGGCATGGCGCGGCGCCGGCGGATCGGCGAGTTCGACCTCATCGCGCGGTATTTTGCGCCCCTCGCGCGCTCGTTCGCCGGTGCCGGCGGCCTGATGAGCGACAATGCGTTCCTGCCCGCCGACCCGCGCCACGACCTCGTGGTCAAGACCGACACGATCGTCTCGGGCGTCCATTTTCTCGCCGACGAGCGGCCCGATCTCGTGGGCGCCAAGGCATTGCTGGTGTGCCTGTCCGATCTTGCCGCGGGAGGAGCCACGCCATTCGTCTATCAACTCGCGCTTTCGCTCGGGCGCGGTTGGCGAGAGCAATGGGTCGCAGGCTTCGCGCGCGGCCTGACGAAGGTCCAGCGCGAGCACGGCATCGTGCTCTGCGGCGGCGACACGACGGGGACTCCCGGCCCGACCACGATTACCGTGGCCGCCTTCGGTCGAGTGGCGTCGGGGAAGGGCCTGCGGCGCGACGGTGCGCGTGCCGGCGACGAGCTTTGGGTGACGGGAACGGTGGGCGACGGGGCGCTCGGTCTGCTGGCTGCGAAGGGTCGCGTCGATGCACCCGGTCTCGAGCGGCGCTACCGGCAGCCTCGACCGCCGACCGCACTCGGGCCGCGGCTGGTGGGAGTTGCCGGCGCAACGGCGGACATTTCCGATGGATTGCTGGCCGATGCCGGACACATCGCCGACGCCTCCTGCCTCGCGGTGAGCATCGAGCGCGACCACATACCGTTGTCGGCTGCGGCACGCCGCCTCGTGACGTCCGATCCCTCGCTGTGGGCCAATGTGGTGGGCGGCGGCGACGACTACCAGCTGCTGATCGCGCTGCCGCCGCGCCGGCGCACGGCGCTGCTCGCATCGGCGCGGTCGGCGGGAGTGAAGGTGACTCTCATCGGCGGCTTCGGTGCGGGCGACGGCGTCGACCTGACCGTAAAGGGACGGCCGATCCGCTCCCCGCGGAAGGGCTATGTCCACTTCTGAACACATGGCAGCACTGCGTTCCCCTTATTCCCTTGGGAGGCGGGGGCCGGCCGACTAGATTGCCCGCCCCATGGACGGAACGACCAAGGCGGAAGAAGCGCAGGCGCTCGCGGGTGGACCGATGCCGCGCCGTGCGATGCGCAACATCGCCTTGCTGGCGGTGTGCCAGGCGCTCACGCAGAGCAGCAACACCCTGATGTTCGCCTCGTCCGCGCTCGCGGTGCTGACCATCGTCACGCCGGACATGCGGATGTGGGCCAACCTGCCGGTGACCATGCAGCATTTGGGCGTCATGCTCTCGGTCTTTCCGGCGTCGATGCTGATGATGAGGCGCGGCCGCAAGCTCGGCTTTCGCGTCGGCTCGACGATGGGAATGGTCGGCTCTTCGTGTGCCGCCCTCGGGTTGGGGCTCGCCAGCTTTCCGCTGATGTGCCTCGGCGGGCTGCTGCTCGGCTATGCCATCGCGAACATGCAGTTGTACCGCTTCGCCGCGGTGGAGCTCGCGCCCGGCCATTTCCGCGCCCAGGCGATCTCCTACGTGACGGCGGGCGGCGTGCTCGCGGGCATCCTCGGCCCGACACTGGCGCGCTTCACGCCCGACCTCTGGCTGCCGACCTTCCAGGCGAGCTTCGTGGCGGTCATCGTCGTCCATGCCGTCGTGTTCGTCGTGCTGGGCTTCATCGAATTCCCGCGCGTCAAGGCGGAGGACGCCAGCGGTCCGCAACGTCCGCTGCTGGAGATCGTCACCCAGCCGACCTACATGGTGGCGGCCGCCGGGGCGATGATCGCCTTCGGCGTGATGT
>CAZEVY010000199.1:0-2662 GCA_964515555.1 uncultured Solibacteraceae bacterium | reverse complement strand
GCGTTCGGGACCCGGCTACGGTCGTAGCGCCGCCGCGGTCGCCACCGCGCGGTCCACATCGCCGCGGTGGTCGGCGTACTCGGGCAATGGGCTGGCCGATTCCGAAGCACTCGCCGCCAGCAGTTTTCGCGCGAACGCGTTTCGCGCAGCCGCACCCGGCGCCACTCGCATCGCGAGGGCGAGCCCCAGAAGGTGCGTCGGCCGTTCGGCCAGGATCGTATCGGCTTGGGCGCGGGCGGACACGCTGTCTCCGACCGTCGCGTGGATCATGCCGACATCGTATCGCGTGTGGGCAGTGAGCTGGCCGAGCATCTGGTACGACTGGATTGCCATCGGCGCAAAGAACCGCGCACTGTCGATCTGCCCGTTCTCTCCATACCTCATCACGCGATCGTAGAGCCGGCTGGCCCGCTCGTCTGGCGTCATACTCGCGATGTCTGTTGCGCCCGGTGCCATCCCCGGGCCGGCGATGGATTCGGGCTGCGGCTGGTCGATGATCCGCTGGGCGATAAGGAAAACGACAAAGATCGCAAGCACCACCGTCGTGACGACCATCGCCTGCATGGAACGCGGCGTTGGGCTTTTCTTCTGCGCCGAGCGGCCAACCGGCGCGCCGCAGTCAGAACAGAACTTCCCGGCGACGGCGGCCCCACACTCTGCGCAATATCCGGCCTTGGTGTTGGCCATGCTGAATCCCGGTTGACTGTTGCCCTATTGATGCGACCAACCGCCAGTATATCGGTTGCGGTCTGGGCACCTCGGCAGACAAATCCCCAGTAGATCGTCGGAGATTCCCCTACAAACCGTATTCAGGCGCGCGTGGCGTGGGCGGTGAGGCGCTCAACGAACTGCTCGAGACTGATGCGGGTCCCGAAGTGGGCTGGCGAAACGCCGACGATGCGGCGCGCGTGGACCGCCAGCATCCGCGCTCGTCCAAACCCGCCGCGGAGCGCGACCTCCGACGGCATGCGTTTGTGATCGACGATGGGCACCCACGAGCGCGCGAGCCGCGCAACGTCCAGCACGCTCGCCGTTCCGGCCAGGCCGGCGCGGTCCATCCACCGATCGATGCTGCGTCTTGGCAGCTGTGCCGCTTCTGCCAGCTCGTCGGCCCAGCGCGGCACGCGCCCGGCGCAGAACAGCGGCACCGTGGCCTGCTGCAGTGGCATCGGCAGCTGGGCGACGCGGCCCGACAGGCGGGCGAGCACGCGTGTAGGCGGCGCCGGAGTGCGCACGGTCTCGAGGCGACGCCGAATCGCGACGGGATCGTCGTCCACGTGCCGGAGCATCACCTCGTGCACACCGATGCCCGACGCGGCGACGACGCGCTGGATGCTGGCGCCGTCGAGTCGCGCATAGAGCAACACGGCGACGTCCGGTGCCTTCAGGACGTGGCGCACCCTGGCCCAGTCCGCCTCATCGAGAATTGACGGATCGACCACGACCGCGGCGGCTTCGGCCGCTGCGCTCTGCGCCAGGCCACGCGCATCGGTGACGCGGGCGACCTGGTCGCTCGACGCGAGCGCCCGCTTGAGCGCCTGAAACGAATCGTCGGGAAGGAGGGCGAGGATGCGCATGAGAGGGTATGGGCTGAATCAGTTTCGCGGAGCACCGCGATGCCGTCAAGGAACCGCGCAGGCCGCCGACGCTCGCTGGCCAAGCCGGTGCTGCGCTGCTTGTACGCCGCAGGGGCCGCGGGTACCTTTCCAACCCGCCGCCACCCGGGTGGAATGCGCCGGGGCACCGCCGGAACAAGCGCGCGAGTAGCTCAGCTGGATAGAGCGTCGGCCTCCGGAGCCGAAGGTCGTGGGTTCGAATCCCGCCTCGCGCATCGAGATCCCCTCCCTCGCCGCCGTCACGCGACGCGGCACCGATCCCCGTTCGTCTCCCACCCCCGGCGCGCACACGTCCGCCTTCGCCGCAGCCGGGGCGACCACCTTCCCGATGGATATCTCCGAACTCCGTCACAAGCCGCTCAACGAGCTGATCGCGATGGCCGAGGAGTTCCAGCTCCCGGGCCACGCCAGCCATCGCCGTCAGGACCTGATCTACCACATCGAGCGCGGACTCCTGGAGCGCGGGACGGAGCTGAGCGCCGAGGGCACGATGGAACTGGGCCGAGAGGGGTTCGGGTTCCTTCGCAGCGCGGATTACAGCTACCTCGCCGGCCCGGACGACGTGTATGTGTCGCAGACGCAGATCCGGCGCTTCAACCTGCGGACGGGCGACACGGTGCGCGGGAAGGTGCGCCCGCCGAAGTCGTGGGAGAAGTATCTGGCGCTGCTGCACGTCGAATCGATCAACGGGCTGCCGCCCGAGTCGGCCCTGTCACGCCAGCAATTCGACAACCTCCGCCCCAAGTATCCGGACCAGCGGATCCGCCTCGAGACGGCGTCGGGCGACCTCTCGATGCGGGTAGTGGACCTGATCGCGCCGATCGGCAAGGGGCAGCGCGGCCTGATCGTGGCACCGCCGCGCGCGGGAAAGACGATCCTGCTCCACAAGATGGCCAACGCGATCGCCGAGAATCACCCCGAGGTGACTCTGATCGTCCTGCTGATCGACGAACGTCCTGAGGAAGTCACCGATTTCATCAAGACCGTCCCGCAGGCCGAGGTGATCAGCTCGACGTTCGACGAGCCGGCGTCGCGCCACGTGCAGG
>CAZEVY010000198.1:0-2667 GCA_964515555.1 uncultured Solibacteraceae bacterium | reverse complement strand
TCCGGATTTCCTCAACGAACCGCCGGCGCGGGTCGTCTGAGCGGTGTGCGATTGTGGCCGCTAAGCTGAAGAGCCTCCGGGGTTCCTCGGTTTTCAACCGCGCGCATGCCGTTCCTGCCGTTGCCTCCACGCCGTAGAATGAAGAGGAGGATTGTTCATGAGCAAGCGCGAACTCATCGCCCAGGAACTTGGCCGGCTTACCGAACGGGACCTCGACCGGCTCCTCGCCTTCGTCCGGCAGCTTGAAGAAGACCAGGCGGAGGCTGCTGCCCCCGCCGTAGCGGCCGAATCCGCGCTCACCAAGGACTGGCTCTCCCCCGAGGAGGACGCAGCCTGGGCCAATTTGTGAAAGGCGACGTCGTCGTCCTCAACTTTCCATTTTCAGACCTGAGCCAGACGAAGCGGAGACCGGCATTGGTCCTGGCAGCGCTGCAAGGCGACGACCTGATTCTCTGCCAGATCACCAGTCAGGCGAGGGAAGATAGACACTCGATCCGTCTGGACGCGCCGGATTTCGTCTCCGGTGGGCTGAGCCAGAGTAGCCGGATCCGGCCGAACCGGCTGCTCACCGCGGACTCGGGGATCGTAGTCTATCGTGCCGGCCATGTCTCCGCCGAGAAACTCACGGAGACCAGAGACAATCTCGTATCGATCCTGGACGCGAAGTAGCCGCCCCCGGTAATCACCCCGGGGCCACCGTTCGTTTCCACTCGGCCGCCGGTGGGGTCGGTGTGGTGATCTACTTCTTGTACCCCTGCCAGACGTACTCGAGAGCCAGCGGCAGCGTCTGCGCCTTCACGGCGCGATCGCAATGCGAGGCGTTCTTCGCAAACACGAACTGGTAGGGATAGCCTTTGGCGGCGAGCGCCTTGGCCATGTTCTGGTTGGCGAGCACCCAGTCGTGGTAGTCGTCGCGGGTGATGAGATTGTCGCGATCGGCGACGTGCATCCAGATGCGCAGCGGCTTGCGCGGACTGTTGGGGATCAGCGTCGCGTGGTACTCCCAGGCGCCGCGCGGCGTGGCGGGGTTTTGCGGCCACTCCTGATAGACGAACGTGCCCGAGTAGCTGAGCACGCGGTGGTAGAGGTCGGTGCGATACCAGGCCATCGACATGGCCGCGGCGGCGCCCGAGCTGCATCCCATGGTGGCGCGGGCGTTGGGGTCGCGCGTGAGCTTCACGTTGTACTTACTCTCGACCAGCGGCAGCACCTCGGTCTCGACGAACTCGGCATACTTGCCCGACATGGTGTCGTACTCGAGGCCGCGCTGGCTGCCCTGGGCGTCGCCGCTGCCGTTGCCGATGGAAATCGCGATCATCACAGGCACCCGCTTCTCGGCGATGAGGTTGTCGAGCGCGGTGAACAGCGTGCGGTCCGGGCCGTCGGCGCCGACGATGAATGGCGCCTCCGTGCCGGGCACGTACTGCCGCGGAACGTAGACGGCGACGCGGCGGGTGTAGGGCGCGGGACGGCTGCTGACGATCAGCTTGAGCGGGTCGCCGGGATCGGGCCGCGGGAAGGTGCCGGGCTCGCGCGCGATGCCGGGATAGAACTTGCTGTCCTTGGACTCCATGGTGAACTCGAAGACCTGCCCCTGCGGCACGCCTTCCTTCACGGACATTTCGGGCGCGGGATTATGGGTCGGGCCGATGATGAAATTCCCGTCCTCTTTGGGCGAGGGGACGGCGCCATCGGGCAACTCTTTAACCTTGACGTAGCCGGGCGTGTTCGGATCGCGGGTGGGAGGGGGTGTTCGCGCCGGCCGCGCGGCGGGCGCCTGGGCGGGGGGCGGCGGCGCGGGAGTCTGGGCCAGGACGGGACTCACAGGGGTCGCCAGGCCGATGAGAAGGGCGATAGTTGTCAGACGGGACATCCGGAATCTCCCCATCGATCTTAACGCAGACCTCGTGAGGGCTCTGCTGGGGCAGGTGGAGCGTGGCGAGAATCGCTCAACGGAGCGACGTCGCTGTGCGTCTGAGTATCATAGGGGGAGATATGTCACACCGACGCCGCCCGGTCCGATTCGGATTCTCGCTGATGGAGCTGCTGATCGTGATCGCGATCATCCTGGTGATCCTGGCGATCGCGGTGCCGAAGTTCGACAAGGCGCGGCAGCACGCGCAGGAGATGTCGGCCATCAAGCACATCCAGACGCTGCACAACGGGCAGGTGCAGTACTACTCGCAGTTCGGCCGCTATGCGACGTCGCTGAACGAGCTGGGGCCGCCGGCGAGCGGGCAGGCGGGTCCGGCGGGCGCGGACCTGATTCCGTCGGACCTGGCGTCGGGGAACAAGGGCGGGTTTCTGTTCGTGATGCAGTCGACGCAGGGCGGCTATACGATCAACGCGAATCCGTCGGTGTTCAACAGCACGGGTCGGCGGACGTTTTATTCCGACCAGACGTTGGTGATCCGGGAGAACTGGGGGCAGGAGCCGGCGACAGCTACGAGCAAAGAGCTCGGCGCGGTGCGGTGACGCTGGTAGAATGAGGTTGATCCCCGGTCGTCTAATGGTAGGACAGCGGCCTTTGGAGCCGTGAATCGTGGTTCGAATCCATGCCGGGGAGCCATTCTGAAAGAACAGGCTCTGAAGTGCTTTTCGCCTTTTGGTTTTTTGCACTTGCAGAGTTCGAACGTTGTAAAGTTCGGAACGGTTCATGAAGGGTCA
>CAZEVY010000197.1:0-2677 GCA_964515555.1 uncultured Solibacteraceae bacterium | reverse complement strand
TGCGGGAGACCATCGAGATCGGCCGCGCCTCGGGGATTCCCGTCGTCTGCTCGCATATTAAGGCCAAGGGCGCCGGCTATTGGGGTTCCAGTCACGCCGCCATGCGACTGATCTCCGGCGCGCGCGACGAGGGCGTCGAAGTTTATGCCGACCAGTACCCATACGACACCACCGGTACCGACGGCAATACCGTGCTGATCCCGCTGTGGGCGCTGGCTGCGCCGGGTACGAAAGTCGGCGGGCAGCTCTCGCGCGGACGTGCGGCCTTCGGCAACGCCAAGGAGAATCTCGCGCTGCGCATGAAGAATCCCGGGGAGGAGCACAAGATTCGCCTCGATATCGCGCACGAAATCGCGCGCCGCGGCGGGGCGGACCGCATCGTGATTTACGAGTTTCCGGACGCGAAATACACCGGAAAGACGCTGGCCGCCGTCGCCGCCGATTTGACTCTCTCCCCTGTCGACGCCGCGATCTGGATTCAGAGAAACGGCTTCGACGGGCGCACCGGAGGCGCTCGCATGCGCGGCTTCTCGCTCGACGAATCGGACATCGAGCACATCATGCGGCAGGAGTTCACCGCCACCTGCACCGATGGCGACACGGTCGAGTTCGGCCGGGGCGTCCCGCACGCGCGCTACTACGGGAGCTATCCGCGCAAGCTGCGCCGCTACGTCGTCGAACGCAAGACGATTTCGCTGCCCTTCGCAGTTCGCTCGATGACGGGCCTCGCCGCGCAGATCCTCGGCCTTAAGGATCGCGGCGCGATCCGCGAGGGCTACTTCGCCGACCTGGTGATATTCGACCTCGCCACCGTCGCCGACAAGGCGACCTTCACGCAGCCGCACCAGTATCCCGAGGGAATTCCGTACGTTTTCGTGAACGGCGTCGCCGTGGTCGACGACGGAAAGCTGACGCGCGCGACGCCGGGCAGGGTGCTGACGCCGGCAATCGACGGAACACGCGCGCCGCGACTCTGATGCCGCGCGTCGCCGTCCCCGACGACTCGCCGGTAGTGCTGGCGACGAGCGCCGCATGGCCGCTGCTGCGGTCGCGCTACGAGGTCGATTACTACGACACTCTGCCGGGCGGCGAGGATCGCCTGGTCGAGCGCATCGGCGCCGCCGAGGCGGTAATCAACATCCGGTCGTCGACGCGATTCACCGAATCCGTCTTTCGCCGGCTGCCCGCGCTGAAGGTGCTTTCGATCTGGGGCACGGGGACGGACAACGTCGACCTGGCGGCCGCCTCGCGCGCCGGCGTTACGGTGACGAACACGCCCGGCGTCTCGGCACCATCGATCGCCGAGCATTGCCTGGCGCTGATGCTGGCGGTCGCGCGCCGCCTGCCGCTGCTCGACGCGGCGGTTCGGCGCGGAGAGTGGCCGCGAGGCGGGATGGTGCAATTGGCGGGCAAGACGCTCGGGGTCGTCGGGCTCGGCGCGATCGGGCGGCGCTTCGCTGCGCTGGGGCGGGGGATCGGCATGCAGGTGGCCGCCTGGACGCTGCACCCGGACGCATCGCGCGGTTTCGAACTGGTGGAGCTCGACAATCTTCTGCGGGTGAGCGACGTGGTGAGTGTGCACCTGCGGCTGTCGGATCGCACGCGCGGGCTGATCGGCGCGCGCGAGATGGCGATGATGAAACCGTCGGCGATTCTGCTGAACACGGCGCGCGGACCGATCGTCGACGAGGCGGCGCTGGTTGAGGCGCTGGCGTCGGGCCGGCTCGCGGGCGCGGGCCTGGACGTCTTCGACACGGAGCCGCTGCCGGCCGGCCACCCGCTCGCGGGGTTGACGAATGTCGTGCTGTCGCCGCACTGCGCCGGGATCACGCCGGAGGCTCTCGAAGCCGGCCTGCGGATGGCTATGGAGAACGTGTGTGACTTCTTCGACGGCGTGCCGGGGAACGTCGTCAATCGGTAGCCGCACGTAAGGCGATGCGTCGCACGCCCTCGTCGAATGGCCCTTCCGGCGTCATCAGACTCACCACCGCGTAGGCCTCGCCCTCGAAGTCGTAGAAGTAGCCTGGTTGCACCAGCACGTCTTCCTCGCCGAGCAGCACCAGCGCCCATTCCTCCTCCGACCGCGTGCGCGGGAGGCGAACCGTCGCGTACCAGCCCCCTTCCACAGCCAGAACATCGAGACCCGACGCCCGCAGCGCCGCAAGATTCCGCGCCAGGCGCGCGCGCAGCGATTCCTGGAACGTCCCGCGCGTTGCGAGCAATCGCGCCGCGGCGTGCTGCACGGGGGCGCCAACCGAGAGGTACGTGTCGGCGATCCACTCCAGCCGCGCAACCGCCGCCTCCGGGGCCACGATCCACCCCAGCTTCATCTGCGGCAGGCCGGCGACCTTCGAAAGGCCGCTCATGGCGAACGCCAGCGCCTCGCCGCCGCTGGCGACGGTCTCAACTCGCGCCCCGTCCGGCCCGAAGGGGAAGTCAGAAAAAACCTCGTCAGCGATAATCGCGACCCCACGCTCCGCGCACAGTCTCTCGATCGCCGCGCGCTCGCCGCGCTTCAGAAAGGACCCGGTGGGATTGTTCGGGTTGACGATCGCCACCACGCGCGTCGCTGGCGTAATAGCGCGTGCCAGTCCATCCACGTCGATCCACCAGCCGTCGTGGTACCGCAGCGGATAGTGCGCCAGCCGCAAGCCTTCGAGCCGCGCCAGGTACTCGA
>CAZEVY010000196.1:0-2735 GCA_964515555.1 uncultured Solibacteraceae bacterium | reverse complement strand
CCCGCTTCGAGCGCGAAGCGCAGGTGCTGGCATCGCTGAATCATCCGAATATCGCCGCGATTTACGGATTCGAGAACACCGGCGGCGCGCCGTTTCTGGTGCTCGAGATGGTACCCGGCCAGTCGCCCTCCGGGCCGATGCCGCCCGAGGAGGCCGAGACCATCTGCCGCCAGATCGCAGACGCTATCGAGGCCGCGCACGAGAAGGGGATCGTGCATCGCGACCTGAAGCCGGCCAACATCAAGGTGACGCCCGAAGGCCAGGTGAAGGTGCTCGACTTCGGACTCGCGAAGGCCATCGCGGGCGATCCCACGGAGTCGTCGAGTGCTTCATCGCCGACGCTCACGGTCGCGGCTACGCAGGCGGGTGTGCTGATGGGGACGGCGGCGTACATGTCGCCGGAGCAGGCGCGCGGGAAGCCTGCGGGCAGGCGCGCCGATGTGTGGGCGTTCGGGTGTGTCTACTACGAGCTGCTGACGGGGAGGCGCGCCTTCGAGGGCGACAGCATCTCCGACATTCTCGCGGCCGTGCTGACGGCCGAGCCCAACTGGTCGGCGCTGCCGGAGTCGACTCCGCCGGCCGTTCGGCGGCTGCTGCGGCTGTGCCTGGAGAAGGACCCGAAGAAGCGCCTCCGCGATATCGGCGACGCCTGGCTGGAACCGGAGGAAGGCGTGGCCGGCCTGGAGGTCGGCCGCCGCGCTGGAGCGCGGCCCCACCCGGGACTCCTTCTCGCCGCGTTGGGAATTTCCGTGCTCGCGTTCGCCGCGCTCGCCTACGTCCACTTCCGCGAGCCCGCGCCCGTCACGACGCGCTTTCACGTTCTACCGCCCGACAAGGCCTCCTCCTTCGACAATCCGACGATCTCGCCGGACGGACGGCGCCTTGCTTTCATCGCCACCGTGGATGGAAAGCAACTGCTGTGGGTCCGCCCCCGCGATTCGCTCACCGCGCAACCGCTCGCGGGAACCGAGGAAGCCACTCATCCTTTTTGGTCGCCCGACAGCCGGCTCCTGGGCTTCTTCGCCCAGGGCAAGCTAAAAAAGGTCGACATCACAGGTGGCCCTCCGCAAACGCTTTGCGCCACGGAAAGTCCTGGCCGCGGCGGGACATGGAACCACGACGGGACCATCCTCTTCGGCGGCGGGAATCGGGCCGGGCTCAAGCGAGTGCCCGCCGGCGGCGGCACTCCGTCGGTCGTGACCACGTTGAACCTCAAGTCCGAGCTGAGTCATCGTTGGCCGCAGTTTCTGCCCGACGGCAAGCAGTACCTCTACTGGCTCATGAGTTTCGATCAGGGCGTCGCCGCCACCGTGGTGGGGTCGCTCGACGATAAGCCCGACGCCACGGAACGCAGGCGCGTCCTTACCGGCAGCTCGATGGCTGTCCACGCGAACGGTCACTTGTTTTTCGAACGCGAGGGCTCGCTGATGGTGCAGCCATTCGATGCCTCCGGCGGGCGGCTCAGCGGCGACGCGTCTCCGGTCGTACAGGGGATCGGCCTGGTTCCGGGACAGCCCGGGTGGTTCGCTTTCTCACTGTCCACCGAAGGGACGCTCGCGTATCGCACCGGGGGCAGCGTCAAGACGCAGCTCGCCTGGTTCGATCGCACTGGGAAAGAGATGGGCCGGATTGGCGTGCCGGAGGACCAGTTGGGGCCGAGAATCTCGCCGGATGGGAAGCGAGTCGCGATTGCCCGGCTGGACTCCATGAGTGCGTCCGATATCTACCTGCTCGAACCGGCGCGCGAGACCGGCCTACGGTTCACTTTTCACGCTGGATCCGACTTCAATCCGGTCTGGTCGCCCGATGGCAACCGGATCGCCTTCACCGGAACCCGGGAAGTCGCCTCTCACGTCTGCGTGAAGGCAGCTAACGGCGCCACCCCCGAGGAACCGCTCGCGAAATCGCGTGAAGCCAAGTACGTGTCCGACTGGTCGCCGGATGGCCGTTTTATCCTGTACACCGTGGTGCGGCCAGTCACGGGTCTCGACATTTTCGCTGTACCCCTCGACGGCGACCGGCAGCCGATTCCCGTGGTTCAGAGCGAGTTCAATGAGACCGTGGGTCAGTTCTCGCCCGACGGACGTTGGATCGCCTACCAGTCGAACGAATCGTCGACGGCGCAGGTGTATGTGCAGGCCTTCCCGAAGGCCGGCGGCAAGTTCCAGATATCGACCAACGGCGGTGCACGCCCGCGATGGCGCCGCGACGGGAAGGAACTGTACTATCTCTCCCCGGACCGGAAGATGATGGCGGTGGACGTGAAAACCACCGCGGCAAGTTTCGAGTTCGGCCGGCCGCGCGAACTGTTCCAGACGCGCGTCGTGGCCGCGACTCAGTACTTTCATACATTCGATGTCACCGCCGACGGCCAGCGCTTCCTGATCAACTCCACGCCTGAATCCGAGGGCGCATCGCCAATGACGGTGGTCGTCAACTGGGCGGCGAAGAAATGACGGGCCGCACCCTCGCGCACTACCAGGTGCTCGACAAGCTCGGCCAGGGCGGCATGGGCGAAGTGTATCGCGCGCGCGACACCAAGCTCGGCCGCGACGTCGCCATCAAGGTGCTCCCCGAAGCGCTGTCGCAGGATCGCGAGAGGCTCGCCCGCTTCGAGCGGGAAGCGCAGGTGCTGGCGTCGCTGAACCATCCGAATATCGCCGCGATCTACGGGATGGAGAACATCGAGGGCACGCCGTTTCTCGTTCTCGAGATGGTGCCCGGCGAAAGTCCCG
>CAZEVY010000195.1:0-2773 GCA_964515555.1 uncultured Solibacteraceae bacterium | reverse complement strand
ACTGGCTGCGCGCGCTGTTGGGATCGTTGGTGCGGGCCATCGAGACGGCGCCGCGGGTGTGCGGCTCGCGCGAGAACTCGGCCTTCAGCGTTTCGCCCATGCCGCCGCTGCCGGTGCCGGTCGGATCGCCGGTCTGCGCCATGAAGCCCTCGATGACGCGATGGAAGACGATGCCGTTGTACTTGCCCTCGCGCGCCAACTTCTTGATCTGGGTGACGTGGTTGGGTGCCAGGTCGGGGCGCATCTCGATGACGACACGGCCGTCCTTGAGGTCGATATAGAGCGTGTTTTCCTTGTCCATGGCGGCAGCTCCTTCCGTGAACATGAGGGTGGCGACGAGCGCGAACAGTGCCGAAACCAGCCGCATGAACAGATCCATTCCCGTGGTTGAACGCGAGGCGGCGCGACCATAGCCGCCGGACTTCGAAACGCAAGCGCGATGACCGTGGCGCGGCGTCGAGCGAACCGACGACCCGCCGTCTGTGCATGGATTGGCGAACGCGTTTGACCGAGCCGCCGTTCCATCGCCTAAACTGCCGCCATGACCGCCCATAGCGGCGCGCGCCGGCCGGCGCGTTCCCTCCTGCAGATCGTTCCGTCCGTCGGCGACGAAGCGCGGAGACGCGACCTCGAGGAGGCGTGGGCCTCTTTCTGCCGGGAGATGGATGCGGCGGTGCAGGCGGCGCTCGATGCGAGCCGAACGCCGCCCGAGATCGCCTATGCGGTCGGCGAGATCGTGCACAATTACTTCCGGGCGCGCGGCGTCACGCTGACGAGCCAAGAATTGCGCTGCATCGTGGCCGAACTGGTGGCCCCGCCGACGCCGACGCCGGAACCCGACGAGCTCACCGCCATGGTGTCGTTCGCCTCGCTGGCGGCCGGGTCGAGCCCGTGGACGGGCGGAGAGGCGGCCGATGCCGGCCCCGCACGGGTCGAGGTCTCTATTCCGTCCGCCCGCTCGCCGCTGGTCGAGCGGTTGGAGCCGCACGAGGCCGGCGTCGATCGCCTCCTGCCGCGCGTCGTGGCGGCGGCCTTGCAGACGGTCGACGGGCTGTCGCGCGCGGCGGCCTTGTCCGCGCTGCGTGGGATCGTCGATGCGGAGACGAGCGCGGAGGCCGGCGAGTGGCCGTCGGAAGCGCGGGAACGGCTGGCGCTGATGGCGCTGAGCGAGGTGAGCGGATTGGGCCTGATCGACCGGCTATGGTCCGATCGGTCGATCCAGGCGGTCTACGTCAACGGGCCGAAGGCGGTCTTCGTCGAACGCGCGGGTATCCTCACGCCGGCAGCGGAGACGTTCTCCGATGAAGCCCACCTCATGCGATTGCTGGTCCGGCTCGCGCGCGGCGTGCGCGAAGGAGTCGTCGAGATCAGGTTGCGCGACGGCGGTGGCGGAACCATCGTCTTTCCGCCCGCCGCGCCGGCGGGACCCGTGGCCGTCATCCGTCGCGGCGATCCGGCCGGCGCCACCTTCGCGCGCCTGATCGCGTCCGAGCTGATCGATCGGCGATCGGCGGACGTCCTGCGAATCGCCGCGCGCTCGCACCTGAAGATCGCCGTCAGCGGGCCGCGAGGATCGGGCAGGACGGCGCTTCTGGTCGCCCTGGCGCGCGATCTTGGCGACTTGCGTGTCGTCACCGTGGCGGGCCACCGGTCGTTCCGCTACCGGTCACCCACGAAGGTCGAGCTGGCTGCGACGGCGGGCGGGCCGGCGTCGCTCGTCGAGACCGCGCGCCGACTCCGGCCGGATGTTCTCGTCCTCGACGGCGTACCGTCTCGGGCCCTACCGGAAGGCGGAACGGCGATCGTGGCGGCGCTCGATGACGCGGAACGATGGCCGGCCGACCTGACGATCCGACTGGGGCGGGCAACGGACGGTCTCTACCGAGTCCTGGGATTGCAGGATGCGAGCGGCGTCGACCTGCGCACGGGACAAATTGGCCGTCCGTCCTTTGCCGACGCGGTCGAGGCCGCGGGCTATGGCGCCGCCTGGTCGCGGCTCTTCGCCTGACACTGCGACCGGCCGCCACATACCGAACGGGGGCAAAAACCCGTTACGACGCAGTCCCATATCTGGTACTAACCGCTTTGAATTGCGGGGGATTTTGCGGGCCGGAACCCCGAAAGGGGCAGCACGCTGAAGGGATGGATGCATGGTCGGTAAGCGGCTACTGGGGCTCTTGGGGATTGCGACGGCGACGGCTGGCCTGACCTTGTCGAATGCCGCCCTGGCGCAAAAGGTCATCGGCGTGCCGCACGATTGGCAGATGAACTTCCCGCCGTCCTACACGCCGGTGATGGACAAGGTGGCGTCGTTGCACGACCTCCTGCTGGTGATCATCACCCTGATCTCGCTGTTCGTGCTCGGGTTGCTGGTCTACGCGATGTTCCGTTTCCATGCGTCGCGCAATCCGACCCCCACGACGACGACCCACAACACGGTGCTGGAGATCGCCTGGACGGTCATCCCCATCCTGATCCTGGTGGTGATCGCGATCCCGTCCTTCCGGCTGCTTTATTACAGCGACAAGGCGGTGGACGCGGCCTTCACCATCAAGGTGACGGGCCGCCAGTGGTATTGGAACTACGAATATCCCGATCAGGGCAACTTCTCGGTCGACAGCCGCATCCTGAGCGAGGCGGACCGCGCCAGACTCAAGCCCAACCAGCCGCGCCTGCTCGCGGTCGACGAGGAGATGGTGATCCCGGCGAACACCACAAACCGCGTGATCGGCACGGCTGCCGATTCGATGCATGGCTGGACGGTTCCCGGCTT
>CAZEVY010000194.1:0-2855 GCA_964515555.1 uncultured Solibacteraceae bacterium | reverse complement strand
GGCCTGGAACGCGGCGCGGCGGCCGATCGTCGAATCGCTGCGCTTCACGGGCTGACATGGCGATTCCGATTTCCTACAACTGGCGCAACCTGGTGGCGCGCAAGACCACTACGGCGATGACCGCGCTGGGCATCGCGCTGACGGTCGCGGTGCTACTCTCGGCGATGGCGCTGGTGGAGGGGCTGCGCGCGTCGCTGGCTTCGAGCGGCCACCCGCTGGAGTTGATCGTGATGCGCCGCGGGGGCACGGCGGAGCTGAACAGCGTCATCACGCGGCAGGTGTTCCAGGATTTGAAGTTCAAGCCCGGGATCGCGCGCGGGCGCACGGGCGAGCCGCTGGCGTCGCTCGAGGTGCTGACGGTAATCATTCTCGAAAGCCCGCAGAATCCCGCGGGAATCAACATCAACCTGCGCGGCGTGACGGCGGTGGCCTTCGAGATGCGGGAGCCGGCCCGGATCGTGGAGGGCAGGATGTTCGCCGCCGGACAGCGCGAGGTGGTGGTGGGACGCGGGCTGGCGAACCGTTACCCGGACGCGCGCATCGGCGGAAAGATGAAGTTCGGACGCGGCGAGTGGACGGTGGTCGGGGTGCTCGACGCGGCGGGCACGGCGGCCGACAGCGAGATCTTCGCCGAGCTGAACCTGCTGGCCTCGGACCAGGACCGCTCGGATGCGCTCAGCTCGGTGCTGGTGCGCGCCGCCGACGCCGCCGCGGTGGAGCCGCTCATCAAGGACCTGGAGAACGACCGCCGCCTCAACGCGACCGCGGTGAAGTCGAAGGAGTACTTCGAGCAGCAGACGGCGGCGGGACAGCCCATCCAGTTCCTGGGCACCGCCGTCAGCCTTATCATGGCGATCGGAAGCTGCTTCGCGGCGATGAACACGATGTACGCGGCCGTCTCGCGGCGCGCCTCGGAGATCGGCACGCTGCGGGTGCTGGGCTTTTCGCGTCTCGGCATCCTGACGAGCTTCCTGCTCGAATCGCTCCTGCTGGCGCTGGCCGGCGGCGTGCTGGGCGTGCTGCTGGTGCTGCCGTTGAGCGGCGTGCAGGCGGGCATCGGCAACTTCGTCACCTTCAGCGAGAGCACGTTCCGCTTCCGCGTCAGCCCCCAGATCATGATGACCGGCGTGGCGTTCGCGCTGGTGCTGGGGGCGATCGGCGGACTGTTCCCGGCGGCCGCGGCGGCGCGCAAGCAGATTCTCACGGCGCTGCGGGAGATCTGACGATGCCGGCGAAGCTCGAAGATCTCCGCATCCACCGCGACCACAAGGCGCTCGACCGGCCGCCGCGCTGGGCGGCGCGATTCATCGTCGCCGGGGTGCTGCTGTTTCTGCTGGCGGGCGCGGGGCGCTTCGCCTGGCAGCGGCTAACGGCGGCCACGGAAGTCGACGTGGTGCGCGTCGCCGCGATACAGCCTTCGGCCGGCGGCGCGACGGGCGACGTCGTGCTCCAGGCGACCGGCTACATCGTCGCCGCGCACAAGATTCAGGTGTCGACCAAGGTGGTCGGCAAGGTGGCGTGGATCGGCGTGGACAAGGGCGATCGTGTGCGCGAGGGCCAGGTGCTGGCGCGCCTGGAGGACGAGGAGTACAAGGCGCAGCTCGCGCAGGCGCGCGGGCAGCTGGCGGCGCTCGAAGCGCGGCTGAAGGAGCTGCTCAACGGATCGCGCCCCGAAGAGATCGCCGTCGCCAAGGCCAACCTCGCCGAAGCGCGCGCCGAGCTCGACAACGCGCGGCGGAACCTCGACCGCACCGGCAAGCTGGCCGCCGAGGGCGTCGCCTCGCGGCAGGCGCACGACGACGCGCAGGCGCGGTACGATTCGCAGTCGGCGCGCGTGGCGTCGCTTGAAAAGACCTACGACCTGGTGCGCATCGGCCCGCGGGCGGAGACGATCGAGCAGGCGCGCGGGCAGATCGAGCAGGCGCGCGGGTCGGTGGACTATTTCCAGACGCAGCTCGCCAACACCGAGATTCGCGCGCCGGTCAACGGAACCATCCTCGACCGCGTGGTAGAGAAGGGCGAGTTCGTGACGACCAGCTTCGTCGGCGAGCGCGGCGCCAAGGGCTACGTGGTTTCGATGGCGGACCTGCGCGACCTGGAAGTGGAGCTCGACATCAACCAGAACGACTTCGCGCGGCTGGGCGCGCGGCAGCGCGGCGTCATCACCACGGACGCCTATCCCGACCGCAAGTACGAGGGCGCGATCCACGAGATCTCGCCGGAGGCCAATCGCGCCAAGGCGACCGTGCAGGTGAAGGTGAAGGTACTCAACCCGGACGATTACCTGCGGCCGGAGATGAACGCCAGCGTGAGCTTCGTGGCCGAGCGCGGGCGCGGCGTGGAGGGGCCGTCGAAGCCCATCGTCTACGTGCCGGCGTCGGCGGTGCGATCGGGCGCGGTGCTGCTGATCGCCGACGGCAAGGCGCTGCGGCGCGCCGTGAAGACGGGTCCGGCGGGACCGCAGGGCGTGCGCGTCGAGGATGGCCTGCACGGCGGCGAGGAGCTGATCGTGAATCCGCCGGCGGAGCTGAAGGAAGGGGCGCGGGTACGCGCGCGGCGAGGGGAATAGCGCCCGCGGCAAGGAGAAAAATGTCCGAGGTCGTGATCGAAACACGCAAGCTCACCAAACATTTCGTGCGCGATTCGTTTCGGGTGAAGGCGCTCGAGGCCGCCGACATCACGATCCACAAGGGCGAGTTCGTGATGCTGATGGGGCCGTCGGGCTCGGGCAAGTCGACGCTGCTGCATCTGGTGGCCGCGATGGACAAGCCGACGTCGGGCGACGTCTCGGTGCTCGGCCAGGATTTGAAGTCGCTCGACGAGCGGGCCAAGGCGCGCTGGCGGAACCGGCACAT
>CAZEVY010000193.1:0-3125 GCA_964515555.1 uncultured Solibacteraceae bacterium | reverse complement strand
CGGCAACGGCGGCGGCGAGGGCGGCTGCGAGGTGCACAACCCGGGCTACGACTTCAACGACGAGATCCTGACGCTGGGCGCCACGCTGTGGTCGCGGGTGGTCGAGAAGAAGCTCGCCAGGGACGCAAGATAGCGGATGCTGGCCACGGTCGTTCTGTGGAGCGACTACGTCAGCCCGTACGCCTATGTCGCCAAGGCATGGGCCTACGCGCTGGAGGCGGACTTCGACATCGCGCTCGAGTGGCGGCCCTACACGCTCGACATCGCCTCCTTCCAGCAGTCGGTGGCCGAACGCGATCCGCATCACTGGCGGCGCGTGCGCTACGCCTACATGGATGCGCGGCGCTGGGCCAACAGGCAGGGTCTCACGCTGATGGGGCCGAAGAAGATCTACTCTGCGCGTCCCGCCAATGCCGGGATGCTGTGGGCGCAGCGGCACGGCGTGTTTCGCGCCTACAACGACCTGGCGTTCGACCGCTTCTGGCGGCGCGCTCTCGATCCTGAAAGCGTCGAAGCGGTCGACGCCGTGCTGGGTGAGGCCGGTGCGCCCGCCGGATTTTTCGCCTTCTACGACGGCGCCGGCGGCGCCGAGCACGACCGGCTGCGGAACGAAGCGGAGGCGTCCGGCGTTTTCGGGGTGCCGACCTTCGTCTTCGACGGCGAGCTGTTCTGGGGCGGCGATCGCATCGGATTGCTGCGCGAACGGCTCGGGGAGAAAGGCATCGGAATCCGTGTCCGAGAACAGGAGCCGACATGACCCGTTCGACCGGCAACAAGGCCGTCATGAAGCCGCGCCGCCGCGCCAGGCTGCCGGAGGCGCCTCGCCTCGCACGCAGGGCGCGCAAGACGCTGATCGTCGTGGCCGACAGCGCGCGGGCGCGCTTCTTCGAGCCCGGCGAGGGCAAGCTCGTCGCCGCGACGCGGTCGGAAATGGCGGCGCCGCTGGCGCGCAAACTCACGCGCGAACTCGTCACCGACCGGCCGGGCCGCGCCTTTCGTTCGCCGGTCCGTGGCTTCAATCGCCACGCGCTGGAGCCCGCGCACGATCCGCAGAAGGTGGAGAAGCACAAGTTCGTCGCCGAGCTCGCGGGCGCGCTCGACGACGCCGTCGCCCGCTACGACCGGCTGGTCGTCGTGGCGCCCCGGCGCACCCTCGGCGAGTTGCGTTCGCTGATGAGCAAGCGCGTCCAGAAGAGCGTGGTGCACGAACTCGCCAAGGATCTCACCACCTCGACGCCGCAGGCGGTGTGGAAGGCGCTGGCCGCGGCCTTGCCGCTGCCTCTCTAGGCCGTCGTCGGACGATCAGGATTTCTTCGGCGGATCGGGCTGGGCCAGCGTGCGCTCGACCCTCTCGCGCAGCCGCTTGGTCTCGCCGCGCTGCTTGCGCGCGCGCTCCTTGAGTTGGCGGCCGGCGCGGCGGAAGGCGTCGCCGACGGCGAACTGCGGGTCGATGAACCGCTCGTCGTCGTCCGACACGTGATCGACGTTGATGTCGAGATGGCCGGGCAGCGCGAGGTGGATATTCACCGCGTAGCGTCCGCCGTGCGGCGGCACGCGCACATTGACGTGGCAGGCCGTGAGGCGGCCGTGGAACTTCTCGAGCGCCTCGACTTCGTCGGCGATCATCCGGGAGAGTGCGTCGCTGGGTTGCGAGCCCTGGAAGCTGATCTTGAGCGGAGTTTCCATGGCAGGGAAAACGGCCCGTTCCGTGCGTGGTTGCTGTCTAGTTCTTCAGATGGGACGGCAGGCCGCGCTCCGCAAGGTAGGCCT
Organism: uncultured Solibacteraceae bacterium; assembly: GCA_964515555.1. Lineage (GTDB taxonomy): Bacteria > Acidobacteriota > Terriglobia > Bryobacterales > Bryobacteraceae > CAZEVY01. The sequence goes on along the minus strand of CAZEVY010000193.1, from coordinate 1,355 downwards.
CGAGCACGGGCGTCCACAGGCTCGGGGTGGCCGAGATGTAGTGGCCGTTGGAACCGGGCGGCGACGGCGCGAATTCGTGGAACGCGCCCTTGCCGCCGGCCGCCCGGAAGGCCGCGAAGTTCGATCGCGAATGCGACAGCGAATAGAACGAGTCGTTCTCGCCGTAGAGCCAGATCGACGGCAGGGGAAAGGCGGCGCCGCGCTTGAACAGGTTCTGGTTGATCGAGTTGGCGCTCGAGCATCCCGTGCCCATCCAGCCACCGACGAAGTTGATCGCCGCGCGCGCCACCTGGGGCTGGCGTCCCGTCCAGGCGATGGCGAGAATGCCGCCGCGCGATTGCCCGCCGACCGCGACCCGCGCGCGATCGACGAAGGGCAGGGCGAGGATGGCCGACGTCGCCGCGTCGATGTCCTTCAGCGCGCGGTCGGCGCCTGGAATCGAGAACGGTTCCTCGCAGGTGTAGCCGCGCCCGCGATCGAGCCCGAACCCCTCGTCATAGGTGCCCTCCGAGCCGCCGCGACCGCGGCGCGACGGCAGCACGACGGCCCAGCCGCGCGCCGTGAACCATTCGGCCAGCGAACGCGGATCGTAGACGCGCGCGAACAGGCCCGGATCGGTGCCGCGGCCGGTCGAGCCGTGATGGAAGATGAGCGTGGGGAAGGGCCCGCCGCCCGGCGGCTTGTAGGTGATGACGGCAAGCCGCAGGTTGGCGCCGTCGATCGTCGCCGGGAGGGTGCTGCGGTCCTGCGCCTGCGCCGGCCATCCCGAGAGGAGCAGCGCGAGGAGCGCTATTCCGCGGCGACCACCGCGGCCGCGGCGTCGTCCGAAGGCCGCACGCGGCGATGAGTCACCATGCGGTGATGCAGGGTGCGGATGGTGTCGCTGCCGCGGGTGAGACAAAGCCACGGAAAAAGACCATGCACGAAACAGGCGAGGGCGCCAACCAGCATGCGCCCGCCGAAGCCGAAGGCCATGCCGAGATGCTGCAGGTAGGTCTCGTCGACCGAGGCGGGATGATCGGTGAAGCGGCGGAACATGCGGGCAGTATGCGTGGTTCGCCGGGAAGCGGGTTGCCCTGTTGGCGCCAATCGCGCAAACATCGACAATTATTTTCCAGGAGCAGGCCATTGCGTGAAAACATATTCCTCGATCCGTTCGACCGGAAGATTCTGGATTGCCTGCAGCACGATGCGGACATGCCGCTGGCCGAGATCGCCCGCCGCGTCGGGCTCTCCGCCACGCCGTGCTGGCGGCGCATCAACCGCCTGCGCGAAAAGGGGGTGATCCGCGCCAAGGTGGCACGCCGCTGAAGATCCGCGAACTCATGCTGAAGAACCGGATCGTGATTTCCCCC
>CAZEVY010000192.1:0-3189 GCA_964515555.1 uncultured Solibacteraceae bacterium | reverse complement strand
CTTGACACGGTAGAGGTCACAGATTCGAGTTCTGTCGGGCCCACCACTCGTTTCAACGAATCGGGATGTAAAGTACCTGGCCGGAGAGGTCAGACGCATCGCATGTTTTCGCGATCAACTCCAGGTCTTCGACGCACTGGCCGGCGGTCGCGTTGAGCTGATGCGCGTAGATCACCCCGGAGAAAGCAGCCACGAGCGCTGTCGCGCGGTTGCTGCGCTGTCGCGCGGTTGCTCTCCCAGCAAATCGGCATCCCGTGAGAAGAGGATCCGAGCTCGATCCGTGCACCGGTCGAGCAGCACGGAGTCAGTGAGACGATCCGCAGTATCGTCTTGCGCGGTCAGAACGTCGACGCCGCGCAGCCGCAGCGCTTCCGTGATTGCCCTAGGAACAAGGACGTCCATGTACAACGCGATGCTCACGCGTCCTTGAGCGCGTGAAGCTTCTTGGGAAGGGGAGACTCCCGTTGCGCAGCGGAGAGGCGTTCCACTTCCCGCCGTTGCTCGGCGATTTCGGCGTCCATGCGGGCTTGGTTTTCATGGTAATAGGAAAGCGCCGCATGGATTTGCGCGAGTGACAGCCCAGGGTGCTGGAAGTGGATTTCCTCAGGGCTCCAACCATAGGCCAGCCTGTCGAGTACGACCTCGATGACCTTCAGATTAGCGTCCGTGAGCCAGGCGACTCCGTGTGAATCGATTTCAATATGCGCCGTCACCGGAACCATAGCGTCTTAATTTTACCGTTCGCCGGCCGTCCCTGGTTCACTTGGCTTCTGAAGGGGGGCGTCAATGATGGACAGTCTGATGTGCGAAGACCGTCCGAGATCCGCGGGAGGTCCAACGCGCATTGGGTCCAGGCCCACCACTATTCGCCAGGCCGATCCTCACTCCCGCGCGACAGGTCCACCCCCTCCCACCTGGCCACGACCGCCGTCGCCAGGCAGTTGCCGAGCACGTTCACCGACGTGCGCGCCATGTCCATCACCGCGTCGATGCCGAGCAGCACGGCGGCGCCCTCCATCGGCAGGTCGAAGGTCGCCAGCGTTCCGGCCAGGATCACCAGCGCCGCGCGCGGCACCCCGGCGACGCCCTTCGACGTCAGCATCAGCGTCAGCATCATGACCACTTGCTGGCCGATCGTCAGATCGATCCCCGCCGCCTGGGCGACGAACACAGAGGCCAGCGACAGATACAGCGTCGTGCCGTCCAGGTTGAAGCTGTAGCCGGTCGGCATCACGAAGCCGACGATGTGTTTGGGGACGCCGAAGCGCTCCATGTTTTCCAGTGCGCGTGGCAGCGCCGCCTCGCTCGACGCCGTCGAAAAGGCGATGAGGAACGGCTCGCGCGCCGCCGCGATGAAGCGCCGCAGCGGCACCCGTGCGACGGCGATCACCGCGCCCAGCACGCCCACGACGAAGATCGCCTGCGCCACCCACATCGTCACGATCAGCTTGCCCAGCCCGACCAGCACCGAGAAGCCCTTGGTCGCCACCGTTACCGCGATGGCCGCGCCGACGCCGAAGGGCGCCAGATACATGACGTACTTCGTGTAGCGGAACATCACTTCAGCGAGCGAATCGGAGAATTCGACTACCGGCCGCGCCTTGGCCCCGATGGCCGCGCAGGCCGCGCCGAACAGGAACGAGAACACCACGATCTGCAAGACCTCGCCGCGCGCCATGGCGTCGATGATGCTGGTCGGGAAGGTGTGTTCGAGCACCGAGGAGAGGGTCGGCGGCGCGGCCTTGGCGGCGGCCGCTTCAGCGGCGGTGCGCTCGAGCTTCATGCCCTCGCCGGGACGGACAATGTTGACGGCGGCGAGTCCGAGCACCAGCGCGATCGTGGTCACAACCTCGAAGTAGACGATCGACTTCAGTCCGATGCGGCCCATGGCCTTGACGCTGCCCGAGCCGGCGATGCCGCCGACCAGCGTGCCGAACAGCAGCGGCGCGATGATCGATTTGATCAGCCGCAGGAAGATGTTGCTGACCGGTTGCAGCTCCTTCGCGACGTTCGGCGCCAGGGCGCCGAGGGCGATCCCGGCCGCCATGCCGATGAAAATCCACGCGGTCATGTTCAAGCGCCCGATGGGCGCGGACAGCCGCTTCATCATTCGCCCCATTTCAGCTTCTGCCGCAGCACATCGAAGTAGAGCAGCCGCGGCGGGCGGATCAGCTCGAGCGTGCTGGCCGAGCGCCGGCAGACGACGCGGTCGTCTCTCTTGAGGTGCTGCCCTACCTGGCCGTCGACGTTGAGGTAGGCGCGGTCGTCGGGCGAAAGGCAGATCACCTGAATGACCGCCGTTTCGGGCACGATCACCGGCCGGTAGGTGAGCATGTGAGGGCAGATCGGCGTGATGGCGAGCGCGGTGACGGTGGGGAAGACGATGGGGCCGCCGGCGGAGAGCGAGTAGGCGGTGGTGCCGGTCGGCGTGGCGACGATGAGGCCGTCGGCCTTGTAGCTGCACACGTAGTGGTTGTCGACGTGCGTGGCCAGGTCGATCATGCCGCTGACCGCGGTCTTGATGACTGCCACGTCATTGAGCGCGAGATACGACGCCACTTCAACGCCGCCGCGCACGACGGTGCAGTCGAGCATGCTGCGATGGCCGATGCGATGACCACCCTGGAGCGCGCGCTCCAGCTCAGGATAGATTTCGTCGACGGTGATCGCCGTGAGGAAGCCGAGACCGCCGAGGTTGACGCCGAACAGCGGAATCCCGCGGTCGCCGATGGCGCGCGCGGCCGCCAGCAGCGTGCCGTCGCCGCCCAGCACGATGACGAACTGGCAACCCTCGGGGACTTCCTCGCGTTTCAGGCCCGCCGCGCCCAGGTACTCCGCGGACTCGTGGTCGAGCCGCGCCGAGATGCCGCGCGCGGCCAGCCAGTCGACGATGCCCGGCAGGATCGCCCTCGCCTGATCGACGCCGGGTTTCGAGAAGATGCCGACCGTCTTAATTGGAGCCATGGAGCCGGGAGTGGATGTTCGTCAGGACCGTCAGCGGTTGCACGGTGACGCTTTCCGAGTAAGGGATTTCGCCCATTCCGCCGGCGCCGAGCGGCGCGATCACCTGGTAGGGTCCGAGCGGGTCGCCCGCCGCGAGGCTCATGGATGGTCCAGTGTACTACGGCGGTCAGCAGTTATCAGTTGTCAGCTTTGCCTCCGGTGGACACCGGATTGAATAACCTGTGA
>CAZEVY010000191.1:0-3246 GCA_964515555.1 uncultured Solibacteraceae bacterium | reverse complement strand
GTTCTGGTACTTGAGGTAGTAGGCGTGTTCCCAGACGTCGAGTCCCATCACGGGAGACTTGCCTTCCATCATCGGATTGTCCTGGTTGGGGGTCGACACGATCTCGAGCTTGCCGCCGCCGGCGACCAGCCACGCCCAGCCGCTGCCGAAGCGTCCCATGGCGGCGGCCGCGAACTTCTCCTTGAAGGCGTCGAAGCTTCCGAAGGCGCTCGCAATCGCCGCGCCGACGTTCCCTCCGGGCGCGCCGCCCGCGTTCGGTCCCATGATCTGCCAGAACATGGTGTGGTTGATGTGTCCGCCGCCGTTGTTGCGCACGGCGGTGCGGATGGCCTCCGGCACGCCCACGCAGTTGTTGGCGACGAGCTGCTCGACGCTCTTGCCGGCCAGATCGGGCGCCGATTCCAGCGCCTTGTTCAGATTCGTCACGTAGGCGGCGTGATGCTTGCCATGGTGGATCTCCATGGTGGCCTTGTCGACGCTCGGCTCCAGCGCATCGTGCGCGTAGGTGAGTGCGGGAAGTTCAAAGGGCATTGGTTGTCTCCTAGCTGGCGGCGATGCCGCCGGCCCGCTCGAAGGCGTCGGCCAGGCGGAACATGCCGGTTTCGTCGAAGTGGTTCGCCAGAATCTGCATGCCGACGGGAAGGCCCGCCGCGGTCGCGCCGCACGGCACGCTCAGGCACGGAATCCCGGCGAGGTCGCCGGTGATGGTGTAGATATCCGAGAGGTACATTTCGAGCGGATCGTCGAGCTTCTCACCGAGTTTGAACGCCGGGAAAGGCGAGACGGGCGTGACGATGGCATCGACCTTTTGGAACGCGTCGGCGAAATCGCGCGCGATGAGGGCGCGCACCTTCTGCGCCTTCAGGTAGTACGCGTCGTAATAGCCGTGGCTGAGCACGTAGGTGCCGAGCATGATGCGGCGCTTGCACTCGGCGCCGAAGCCCTCGCCGCGCGAGTTGCGGTACATGTCGATCAGCGTGTCGCCTTCGACGCGCGTGGTGTAGCGCACGCCGTCGTAGCGCGCGAGGTTGGAGCTGGCCTCGGCGGTGGCGATGATGTAGTAACAGGCGATGGCGTAGTCGGTCGCCGGCAGGCTGATGTCCATGGCCTCGACGCCGAGCTTCTGGAGCGCCGCGACACCGCGTTGGATCAGGTCGCCGGTCTCGCTGGCGAGCCCTTTGAAGTATTCGCGCGGCAGGCCGATCTTCATGCCGCGAACGTCGCCCGTCAGCGCCGCCGCGTAGTCGGGCACCGGCGCGAAGGCCGAGGTCGAATCCATCTCGTCGCGTCCGGCGATGACACCCAGCAGCCGCGCGGAGTCGCGCACGTTGCGCGAGAACGGGCCGATGTGATCGAGCGAGCTGGCGAAGGCCACCAGGCCGTATCGCGAGACGCGCCCGTAGGTCGGCGTCACGCCGACGACGCCGCAGAACGACGCCGGTTGCCGGATCGAGCCGCCCGTGTCGGAGCCGAGCGAGACCACGGCGCTGCCGTCGGCGACCACGGCCGCCGATCCGCCGCTCGATCCGCCGGGCACGCGCTCGGGGTCGACCGGATTGCGGCAGGGGCCGAAGCCCGAGTTCTCGGTCGACGAACCCATGGCGAATTCGTCGCAGTTGGTCTTGCCGACGATGACGCCGCCGGCCGCCTCGATGCGCTCGACGGCCGTCGCGTCGTAGGGCGGGACGTAGCCGGCCAGCAGCCGCGACCCGCAGGTCGACCGCACGCCCCGCGTGAGGATCACGTCCTTGACGGCAATCGGGACACCGCCGAGCGGGCCCGCGTCCTCGCCGCGCGCGAGTTTCTCGTCGACGCGAGTCGCTGCGGTAAGCGCACGGTCGCGGCTGAGCGTCAGGTACGCGTTCAGCTTGGCGTTGCCGGCATCGGCTTTCGCTAAAGCGGCCTCGGCCAGTTCGACGGCGCTGAATCGCCGCGCGGCGAGGCCGTCGCGGACCGAATCGATCGTGAGCGTGGCCGGATCGATCACCGCTCGATCACCCGGGGCACTTTAAAGTAGCCGCCGCCGGCGACGGGCGCATTGGCCATGGCGTCGGCGTTGGTCAGGATGGCGCGCTCGACGTCGTCGCGCAGCGTGGCGGTTTCGCCGGCGTCGTAGAGGACCTGCGCCATCGGCTCGACGGCGGAGGTGTCGAGCTCGTTGAGCTTGTCCATGTGCACGAGGATTTCGTCCATGTCCCGCCGCATGCGCGCGACCTCGTCGTCGTTGAGGCGCAGATTGGCCAGATCGGCGACGTAGCGGACTTCCTTTTCGGTGATCTTCACGCCGAGGCTCTCTTTCGCGCGGCGATGTAGAGCCGCCGGAAGTCGGGGTTCTCGATGCGGTCGGCCTCATCGGCCGAGTTGCGCGTTTCCCGATGCGGCGCCTTGCGGGGGGCCTTGCCGGCGGGACGAAACTCGAGGTCGGCGACGATGCCGGGGCCGATGACGGCTTCGAGCTTCCTGACGATCTGCGAGGTCAGCGGGAATAGCTGCTTCTGCCAGATGGCGTCCTCGGTTTCCACCACCAGACGCCCGCGCACCAGGGCGGCGGCGCGCGTGTGGCGGGCGACAATCTTCCCGACGGCCGCCGGCCAGCCCGCGACGGCGATCTGCTCGGGGGTAACGATCGACGCCGCGCCCGATCGCCGCACTACTCGCCCGGCTCGCTCCATAGGGGGGACTTCCATCTTAGCAAAGGCGCCGCGGGCCGGATCGCGGAATCTGCCCCACCTCGGGCTGCGCGAATTCACGCGTCGGACGCGCGATTCGACCCAACGCGCGGCGCGCTCGCCGGTCCGCGAGAGGATCGCGTTTTGGCCCGGATCGTGCAGAACTCCTCGCGTTTTCTATCAGTCCGAAAGGAGTTGGAATCCATGGGAGTCGACACCCTGACTGTAGTAGATAACCGCACCGAGCGATCGTACGCGCTGCCGCTGTTCCGGGGCGCGATCCGCGCGATGGACCTTCGGCAAATCAAGACCGGTCCCGACGATTTTGGCGTGATGAGCTACGACCCGGCGTTCATGAACACGGCGTCGTGCAACAGCCGGATCACCTTCATCGACGGAGACAAGGGAATCCTGCGATACCGGGGCTACCCCATCGAGGAGCTCGCGGAACAATGCACGTTCCTCGAAGTCGCCTACCTGATCCTGTTCGGCGAGCTGCCGGACTCCTCCGAGCTCAAGGAGTGGGTCGACAAAGTCACCCACCACACCATGCTGCACGAGAACATCAAGAAGTTCA
>CAZEVY010000190.1:0-3388 GCA_964515555.1 uncultured Solibacteraceae bacterium | reverse complement strand
GGCCTTGCGTGCGTCGCTGGTGACGCGCGGCGCCCAGTCGAGAGAAACGCTCCCGACGCGGTTTCGCGTGAGTTCGGTGACGAAACCGCGCAGGGCCGCGCGATCGCCGCCGCCGCTCACCACGACGTAGGAGCCGAGGGCGTCGAGCATCTCGACACGATGCGCCGCTTCGCGCTGGATGGCGGCGGCGATCACCGCGCCGCGACGGGACAGCTCTTCGCTGATGCCGGTGGACTCGGTCGCCACGGACCACGCGATCCCCGCCAGGGTGAGCGCCCCGCCGACGAACAGCGCCGGGAGCGCCGGATTGGAACGCCTGCCCGGCAGGCGCTTGAGGGCGCGCGGCTTCTTCGGCGCGATCCGTGAGTCGGGGGTGGTTGGAGTCGGGGTCAACGGGCCGGCGCCAGCCTTGAGGGGCGCAGGGCGCTTCTTAATGGGGATCGGCTCCCCAAAAAAGTCGCAGCTTCAGCCGCGGTCGACCGTCGGGGCGCCCGGCGGCGCCGAACGTCGCGCCTGCGCCGCCGCGCAGATCTCCCGCCGGCGCTCGTCGTTCGCGGCGCTCCATTCGCCGATTTCCGCGATCGAGCGAAAGCAGCCTTCGCAGACCCGCTCTCCGGGGCGAAGGCGGCATACGCCCACGCACGGGCTCGGGCACGGCCGGGCGGTGGCGGCGGGCGCGCTCAAATGCCGTTCTCCTCGATCACGCGGCGGTACCAGAGCGCGCTCCGCTTCGGGGTGCGTGCCTGGGTGGCGAAGTCGCAACGCACGATGCCGAAGCGCTTCGCGTAGCCGAATCCCCACTCGAAGTTGTCCATCAGCGACCAGACGAGATAGCCGCGCAGGTCGACGCCCTCGCTGATCGCGCGGTGGCACATCTCGAGGTGCCCCTGCAGGTAGAGCAGCCGTTCCGCGTCGTCGACGCGACCGTCGGCGCCGGGCTTCTCGTCCTCGAAGCCCGCGCCGTTCTCGGTCACGAAGATCGGCAGTCGATAACGCGCGTGGAACTCCCGCAGCACGTGGTAGAGCCCGGCGGGATAGATCTCCCAGTCCATCGCCGTGTAGACGCCGGGCGGCCGCTCGGTGGCCGCGCCGAAGAATCCGAGCGGATCGTGGCGCTGCACGTTGCGCGTGTAGTAGTTGAGCCCGAGGAAATCGATGGGCTGCTGGAACAGCGCACGATCGGCTTCGTCGATGACGGGCAGCAGTTCACCGAACTGCTGGCGCAGCGCCGTCGGGTAGTCGCCGAACACGATCGGGTCGACGAACCATTCGTTGTGGAACGCGCGCGCGCGCGCGGCGGCTTCGATGTCGAGCGCGTCGTCGCTGGCGGGCAGGTGCGCCTGTACGCTCAGCGTGATGCCGATCTGCCCGTCGGGCACGAGCGCGCGGAACCGCTGGACGGCCAGGCCGTGCGCGCGCAGTGTGTGGTGACCTCCGAGCAGCGCTGCTGCCATGTCGTGGTTGCCCGGGGCGTGGATCCCGAGCACGGAGCCGACCCAGTGGAAGACCCAGGGTTCGTTGAAGGTGATCCAGCGCTGGACGCGATCGCCGAGCTTGCCGAACGCCGTCGCGGCGTAGTCGGCGAAACGTTCGGCGATGTCCGGCGAGCCCCAGCCGCCGTCGTCCTGCAGCGCCTGCGGGAGGTCCCAATGGTAGAGCGTGACCATCGGGTCGATCCCGGCTTCCAGCAGGCCGTCGACGAGCCGGTCGTAGAACGCGAGGCCGGCGGGATTGACCGCGCCCCGGCCCGAAGGGAAGACGCGCGGCCACGCGATGCTGAACCGGTAGGCGCGCAGGCCGAGCTCCCGCATCAGCGCGACGTCCTCGCGCCAGCGGCGGTAATGGTCGCAGGCGACGTCGCCATGGTCGTCGCCGGCGATCGTGCCCGGCGTGTGACTGAAGGTGTGCCAGATGCTGGCCCCCGCGCCGTCGGCCAGGGGAGAACCTTCGATCTGGTACGACGCCGTGGCCGAACCCCAGAGGAACCCCTCGGGAAAACGCAGGACCGCCATCCGTTCAGAGCTCGTCGAGGAGGGCCTTGCGCCTGGCCTCGTAGTCTTCCCTGGAGATCAGTCCCATCTCGTACCAGCCGCGCAGCACGGTCAGCTTCTCCTGACGCTCGCTCTGCTCGGGGGACACGGGGGCAGCGGCACCGCCGGCGGAGTCCGCCTCGCCGCTCCCGGCGTTCTCTTCGGGGGCTTCCTCGGCCTGCTCGTGCTTTTTCCCCCACGGCCACAGCCGCGAGAAAAAGCCTTCCTCGTCGACCGTCTTCTCGGGGAAGTTTCCCGTGCGAACCGCCTCCTGCATGGCGGCCCGGTTCGGGAACGTATAGCCGGCCGCGGCCCCGCGGTGGCAGTGGTACGTCCCGTCGCGGTGGTCGGTGTGGCAGCCGTCGGCGTCGAGCGCGCTGCCGGTGTGCGCGCCGGCGGCGGCGGGGGCCGCGAGCAGGGCGGCCGCGATCAACGTGGGGACGAAGGTGCGCATGGGCGCCGGTTGTAACCCACGTCCCGGCCACCTTCCAGCGCCTGCGGTGCGCGTCGCCCGTCCGGACTTCGCTGCGTCCCGGCGGGGTTGCGGAGCCGTTTGCTTGGCGCGCAGGCGGTGCCTACCGTGCCCGCGATGAAGCGCTTCACCCTCGCCGCCTCTCTGGCGCCTCTCGCGCTGGCGGTAGTCCTGTCCGCGTGCCGCGCCGAGCGGGTGCCGCTCGCGATCGATCCTTCCCTGCGACCGATGGAGGTCGGGACCATCGTCGTGCTTCCGGTGCTCGACGGGCGGCCGGATCCGCTCGAGCGGGTCCGCGTGTCCGCTCACGCGCAGGAAGCGATGGTGCGCCTGCTGCGCGACCGCGGATACCGCGCGATCGGCGCCGACCGGTGGCGCGAGACTCCGGCGGAAGTGATCGATCCGCACGTCGAGGGAAAACGACCGGACGAGTTGCTCGATCCGCGCACCGTCGAGGCCGCGCAGCTGCTGCCGCTGGCCCCCGAGGAAGGCGAGTGGTTCCTCCTCGTCCGCGTCGAGCGTCTCGAGCCCAGCTACGAGTCCAACCAGGTCTGGGACGCGAGGCTGGCCGCAGCGATGGTCGACCGCGCCAAGGGCGAAGTCGTCTGGCGCGACGTCGCGACGGCGTCCGGAAACTGGAGCGGCGCGCTCACGTTCCTCGGGCGCGGCTCCGTCCAGTACGACGCGGTGCAGAGCGCGTCGAGAACGCTCCTGCAGTCGCTGCCCGACCGCAAGGAGCTGGCGAGGAAGCTCTCGAAGAAGAAGCGCTGACGCGCCGGGTTCGCGAGTCCCCGCCGCGTCAGATGGCGCGCTCGCGACCCTTCCAGTACGGATCGCGCAGCTTGCGCTTGAACAGCTTGCCGTTCGGGTCGCGCGGCATCTCGGC
>CAZEVY010000189.1:0-3679 GCA_964515555.1 uncultured Solibacteraceae bacterium | reverse complement strand
ACCAGGATCTCGACCGGGTCGCCGACCAGGTACAGGCCGCCGAATACCAGCCCCGAGGTGACGAACAGGACGAGCAGCGTCTGCGCCAGGCGCCGCAGGACGTAGACCGTCACTTCCGTCCCCGGCTTACTTCTTCGCCGCGGTCACTTCGTGCGCGAGGGTGTACTGGTCCACCCGCGCCTTGTAGGCGAGACCCTTCTTCACGCCCCAGGTGCTCACTTCATAGTGCAGCGGGATGACGCCGGTCAGCTCGCCGATCGCCTTGTCGGCCGCGGCGGCCAGCATCAGGCCGCGCTTGGTGTCGTCGATGGTGGTGAGCGCGGTGTGGATCATGGCGTCGACGCCGGCATCCGAGAAACGGCCGCGGTTCGCCGCGCCGTTGCCCAGTTTCGGGTCGAAGCTCGCCACCAGCGAGCGCAGCGGCGAGCTGTTCTCGCCGGTGCCGGCGCCCCAGCCCGCGAGCAGGAACGAGAACTCGAGCTTGGAGCCGCGCGAGAAGAACACCGCCGAGGGCATGGCGTCCACCTTGGTGGGGATCCCGCCGCGGGTGAGGAACTGCGCGACCGCCTGCGCGATCTTTTCGTCGTTGATGTAGCGGTTGTTGGGCGTGTGCAGCGTGAGGCCGAAGCCGTTGGGGTAGCCGGCCGCCGCCAGCAGCTTTTTCGCGCCGTCGGGATCGTACTTTTCCGGTGCCAGCCGCTTGCTGGTGCCATGGAAAGTCTCCGGCAGGAACTGGCCGGCGGGCTTCGCCTCGCCTTCCATGATGCGCGAGGCGATGGCGTTGCGGTCGATCATCATCGACAGCGCCTTGCGCACGCGCGGGTCGCGCAGCGGATTGGCCTCCATCGGCTTGCCGGCGGCATCGGTGACGAAAGGCGAGCTCTTCTCGCGCCCGGAGTCCATGTGCAGGTAGATGATCCGATTGGACACCGTGGAAGCGAGCGAGACGCGCGCGTCCTTCTTCAGCTTGGCGATGTCGGCGGTGGGCACCGCCTCGATCATCTGCACGTCGCCCGCGAGCAGCGCCGCGACGCGCGCGGCGGAGTTGGTAATCATGCGGAAGCGGACCTTCGGGAACGCGGGCTTCGGGCCCCAGTACTTGTCGTTCGCCACCAGCACCACGCGATCGCCGGAGACGTACTCGCCGAACTTGTAGGGACCGGTGCCGTTGACCGCCTTGCCCGAGTTGTAGTCCGGCGTGGCCATGCCCGCCGCCTTCGCGGAGATGATGTGGATCGTCGCCAGGTCGTTCGGCAGCAGGGGGTGCGGCGCGCGCGTCGTCATGATGACGGTGTGCGGGTCCTTCGCCCTGGCGTCGGCAATCGGCCGGGTGTAGATGGCGAACGAGGCCGGGCTGTTGGGCACGTTCGGGATGCGCTTGAGCGTGGCGAGCACGTCCTCGGCGGTGAACGGCGTTCCGTCGTGCCAGCGCACGTTCTTGCGCAGCCTGATTTCCCAGGTCGTGTCATCGAGCGCCTTCCAGCTCTCGGCGAGGCCGGGCCGCATCGCCTGCTGGTCGTCCTGGTGCACCAGCGTCTCGAAGATGTGCTTGGCGATGGAATTGTTCGGCGTCAGGTTGTGGAAATGCGGGTCCATCGTGGTCACCGGCGTGGACAGGCCGATGGACAGTTCCTGGGCCTGCGCCGCGAACGCGGCGGCGCAGAAGACGATCACGGCGGTCAAACGGGTCATAGCAGGACTCCAGCGGAAGCGTGTTCGCAAGCATACATGGAATAGAATTCCCGGATGCCGGCCGGATTGATCACGGGACTTCGGGGCGTCGACCTCGGCGTGCCCGACGTCGGCGGCCAGGCGCGCTTCTATACCGACGTCTGGCGGCTGGGCCTGGTCGCCGAGAGCAACGGCTCGGCTTACCTGCGCGGCAGCGCCGCCTGGCACCACATCCTCGCCCTGCACCCGCGCCCCGAGCCGCAGCTGCTGTGCATCAACCTCGCGGCGGCGAGCCGCGAGGCGGTCGACCGGCTGCACGCCCGGATCAGCGCCGCCGGCGCGCTCCGGATCGACGCGCCCGCGCTGGTCGCCGAGCCGGGCGGCGGCTACGGCTTCGCGTTCATGGACCCGGAGGGCTTCGTGGCGCGCGTGATCGCGGATGACGCGCGCCATCCGGATGCAGGCGCGCAGCCCGACCGGCCGAAGCAGGTCACGCACCTGGTCCTGAACACCCCGCGCCAGGAGCAGGCCGCCGCGTTCTGGGTCGAGGCGCTCGGCTTCGAGATCAGCGACCGCTCCCTGCTGACCTTCGTCCGCTGCAACGCCGACCACCACAGCCTCGCGTTCCATCCCGGGGAAACGTCCACGCTGCATCACATCGCCTTCGAGATGGACAGCATCGATGCGGTGATGCGCGGCGCCGGCCGCATGCGCGACGCCGGCCATCCGATCGAGTGGGGCCTCGGCCGGCACGGTCCCGGCAACAACGTGTTCGCCTATTTCGTCGGACCCGGCGATTTCGTCATCGAGTACACCGCGGAAATCGAGCAGGTCGGCGCGCACCATCGGGTGCGCGAGCCCCGCGAATGGGCCTACCCGCCCGGCCACAGCGACCTGTGGGGCGCGACGCCCCCGCCCAGCGAGCGCATGAAAGCCGCGCAGAAGAAGATCCGCTTCGCCGGGAGCCTGTTCCGCCCGATAAAATAGGGCGGTTTCAGGGGGAACGTCACACCAGCATGGCTGAGGAATCCAAGCAGGCCTTCGACCCGGACGCGACGGTGGCGCAGCCGCTGAACGTCGCCGATCCGGAGGCGACGGTCACGCTGCCGGCGAAACTCGCCGACCCGGAGGCGACCGTCACGCTGCCGGCGAAGCTCGCCGATCCGGAGGCGACGGTCACTCAGCCGATCAACCTGGCCGACCCGGAGGCGACGATCACGGGCCCGGCGCCTGCGCTCGCCCCGGAGGCGGAGCGCACGGACCGCCGCGCGGCCTTCGATCCCGAGGCGACCGACCGGCGCCCGGCTTTCGATCCGGAGGCCACGTTCCGGATTCCCAGCCTCGGCAAGCTGCGCGCCAACCCCTTCGCGCCGAAGGCCCCGCCCGAGACCATCCAGGCCAACCTGTCCGCGCTGGGCGGCATCAACCCGCTGGTGGCGATGGCGAACCCGATCCTCGCCGCCATACCGCAGATCCGCCGGGCGCTCCGTCACCCGGATCCGGCAGCGCTGCTCGCCGGCCTGCGCGACCAGATCGAGCAGCTGGAGATGAGCGCCCTCAGCGCCGAAATCTCCGACGACACGGTGGCGACCGCGGTCTACGCGCTCTGCGCGCTGCTCGATGAGTCCGCGGCCGCGACGCCCTGGGGGCGCGACTGGATCGAGAACGGGCTGCTGCAGAACCTGCGCGGCGAAAGCAACGGCGCGGAAGGCTTCTTCGCCCAGCTCGAGGCGATGTCGGCCGAGCCGGAGAAAAACGCGGACCTGCTGGAGTTCTTCTACATCTGCCTCGCGCTCGGCTTCGAAGGCCGCTACCGCGGCGGCGAAGACGGGCGGCAGGCGCTCGCCCAGGTACGCGACCAGCTCTACGGCGTGATCTCGCGCCGGCGCCCGCGCCCGGAGTCGCTCTCCGAACGCTGGCGCACCCCCGCCTCGATGGCGGCTGCCGAAGCGGCGCTGCAGACCGCGGCGCGCGCCAACGCCGCGCGCGCCGCGGCGGAAGCGGCGGC
>CAZEVY010000188.1:0-3996 GCA_964515555.1 uncultured Solibacteraceae bacterium | reverse complement strand
CGTCCCAGCCGGCAGCCCGTCACCACCGAGATGGCGTCGGTGGCGCAGCGGTCGATCTCGACGACGCTGATGAGGCGCTTGCGGTCCTTCCCCGTGGGGTCGTCGATGCCCAGCAGCCGCAGCCCGCAAAACGCCATGCGCAGGCCCAGGATCTGACCGGCGCACATGTGCCCGTGCGCCTGCTCGGCCAGGACTTCGTACTCGTCGAAGCTCTTCATCACACCACCCGCAGCACGGAAGCGGGAAACTCCACCACCCAGTCCCTATTATGCTTGTGGCGCTCGAACTCTTCGCGCGGCACGTCGGCCGAGATTCCGCCCTCGAACTCCAGCCGCACCGACGACGGCCTTTCCGCGGCGCGGCTCAATCTCGCCGGCACCTGGTTGGGGCCGGGCTTGCCGTCGCGCGGGCGGGCGATGAGCTGCTCGGGCCGCACGTAGAGCCACACGCGGTCGCCGCGCAAACGCCCCGGCAGATACGGACCCGCCAGGTCGACGTCGTGCAGCCGCAGGCGGCTGGTCTTCTTCTCGGGATCGAGCGCGCGCACTTCCACCGGCAGCAGGTTGAACAGTCCGATCATTCGCGCCACTTCGAGCGTCGCGGGCTGATCGAGAATCTTGCGCGGCGGGCCGCTCTGCGCCAGTTTGCCCGAGTCGAGTACGATCATCTCCTCGCCGAGCGCGAAGCATTCCTCCAGGTCGTGCGTCACCACCAGCATCGGCGTGCGGAACTCCTCGCGCACCTGCCGGAGGACGGCGTAGAGCTCCGCGCGCAGCGGCGCGTCCAGTCCCCGCGCCGGCTCGTCGAGCAGCAGCACCTTGGGCGCGCCGATCAGAGCGCGGGCGATCGAGCAGCGCTGCTTCTGCCCGCCGGAAACCTCGTGAGGGCGCCGCCCGGCGGCCTCGCCGAGATGGAACCGCTCCAGCATCTCGTTCACGCGCCGATGCCGCTCCAGGCGCGGCCTCCGCTCGGCGCCGAAAGCCAGCGTCTCGCGCAGCGTCATGTGCGGGAACAGTGCGTAGTTCTGGAACACGTCGCCGCCGTGACGCGCGCGCGGCGGCCGGTGCACGCCCGTGGCGGCGTCGAACAGAATCTCGTCGTCGAGCAGAATGCGGCCTTCGTCGGGACGCAGGAATCCGGCGATGGCGTCGAGCGTGAGCGTCTTGCCGCTGCCGCTCGGACCGAAGAGAACCGTGACGCCGGCCTCGGCCTGAAGGTCGATGTCGAGCGTGAAGGGCGACGACTCGCGTCCGGCGGCGAAGTGCTTTCGGATGCGCGCGCGGATCATGAATGCGCCTGCGGCGGGCTGATGCGGTTGGCGAGCCACAGGATCGCCAGCGCCGTCGCCGACATGATCACCACCAGCGTGCGCGCCAGCGCCCCGTTGCCCGCCTCGACGGCGTCGTAAATCGCCACCGCCATCGTCTGCGTGCGTCCCGGAATGTTGCCCGCGATCATGATGGTGACGCCGAAGTCGCCCAGCGAGCGCGCGAAAGCCAGCGCCGTCGCCGCCAGAATGGAGCGCTGCGCCAGCGGCAGCGTCACGCGCAGGAAGACGCGCCACTCCGACGCCCCCAGGTTCCGCGCGGCGCGCTCCAGCGTGTGGTCGACGCTCTCGAAGGCGGCGCGCGCCGACTTGATCAGCAGCGGCGCCGAGTGAAACAGCGCCGCCACCACGGCCGCCTGCCAGGTGAACACCAGCGGTTGCCCGAACACCGATTCGTAGAGCTTGCCGACCGGGCTGGCGCGCCCGGCGAGCACCAGCAGGTAATAGCCGAGCACGGTGGGAGGCAGCACCAGGGGCAGGCTGATGGCGGCGTCGAGGGCCTCCCTTCCGCGAAACCGGCGGTTGGCGAGCAGCCACGCGATGCCGAGGCCCGCCGCCGCGGCGATCGCCGTCGCCAGCAGGGCCACCCTCAGGCTCAGCCACAGCGGGAACCAGTCGATCGTCACGGGAATCCCTCATTATAATGGCAGCATCATGCGCCTCCACCTGGCCGCTCCCCTGTTATTCGCGTCGCTGGCGATGGCCGCGCCGCGCACCCCCTCCGTCGACGACCTCATGAAACTCCGCTCCGCCGGCGGCGCCGCCATTTCGCCGGATGGGAAATGGATCGCCTACACAGTCGCCGAACCCGACTTTCGCCAGGACGCCTACGTCACGCACGTGTGGATGATCGACGCCACCGGAGCGCGCAGCTTCCAGCTCACGCGCGGCGACAAATCTGCCAACGCACCCCAGTGGTCGCCCGACGGGAAATGGCTGACGTTTCTCTCGAATCGCGCCGGCGATCGCAATCAGCTCTTCGCCATCTCCCCCGAGGGCGGCGAGGCCGTGCAACTCACCAAGGCCGAGACCGCGGTCGGCGGATACGAGTGGTCGCGCGACGGCAAGAGAATCCTGTTCACCGCGTCGGAGCCTGTGCCGCAGCCCAGCAAGGACCGCAAGGAACACTTCGGCGATTGGGAAGTGGTGCGCCGCGAGTATTCGCACCAGCACATCTGGACCATCGACGTGGCCGAGGCCATGAAGTCGCCGGCGGCGGGAACGCAGCGTACCAAGGGGAAGGAATTCAGCGTCGGCGGCGCCGCCTGGTCGCCCGACGGGTCGCGCATCGCCTTCAGCGCGACGAAGAATCCCGACCTGATACAGGGTGACACGGCCGACATTTACGTGCTGACTCTCGCCGACGGCGCGGTGAAAAAGCTCGTCTCGCAGCCCGGCGGCGATCGTGGACCCGTCTGGTCGCCCGACGGCGCGCGCATCGCGTTCTCCTCGGCGATGGGTAGAACGGGTTCGGCCGCCTACAACTCGCGCATCGCGGTGGTCGACGCCGCCGGCGGCACGCCGCGGTCACTGACCGACTCCTTCGACGAGCAGCCGTCGATCGTCGAGTGGAACGCCTCCGGCCTCTGGTTCTGGGCGTTTCAGAAAACCCGGTCGCACCTGTTCGGTCTCGACCCGGCAAGCGGCCGCATCGCGCGCGTCTCCAACCCCGACCCGCTGATGATGGGCTTCCCGTCGCTCACCGCCGACGGCCGGCGCATGGCGTTCACCATGGCCACGCCGACTTCGCTCAGCGAAGTCTACATCTCCGACGCCGCCGATTTCGCGCCGCGCCGCCTCACGGATTTCACGCGCGAGGCGGCGGACTTGCAGTTCGCTACGCGCGAGGTGATCTCGTGGAAATCGAAGGACGGCGCGGTCATCGAAGGCGTGCTCATCAAGCCGGCCAACTTCGACGCGGCGAAGAAGTATCCCCTGCTGGTGGTCATCCACGGCGGTCCGACGGGAATCGACCGGCCGGCCCTTGCGGCGGACACCTACTATCCCGCCGACATCTGGGCGGCGCGCGGCGCGTTGATTCTCCGGCCGAACTACCGCGGCAGCGCGGGCTACGGCGAGAAGTTCCGGCGGCTGAACATACGCAACCTCGGCGTCGGCGACGCCTGGGACGT
The DNA here is from genome assembly GCA_964515555.1 of uncultured Solibacteraceae bacterium. GTDB lineage: Bacteria > Acidobacteriota > Terriglobia > Bryobacterales > Bryobacteraceae > CAZEVY01. The sequence continues at coordinate 537 of CAZEVY010000188.1, read as the reverse complement.
GCTTTCGGGCGTCGACCACCTGATCGCGCAGGGCTCCGTCGATCCGAAAAAGATCGGCGCGATGGGCTGGAGCCAGGGCGGCTACATCTCGGCGTTCCTCACGACGACGTCGGACCGCTTCGCGGCGATTTCAGTCGGCGCGGGGATTTCGAATTGGGCGACCTATTACTACAACACCGACATCACCACGTTCACCCTGAATTACCTGGGCGACGATCCGGCCGACGATCCTGAGGTCTATCGCAAGACTTCGCCGATGACCTACATCAAACAGGCGCGCACCCCGACGCTGATTCAGCACGGTGAGCTCGACCGCCGCGTTCCCATTCCCAATGCCTACGAACTCCGCCAGGGACTGGAAGATCGCGGTGTGCCGGTCGAGATGATCGTCTACAAGGGGTTTGGACACGGCATCTCGAAGCCGAAGGCGATGCGCGCCGCGACGGAGCACAACCTGGCGTGGTTCGGCCACTACATTTTCGGGGACCCCGCGCCGGATCTCGCGGGGCTGAAGCCGCCGGAGAAGGCGAAGGGGAA
>CAZEVY010000187.1:0-4004 GCA_964515555.1 uncultured Solibacteraceae bacterium | reverse complement strand
CTGCTCGCGCTGGCTGTCGAGGCGGCGCGCGCCCGCGCCACCGTCGGCGAGATCTCGTTGGCGCTGGAGAGGGTGTGGGGCCGCTATCTCGCCGAGATTCGCTCCATCTCGGGCGTCTACGGATCGCAGTTCGGCGACGATGCCGAGTGGCAGGCGCTGCAGGGCGAGATCCGGCAGTTTGCCAACGAGCACGGGCGGCGGCCGCGCATGCTGGTGGCCAAGGTCGGCCAGGACGGGCACGATCGCGGCGCCAAAGTGATCGCCACCGCCTTCGCCGACCTCGGCTTCGACGTCGACGTCGGCACCCTCTTTCAGACGCCGGAGGAAGTCGCTCGCCAGGCGGTCGAGAACGACGTGCACGTCGTCGGCGTCTCCACGCAGTCGGGCGGGCACAAGACCCTGGTGCCCGAGTTGATCAAGGAGCTCCAGCGCTTGGGAGCGCACGACATCATTGTCACCGCCGGCGGCATCATTCCGGCGCACGACTATCCCTTCCTCGAACGCGCCGGGGTCAAGGCGGTGTTCGGGCCGGGAACGCAGATCCCGGCCGCGGCGCGGCGCGTGCTGCAGCTGATCCGCGACAGCGACGCCTCGGCGGCAGCGTGAGCGCGCCGGCATGATCGACCGGCGGCCTCGCCCCTGGTGACGAGCGCGCGGGACGCTGGCGTGAACGCCGCCTCGAGCTCGCCTCAGATCGACGTCGACGCCCTCGCCGAAGGCGTTCGCGCCGGCTCGCGCCGCGCTCTGGCGAAGGCCATCACCCTGGTCGAGAGTACGCGCGCCGATCATCAGGAGGCAGCGCAACGGCTGCTCGAACGGTTGCTGCGCCACACCGGCGGCGCCACGCGGGTCGGCATCAGCGGCGTGCCGGGCGTGGGGAAGAGCACCTTCATCGAGGCGTTCGGACTGTACCTGATCGCACTGGGGCATCGCGTCGCCGTGCTCGCCGTCGATCCTTCCAGCGCGCGCTCGGGCGGCAGCATCCTGGGCGATAAGACCCGCATGCCGCGATTGTCGGTCGCGCCCCAGGCGTTCATCCGCCCCAGTCCATCGGCGGGCTCGCTCGGCGGCGTGGCACGCCGCACGCGCGAGGCGCTGCTGGTCTGCGAGGCCGCCGGATACGACGTCATCCTCGTCGAGACCGTCGGCGTCGGGCAATCCGAATACGCCGTCGCGTCGATGGTCGACTTCTTTCTCGTCCTCATGCTGGCCGGGGCCGGTGACGAGCTCCAGGGCATGAAGAAAGGCATCCTCGAGCTCGCCGATGCGCTGGCGATCAACAAGGCTGACGGCGACAACGTCGAGCGCGCCACCCGCGCCGCGGCGGAATACCGAGCCGCCTTGACCCTCTTCCGCCCCAGCAGCCCGAGCTGGACTCCGCCCGTCCTGTTGGTGAGCGCGCTCGAGGCGCGCGGCATGGACGAGGTCTGGCAATCGATCGCGGCGTATCGCGCCGCGCTCACCGCCAGCGGCGAGCTGGCGGAAAAGCGGCGCGCGCAGCAGCGCGACTGGTTATGGGCGATGATCGACGACGGCCTCAAGCGGCATTTGCTGGCGCGTCCCGAGATCGCTCAGCTCCTGCCCGAAGTCGAGGCCGCCATTCTGGAGGCGCGCCTGACTCCTACGGAAGGCGCGCGGCGCGTGCTCGCGCTGATCGGCCGCGGGGGCCGGACGGGGGGCTAGCGCCACTGCATCACCACAGCGCGGGCGCCGCTAGTGTCGTGTATCAATTGCATCGGCCGTGACTCGTCGGGGCGGTCGAGCGGGGGACCTTCCGGCGCGAAAGGCTCACAGCGACCGCGCGGCGCCGGCCTCAACAGTAGCTGGTGCGCAGGGTGTGGACGATACCCAGGATCGCGACGGTCACGGCGCTGCCGATCACCAGCTCGACGGCCCACCAATCCGGGGTCGGCACACCCGGTCCGAACCACACTATGGCCAAGAAACTGGCGACCCCGGTGAAGGCCGTGGTCACGAGGTTGACCTGAAAACCCAACAGCAACCGGACGAAGACCGCGATCGCCGCCCCCTCGAAAAGCGGACTGACTTCAAACATCGGCCCCTCCGCAGCGAGCGGCCGCTGCCTCACGGTCCGCCGTGCGCGGACTTTTCGACCCCTCTCGCATGGCCGTAACATACGGCCGAGACGCGATCAGCGTCCATTGGGCGTAAGTCGTATTTCAGCCCCGAGAACGGCTGGGCGTACGACTTTCGACGTATCCGATTCTATCACCGCGGCAAGGATGTCGCCCTACATGACCTGCGGTGTAGTGCGCGATCTGACCTGCGACATCGCCTGCGCGAGAGAAACCGGGTGATTTCGCGCTGATTTCTTGCACTGGTCTTGCGCCAGATTCTTCTCCGGCAGATCGTCGAGCATGTGTCGCTACCTCGACCGATGAGGAGGCGCGGATTCGGTCGCCGGCTGAGCAGCGGTGCTGGCCACGCGATTGCTCACGCAACAGTCCATGGATCGCTCGGTGCGCGTCGTGGTCGCGGACGATCACGCGATGTTCCGCGAAATGCTCCGGCTCGCGTTGCCAAAGGACGGTCGGATCGAAGTGGTGGGCGAGGCAGCCGACGGATCGCAAGCGCTGCAAGTCGCTCGGCGCACGCGGCCCGACGTACTCCTCCTCGACTATCAGATGCCCCGCATGCGCAGCTTCAGCGCTCTCGTGCGACACATCCGCGCCGGGGCGGGGGCACCGCAGGTGGTCGTCTTGTCTGGTTCGAGCAGTCTGCAAGTCGCCAAGCAAGCGGCCGCGGGAGGGGCGCGCGGGTATGTTCTCAAATCGACCCACCTCGGATCCGTGGTCGACGCCGTGTGCACGGTGGCCAGGGGCGGCATGTGGATCGATTCCAACCTCAACCGGAACATCTTCGAGGCCTTCCAGCGCGCTGCGCCGGACGGCAGCGAAGCCACCGGGCTACGCCGGCTGACGCGGCGCGAGCGCGAGGTCCTGTCGCAGGTCGCGAAAGGGATCAGCAATCAGGAGGTCGCCCGCAACCTCTCCATCAGCGAGCTGACGGTGAAAACGCATCTCACGCGCATCTTCACCAAGCTCGCGGTGAGGAATCGAACCGCCGCGACGCTGACGCTACTCGAAGGCGGCCCGGTTGGCAGCGGGCAGCTCTCCGCCAGCTAGGCCGGCGGCGGCTACGCGGCGCGCCATCGAGGACTACCTCAGGCGTTTCACCAACTCGCCGCGCTGGCGATCCATCTCCGCCGGCAGGCGAGCGCCGAACTTGCCGAAGAACTCGCCGATGCTGTCGGCGTCCTTGCGCCAGTCGTCCCTCGACACGGCAAGCAACTCGTTCATGGCACCGGGTGCGAGCTGCAAGCCGTCGGTGTCGATGGCGCCCTTGGCCGGCAGCAGGCCGATCGGCGATTCGGTCGCCTCGCCGTCCGTGCCGCCGTTGCAACGGCCGAGCAGCCAGCGCAGGGCGCGCATGTTCTCGCCGAAGCCCGGCCAGATGAAGCGCCCCTGCTCGTCCTGGCGGAACCAGTTGACGTGGAAGATCTTCGGCGGCTGCTTCAACTGCGTCCCCATGTGCAGCCAGTGCGCGAAGTAGTCGCCCATGTTGAGGCCGCAGAACGGCAGCATGGCCATCGGGTCGCGCCGCACCACGCCGACCGCGCCGCTCTGTGCCGCGGTGGTCTCCGAGGCCACCGAGGCGCCGACGAACACGCCGTGATTCCAGTCGAACGACTGCAGGACCAACGGCGCCGTGCGGGCGCGGCGGCCGCCGAACAAGATGGCCGAGATCGGCACTCCTTGCGGATCTTCCCAGTGCGGCGAGATCGACGGGCACTGCGCCGCCGGCGCGGTGAAGCGCGAATTGGGATGCGCCGCCTTCTCGCTCGATCCCTTGCGCCAGTCGTTGCCGCGCCAGTCGATCAGGTGCTCCGGCACCTCGCCGTCGATGCCTTCCCACCACGGGCAGTGATCGTCGGTGACCGCGACGGTGGTGAAGATGCTGTTACGGCGCAGGCTCAGCATCGC
>CAZEVY010000186.1:0-4088 GCA_964515555.1 uncultured Solibacteraceae bacterium | reverse complement strand
GCATTTTCCACAAATTGCTCCTGAATTTCACTTGGTGGGTCAACCGCAAGGACGCCGAGGGCCGCAACGTCTTTCAGGGCGGATTCCTGGGACTCGACAACATCGGCGTCTTCGACCGCAGCGCGCCGCTGCCCACCGGCGGCCACATCGAGCAGGCCGACGGCACCGGCTGGATGGCGATGTACAGCCTCAACCTGCTGGCGATCGCCATGGAGCTCGCCAGCGAGGATCCCGCCTACGAGGACGTCGCCAGCAAATTCTGGGAGCACTTCCTGTACATCGCGTCGGCGATCAATCACCTCGGCAACGACGGTGCCGGCATGTGGGACCAGCAGGACGGCTTCTTCTACGACGTCCTGCACATGCAGAACGGCGATCACCTGCCGATGAAGGTGCGGTCGATGGTCGGCCTGATTCCGCTGTATGCCGTCGAGACGCTCGACTCCGAGCTGGTCGACCGTCTGCCGGGCTTCAAGCGGCGCCTGGAGTGGTTCCTCGCCAACCGGCAGGATCTCACGGCCAACGTCGCGTGCATGAAGTCGCTCGGCTCAGGCGAGCGCCGCCTCTTGGCGATCGTCGACGGCGAGCAACTCCGCCGCGTACTGCGCGTGATGCTCGACGAGAATGAGTTCCTCTCGCCGTACGGCGTCCGCGCGTTGTCGCGCGCTCACAAGGATCGGCCGTACGTACTGCGCGCGGGCGGCGGCGAGTACCGGGTCGACTACGAGCCGGGGGAGTCGAGCACCGGCCTGTTCGGCGGCAACTCGAACTGGCGCGGTCCCATCTGGTTTCCGGTGAACTACCTGCTGATCGAATCGTTGCAGAAATTCCATCATTATCTCGGTGACGGCTACAAGGTCGAGTGCCCGACGGGATCGGGCAATTACATGACGCTGTGGGAGGTCGCCGCCGAGTTATCGCGGCGCCTGACGCGTATCTTCCTGGCCGACGGCGAAGGGCGGCGTCCGGTGCACGGCGCGAACGAACTCTATCGCCGCGATCCGCACTGGCGCGACCTGGTGCTGTTCAACGAATACTTCCACGGCGACGACGGCTCGGGCGTCGGCGCCAGCCACCAGACCGGGTGGACCGGCGTGGTCGCCAAGCTCATGCAGCAGAGTGGCGAGTGACTCGCTACCGCGCCGCGCCGGCCGTGGACGCCAGCTCGACGCGCGGCTCGAAATCCGGCAGCGTCCCCAGTCCGAAGGCGACGTAATTCGCAAACTTCGCAAAGCCGACCACTACGACGGTCTCCATGATCTGCTGATCCGAATAACCGTAGGTCTGAAGCGCCTCGATGTCGCCGGCGTTCAGGCGCGCCGGCTGGTTGTTCAGCTTCAGTGCGAAGCTGAGCAGCGCCTTGGTCGCCATCGGAAGACTGGTCGACGTGTGATCGAGCGCCACCTGCTCCGGCTCGGGCCCGCCGATTCCAAGAATGCGCACGATCTCGCAGTGCGCCGTCACGCAGTACGTGCTCAAGTTCGCCGCCGAGCACACGATGAACAGGTACTCCTTCTCGCGTCGCGTGAGCGCACCCTCGGCCAGCAGAATCGATCCCATCAGCGACACTTCCGACTCGATCAGATCAGAGCGAAGCGTCTGGGCGCGGAAGAAATTCGGCACGAAACCGAAGCCCGCGCGGATCTGGTCGAAGATCGCCGAGGCGCGTGCGTCGGGGGGAGTCTCCGGAAGATAGCTCATCGCTGGGCCGCGCGGCCGCGGATCCTTTCCATGATCTTCTGGGTGACCGGCGCGGCGGCCGCCTCCGTCAGGTCGAACGAGCCGCTGTCGGTGACGATCCGCAACGTCTTACGCGCCGAGTCCACCACCACGTGGCAGGTGCGGCAGTGCGCCAGGTGGTGCTCGAGCCGCTCGCGCAGCCCGGCGGCGACGCCGCCCTCGAGGTAGTTCCCGATCTCGGCCATGAAGTCGGCGCAATTGATCAACGCGACACTCCCCGGACGCCCTCGCTGAAGTGCGGCGCGAGCGCCTCTCGCATCATAAGACGTCCGCGCAGCAGGCGCGACTTGAAGGCCGGCACGCCCAGGCCCAGCGCGGCGGCGGCCTCCTCCACCGGAAGCTGCTCGACATCGCGCAGCATCACGGCGACACGGTACTTGGCCGGCAGCTTGAGGACCGTGCTCTCCACAAGCGATCGCATCTCCACCCGGGCGTAGGCCTCCTCGGGGTCGTCCGTCCAGGCGCGCACCTCGCGGGGGCGGAAGTCGTCGTCGTCGCCGGGGTCGTCGAGGCTTTCGATGTTTCTCCGCTCGCGCAGAACCTGAAGGCCCGTGTTGCTGGCGATGCTGGTCAGCCAGGTGGAGACCTTGGCACGGTGCTCGAACGAGTCCAGGTGCTCGAAGGCCTTCAGGAAAGTATCCTGCATCGCATCTCGCGCCTCCTCCGGATTGCCGAGGATCGCCACCAGCGTCCGGTACACGCGCCGGCTGTTCCGACGGACGATCTCCTCGAAGGCGTCCACCTCGCCGCCGCGCACGCGGGCGAGGGCCCCGGCGTCCGGGTCCTCCGGCGCCTGTTCGATGGGACGAATCTCGGGCGGCGAAAGATTCACGATTTCCGTCGCCAGAAACGCCCGCACTCCGGCTTCCACAGCCGATTGAACGGCGCTCTGCTCCGCCTGCGCGACCCCTTCGGACGACGCCATCGCCCGGAGCGCCCCGGCGACGCCCGCCGGGAGATTCTGTGGGGCGGCGACAGCGGACGGCGCGCGGGCCCGTCCATCCGCGAGCGCCACCGGCGCGAAATCAGGCTCCACGCCGAGCCCCGCGGCGACCGTACACAGGAACCGCCCCAGCGCCGCGACGAGGCCGTCCTCCGGCACGGAGTCCGTGGCGCCGCGGGCGGTGATGCGGTCGAGCTCCGATTCCTCGGCGCCCAGCGCGAGCAGGGTGCGATAGTGCAGCGTCGCGCAGTAGACGCTGCCGTGCGATGCCGCGGAGGCCAGCAGGAGCCGTTCTTTCTGAGCCCGCGATGCCGGGTCGTCGAACAGGATCGCGCCCAGCAGGTTGGCCTCGGCCTCCAGCAGCCGCGGGAGCGCCGCCTGCGCCCGGAACAGGCGCGGCACAAAACCGAACTGCTCGCGAAGAACCTCGAAGGCGCGCGGCACCTCTCCCACTCCCCGGTCCCCCATTCAGCCATTCTAGCCCGCGCGGACGGGCCCGAAATTCTGAATCTTTCGGCCTGGAGCGTCGTCATACTTCCAATCGCGGCTCAGATGGTTCCAATGACGCAGCAGACCGAGCAAGGCCACTTCGAAGCCGCTCTACCCCCGCTTCCGCCAGTCGCGTCCGCCGGTCCGCGAAGCGCCTTCGAGGCCGAGGCGCTGCCGCACCTCAACGACATGTTCCGCACCGCATTGCGCCTGCTTCGCGACCACGGCAAGGCCGGCGACGCCGTCCAGGAAACCTATCTGATCGCCTGGAAGAGCTTCCATCGCTATGAGCGCGGCACCAATTGCCGCGCCTGGCTGTTCCAGGTGCTCTTCAACGTCGTGCGGCACGAGCGCCGCGCCTGGTTCAAGTGGATCACCGGCCGCGAGGACGATCTCTCGGCGGCGCCCCTGATCGCGCCGCAGCCGACGCCCGACAAACTGACCGATGGCGAGATCATCGCCGCGCTCGACGCGCTACCCGCCCAGTTCCGCGATGCACTCCTGCTGGTCGACGTCGAGGAGTTCTCTTACAAGGAAGCCAGCGAGATTCTGAAGACGCCGATCGGAACCGTCATGTCGCGCCTGAGCCGCGGACGGGCGCTGCTGCGCGAGCGGCTCGCCGGCGTCGCGCGATCCTACGGCATCAAGGCGGCGCGGACGGTGTAGTAATGCAGCGACGCGTCGCGCACTGCGTTTTCTTGCAAGGTCGCGCTCTGGGAGCCAGCATCCGGGTTCATGTTCAGCACCTCCGTCCCGCCTAGCCCGCTCCGTCACCCCCACATCGACGTTCGATGGCAGCTCCGACCCATGCAATGCCAAGGGTTCGGCGTAAAGCCAGTCGTCGACTCGATGGTGGGCGCGACAGGACTCGAACCTGTGACCTCCTGCGTGTGAAGCAGGCGCTCTAACCAACTGA
>CAZEVY010000185.1:0-4145 GCA_964515555.1 uncultured Solibacteraceae bacterium | reverse complement strand
TCTTACGGCTTCTCCGGCAGCACCGGCAGCATCAGCGACGACGGCCGATCCCGCAGAATGTGCACCGTATTCGTCGACATTGCGAGCGGCAAAAAACCCCATTGGCCTATCGGCTCGGGCGCCATATTCGGCGCCATGATCAGCAGCTCGATCCGGCTCCCTGCGCGCAGAATCGTGCCCGTCATGTTCGTCGCGATCGTCAGGTCGACTACTTCGCCGGGCTTCAGCGGCTGATACTCGCGAAAGGCGTGTTGCGGCATCGATGTCCGGCGCGAAGCTTCCTCATCGAGCTGCCGCAGCGACGCCCGCAGATACCCGCGTTGCAGGAACTTTCTGGCGCCGCCCGCGGCGATCTCGGTTACCACCACTTGAAAGGACGTGTCGGGTTCCGTCGACGAAACCGCCAGCGTCACGAAGCTCGGGCCGAGCAGCGTGGTCTCCGCGGCCAAGGGCTCGGTAACAAATCGAAGGCTGCCGAGGCCGAACGGCTGGTGCGGGTGCGTCGCCTGCCGGTAGACGAACGCCGACCCTAGCGGATACAGGTACTTCATCTGCGACGGAGTGGTGGGCCTCTCCAGCGTCAGCTTGCGGTCGGGATGCAGGTAATACCGCGTCCACTGCGTCTCCGGCGCGGGCACGCGGTCGTATCGCCCCACGCGCGACGGGATGCGCTCGATCGCGCCCTCGAAGCCGTACCAGACGACGATCGGCTTGCCGTCCATCACTCCGTTGGCGGCGTCCTTCAGCCAGTGGTCGAAGAAAAGCAGCCGCTCGCGCCGCACCTCCGGGTTGCGGATATACATGCTGTGCTCCTCTTCGGAGAGGACCATCTTCTTGGGTCCCGCGAAGTGTTCGAATATCTCCACGGCGCGCGAGTCGACATTCTGGTCCTGCCAGCCGAAGACGAAGTAGGCCGGCGTGCGGATGCGATTCGCCACGCGCACGGGCGCGCGATCGCGCCACCAGTCGTCTTGCAGGGGATGCGCATTCATCTGCTCGAAGGTACTGGGCGGAGCGGGCCGCGACTTCCGCCGCTCGGCGCAATCGCGATCGCCGGCCTGAATGTGGACGCGCGCGGCACGCTCTTCGGCGGCGGGCTGCGCGTCGACGGTCCAGTGATAAATGAAGGCGTAGTTGAACAGGCCGCCGGGATAACCGAGGTCGCGATAGAAGTCCACCGGCGCGGCGCCCGGCACGATCGCTTTCAGGTGCGGCGGCTGCTGCGCCGCCACCTGCAATTGCGTCAGCCCCGAGCCGGAGTGCCCGAACATGCCGACGCGGGCGTCGCTCCACCGCTGCCGCGCGATCCACTCCACGATCTCCGCGCCGTCGCGCCCGACTTTTTCGGTGTGCAGGATGTCGGGCAGTCCGGTGGAACAAGCGGTACCGCGGGCGTTGGCGCCCATCACGGCGTAGCCGCGCTCGAGGAACTCGCGGATCTCGGTGGTCTGCGTCTGGTTGAACTCCGGTGCGATCGCCGAGGCGTCGTACATGTTATAGATGAGCAGCGTCGGGAAGCGTCCTTCGGCACGCGGGCGGTAGAGCGCGTAGGCGAGCTTCTCGCCGTCGGCGAGCGGCACGTAGCCGTACTCGCGAGGAAATTGCGATTGCGCGGCGACCGCACCGGCCAGCAGCAACGGAAGGAGCTTCATCGCACGGCCCTCAGGAAATCGAAGTCGCAGCCCAGGTGCGCCTGCGTAACGTGCTCGAGAAACAGCCGTCCGTAGCCGCGATCGTAGGCGCGCGGCGGAGGCGTGAACTCGGCCAGCCGCCGCGAAATCTCCGCCGACGGCACATTCAGGTCGATGCGCCGCGCGGCCACATCGAGCGTGATCTCGTCGCCGGTGCGCACCGCCGCCAGCGGCCCTCCGACCGCCGACTCCGGCGCCACGTGCAACACGATGGTCCCGAAGCTCGTCCCGCTCATGCGGGCGTCCGAGACGCGCACCATGTCCTTGACGCCCTGGCGCAGCAGTTTCGTGGGCATCGGGATGTGTCCCCACTCCGGCATACCCGGTCCGCCGATCGGCCCGCCGTTCTTCATGACCAGCACCGTGCTCGCGTCGACGGGCAGGTCCTCGCGGTCGATTCCGTCGAGCATCTCGCGGTGATTCTCGAAGACGTACGCGCGCCCCGTGTGCCGCAGCAGGTGCGCCGACGCCGCCGTGTGCTTGATGACCGCTCCGTCCGGCGCGAGATTCCCGCCGAGCACCACCGTGCCGCCCTCGGAGGCGAGCGGTTGCGCCGCCTCACGAATCACCGCGCGATTGTGGCAGAGCGCGCCGCCGACGTTTTCGCCGATCGTGCGACCCGTCACCGTCACGCACGAGGCGTCGAGCAACGGCAGAATCTCGCGCATCACCGCGGGCACCCCGCCGGCGAAGAACATGTCCTCCATGAGGTACTCGCCCGACGGCTTCACATTCACCAGGAACGGGGTGCGGCGCGAGATGCGGTCGAAGTCGTCCAGCTTAAGGTCGATCCCCAGCCGCCCCGCGATCGCGATCAGATGCACCACCGCATTGGTGGACCCGCCGATCGCCATGTCCACGGCAATGGCGTTCTCGAAGGCCGCCCGCGTCAGGATGCGCGAGGGCCGCAGGTCCTCGCCGACCATCTCGACCATGCGCCTCCCCGTAGTCTCGGCGATCGCGAGCCTGCGCGAGTCGACCGCCGGAATGTTCGCGGCGCCGGGAAGGCTCATGCCGAGCGCTTCGGTGAGGCTCGTCATCGTCGACGCCGTGCCCATCACCATGCAGTGGCCGTGGCTGCGCGCCACGCAGCCTTCGATCTCGCACATTTCCTCTTCGCCGATCTCGCCGATGCGCCAGCGGTCGTAGAGCTTGCGCGTGTCGGTGCCGGAGCCGACGCGCTGATCGCGCCACTGGCCGCTCAGCATGGGCCCGCCCGGCAGCATGATCGACGGGATGTCGGCGCTGGCGGCGCCCATCAACTGCGCGGGCGTCGTCTTGTCGCAGCCGCACAAGAGGACGACGCCATCCATCGGGTTTGCGCGAATCGACTCCTCGACGTCCATGGCCATCAGGTTCCGGAAGAGCATCGACGTCGGACGCATGAAGATTTCGCCGAGCGAGATGGTCGGGAACTCGAGCGGCACACCGCCCGCCGCCCACACGCCGCGCTTGACCGCCTCGGCGACCTGTCGCAGGTGCACGTTGCAGTGGTTGAGTTCGCTGTAGGAGTTGCAGATGCCGATGACGGGCTTGCCGTCGAAGATATCCGCGTTGAAGCCCTCCGAGCGCAGGTAGGCGCGGCGCGCGAAGCCGTAGTATTCGGGCGCCTGAAACCACTCCTGGCTCCGGAGCTTTCGTGTCGTGGTGGACATAGATCCTTCACTCTATCCGATGACTGGCCCGATCACCGAGTCAACGCGAGAACCCGGAGTTCATCCATGACTTCGATGCCAAAGCGCTGGCAGAAGGCGATAACGTTCGAGGCGTAGAACGCACGATCCCGAGTACAGAGCACGTTCGCACCGCCCCCCACGGCTGTATATACGACGGGGTCGTCTTTCGGATCGGTTATAACACCACCGGCAATCCGATCGGCGGCTCCACGAGGCGGGAGACACCACGGAGATACTCGAGGTGATCCCGTATCTCCTCGGGCGTAATCCGGAGCACCCGCTGAATCGGGGAATAGCTCAGCGCTTTCCCGACTTCACCCAGGATGTACGGCGACAGGACGAGTACATGACTTGGATCGTCAGCGATTCTCTGAAGTAGCTTTCTGGCCGGTCCATTCGAGCGAACGGTGGCGCGGACGAGAATACCCGCGTCCAGCGTGAAGATCATGAAGGGCTATGGCGTGTCCGATCCAGGGCCTCATCGACCAGTGCATCCAGCTCGTTATCGGGAACGTCGTTGGCGCGCTCGGCCAGTTCGTCGAGATGCCCAAGGTATTGCTGGTAGGCGCGTGCGCGGGCTTCTCCGACGGGTGCTTCCGCGAGCACCCTGGAAGGTTGGATGTTCAGTGCCTCCTCATCGAGTAGGACACGCCCCAGCAGACTCTCGATGGCGACCCGCTGTTCTGAGGAGAGGTCTCTTACCTTGTGCCACATAGAATTCCAGGAGCCTAAACCCTAGACTACCGCAGTTGACGTATGCGTCCGTAGGCACGCGGGG
>CAZEVY010000184.1:3686-4181 GCA_964515555.1 uncultured Solibacteraceae bacterium | reverse complement strand
GGCCTGGAACGAAGCGCCATTCCACCGCAGCCGCTGGAGATACGAGAAGTTCTGGTTGTGGAACCGCTCCGCCAGTTTCCCGTCCGCGCCGAACAGCACGGAGCTGGTGGGCGTGTCGCGGCGTTCGTAGCCGGGCTGCCAGCGGAACAAGCCGTCGTAGGCGCCCTGGGCGGCGTGCAGCAGATTGTGCGCCGACACGATCGAGGTCCGTTCGATCTCGATCTCGAGGTTGTTCTTCAGGGCGAGTTCCACGGCTTCCTGCAGGCTGAGCTTTCGTTCCGCGGTTCCCACGCCGACACGCGCGGGCTCCTGGCCGGCGGCCATCGCCGCCGCTCCGAGCAGCACAAAGATTCTCATCGAAGTCATCTCCATGGGCCGTCAATCTCCCGTGGCCGGAGCAGGCGGCGACTGTCGCCAGCGGAACACGCCGGCCAGTTTGCGCCATAAGCTCCAGTGCGCCAGATCGTCAAACAGCGAATAGGCCACGGGCGTCAC
>CAZEVY010000184.1:0-3676 GCA_964515555.1 uncultured Solibacteraceae bacterium | reverse complement strand
CCGCCGGCTCCCCGAACCGGCGCCGCCGCCGATGGCGAGGGGAATCATACCGGCCACCAACGCCGCCGTGGTCATCAGAATCGGGCGCAGCCGATCCTCACAGCCGCGCAGGATCGCCTCGTGACGGGGCAGCCCTTCGTGGCGCAGCGTCTTGATGTGGTCGATCTGCAGAATCGAGTTCTTCTTCACGATGCCGAACAACATCAGAATTCCGAGCGACGAATAAATAATCGAGAAGCTCTCGCCCGCCAGGATCAGCGACAGCAGCGCGAACGGAATCGAGAGCGGCAGGCTGATGAGAATCGTGATCGGGTCGACGAAGCTCTCGAACTGCGCCGCCAGCACCATGTACATGAACACGATCGTCAGCAGCAGCGCCAGCGCGTAAGCCAGCGAGGCGCGGCCGAACTCGCGCGTGCGCCCGAACAGCCCCGTGCGATACTCGGCCGGCATATTCAGCTCGCGCGCCGACTGGTCGATCACCGGCAGCACTTCCGAAAGCGACCGGCCCTGGCTGAAGTTCGCCGTGATCATGATCTGCCGCTGCCGGTTGTAGCGCTCGATCTGCGTCGGACCGGCCGCTTCCTCGAACTTCGCCACGCTCGCCAGCGCCACATTGCCCAGCCGCGTCGACGGCACGAACAGCCGCTCCAGCGCGCCCGGCGAATCGCGCAGGTCCTTCCGGACCCGCAGCATGACGTCGTACCGATCGTCGCCCTCGCGATAGGTCGTCGCCTGCTCGTCGCCGCCGACCAGCGTGCGCAGCGCCGTGGCCACCGACGCCACGCTGACGCCCAGGTCCGCCGCCTTGTCGCGATTGATGCGCGCGCGCACCTCCGGACGGCCCGCCTCGTACGACGTGTCCAGATCGACGACGCCGGGCATCGCCGCCAGCCGATTCTTGATCGCCGTGGCGTACTTCTCCAGTTGCCCGAGATCCGGACCCTGGAGGAAAAACATCAGGTCCTTGTTCGGCCCCGCTCCCTGCACTACCGACGTAAGCTGCACGCCGATCGTCACGTCGCGGAACTTGCGCAGCCGCTCACGCGCCACCCGCATCGTTTCGAGCTGCGACAGTTCGCGCTCCGCCGGCGGCACAAGGCCCACGAGAATCGCCCCGCGGTCGACCCGCCGCTGCACGTCCGAGCCCAGCGTCGTCAGCAGATACGTGACTCCCGGCAGCTTGCGGACTTCCTCTTCGATGCGCGCCACCGCCTCGGCGCTGCCTTCCAGCGACGAGCCCACCGGAAAGCGCACCGACACCTCGAATTCGCTCTGATCGTCCTGCGGCAGAAAATCCTTGCCGATCGCCAGAAACAGCGGCGCCGACGTGAGCGAAATCGCCACCGACACCGCCACGATCGCCCAGCGGTGCGCCAGCGACCAGCGCAGCATCGCGCGATACGGCACCGCAAACACCCGGTAGACCATCGACTCCCGCGTCGCGTGGCCGCCGTCGGAAGGCCGCAGGAATCGCGAGCACAGCATCGGCGTCAGCGTGAAGCTCACCAGCAGCGACACCATAATCGCGAAGGCCGCCGTGTAGCCGAAGCTCGACATGAAGCGCCCCACGATGCCGCCCATCAGCGCCACGGGAAGAAAGATGATCACCAGGCTCATCGTGGTCGCCATCACCGCCAGGCCGATTTCCTTGGTCCCCGCCACCGCCGCCAGTACCGGCGTCAGCGAGCGCTCCTCCATGTTGCGGAAGATGTTTTCGAGCACCACGATGGCGTCGTCGATCACGATGCCCACCACCAGCGTCAGCGCCAGCATCGTGATCTGGTTCAGCGTGAATCCCATCCAGCTCATCAGCGTGTAGGTGGAGATGATCGACGTCGGAATCGCCACCGCCGTGATCAGCGTCGACCGCCAGCTCCGGATGAACAACAGCACCACCAGCCCCGCAAGAAAGCCGCCGAGAATCAGGTGCTCCTGCACGGCGCGGAACGATTCCTCGATAAACCTCGACTGGTCGCCCGTGTAGGTGACCCGCACATCCGGCGGCAGGCCGCGTTTCAGTTGCTCCATGCGCGCCTTCACCGCGTGAATCACCGCCACCGTGTTCGTGCCCGACTGCTTGCGCACCTCCAGCACCACCGCCGACGCTCCGTTCAGTCGCGCCAGCGACCGCGGCTCCTCGGCCCCATCGGTCACCTCGGCGATATCGGAGATCCGCACCGGCGCTCCGTCCACGCTCGCCACGATCACGCGCTCGAAGTCGCGCGGCCGCTCCACGCGCCCCAGCGTGCGCAGGCTCAGCTCGCGCGGCCCCTGGTCGACGCGCCCGCCCGGAATCTCCACGTTCTGCGCCGCCAGCGCCGCGCGCACCTGGTCGACATTGAGCCCGTAGGAGTACAGCTTGTCGGCGTCCAGCCACACTTGCACCTGCCGCTGCCGGTCGCCGACGAAGCGCACCTGCCCGACGCCGAGAATCGTCTCCAGGCTCTTCTTGATGCCGTCGTCGACCAGCTTGGTGGTCTCGCGCGGATCGCGCGCGCTCGAGACCGCGATGTAGATCACCGGCGAGGCGTCGGTGGCGAGCTTGTCGACCACTGGCGGGTCGACGTCCGGCGGCAGATCGCGCAGCACCGTGCTGATCTTGTCGCGCACCTCCTGCGCGGCCACGTCGGCGGGCTTCTCCAGCGTGAACTGAAGCACCACGCGCGAGAGTCCTTCCGAGGAGATCGATTGCAGATCGTCGATGCCGCTGATGGTGTTGACGGCTTCTTCGATCCGCTTAGTCACCTGCGTTTCGATCTCTTCGGGCGCCGCGCCGCGCAGCGTCGTCGTCACGGTCACGGTCGGGAACTCGATCTTCGGGAACAGGTCGACGCCCAGGCTTCGATAGGACGAGAGGCCCATCACCACCAGCGCCATGATCAGCATGGTGGCGAAGACGGGCCGGCGAATACAGATCTCCGCGAGCTTCTGCATGGCGGGCTCCTACGGCGTCTTCACCGGCAGGCCGTCGGAGAGCGTCGCCAGTTCGCTGACGGCCACCGCGTCTCCGGCCTTCAGTCCCGGCGCTTCGATCCAGGTATCGCCCTCGGCGCCCGCCGTAATGCGCAGCTCGCGCGCCTTGCCCTCGCGAATCACGAACACCTTCGTCAGTCCCGCGACGCGATACACCGCCTGCTTCGGGACCACCACCGTCGCCGCGCCCTGGGAGACGACGAGCCGCACCTCGACGAAAGCGCCGGGACGCAGCCGCGCATCCGAGCCCGCGATCCTCGCCTCGGCCACCAGCGACCGGTTCCGCGCATCGAGCGACGGGTTCAGCTCGCGCACCACGGCGCGAAACGCCACGCCCGGCGCCGCGTCGGTGGTGAATGTCAGCGGCGTTCCCGCGCGTACGCTCGCCGTCGCCGATTCGGGAACTTCCAGGCGCAGCCGCAGCGGATCGGACTTCACGATCGTCAGCACCGGCGTGTTCTCTTTCAGGTACTGGCCGGGCGAGGCCAGCCGCTGCGCCACCGCTCCGTCGAATGGTGCGCGCATCGAGGCGTCCTCCTTGCGCTTCTCGGCGAGCCGCAGGTCGGCGCGCAATGACTGGATCGCCGCCAGTTGCGTACGCAGCTCGTCGCGCGCGGCGTCGAGCGCCGCTTGCCGCCCGCGGAGCTGCTTTTCGAGTTCCTGGTAGCGGTCGTTGGAGATGTCGCCGGTCTTGACGAGA
>CAZEVY010000183.1:0-4278 GCA_964515555.1 uncultured Solibacteraceae bacterium | reverse complement strand
GCGACGGGAAGGCGTCCAGTCCATCGCAGTCCCCGTCACAATCCGGCGACGGGAAGGCATCCAGCCCATCGCAGTCCCCGTCACAATCCTGCGACGGGAAGGCGTCCAGTCCATCGCAGTCCCCGTCACAATCCGGCGACGGGAAAGCGTCGCCGCCATCGCAGTCCCCGTCGCAGTCGGGGGCGGCGTCGCCCAGGTCGCAGGACCCGTCACAGTTGGGCGGACAGTCCAACGCAGCCGGCGCGGAGGTGACGAGCAGCGTCGTCATCAGCAAACCCGCTGCCAGCAGCACTGTCGCGAGCCGTGTGATCGCAGGTTGCCTGTCTGGCGTTCCAGCCTTCATGCGCTTCCTCATTGGGGCGTCGGCCCCGTCGCGCCAGCGCGCGATGCTGGCGGGAGTCGCTTGGCTCCCGATGGCGGCTCGCGCGCTGGAAGGTGAGGGCCGTCGTGCCCCGCATTGCAGCCTGAGAACGTCATCGAGAGGAGCACCTTATAACAGCAGTATGTCGCTCACCCCAACCCGAAATCCTTGCCAAACCACGAAGGACACCAAGAACTGAGCGCAATCCATTGGACACGGCGCGACGCCTTCGGGTCCGTCGTGGCGATGGATTTTTTTCGGATCGGGCTAAGTGCTGAGTGCGAACAGGGGTGACTTGAACCCATGGCGCCGGTGGAAATGACTGAGGAATGTCGCGCGCCGTGTTGCACCGCGTGGCACTGGGGCGCCTTGAAAGCGCCCCAAACAGCCACTGTGTCGGTCACCGTGTCCGTCGCGTCTTGACGGCATGAAACGCATCGAGCCTGCGGGCGGTTTCGTCGGCGCCGGCGGTCGCCTGCCCGACGAGCGCCAGCGCGCCTGCAGCTCAGCCGCCCGCCACCGCAGGCGTGGTCGGCGCCTCGCGCAGCGGGCACGCCGTCGGCTCGAAGGCGATCGAGGCGACGCAGAGGTTGCAGTGCGTGCAGCCCGATTCCTCGGCGCTGCCCTCGGCGAACGCGCGCACCAGGTCGGGCCGGCGGATGAGCGCCCGCGCCAGCGCGACGAACTGAAAGCCGTCGGCGAGCGCGCGCTCGATCGTCTCCAGCCGATTCACGCCACCGAGCAGCATGAGCGGCGTCCGCGCGCTGGCGAGGAAGCGCCGCGCCGGCGACTCGAGGAACGCCTCCTCGAACGGGTAGTCGCGATACAGGACGCGCGTCAGCAGCGGAAACACCAGCCGCCGCAGGCGATTCGGATCGCGCGCAAAGATCAGGGGGAACGGGCTGTCGCCCCGCATGTGGTACATCGGCGCCTTCGACATGTGACCGGCGGTGAGCTGGAACGCATCGACGGTGCCGTCGGCCTCGAACAGGCGCGCGACGGCCAGCGCCTCCGTGACACCGAAGCCGCCGGCGAAGCCGTCTTCCATGTTGAACTTCACATAGACGGCAGCGCGCGTGCCGGCGACGTCGCGCACGGCGCGCAGCACCTCGCGCGCCAGCCGGGCGCGGTTCTCGAGCGCGCCGCCCCAGCGGTCGGTGCGCCGGTTGCTCCAGGGAGAGAGGAACTGGCTCAGCAGGTAGCCGGTGGCGACGTGGACCTCGAGCGCGTCGAAGCCGGCGTCGACGGCGAGCGCGGCGGCGCGGCGATGGTCCGCGATGAGCCGCGCCAGCGTCGCCTCGTCGGCGGCGTCGGCCCAGGCGCGCGTCTGCCAGCTGAAGGTGTGGCTCGGGCCGACGGGTCGCATGCCGGTCACGCCCGGGTTGGCGAGCCGGCCGGCGTGCGCGAGCTGGATCGATGCCGCGGCGCCCTCGGCGTGGATCGCGGCGCAGAACCGGGCGAGCCCGGGCTGCGCCTCCTCGCTGATCCAGATCTGGTTCGGGATGGACCGGCCCTCGGCGGACACGGCGCAGTACGCCAGCGTCGTCATCGCCACACCGCCAGCCGCGAACTCGCGGTGCCAGGCGATGAGGTCATCGGTGACCAGCCCGCCGCGCGAGCGGGTCTCGTACGTCGCCGGCTTGACGATGCGATTCCGCAGCTCGATCGGACCGAGCCGCGCCGGGGTGAGGAGACGGAGCGCCGGCACCGTCAGACCTCGACCGCCCCGCCGTTGCGGTTCGGACACGCCCGCGACCCCGTATACGCTTGCAGGCTCGGCACGCTCGCTCTCCTAGCTCAACCGACCCGATTCAGAAAACCTCGGCCCACTCGGCCCAACGTCCCCATCTGGCGTCCACCATCTGGCGTCAGCTCGCCTTGGCCTCGACCTCGTCGACCATGTACCAGCGCCGGTTCTTCATGATCCGTGCCCACCACCGATCCATGGCTTCGTGCGTCATCGCTTGCCAGTCCGGCGTGTTTTCAACCAGCTGATCGCCAAAGGCGCGGCCAAGCTCCACCCAGGCGTCGCCGGCGACGGTGCGCGCTGCGTTCCACTTGTCCAGCGCCGCATCCAGGTCGCTCTCCGAATCCACCGCATCCGCGAAAGCGATCGCATCGTCCACGGCCTTGACGGCGCCACCCCCGATGTGCGGGCGCGCCAGGGCGGCCGCGTCGCCCATGAGACAGATGCGCCCGAGCGCGTAGCGGGGGAGTGCCAGGTCGAAGACCGGTTGGATGAACGGCTCGGCGGTCATCGCGATGATCTCGGAGACGTAACCGGGGAAATGGCGCCGCGCGATGTCGCGGCAATAGGCCACCTGCTCCGCGGTCGCGGCTCCCGGCCGCAACCCCTTGCGCACGAAGCCGTCGGCGTCGCGCTCCACGCCCGGGATGAGCTTGTTCGCCACGGTCTCGTGGAAGCCCCAGTTGAGTCGGCGCTTGCCTTTTGCGGCGCCGTGCACCGGGCTGGGAACGAAATAGATGAGGCCGTGCCCGTATTCGTAGACGATGAACGTCATCACGCCTTCGAAGAACTCTCGGTGCGGCAGCTCCCACTCGTCGATCATGCCGCGCCACAGAAAGTATCGCGCATAGCTGATCTCGGTGTGCGGATAGAGCAGCCGGCGGCCGACCGACTCGTACCCATCGGCGCAGACCACCAAATCGAAGGCGAACTGTCGACCGTCCGCCAGGCGCAGGTCGATCTTGCCGTTGGCACTCTCGTCCAAACCGGTGACCTCGCAGCCGGCGAGGAAGATGTCGGCCGGCACGCGCCTGCGCAGGGCGCGATAGAGCACCCCCCAATGGTTGGCGGCAAAGGCGACCGGGTGCTCCCAGAACAATTGGCCGCCGTAGGGGTCCGCGGCGGCGCGCCGCACGAAGGTGCGCCGCTGCACCGGAACTCGCGCCATGTCGACGTCGATCAGGTCGCGCACTTCGAGCTCTCGCAGCAGTGAGTGCGGCAGCGCCAGTCCGACCCCGCGGTCCTCGAGATTGCCGCGTGACCGTTCGAACACGCTGACGTCATGGCCGGCGCGCCGCAGCAGAGCCGCGGTCACGCATCCGGCCACCGATCCGCCGACGACGCCAATCCGCAAGCGTCGCCGCCGATGTGGCGG
This sequence comes from uncultured Solibacteraceae bacterium, assembly GCA_964515555.1. Classification (GTDB taxonomy): domain Bacteria; phylum Acidobacteriota; class Terriglobia; order Bryobacterales; family Bryobacteraceae; genus CAZEVY01. Next base: position 795 of record CAZEVY010000183.1, on the reverse strand, counting down.
GCGTGGACTTGGTTCGGTCATGCCGGCCTCACGGCGTCAGGGTCCCTCGGCGTTCGAGGCCGGTGCGATGGGCGTCAGTCCGCGGACAGGTGCGTCGCGAATGCCGTGCATGTGTCCGACCGAGCCCTACCATTCGCATCGCGCCCCCGCCAACACCGACCGGGTACCGTCGACACCACTGCGGCTGCCGCAGCGACACCCGGCGACTCTGCGACAGAGCTCCGGCTCGCGCGTTTACACCAGTTCCCGCGGTTGCTAGGTTTCGCCACCCAACCGTTCACGGACCAGGAGGTCGTCATGAACGATGTCGTTTCGAACAGCTCCGCGCCCGCCCAGGCGGATGCGGCCAGAGCCGTCGTCGCCGCATTTTTCGAGGCCATGTTGACCAAACCCGATCCGGCTCGTGCGGCATCGCTGACCAGCCCGGACTTGCAGATCACGTACGCCGGCGGGCGCCAGTTCACACGCGCCGAGGAAATCTCGGCCTTCAACCGGCGCCGCTATCGCTGGGTGAGAAAAAAACTCGAGCGACAAGATGTCATACCAGGAGCGGAGGAGACGATCGTGTATAACGCAGGAACGCTTTACGGCGAATGGCCCGACGGCACTCCGTTCGAGCGCGATCGTTACCTGGATCGGCTGGTCGTTCGTGACGGAAAGATCGTTCAACTCGACGTGCTGAACGATAGTGCGGAAAGCCTGCTGATCAAGCACGGCCTCGACGTCTAATGAAAGGCCGAAAGGGGGCCGAAAGGGGACGTTGGGCCGAGTGGGCCGACTCATGGATCAGCGCGG
>CAZEVY010000182.1:0-4291 GCA_964515555.1 uncultured Solibacteraceae bacterium | reverse complement strand
TGGTAGAGTGCAACCTTGCCAAGGTTGATGTCGCGGGTTCGAATCCCGTCTCCCGCTCCATTCCTCGCCCGACCCGGCGGTAACCTGAACTGCGCCCTTTCCCGTGATAGTGCATAGGTGCGTCTGTCCGCGCCGGGAGGGACCTTGAGAACGACTCACGCTCTGGTATTGGGTTCGGCGATTCTGGCGGCGGTCACGACCGCCGATGACTTCGATCGCGGAATTTCGAGGGACGAGCGGATCGTCCACGCCTTGAACCGGCTCACGTACGGGCCGCGGCCGGGCGAGGCGGCTCGCGTGCGCGAAACGGGGCTCGAGCGATGGATCGAGCTGCAACTCTATCCCGAGCGCGTCCCCGAGAATCCGGTCCTCATCTCGCGCCTGGCGCCGCTCGATTCACTGGCGATGACGCCGGCGGAGCTGGTGAAAAAGTACCCGCCGCCGCAGGCTCTTCGTCAGATGGCGCGGCAGGGCGCGCTGCCGGACGATCCGGTGTTGCGCGCGGCGGCGGAACGTCTCGAAGCCCGGCTGCGCGAAGGCAAGGGCCCGATCGTGGCCGGCGACTCGCCTCGCGACGCGTCGGCGACGACAGGAAGGCTCGCATCGCTATCGCCCGAGCAACGCCGAAGGGCTGCCTACGCCACGCAGCCGTTCGCGGTGGCCCAAAGCGACCTGCTGGAGGCCAAGCTCTACCGGGCGATCTACTCCAACCGGCAGCTCGAGGAAATGCTGGTGGACTTCTGGTTCAACCACTTCAACGTGTTCCTGGCGAAGGGACAGGTGCGCAACTACGTCGCCGCCTACGAGCGCGACGCCATACGGCCGCACGTGCTGCGGAAGTTTCGCGACATGGTGGAGGCGACGGCGAAGCATCCGGCGATGCTGATCTACCTCGACAATTTCCAGTCCGTCGACCCGGCGGCCGCGGAGATGCTGCGGCGCCGGCGGCCGAACGCCCCGCTGCGGGCGCGGGGGCTGAACGAGAACTACGCGCGCGAGCTTCTGGAGCTGCACACCATGGGGGTCGACGGCGGCTACACGCAACAGGACGTGATCGAAGTGGCGCGGTGCTTTACGGGCTGGTCGGTGCGGAATCCGGTGCTCGGCGGCGAGTTCCAGTTCCTGGCGCCGATGCACGACCGGCGCGCGAAGACAGTGCTGGGCGCGGCGATACCCGCCGGCGGCGGAATCGAAGACGGGCTGAAGGCGATCGAGATCGCGACGCGGCATCCGGCGACGGCGCGATTCATTTCCCGCAAGCTCGCGCAGCGCTTCGTGGCCGACGAGCCGCCGGCGGCCCTTGTGGAGCGCATGGCGCGGACGTTCCAGGCGACCGACGGCGACCTGCGCGCGGTGATGAAAACGATGCTCGGCTCGCGCGAGTTCTTCTCGCGCGGAGCGTGGCGGGCGAAACTGAAATCGCCGCTCGAAATGGCGGCCTCGGCGGCGCGCGCGGTGGAGGCCAACGTCAGCTACGCGACGCCGCTGGCGGCGCGGATCGGCCAGCTCGGTCAGCCGCTCTATCGAAAGCAGGAGCCGACGGGGTACCCATCGACGGGCGAGGAATGGACCAGCGCGGCGGGCCTGCTCGGTCGCTTGAACCTGGCGAGCGCGATGGCCTCGAACCGCCTGCCGGGGGTTCGCGTCGACCTGACGCGCTTCGAGGGCGTGAGCGAGGAGAAGACGGCCGCGGCGATCCTGGCTATGGCGCCGTCGCGCGAGACGCGCGAGGCAATTCGCAAGGGGCTGGAGGGAAAGGCGGGGCCGGCGGCGGCGGTCGCGGGGCTGGTGCTGGGGTCGCCGGAGTTTCAGAGGAAGTGACGCCATGACGAGACGAACCTTCGTTCGGGACAGCGGCCTCGCGGTCTTCGGCATAGGCGCGGCGCCGGCATGGCTGGCGCGGGCGGCGGCGGCGAGCGCATCGAAGAGGAAGATTCTCGTCGCGATTTTCCAGCGCGGCGCGGCGGACGGTCTCAACATGCTGGTGCCGCACGCCGAGAAGCGCTACTACGCGCTGCGGCCGTCACTCGCGATCGCGCGTCCGGGTGCGGCGGAAGGCGCGCTCGACCTGGACGGATTCTTCGGCCTGCACCCGGCGATGGCCGCGCTTCAGCCGCTTTACGCTGCCAAGCAACTGGCGGTGGTGGCGGCGGCGGGGTCGCCGGATCCGACGCGGTCGCACTTCGACGCGCAGGACTACATGGAGTCGGGCACGCCGGGCAGGAAGTCGACGCGCGACGGCTGGCTGAATCGAGCGCTGGCGCCGGAGCCGAAGGCGTCACCGCTGCGGGCGGTGGCGATGAATCCGAATCTGCCGCGGGCGTTGCGCGGGGCGAACCCGGCGGTGGCGGTCGCGAGCCTGCGGGAGTTCGAAGTGCGGGAACGGGAGTCGGCGCCGATTCTGGAGGGCATGTACGCGCGCAGCGGCGACGCGGCGCTGAACGGATCGGCGCGAAACACCTTCGAGGCGGTGCGGCTGCTGGAGTCGATGCGCCGGGAGAGCTACACGCCAGGGAACGGCGCGGTGTATCCGAACGGCAGGCTGGGGCAGTCGCTCCAGCAGGTGGCGCGGCTGATCAAGGCGAATGTCGGGGTGGAGGTGGCGTTCGCGGACACGGGAGGCTGGGACACGCACGCCAACCAGCCGTTGCAGCTCGCCAATCTTCTGCGCGATTTTTCGGGCGCCATCGCGGCCTTCCATCGCGACCTGGGCGATGGCATGGAAGACGTGGTGGCCGTCACAATGTCGGAGTTCGGGCGCACGGCGAGGGAGAACGGCAATCGCGGGACCGATCATGGGCACGCCAACGCGATGTTCGTGATCGGCGCCGGGGTGCGGGGCGGGCGCGTGCACGGGCGCTGGCCGGGCCTCGAGCCGGAGCAACTCTACGAATCGCGCGACCTGGCGGTGACGACGGACTTCCGCGACGTGCTCGGCGAGCTGGCGGTGAAGCACCTCGGGGTGCGCGATGTTGCGCGGGTGTTTCCGGGTCACACGGCGGCCGCGTTTCCCGGGGTGCTGGGCTAGCGCAGACGGACGCGCCGGATTCCGGCGATGCAAGCCGCTTGCGGGCACGGGAGCGCCGCGCGGCGATTTTCGGCACGACACGAGGCGCGACGCTTCTTGACGATGCTCCCGCCTATCCGATAGTCTGCTTACTTCGCTGGAACGCCCGCGCTGGGAGCGGGCCGAGAGGGAGGCACGAGGATGGGTACGGGTATAGTGTCCATCGAGCCGCGCTCGTTCGGGAGCACGCGGCGGACCGACCGGTGGTGGCTCGAGCCGCTGCTGGTTTTCCTCGGACTCACGGCCTTCATCGTGTACTCCACCTGGGCGGCGTTTCAGGGCGACCACTACACGCACGGGCCGTATCTCTCACCGTTCTACTCGCCGGAGATTTTCGGCGACTCGCCGCACGCCTGGTTCGGACCGAAGCCCGAGTGGTTCCCGGCGCTGCTGCCCTTCTCGCCGGCGCTGCTGATCCTGTGGGCGCCGGGACTGTTCCGCGTCACGTGCTATTACTATCGCGGCGCATATTATAAATCGCACTGGGCCGATCCGCCGGCGTGCACGGTGGGCGAGCCGCGCGACGTGTATCGCGGCGAGGCGTCGCTGCCGCTCATCCTGCACAACGTGCACCGGTACTTTCTGTACCTGGCGATTCTGTTCCTGTTCATCCTCTCGCACGACGTCTGGAAAGCACTCTGGTTCCCACAGCCCGACGGCACGACGAAGCTCGGCCTGGGCGTGGGGACGCTGGTGCTGGCGGCGACGGTCTTCCTGCTCGGCGGCTACACGCTGGGGTGCCACTCGCTGCGGCATCTTATTGGAGGACGCTTGGACCTGCTCTCCAAGGCGCCCACGCGGCTCTACGCCTACGACTGCGTGAGCTGTCTCAACCGACGGCACCGGCGATGGGCCTGGATGAGCCTGTTCGCCGTGGCCTTCTCGGACATCTACGTGCGGCTGTGCTCGATGGGAGTCTTCGCCGACTGGAGAATCGGCGGATGATCGAGCTTCAGGAGCACGCCTACGACGTACTGATCATCGGCGCGGGCGGCGCGGGACTGCGCGCGGCGATCGCGGCGTCGGCCGAAGGGGCGAAGGTCGGGGTGCTGTCGAAATCGCTGCTGGGCAAGGCGCACACGGTGATGGCCGAGGGGGGAATCGCGGCGGCGATGGCCAACGTCGACGACCGCGACAACTGGCGCGTTCACTTCGCCGACACCATGCGGGGCGGCCAGTACGTCAACAACTGGCGCATGGCCGAGCTGCACGCCAAGGAAGCTC
>CAZEVY010000181.1:0-4307 GCA_964515555.1 uncultured Solibacteraceae bacterium | reverse complement strand
CCGACCTCGACCGCCAGGTCGCCGCGCGCGACCATGATGCCGTCGCAGGCTTTCATGATGTCGAGCAGCGCCTCGTGGGTCACCGCTTCGGCGCGCTCGATCTTGGCGATCAGGAACGCCTTGCCGCCCGAGGTCCGAAGCAGTTCGCGCGCCATGTACATGTCGGCACCCGACTTGGGGAACGACACCGCGAGATAGTCCGCCTGCAGCTTTGCCGCAGTGCGGATGTCTTCGATGTCCTTCGAGGTCAGCGCGGGCGCGGTCAGGCCGCCGCCCTGGCGATTGATGCCCTTGTTGTTGGACAGCACGCCGCCGTGGCGCACGGTAGTCTGCACTTCCTCGCCGCGTACTCCGGTGACGTCGAGCACGATCTTGCCGTCATCGAGCAGCAGCACCGCGCCCTCGGCGACGTCGCGCGGCAGCTCCTTGTAGTCGAGGCCGACGCGCTCGTCGTCGCCCAGCTCGCAGGTGGCGTCGAGGACGAACTTCTGCCCCTTCGCCAAAGTGATCTTGCCGTCCTTGAATTTGCCGACGCGGATCTTCGGCCCCTGCAGGTCGCACATGATGCCGACCGTGCGCCCGGTCTTGCGCGAGATTTCCTTCACCAGCGCCGCGCGCGCCAGGTGGTCCTCGGCCGTGCCGTGAGAGAAGTTCAGCCGCACCACGTCGACGCCGGAGCGCACCATCTGCTCGAGCACGGCGGGATCGGAGGACGCGGGTCCGAGGGTGGCGACGATTTTGGTGCTGCGAAGCATTTCTCTCTCAAGTGTATCATCGTGTTATGTCGGATCAGCCGCACCCTCCGGGCCTGCTCGTCGCCTGCCTCTGCGCCACCTGGTGCAAGACCTGCGGCGAGTTCCGCGGCACCTTCGACAAGCTGGCGAAGGACAATGCCGGCGCGAAGTTCGTCTGGCTGGACGTGGAGGACGACAGCGCGCTGGTCGGCGACATCGAGATCGAGAACTTCCCGACGCTCGCCGTGTTCCGCGGCGACAAGCCGCTGTTTTACGGCGTGACCATGCCGCAGGAAGGCGTCGTCGCGCGCACCCTGGCGTCGCTGGCGCGGGAGGATCGCGACGCCATCGAGATCCCCGAGGAGATCGCGGGCCTGCCGGAAGCCCTCGGCTCGCGGTCTTAGCGGACTAGAGGATCCTCAGGACCCGGCGCGCCGGGTCGAGTTCGACGCGCGCGCCGTTCGGCACCTTCTCGGTGACGTTGCCGTCGAAGCCGGCAAGCATGGTCACGGCGCCGAACGCGGCGCCCTGCGCGAGGATTGGATTCACGCTGTTGAACACCAGCGCGAGCGGGATCACGCCGCGCGAGGCCATCTCCCGCAGCATCCAGGCGCTCGCCACGCCGCCCTTGGCGGTGTCCAGGACCAGCACCTTGCCGACGTAGGACTGGCCCGCCAGCTTGTGCGTCGGGCGGGAGAAAGTGCCGCCGGCGCGGTCCAGGTCGTAGCGCGCCGAAAAACCGTCCATCGCGACCAGGGCGTCGCCGCAGACCGCCTTGCCGATCGCGTGCCGGGCGAAGAGCTCGATCACGCCAGCCGGCCCGTCTCGGCGGCTTCGACGCAGCGCTCCATCGAGGCGAGCATCGGCTTGTAGCCGTAGCCGCCCAGGATATTGACGATCTTCGCGCTGTTGGTCGCGAGCCGCTTCCAGCCGTTGGCCTCGGCAATCTCGCGCGCATAGGACTGGTAGAAGCACATGCCCGAGAGCACATGGCCGCCGGCGGCCTCAATGCGCTGCGTATAGCCCATCCGGTCGGCGTCCGGCTTCACCTGCGGGCTGGTGACGGCGAGCAGCGGCTTGACGAATCTGCGCCCTTCGCAGAGCTCCGCGAGCGCGCGCAGCTCGTAGAGGCTCAGTTGCGGAGCGGAAAACACGACCACATCCACATCGTCGTCGCCCGCATACGCGGCGGCAAGCGCCCGCACGTCCTGCTCGCCAATGCGATGGGAGACAGGCAGCCGGTCGCCCCCGCAGTCCTCGAGCCGCGCCGCCTCGGGCGTGATGCCGACGAGGTGGAACAGCGCGATCGATCCGAAGCTCGCCATCGCCGCGCCGAAGTGCTTCATCGCATCCGAGCCGGGCGCGCCCGTGAGGGGAAACTGCAGACCCTCCACCACCGGCACGGACCAGTAGTGGCCCGCGAGGCGCCCGACCACGCCGCCCAGCGCGCCCCAGTCGTTCAGCGTCTCCGGGGTCCAATCGGCGCGGATGCGAACGGTGGCCCGGCGCTGCGCGTCGAGATGGAAGCCGTACCGCGGCGTGCGCCCGGTCAGGCCCGCCGCGAGCGCCGAGGGGCCGCCCTCGTAGTTGGAGCGCGCGCCGCAGACCGAGTTGGAATAGATGACCACGCCGGTGTCGCCAAAGGCGACGCTCTCGCCGCGCGTCGGCGCCTGGATGGTCTGGTAGTTGATGCAGGTATCCGTGAGGGACACCCCGAGCGCCTGGAACGCGGCGATGGTGCGGCGCTCGAGTTCGAGGAACCGGATCGGCTGCTTCAGCAGCGAGGCCTTGGCGAAGTCGGTGCCGCGCGGGTCCGTGATCGTCGGCACGCGCACGCGGGCCTTGCCCCCATCATCTCTCGCCAGGGCCTCCAGCCAGCGCACCCCTTCCTCGCCGAGGCTTTCGGTGTCCGCCATCACGTGGGCCTGGGTCACCGCGACGAAGTCCGCCGCACCGAAGAAATCGCCCACCTGGATCTGGTGCTCGATGGCGATCCGCGCGGCACGGCCGAGTTCTCCGGCGAGCATGGCGTTCTCGAGCGAATTCAGTTTCATTTCAGGCGCGCGCCTCCAGCGCGGCCACGGCCGGCAGGGTCTTGCCTTCGAGGAACTCGAGGAACGCGCCGCCCGCCGTCGAGATGTAATCGATGCGGTCGCCGACCCCGAACTTGTGGATCGCGGCAATGGTGTCACCGCCGCCGGCGATCGAGAATGCCGTCGAATCCGCGATCGCGCGCGCGATCGTCTCCGTCCCGCGGGCGAACTGGTCGATTTCGAACACCCCGACCGGGCCGTTCCAGACAATCGTGCCGGCCTCGCCGAGGATCTTCGCCAGCGCCGCGGCGCTCTTCGGCCCGATGTCGAGGATCATGTCGTCCGGCCCGACGCCGCGCACCCCGGTGACCGATTCTCGCGCGCGCGCCGACATCTCACCCGCGACCACCACGTCCTCCGGCAGCGGCACGTCCGTCGCCGCCATGATCTTCCTCGCCTCGTCGATGAGGCCCGCTTCCGCAAGCGACTTGCCGATCGGGAAGCCCTTCGCCTGCAGGAACGTGTTGAGAATGCCGCCGCCGACGATCAGGCGGTCCACCTTCTTCGCGAGCGCCGCGAGGATGGTGAGCTTGGTCGAGACCTTGGCGCCGGCGACAATCGCCACCAGCGGCCGCTTCGGGCTCGCCAGCGCCTTGCCGAGCGCGTCCAGTTCCGCCGCCATCAGCGGGCCTGCGCAGGCGACCCTGGCGAAGCGCGCGACCCCATGCGTCGTGGCCTCAGCGCGGTGCGCCGTGCCGAACGCGTCATTGACGTAGACATCGCAGAGCGCCGCGATCTTCTTCGACAGGTCTTCGTCGTCCGCCTTCTCGCCGACGTTGAAGCGGCAGTTCTCAAGCAGGACCACTTCTCCCGGCTTCACCGCAACGCCGTTCAACCAGTCCTGGATCAGGGGAACTTTGACTTTCAGATGCTCGGCAAGCTTTTCCGCAACGGGAGCAAGCGAGTCCTTCTTGTCGAAAACCCCTTCCTTGGGCCGTCCGAGATGCGACGTCACCATCACCGCCGCGCCCTTGTCCAGCGCCATGCGGATGCCGGGGACCGAGGCGCGGATGCGCGTGTCGTCGGTCACCTTGCCGGCGGCGTCCTGCGGGACATTCAGGTCGGCGCGGATGAATACCCGCTTGCCCTGTAGATCGAGGTCGGCCAGCCGCCTGAATCTCATCCCGGATGCGCCATTACTTGGCGCTGTTCAGCGCAGCGACGACGTCCAGCATCCGGTTGGAGAAGCCCCACTCGTTGTCGTACCAGCTCGCCACCTTCACCAGCGTGCCGCCGGAGACCTTGGTGAGCAGGGAATCGACGATCGAGCTCGCCGGATTGTGGTTGAAGTCCGAGGACACCAGCGGCTCGGTGGTGTATTCGAGGATGCCCTTCAGGTCGCCCTCGGCGGCTTGCTTCAGCGCGCCGTTCACTTCCTCCGCGGTGGTCGCCTTCTTGGCGACGAAGCTCAGATCGACCACCGAAACGTTGATCGTCGGCACGCGGATTGCGTAGCCGTCCAGCTTGCCGTTCAGGTGCG
>CAZEVY010000180.1:0-4566 GCA_964515555.1 uncultured Solibacteraceae bacterium | reverse complement strand
GCTGCGTGTTCTCCAAGCGCCGCGAGGACGTCGTCCGGTTTTAGCCGCTCGCCCCGATTCAGGCGGTCGAGCAGCGCTTCCAGGATCGCCTTGGCTTCTTCCTTGCGGTAGTCCTTGATGAAGCCGTCCAGAAAATGCTCGCCGGCGATGGCGCGGTTGATCTCGGACTCCTTGTTGTGGTCCTGAAGCTCGGTGTAGTAGACGATGCGGAACTGACCCGTGTAGGTGGTCTCGCGGTAAATCTCGAACATCGTCTTCTCGGACTCGAAGGCCATGCGATCTATGATAACCGCCCCTCAGTTGGCCGCGCCGAAGGCGAACATCTCGAGCGGCTCCTCGGAATCCCGCAGAATCCCGTGCATCTGGCCGGGCCGCACGATCATCCCCTCGAAGGCCCGCAGGCGCCGCAGCTCCACAGTCCGCTCCGTGCCGTCGAGCGCCACGGCGTCGGCGACCACGCCCATCCCGCTCCCGCGCGTCACCCAGAAGGCGTCCATGAAGTCCTTGTGCCGGTGAATGCCGATGCTCGCCCCTGGCCCGAATCGCACGTACTGCATGTACTTGGCCGTGAAGAAGCGCTCCACCGTCTCCTCGCGCGCCGCCGCTCCCGAGGCCAGCGGGCGCCCGGCGCCGACCGTGCGCAGAATATGGTCCGGGTCGTTCGAATCCGCGTTGTAGAAGAGAATGCTCTCGGTGCTGCCCGTGCCGCCATGCGGATTCTGGCTCCAGCGGTCCGACCGGAAGGCATCGAAGCCCCGCCGAATCATCTTGTACGCCAGCACGTGCGGTCCGGCGAGCACGCCCGACGGTCCGCGAATCGCCAGGCGCAGGCGCGCCGGGCGCAAGGGATGATTGATGTCGGCGGCGTCGCCCGCCTCCCAGGCGGTCGTCCTGATGCGCGAGGGTTGGTAGTCGAGCGGATTGCCCGGAGGAAACGAAGCGTCGGCGATGATGCGCCCTTGCTCGATGGCGGCGCGCGCCTGGGGTCCGAGCGCCGACGCGTCGGAGGGCGCGATGGCCCAGAACTCGGCGGCGTACTCGGCGGTCGCGGCGTGATACGGCATGGCCACGCGGCGCGACACCGCGCCGGCTTCGATCTCGAGCGTCAGCGGGACCCGCTCGGCGCTCCCCGGCGCGGGGGCGTAGCCGATTTTCAGGAAATTGCGCGGAGTTCCGCCGAATCGCAGGTGTCCTTTCACGACGTAGTAGTCGCCGAGGGTGTAGCGGCGCAGCGCCTCCTGAGTGGACGCGCGGCCGTCGTGCGCGATCGAGCTGTCCTCGGAGGGCAGCCCGAAGGAGACGAGCGGCGCGAGGTAGTGCAGGGAATCGCGATCGTACATCGCCGCGCCGCCGGCGAGTGGCGCGCCCTTGGCACGAGCCGTGAGCGTCGCGATGGGATTGTCGCGATCGTAGTCCGGCTGCGCCCACGCCACACCTGCGATGGACAGCAGCAAGCCCGCCGTCTTGATATCGTGGAACATGTTCCCCAGGATACCCCGCCGCGAACTGCTGCAACTCGCCGCGCTGCCCGCGGTCGCGGCGGCGCAGCCGTGGAAGCCGTCGGTGCTGACGGCCGAACAGGACCTGCTGGCCGACGCGCTGTCCGAGATCATCCTTCCGCGCACGGAGACGCCCGGCGCGCACGATGCACAAGTGAACCGCTACATCGACCGCATGCTCGCCGAGGGGATGGCGCCCGCCGAGCGCGAGGCTTTCCTCCAGGGACTCGCGGCGTTCCCTGACGTGCCGCCGGAGCGGCGCGCGGAGGTTCTCCAGGAGATGATGCGGGGTGATCGCGGCGAAGAGGCGCGGGCGTTCTTCCGGCAGTTGAAGGACCTCGTCCTGCGCGGCTACTACACCTCGCGCGAGGGGCTGCTCGGCGAGCTCGAATACAAGGGCAACGGCGCCTTCGACCACTACCCAGGCTGCACGCATCCGGAGCATCGCGACTGATGCCGCACTACGACGCGATCGTGGTCGGGTCGGGGGCCGCCGGCGGGATGGCGGCTTACAAGCTGTGCCGCGCGGGCCTCCGCGTCCTGCTGCTCGAAGCGGGTCCCGACAAGGACCCGCGCCGCGACAATCTGCATCACAAGATGCCGTTCGACTTTCCGCTGCGAGGCGCCATGTCGCCGCAGGAGCGCGACCGCTGGCGGATGAACAAGTCGGCGAACGTCTACAACAAGCACGTGATGATGGAGGACGCCGAGGAGCCGTACACGACGCCGCCGGGCAAGCCGTACTCGTGGGTGCGCTCGCGCGTGGTCGGCGGCAAGACGCTGCACTGGGGGCGCCTCAGCCTGCGTTTCTCGGACCTCGATTTTCAAGCCGCCTCGCGCGACGGGCACGGGGTGGACTGGCCGATCCGCTATGCCGAGATCGAGCCGTACTACACGTTCACCGAGAAGTTGATCGGCGTCGCGGGGACTGTGGAGGGCCTCGCGCAGTTGCCCGACGGGGCGTTCCAGCCGGCCGTGCCGCTGCGCTGCGGCGAGCAGGTGCTGCGCAAGGGTTGCGAGAAGCTCGGCCTGCGACTGATTCCGGCGCGCATCGCGGTGGTGACGGCCGCGAAGTTCGATCGTCCGAAGTGCCACTACTGCGGGTACTGCGGGCGGCTGTGCTGCACGGGGTCGATGTTCTCCTCGCGTGTCAGCCTGATTCCGATGGCGGCGGCGACGGGCCGGCTGACGCTGCGGCCGAACTCGGTGGTGCGGTCGGTATTGATGGACAAGGACGGCTGCGCGCGCGGGGTGGCGTTCGTCGACCGGGTGACGAGGCGGGAGATGGAGGCGACGGCCGACGCGGTGGTGCTGGGCGCGTCGTGTCTGGAGTCGACGCGGCTGCTGATGAACAGCGGGATCGCCAACTCGAGCGGCGAGCTGGGGCGCAATCTGACCGAGCACATCATGGCGGCTAAGATTTCCGGCTTCGCGAAGCAACTGGCGGGCCGCATGCCGTCCTACGCCGAGGACGGGCATCCGGGCATCAGCTACGTGCCCCAGTTCCAGAACGTGACCGCGCGCGAGAAGGACTTCGTGCGCGGCTACAGCTTTGAGTGCTGGAGCGGGGTCTCGGATTACCCGGGCTTCGCGCACGGAATCGAGGGATTCGGCGCGGGGTTCAAGAAGCGGGTGAAGGAGCTGTACCCGGCGATGGTGACGATGGAGACCAACGGCGAGGTGCTGACGCATCGCGACAACTTCGTCGAGATCGACCCGGCGGGGACGCGCGACCCCTACGGCATCCCGACGCTGCGCATTCACGAGACGTTCCACGAGAACGAAGCGAGGATGGTGGACCACATGAACGCCAAGGCGGAGGAGATCTTCCGCGCGGCGGGCATCGAGATTCTCTCGCACGACCGGCGGCCGCGTCCGCCGGGCTGGAGCATCCACGAGGTGGGGACGGCGCGCATGGGGCGCGACGCGCGGTCGTCGGTGCTGGACCGCTTCAACCGCTCGCACGACGTGCCGAACCTGTTCGTGGTCGACGGGGCGGCGTTTCCGAGCGCGACGGCGATCGAGCCGACGCTGACGATCATGGCGCTGGCGGCGCGCGCGTGCGATCGGCTGGTGGAGTTGCGGAAGCGGCGCGAGTTGCGGCGGCGGCCGGGCTGATCGTGCCTACGCGGGCTGGGGGCGCTCGCCTTCGACCAGCGGCGGAATGCGCTTGCCGGATTCGGGGCGCAGCACCTGCTGGGTCTCGCCGCTGTCGCCACCGGATCGGGGCTTGGCGGCCAGCAGCGTTCCTTCGATCAACTGCCGCACTTCGGCGCCGTCGAGCACCTCGCGCTCGAGCAGCGCTTCGGCGATGCGGACCATGGCCTCGGAGCGCTCCTCGATGATGCCGCGGGCGCGGCGGTAGCCGGAATCGACCAGCCGGCGCACCTGCTCGTCGATCTTGAGGGCGGTCTCCTCGCTGTAGTCGCGATGCTGGGCGATTTCGCGGCCCAGGAAGATCTGCTCTTCCTTCTTGCCGAAGCTGAGTGGGCCGAGCTCGCTCATGCCCCACTCGCAGACCATCTTGCGGGCGAGATCGGTGGCGCGCTCGATGTCGTTGCCGGCGCCAGTGGTGACGTGCTGGATGAAGATTTCCTCGGCGATGCGGCCGGCCATCAGGATGGCGAGTTGCGCCTCCAGGTAGTTCTTCGAGTAGGAATGCTTGTCGTCGAGCGGGAGCTGCATGGTGAGGCCGAGCGCCATGCCGCGCGGGATGATGGTGACCTTGTGCAGCGGGTCGGCCTCCGGGACCATGGCGGCCACCAGGGCGTGGCCGGCCTCGTGATAGGCGGTGGCGCGCTTCTCCTCGTCGCTGATCATCATCGACTTGCGCTCGGCGCCCATGATGACCTTGTCCTTGGCGAGTTCGAAGTCGGTCATCGCCACGACCTTGCGATTCTGGCGGGCGGCGATGAGCGCGGCCTCATTGACCAGGTTGGCGAGATCGGCCCCGGCGAAGCCCGGCGTTCCACGCGCCAGGACGGAAAGATCGACATCGTCGGCGATGGGCACCTTGCGCGTGTGAACTTTCAGGATCAGCTCGCGGCCCTTGACGTCGGGGCGGGGA
>CAZEVY010000179.1:0-4835 GCA_964515555.1 uncultured Solibacteraceae bacterium | reverse complement strand
GCGAAGGCGAACGCCTGCTGGCCGCCGCGATCGTCCGCGTGCTGCGGCACGTGGTCCGGCATCATCATGTACTCGTAGCCGACTTCCTTATACACCAGCATGGCCTTCCAGAAGTCGATGTCGCCCTCGTCCGGGTAGACTTCCATGAAATCGTCGCGCTTGCCGCGAATATTCCGGAAATGCACGTTGAATATCTTCTTGCGCGACCCGAAATAGCGGATCACGTCGAAGATCTCCTTGCCGGGGTCGTGCAGCATCTCCGAGACCGTCCCCTGGCAGAAGTTGATGCCGTGGAAAGGGCTCTCGCGGATGGAGACGAACTTCTTCAGCCCGTCCGGCGTCCCCAGCACCGTCACGATCCCCTGGTAGCCCTCCGGCGGCACGCCCGGGTCGTGCGGATGGCAGGCCATGCGCACCTTGTACTCGTTCGCCACCGGGATCACGCGATCCAGAAAGTACGTGATGCGTTCCCAGTAGCGGTCGGCGTCGACCGGGCCCGCCTTGGTCAGCGGCGTCGCGGGCTTGGCCTCCTTGTGCCGCCAGGTGCTGTAGGTCGACCCGCCGCGTCCCGGCGAGCGGCCCGTGCGCAGCACGCCCAGCAGGCTCATGTTGTACTTGATCGCCGGAACGCCCGCCTTGGCGCAATTGCGGATCAGGTTCTGGATGTGCTCGATGTCGCGGTCGCGCTCGGGGCTCTGCGCCAGCATGATGGCCGGCCGCGGGGTGCGGTCGATGTGACTCGAGGCCAGAAACGACGGCGCGATCATGTCGAGGCTCACGCCCTGTTTGGCGCAGCGCTCCTTCAACTCCGTCAGCTCCTGGACGGTGGATGGTGTCCCGTCGTCGCGTCTCGGCGGGTAGCCGCAGATGTTGTTTACCGCGTGGCGCTTGAAGAACTGAAGCCGCTCGTCGCTGGTGGGCGAGCTCTGACAGCCGAGCTTCATCAGCGCACGCCGGCGTCCGCCGGACTGTGCGGCCGGCGCCGCCGATTCGGTCGCGGCCGCCACCGCCGCCGTCGTCGCAATGAACTCCCGTCTTTTCATGCTCACTTCTCCGTTTCGAATCCGAAGGCGAAGATCGCGTGCCCAGACGCGATGGCCACCTGCTGTCTCCCGCCGCTGGTGTACGACACCGGGTTGGCGAAGATGCGTCCGCCAGTGGGGAATCGCCACAGAAGCTTTCCGGTGGCGTCGTCGAGCGCGAAGAAATCTCCCTCGTGCGCGCCCACGAACACCACGCCGCCCGCGGTCGACAGGACGCCGGACCACGAGGGCGCATACATCGGAAACTCCCACTTCGGCGAGCCCGACTCCGGGTCGAGCGCCTTCACCGCGCCCGACGCCTCCTCACCCGGTTTCGAGATGAATCGCCCCGCCAGGAACCAGCTTCCTTCCTTGTACTCGGTGCGCGCCGAGTAGAAGACGCCGCCTTCGTCGCGCGTGTTCACGTAGAGCAGGCGCGTCGATGGGCTGTAGGAAGGCGTGTAGAAGTTCGTCGCGCCGGGCGAGTTGGG
The DNA here is from genome assembly GCA_964515555.1 of uncultured Solibacteraceae bacterium. Classification (GTDB taxonomy): domain Bacteria; phylum Acidobacteriota; class Terriglobia; order Bryobacterales; family Bryobacteraceae; genus CAZEVY01. The sequence continues at coordinate 3,322 of CAZEVY010000179.1, read as the reverse complement.
ATAGACGACGGTGCCCTGTTCGGTGGGCGCGGTGTTGGGCAGTCGAATGGGGCGGCCGCGATCGTCGAGGCCCTTGGCCCATGTCTGCCGAACGTACTGTTTGCCGAGCAGGTACTCGCCGCTCTCGCGGTCGAGCGCATAGTAGAACGCGTTGCGATTGGCGAACAGCACCAGCTTGCGCGGCTTCCCCTGCCAGGGGCGATCGACGAGCACGGGCACCTGCGTCGAATCCCAGTCGTGCACGTCGTGCGGCGTGAACTGGAAGTGCCACTTCAGGCGGCCGGTGTCGGCGTCGAGCGCGATGATGGAATCCGAGTACAGGTTGTCGCCGATGCGCGACTCGCCATTCCAGTCGGGCCCCGGATTGCCGGTACCCCAGTAGATTGTGTTCAGCGCGGGGTCGTAGGAGCCGGTCACCCAGGTGGTCGCCGACCCGTACTTCCAGCTCTCGCCCTTCCAAGTCTCGACGCCTTTCTCGCCGGCCGTGGGCACCGTGTAGAAGCGCCAGGCGCGCTTGCCGGTCCTGGCGTCGTAGGCGTCGAGAAAGCCGCGCACGCCGAACTCGCCGCCCGCGATGCCGACGACGATCTTGTCCTTCACCGCCAGAGGCGCGACGGTGATGGTGTGGCCCGTCTTGTAAGGCGCCACCTCGACGTCCCACAGCACGTTGCCGGTCCTGGCGTCGAGCGCGACCAGGTGCGCGTCGAGCGTGCCGAGGTAGACGGTGTCGCCCAGGATCGCGAGGCCGCGGTTCACCTTGCCGCAGCAGACCGGCATGTCGTCGGGCAGCACGCGGCGATAACGCCACAGCGGGCGGCCCGTGCGCGTCTCGAGCGCGGTGGCGTCACTGGGCGGCTCCGAGATGTACATGATGTCGCCGACGACGATGGGCGAGGTCTCGAACTTGTCAGTCTTATCGATCTGGTAGACCCACACCGGCTTGAGGCTGGCCGCGTTCAACCTGGTGATCTCCTTGAGCGGCGAGTGCCGATGGCCGTGATAATTCCCGGAGAACGTCAGCCAGTTTCCGGGCTCGGCGGCGGCGTTGCGGATGCGCTCGTAGGGAACCTGAGCCGTGAGCGTCGCGGCGAGCGGCACTAGCCAGAGTTGCTTCATGATGCACCTCGCAGCGACGAAAGATACGCGACCAGGTCGTCCAACTCGGCGGCGGTCAGAGTCTTGTAGCTCGGCATGGCCGACTTCGTCAGCGACCGCTGGATCTGTTTCACCTCGGACTTGCGGATGTGGTGAATGCGGCCGTCGCCATCGCGGACCTGAATGGAAAACGTGTTCTCGTTGAGCCGGACGCCCGAGATCTGCCTGCCGGCCGCGAGCGTCAGCGTCACGCCGGTGAATCCGGCGGTGAGCGCCGCATCCGGATCGACCAGCGATGCGCGCAGATTGGCCGCGCTGCGGCGCGCGCCGATGTCGCTGAGGTCCGGCCCCTGGCGTCCGCCCTGGCCGCGCACCATGTGGCAGGTCGCGCAGGTTCCCTTGCCGAGGTAGATCTGTTCGCCGCGCCGCGCGTCGCCGGGGAGCTTCTCGGGCGGCCTGCGTCCGAGCGCGCGCACGTACTGCGCGACAAGGCGCACCTCGCGATCGGACATGCCGAGCGCGGGCGGCATGTCTGTACCCGGAATGCCGCCGCGGATGACGTTCATCAAAGACGAGTCGGTGGGCGCGTGCGGCAGGCGGGGATTGACGAGGTTGCCGGCGAACCCGTCGTCGCCCTTGCCGTGGCAGAAGGCGCAGTGGAACTGATAGGACCGTTCGGCGTCGCGCTGGTCCCCGGGCGCGAGCGGCGGAAGATTCTGCGCCGCGAGCGTGGCTGCCAGGGCCGCGAACATCAGGGTTCGCCGTCTCATATGGACGGTGAGTATATCACGGCGTGCGTGATGGACCGGCGGCGATACGGCGTGGAACGACGGCTCTACTCGAACGGCGTCTTCCGTGCGATGAGATCGCCCACCGAGGCGAGGAATTCGTCGAGCGGCCGGGCGCCCTGGTCGCCGTGGCGGCGGTTGCGCACCGAGACCGCGCCGCTGGCGGCCTCGCGGTCGCCGGTGACGAGCATGAAGGGAATCTTCTGCATCTGCGCCTCGCGAATTTTCGCGTTGACCTTCTCGCTGCGGTCGTCGAGCTGCACGCGCAGGCCGGCGGCGGCGAGGCGGTCGCGCACCGTGCGCGCGTAGTCGAGGTGGCGGTCGGCGATCGGCATGACGACGGCCTGCACCGGCGCCAGCCAAACCGGGAACGCGCCCGCGTAGTGCTCCAGCAGAATCCCGAAGAACCGCTCCACCGATCCGTACAGCGCGCGGTGGACCATCAGCGGCTGGTGGGATTTCCCGTCCTCGCCGATGTATTCCAGCCCGAAGCGGCGCGGCAACGTGAAATCGAACTGCACCGTCGAGAGCTGCCAGAGCCGCCCGATGGCGTCGACCAGTTTCACGTCGATCTTGGGGCCGTAGAAGGCCGCCTCGTCGGGCATCACCCTGGTCTTGAGCCCCACGCGCGCGGCCGCCTTCTCCAGCGCCGACTCGGCCAGCTTCCACTGTTCGGGCGCGCCGTCGTACTTGCCGCTGGCGCCGCCGTCCCAGGTCGAGAGCTCGGATTCGTAGCGCTCGAAGCCGAAGGTGTTCAGCGTGTCGATGGCGAACTGGAGACAGTTGACGATCTCGTCCTCGATCTGCGCCGGCGTACAGAAAAGATGGGCGTCGTCCTGCGTGAACCCGCGCACGCGTAACAGGCCGTGCATGGTGCCCGACCGCTCGTAACGATAGACGGTGCCGAGCTCGCCCAGCCGCATCGGCAACTCGCGATAGCTGCGCCCGCGGTTGGCGTAGATGAGGATGTGGAAGGGACAGTTCATGGGCTTGAGCTGATACTCGGCGTCGTCCAGCTCCATGCGGTCGAACATGTTGGCGGCGTAGAAATTGTAGTGGCCCGACGTTTTCCAGAGGTCGGCGCGAGCGATGTGGGGCGAGTAGACCAGCGCGTAGCCACGCGCGAGGTACTGGTCGCGCATCCAGTCTTCGAGCATCTTGCGCACCAGGCCGCCCTTGGGATGCCAGAAGATCAGGCCGGGGCCGGCGAGGTCCTGGATGCTGAACAGGTCGAGCTCCTGTCCGAGGCGCCGGTGGTCGCGCTTCTTGGCTTCCTCGAGATGCTTAAGGTGCTCGTCGAGCTCCTTCTGCGAGAAGAAGGCGGTGCCGTAGATGCGCTGCATCTGGTGGTTCTTCTCGTCGCCCTTCCAATACGCCCCGGCGATGGAGAGCAGCTTGAAGGCCTTCAGCCTCTTCGTCGACGGCACGTGCGGGCCGCG
>CAZEVY010000178.1:0-4865 GCA_964515555.1 uncultured Solibacteraceae bacterium | reverse complement strand
CCGGCGATGAAGGCCTCGCGGCTGGACCCGGTGGACGCGCTGCGGTATGAGTGAGCGTTACTGGACGTAGCCGAGCGAACGCAGGCGTTCCAACACGGCCTTGCTCAGTTGTCCGCGTCCCACCGCCGGCGGGAATCCCTTGATGCGCGCCTCGAGCGAGGAACCGAAGCGGGCGTCTCTTGGGTCCTCCGGGTGGAAGAGATCCTTCGATTCTCCTGGGTCGGCGCCGAGGTCGTAGAGTTCCTTCCGGCCGAGGCTCGAGGCCAGGTACTTCCGGCGGCCGGCGTAGACGGCGTGATGGGCGCGCGCGACGCGGAAACCCCAGCGCCCGTGCACCCACCCGGGTACGATGTGGTCGCCCCACAAAAGACGGTCGCCCGGCGGCGGCTCCAACAGGTTGCGCCCGTCGGCCGGCGGCGGCGTCCCGATTCCGGCGACGGCGAGAGCGGTGGGCATCAGGTCGACCAGGCTGACGGCTTCGTCGAAAACGCCCGCGCCTTGCGACTTCGGGAACTTGATCACCAGAGGAACATGCAACTGGTCCTCGTAGGCCGAGACGGGGTGCCCCCAGAGGCCGCGGTCGCCAAGCGCCTCGCCGTGATCGGAGGTCACGATGATGAGGGTGTTGTCGTAGAGCCCCGCCGTCTTCAGGTCCTCGATGAAGGCGCCCGTCTCGGCGTCCAGGTAGGCGAGGCTGCCGTCGTACTGGGAGACGACGTGATCGCGCAGCGCCTCGAAATCGAAGCCGCGGCCGCCGTTGAATCGGGCGCGGAAATCGCGGACCTCGCCTTCGTGCAGGCCGGCGACGCGGCCCGGAAACAGCGAGTCGTACGGCGCCGGCGGCAACACGGGATCGTGGGCGTCCATCAGGTTCACGAACAGGAAGAACGGCGCGCCCTCCCGCCGCCAGGATGCCACGATCTCAGCGGCCCGTTCCCGAATCTCCCGGGCGCGCCGGTAAACGACCTCGGATTCCCGCACGGGCAGCAGCGGATCGAACAGCTTCTTCACCGCCCAGCTGAGATGCGGGCTCGGCCAGGCGGGCAACAGCGGGTGCGGGGTGCGAATGTCGTAGATCTCGAAGCCCCGCGCGAGGCCGAAAAAGCTGTGGAGATAGCCGTGGTTGGCGATCACCGCGCCGGTGCGATACCCCACCGCTCCAAGCGCCCCGGCCAGTGTCGGCAGGCGGTCCGCCAGCGGCCGGCCGTCGGAATGCTCCGGGGTCGGGTGGCTGCCGTGGTGATCCACGAACAGGCCCGTGAACATCGACGCGTGGCTCCCCAGGGTCCAGGAGGACGTTGACGAGGCGCGCCGGTAGACGGCGGCGTCGCGGGCCAGGCGCCTGAGATACGGGGTAGTCTCGCGCGGGTATCCGTACAGCGAAAGGTGGTCGGCGCGAACCGTGTCCCACACGATGAGGACGACGTTGGGCCGCGCCGATGGGCCGGCCGCCGCCGCGGGCGCCTCCACCGCTGTCCCGCCGCCTCTCACCCGGATCACCGCGACGACGACGAGGGCCGCGACGGCCAGCAACGCCGCATCGATGGCGGTCGCGCGCCCGCGGCTCGCGGCGGCCACGGTAGCCGCCAGGATTCCCCCGACGCAGGCGGCCACGAAGGCAGTCGCCAGGTCGGCGTGAACGCCGGACCGGCTGGCCCAGTAAGGCAGGATCAGGAGCAGGCTCGCCACCCAGGGACTCTCCAGCGCACGGAGTGCGGGTCGGCCGCCCGGCCGTGCCACTCGCATCAGCAACGCCAGCACTACGGAGAGCGCGACCAGGAAGTGCGTGTTCCCATACCGGAACTGTTCCTGGTACGCCAGATGAGCCACCGTGGCCGCGGCGAGCGTGGCCGTCACTGCGGGCCGCAGCCGATCCTGTTTCCCCCACACGACGCCGAGGACAGCGCCGAGCGCCATCCCGGCGACCGCCAGACCGCCGGTCAGCACGATTCCCATGCGCGCATGAATCGGCGCCGGGAAGCGCGTCCCGTCGCCGATAAGCAGCCAGGCGTAGGTGAGCAGCCCCTCGACCAGGGCGTAGGCGGCCCACGCCACGGCGCCGAGCGCGGCGCCGGTCAGGGCGGCTCGCGGACGCTTCCGGGTGTTCATGTCCCCAAGATCCCTCGGCGCGTCGAAGTGAGCGCCAGGGCGGCCAGCCAGACCGCCAGGGAGGCCGCCGAAATCCACAGTCCGGGGCGCCATCGCGGCGTCTCGAACCGCAGCGAAACGGTGGATTCTCCCGCCGGCGCCAGCAGTCCCATTCCGAGCCAGTTAGTCCGGTGAATTGGCGCCGCGCGCCCGTTGACCTCGGCGGTCCAGCCTGGATAATGGTTGACTGAGATCGCCAACCACGCCGGTCGTTGCGCCCGCACACGGAAGTGCATGCTATCGTAGGCCGCTGTTAGAGCCTCGACGGTGTCCCCGTCGCGCACGCCTTCCAATTCGGGCAGGTTCTCTGCATCGACCACAGCCGTCTCTGCGTCGACGAGGGTGAGAGGTATGGGGATTCCGCCGATCCCTCCGTCGGCCGGCGGAGGCTGCCGGACGAGCCGGCCCGCGAGATAGACCCGGGGCAAGAAGCGAGGATTGGTCCACACGGCCAGCGACTCCTGCTCGAAGGTCTTCTCCCACCCCGGCATCCTCAATTGCGAAGGGGCGATCACATACTTTGTATTGAGCAGGCCGAGAAGCGGAGCAACCTCTTCCGCGCGATCCGGACGCCGGCGCAAATGCATCTCGATTTCGTTTCGAACGCCGGTGAAGCGCTTAAGGTTCAGCGAGAAGGCTCCGCCGAGTCCCTGAAGTCCCCACACCACGGGCGTCGCGCCTTGGAGCGTGTCCTTCAGAGGGATGCCCTGCTTCGGATCCTGGCGATTGACGAGGGTGAGGAGCCGGAAATCAGATGAGTCCCGCGCCAGCCTCGCCGCAACTCCGCCCGGAGCCAGGGTCTGCTCGATGTTCACCGACGGGGCGTAACCGGAGCGCAACCGGAAGTAAGTCAGGTCGGCGGCGGCGAGTATAACGGCCGCGACCATGAGATGCCGCCGGACGGCCGGGCGCGCGCGACCCAGCCACGCGAGCAAACCCAGCGAGACGACGATCTGACAGAGACAGATCAACACGCCGGCCCGGTGAGCCGGGCGGAAGGCGTACACGACTCCAGCCGCCGCCGTAAGGACTGCGCCCATCGCAACCAGCCGACGGCCGGGACCCCTGCCCGCCCGCGACAGAATCACCCGATGGAGGCCGAAGGCGCCGAGACAGGCGACGCAGAAGCTGGTCCATAGCAGATAGCGCGAGGGGAAGCGGAGCCCGCCGAGCAACGGAAGGCGCCACAACAGGCCGAACACTCCGGTCAACGAGCCCAGCGCGATCAGGATCGACAACACCGCGGCGGCGGCGATCGGCCAGACCGCCCGCACCTGGCGGATCGCGCCCAGGGCGCACGCCGCCGCCAGCACGCCAAGCGTGCCGCCATAAAAGCCGCACACCGCAACCAGGTTGAAATCGCCGTTATCTCTCAAGTCTCCCTGGGAATAAGCGTAGGGAAAAATCAGTTGGGGAAGATACAGGGGATCGGCCCGGAGCACCTCGGAGGCGTATTCGAGCGAGTACCCACCGGCGCGAACCGATTCGGGTACGTGCTGGAGCGTAGGCGCCAGTTGAATCGCGCCGATTCCCGCTCCCAGGAGCGCGACCGCTCCGGCGCCGGCGACAGCCCCCGACGCCCGGACGATCCCGCTCCGCCAGTTGTCGCCCGACTGGATCGACCGGTGGGCCGAGCGCGCCGCCAGGTAGGCGGAAGCCGCCACGAGGGTGACAACGGTAAAGGTCGGATTGCCTCCCAGAAACTGGAGACCGATCGGTAATGCCGCCCACACGGCGTCGCGCGTCCGGCGTCCGCGGATGTATCGTTCAGCCAGCCAAAGCGTCCAGGGCAGCCAGCAGGAGGCCCGCAACAGCGCCATGCTGCGAACCAGCACGATCGTCGGGCTGCCGAGCATGAACCCGATGGCGCCCACGCACGCCGCCAGCGGATGCACGCGATGGGCTCTCAGAAACAGGTATGTGCCCAGGCCCGAAAGCCCCAGGTACAGGCCGATCTCGACCATGAAGGCCGTGGGAGGATCCAGCAACGCCACGAGCAGTAATCGGATGGGCGAAAAGTGAGCCGCCTGGCCCTCGGCCACTACCGGAAGACCGGCCGCCGCCTCCGGCCACCAGTGAGGGATCACACCTTCGGAGAGCGCGCGGCTAAGAAAGACGGTCTGCGGGTAGTTCTGGACGGCGTTGTCGAAATAGAAGAAGAACCTGCCTTGCGCCAGCGGTACGATCGCAATGGCGAGTCCCAACGCCAGCATCGCGACCCCCGCCAGCGTCCCGGCCGCGATGAAGGCCGGCCGCGGCAGCCTCATCCCGCCGCGCCCGCCGCCGGCGACCACTCCGCGGGCTTCTCGCCCTCGGCCAGCAGCGAGCCCTTTTCGATGTACCGCACCTTGGTGGCGAAGAAGGCCGCGTGCGGGTCGTGCGTCACCATCAGGACCGTCTTGCCGAACTCCTTGTTCAGCCGCGACAGCACGTTCAACACCTCCATCGACGACGTCGCGTCGAGGTTGCCGGTCGGCTCGTCGGCCAGAATGATGTCCGGGTCTGTCACCAGCGCCCGCGCGATCGCCACGCGCTGCTCCTGCCCGCCCGAGAGCTGGCGCGGCGCGTGATCCATGCGGTCGCCCAGTCCCACCAGCTCCAGCGCGCTGCGAGCGTGCGCCAGCCTCTCGGCCTTCTTCAGGCTCGTCAGCTTCAGCGGCAGCTCGACGTTCTCCAGCGCCGTCAGCACCGGAATCAGGTTGAACGACTGGAACACG
>CAZEVY010000177.1:0-5026 GCA_964515555.1 uncultured Solibacteraceae bacterium | reverse complement strand
AGACGGAACAGCAGGTCTTCGCGGAACTTGCCGGCCGCGACTTCCGCGGGCAGGCTGGCATTGGTCGCCGAGACGATGCGCACGTTGGCGCGCCGGGTGCGCGACGACCCCACGCGTTCGAACTCGCCGGTCTCCAGCACGCGCAGCAGGCGCGCCTGCTGGCCCAGCGGCACGTTGGCGATTTCGTCGAGCAGCAGCGTCCCGCCGTCGGCCAGCTCGAAACGTCCGACGCGGTCGGCCTTGGCGTCGGTGAACGCGCCCTTCACGTGGCCGAACAGTTCGCTTTCGAAGAGACTCTCCGACAGGCCGCCGGTGTTGACCGTCACCAGCGGGCGACCCGCCCGTGGGCTGACGGCGTGCAGCGCCTGCGCGACCACGCCCTTACCCGTCCCGTGCTCGCCGGTGACTAGAACGTTGGCGTCCGACGGACCGACGCGCGCGATCACCTGCAACACCGGCCGCATCGCCGGCGATTCGGCGATCAGCGAGGGCGCTCCCTCGCCGCGCAGCGCGAGATTCTCGGCCTCCAGGCGCTGGCCGCGCCGAAGCGCGCGGCTGAGGTCGATCTGCGACCGCAGGATCGCCAGCAGGCGGGGATTGTCCCAGGGCTTCTGCACGAAATCGCGCGCGCCCCGCCGCATGCCTTCCACGGCCAGCTCGATGCTTCCCCATGCGGTCATCAGCACGACGGCGAGCGCCGGGTCGAGCGAGCGCAGCCGCGCGAGCAGGTCCAGGCCCTCGGCGCCCGAGGTCGTGTCCCGCGAATAATTGAGGTCGATCAGCACGACTTCGTAGTCGTCCGACTCGACGGCGGCGACGACGCCGGCCGGCGACGATGCCGTGTCCACCTGGTAGCCTTCCGGCTTCAGCAGCAGCCGCAGCGCTTCCAGGACGTCGGACTGATCGTCGGCGATAAGGATGCGGGCGTTACTCGCGTTGGCGGACTTCATCCGGGGGTGTTAACTCTATGCTAGCCGTTTTCCATCGCCGAATCGGTGAAAACAGGGCCGTTAGGGAGGTTCGTGGCGCGCCGCTGTGTCCGGTGCTGGGAACCGGCGTCCCAGCCGCGCTCAGTCGGAGTGGAATACCTCTCCGAGCGGGCCGCGGCATTCGATCCCGTCATGGACCCCGGCGGCCAGGCGCCGGAGGGCGCTAAACGCGCCGATCCGGGCGATCGGGTCAAAAACCCAGGCCGAATGGCCCACCTTTGCTGAAAAAGGCGATCCCCTGGCCGATGTGGTTTATGACATAGGCCGGAACCCGATGAAACGAACGCTCAAGAAATCCCCGGTCGGACTGGTCCTGGTGTGGACCGTCCTGGCCCAGCCGTCGCCGACGGCGCGCCTTGCAGAATCGCGAATCGAGGACCTCATGAACATCGAGGTGACCTCGGTTTCCAAGAAGCAGCAGAAGCTCAGGCGGGCGTCTGCGGCGATCTACGTGATCACCTCCGAGGACCTTCGCCGCAGCGGCGTCACCAGCGTGATGGAGGCCCTGCGGATGGTCCCGGGCGTCCAGGTGGCGCGCATGGGATCGAGCACCTGGGCCATCTCCGCCCGCGGTTTTAACGGGCGGCTGAGCGACAAGCTCCTGGTAATGATCGACGGCCGGACGGTGTATTCGCCGCTGTTCTCCGGCGTCTTCTGGGACTCGCAGGACCTTCGGCTGGAGGACATCGACCGCATCGAGGTGATCCGCGGACCGGGCGGCGCCATCTGGGGCGCGAACGCCGTCAACGGCGTCATCAACATCATCCGCAAGCCGGCGGCGGAGACCCGCGGCGGCCTGTTCGCGGTCACCGCGGGCAGCGAGGACCGCCCCGTCGTTTATACGCGTTACGGCGCCAGGGTGCGCCCCAACCTGGACCTGCGATTCCACGCCTCGAGCGCCCGCCGGAGATCCATGATCGCGCCGGACGGCAGCGACGCCCGGGACCGATGGAACACGCTCAGCAGCGGCTTCCGCGCCGACTGGGCGGTCCGGCCCCGCGACCTGGTCACCATCGAAGGCGACACATCCAGCGGTGACATGCACGATCGCATCCTGTACCCGCTGAGGCTCCCGCCGTTCCACCGGCAGATCGACCAAGTCACCCGCAACGAAGCCACCAGCGTGGTCGGGAGCTGGAAGCGGTCGTTCTCGGACAATTCGGACGCTCGTGTGCAGGTCTCCTGGGACCACAGCCGGCGCGATTGGGCGATGGCCAAGCTCCACCTCGACACGTTCGACGCCGACTTCCGGCACCGCTGGGCGCCGTCGGCGCGCCAGGAGTGGATATGGGGAGCGGGATTCCGGCGGGTGTCGTCCGACATGGGGAATACGGAACTCTACAGCTTCGCCCCCGCGCAACGGGTCACGAATCTCCACACGGCCTTCGCGCAGTACGAACTGGCGCTCCAGCCGGATCGCCTCTGGCTGACGCTGGGATCGAAGTTCGAGCAGGGCATATTCAGCGGATTCGAGGCTCAGCCGGCGGCCATGATCAACTGGCAGATCGGCAAGCGCCACTCGGCCTGGGGCTCGGTGTCGCGCGCGGTATCGACGCCCTCGCAGTACCATCGCGACCTGACGGCTCTCGTCGGCGTTGTTCCGGACCCCTCGGCGATGCTGGGCCGGATCGGCGGAACGGGCGGCGGGACGGGGATTTCGCCGGGCGGTCGAACGGTGCCGTTCGATTTCTCGAAGGTGCCGCTCTACCTGTTCGTGAAGGCCACGCCGGAGACGAAATCGCAGGCGGTGCTGGCGTTCGAAGGCGGTTACCGCTTTCAGGCGTTCCGCACGGTCAACGTCGACATCGCCGGTTTCGTGAACCACTACAGCGGTCTGCTCACGCTCGAGCCCGGTTCGCCCACACTGTCGATGGCGCCGCCGCAGCCGAACTTCACCCTGCCGGTTCAGTGGGGCAACAATCTCGGTGGCCACACCCGCGGGCTGGAAGCGGCCGTGCAGTGGCAGCCGGCGCCGCGCTGGCGGCTGAATTTCTCGGGATCGCTGTTGAAACTCGACGTGAGTCTCAGCCCGCAGAGCCGCGACTTCTCGTTTCAGCGCGCCGCGGCGCGGAATCCCAAGCGCCAGGTGCACGCGCGCTCCTACTTCGACCTGACGCGGACTCTCGAGCTCGACGCCGCCTGGTACTACGTGGGGCGCCTCGGACCCGGGATCTCGTGGACGAGGCCGGAGGAGACTGTGCCGGCCTATCATCGGCTCGACCTGAGATTGGGCTGGCGCCCGAGGCCTTGGATCGAGGCCAGCATCGGAGGCCAGAACCTGACATCAGCCCGGCACCTCGAGTACAGCTCTGAAGATCCGAGCATGTATCCGGTGGAGATCCGGCGGAGCGCCTATGTCAGAATTCTCTGGAGGTTCTGAAGGGCGTAAAGGTCGCGAACGCCGGCCGCCCCGGCGAACGACGGCGCTTCTCGCCGCCCTGGGCCTGTTCCTCGTTCCTGCCTCGAACGGCGAAGGGCCGGAGCCTGTCACCGAGTACCAGTTGAAGGCGGCGTTCCTTCTCAACGTCGCGCGCTTCGTCGAATGGCCCGAGCCGGTGCGTGACGGGCCCATCCAGTTCTGTGTCGCCGGCAAGGACCCGTTCGGCGACCTGTTGCCGGATGTGCTTCGCGACCAGCGTGTGCAGGGCCGGCCGCTCGCGGCGGTTCATCCCCGGTCGCCGGCCGAGATGCGGCAGTGCCGCGTCCTGTTCGTGAGCGCGTCGGAACGCAAGCGCGCCGGCGACATCCTGAAAGCCGTGCGCGGCGCGCCGGTGCTGACCGTCGGCGAAACGCCGAGGTTCGCCGAGGACGGCGGCATGGTCAACATGGTGCTCGACGCCAGCAAGATCCGCCTGGAATCCAATCCCGATGCGGTGGCGCAGGCCGGCCTCAGGATCAGCTCGCGCCTCTTGCAGTTGACGCGGGTGGTGCGCGCGGCGGCGGGGGGAAGCCAATGACCGCGCGGCGCCGCTCCATCCAGTTCAAGCTGACTGCGGTCATGATGGCCACCTGCCTGATCTCGCTTCTGGCCGCCTGCGCCGGATTCCTGGCGTACGAGGCGCACCGCTACCGGACTTTCCAGATCGACGAGCTGGAGCAGATCGCCGATCTCATCGCGGCCAACGTCACCGCCGCGCTGAGCTTCGACGACGCCAAGGCCGCCGCGCAGTCGCTCGCCAGCCTCAAGGTGGAGACCAGTGTCACGGGAGCGCTGATCGTGCGCGCCGACGGCCGGCCGTTCGCGCGCTTTCAGCCGAGCGGCCGCGAGTCGCGCCTGGGGCTGGAGACGCCGCCGCTAGTCTCGCGCGTCGTGGACGACCGGATCGTGGTGTGCCGGCCAATCCGGCTGGACGGCCAGGACATCGGCGCCATCGTCCTCGAGGCCGATTTCAGCGACTTTAACCAGAGGCTGACGCGCTACGGCACCATCGTGCTGATCGTGCTGGCGGGCGCGGCCCTGGTGGCCTTCGTCGCCGCGCGCGGATTCCAGCGCTTCATTTCGCGGCCGCTGCGCGAGTTGGCGGACGTCGCCCGCGAGGTCACCGCGCGCAACGACTACTCCATGCGTGCGCCCCAGCATGCCGCCGAAGAGCTGGCGGCGCTGGTGGACGCCTTTAACGGCATGCTCGACCAGATTCACGACCGCGACTGTCTCCTCAACAAGCACGCCCAGGAACTCGAGGAGCAGGTGCGCTCGCGCACCGAGGATCTGGAACGGCTGAACCGCGCCCTGGTGGTCGCGCGCGACCGCGCCGAGGAGGCTTCGCGGCTCAAGAGCGAGTTTCTCGCCAACATGAGCCACGAGATCCGCACCCCGATGAACGGCATCATCGGCATGACGGAGCTGGTGCTGGACACGCGACTGGACGAAGAGCAGCGGGAGTGCCTCAACATGTCGCGGGGCTCGGCGGTGGCGCTGCTGACGCTCATCAACGACATCCTCGACTTCTCCAAGATCGAGGCCGGAAAGCTGACGCTCGATAGCCCGAGGTGATCAGCCTGACCGGCGCCTACCACAATCTCCTGCGCATGTGGGC
>CAZEVY010000176.1:0-5271 GCA_964515555.1 uncultured Solibacteraceae bacterium | reverse complement strand
ATTTCGTAGGGTCCCAGCTTGTCGCCGGGGGCGATGGGCATGTGCGTCCTCTAAATTATGACGGATCGGTTAATGCTAATCCGTCGCGAGGCAAATCCGCAAGCGCGGGATCAATCTGCTCGGGCTGCCCGCCCTTTCGCGGCCTTGCGGCGAGTCGGTTGAGTGAACTACTTCTTCAGCCCCGCCATCCAGTTCAGCGCCACCACAAACCCGATCGATGGACTAGCGCCCGCGGAGGTCACCCCGACCCCACTGGAGGCGACAACCTGGTGATACAGGAACCTCTGGCCATCCGGCGAAAACGAGTAGGTGTGGTAGTCGCCGCCGTTGTGAGGAAAGTTGAGGACCGCGAAGCGCACAAACTCCTTCGGACTATCGTGCTCGATCGCGTCGTTCTTGACGTTGATCGTCGCCGACAGCATCGACCCCGTAAAGGCGCCCGTCAGCGCGGGAGCGTCGAGGTTGATCGCGATGGCGTGGTAGACGATCTCCTTGCCGTCCTTGCGCCAGCGCGCCCAGTCGCCGCCGCGATTGGAAATCTGCCAGCGTCCGGCGCCGGCGGGGAACGGCTGCACGTAGATCTCGTTGCGTCCCGTCAGATTCGACGTGTAGGCGATAAACCTCCCGTCGGGCGAGACCTGCCCGTGCGTCTCGTTGGCCTGGGTGGCGATCAGCGGCGACGCCTTTCGGTCGCTGTCGAGCACCCACAGATCCGCGCCCGTTTTGGCGTCCAGCGTCCAGAACACGATACGCTTGCCGTCGGGCGACCACGACATCGGCGCCTTGGGAGTATCGGACTCGTACAGCAACTCTTCCCTCCCCGATCCGCTCGAAAGCGTCTGGTAAAGTCCCCATTTGCCTTTTTGCTGCGAGGAGTAAACCACCCGCGTCCCGTCGGGCGACCATATCGGCGACGAATTATGGCGCGAAGCGTCGAAGGTGAGCCGCGTCACCGACCCGCGAGGCTCCAGCACCCACACATCGCCCCCGTTGGCTTCGTGACGGTGGACGGCGACGCGCGTGCCGTCCGGGGAGGTCTCAATCCCGCGATATGTGCCCGCCGGCCCCACCGAGTCGGTTACCCTGCCGCTGCGGTCGGTCCAGGCCAGTTGCCACTCGCTGCTATCGGAGAACGCGCCGCCCGCGGTCCCCGCATCGCCGCCCTGGAAGTAAGCGAGCACGCCTTTCGGCGACACCGCAAAGCTCCCGCGACCGTTCACCGCGCCGACTTCATCGGCCAGGCGCACAGGCTCTCCCCCGAGCGCCGGCTTCTTCCAGTCGAACGGCTGCGCGTAGACAGTGTGGGCGCGATGAAACACCAGGTAGCCCGGCGCGGCGTAGGCGGCGTTGGATTCAATCGGACCCACGCGGGTCCGCTCTTTTGAGCCGAGCGTTCCCACGTACAGCGCGCGCTTGCCCGATTGCTGGCTCCAGGCCGTGTAGAGGTACTTCTGTCCGCCGGGGAGGAAATTCGGCCAAAAGTGACCCGCCTCCTCTCCCGCAACGGAAGTAATCAGTTCCGGTTTCCCACCCTGCGCGGAGACGCGCTTCAGCCCTTGGGCCGTGCCGAACAGGATCGTGCCCTCGTGATTCCAGGCGCCGCCCTGAAACCCGGTCGCTTCGCAAAGATCCTGGGGAGGCCCGCCGGCCGCTTCCACCTTCTTGAGTCTTCCCGATGTCACGAATCCGATCGAGCGGCTGTCGGCTGAGAAAAACGGCATGCTGGCGCCGACGGTGCCCGGCAGGCTCAACGGGGTGACCGAATTCAGGGGGCGCACATAGAGCGACGGTTCGGTTTGCGGCCCTGTGGCGCCGGCAAACACCATCAACCGCCCGTCGGGCGACACGTCGAAGTTCGCGCCGGCGTAAGAGTGCACATTGAAACTCTGGATAATCGCCGGCGAGGCCGACAGGCTGAGCGGGATGCGGAAGCGGGTCTCCTGGGAGGCTGCCGCCGGCTGGAGGTACAGAACCGCGGCAACCGTCAGTGCCGCTGCCGCCAGCGCCGCAACCGCGGGCGCCAGGCGCTTCAACTTGGCGCGCAGGCCGGTCTTGTCGCGCGACGGCGCCAGCGGCGCCGCGAGTCCCGTCTCCTGGCCGGCCTTGGCGATCCACTCCAGCTCGGCGAGCAGGTCGCGCGCCGTCTGCCAGCGATCCGCGGGATCCTTCGCCATGCAGACCTTGATGACGTGGTCGAGCGCTTTGGGCGCCGCCGGCTGAACTCCGGCGAGCGCCGCCGGCTCCGCCGTCGCGATGGCCGACATCAGCAGCACCCGGCTCTTGCCTTCGAACGCCTTCCTGCCGGTGATCATCTCGTGCAGCACGGCGCCGAAGGCGAAGATGTCGGTACGCGCGTCCGAGTCGACTCCTTCCAGTTGCTCGGGCGCCATGTACTGGAGCGTCCCCAGGATGGCTCCGGGAACCGTCAGCTCGCTCACGCTGGCCATGGTCGCGCCCGCGCCGCCCGACGACGAAGAAGGCGCCTTCCATTTCGCCAGGCCGAAGTCGAGCAGCTTGGGCCCGCTCTCGGTCAGCAGGACGTTGGCGGGCTTCAGATCGCGATGCACCACGCCTTTGCGGTGCGCCTTGTCGAGCGCATCCGCCATGGCGATGCCGGTCTTCAGCG
Organism: uncultured Solibacteraceae bacterium; assembly: GCA_964515555.1. Lineage (GTDB taxonomy): Bacteria > Acidobacteriota > Terriglobia > Bryobacterales > Bryobacteraceae > CAZEVY01. The sequence continues at coordinate 2,645 of CAZEVY010000176.1, read as the reverse complement.
CCTCCTCCCAGTTCATGGGACCGGACTCGATCCGCTTGCCGAGCGTCTCGCCCTCCAGGTACTCCATTACCAGGTAGTGATGGCCGTCCTGCCGGCCGACGTCATGGAGCACGCAAATGTTGGGATGGTGCAGCGAGGCGATGATCTGCGCCTCGCGCTCGAAGCGCTGGCGCATCTCGGTGTTCTCGGCCCACTGCGTCGGAAGAAGCTTCACGGCGACCGCGCGCTCGAGCCTGGTGTCGGTCGCCTTGTACACTTCGCCCATGCCGCCGGCGCCGATCATTTCGACAATCTGGTAGGGGCCCAGCTTCGCGCCGGGGGTGAGCGTCGTCATTTCTCCCCCTTCTCGAGCCCGGCCGTCCAGTGGCGGATCACGGTGAGGCCGTTGGAAAACTGGCCGAAGAAAGCCACTCCGCGGTTCCGGATCACCCCGCTCGAGGCCGAAGCGAGCGTAAACGTCGGAGCGAATGGAACCCCGGTGCCTGTGACGGTGCCCCCGGTCGGCTGGAACGTCCGTGTGAGAAACCGCTGGCCGTCCGGGCTGACCGACATCAGGTGGCGAACGGGGTCGAATCCCCGCGGATTGCCGGCCGATGTAAACAGAGCCTTCGGGACGCCGGACTCCAGCCTCGCCCCGATCTTGATGTCCACCGCCATGACCCGGCCGTCGGGGGCGCGGAAGAAGAGCTCCCTGCCGTCGCGCCGCCAGCGCGGCTGGCCGCCGCCGTCGATGGACACCTGCAGCTTCTGGTTGCCGCCCGGAAAAGACATCACAAATACCTGAAATTGCCCGGCTTCATCCGATGTATAAGCCAGCCATTTCCCGTCAAATGAGAATTGCGGTTCGTTTTTCCGGAAATTCCCCTGCACCACGGGGATCGGCTTCGCATCGCCCGTCATCGGCAGAACGTAAATGTCGGGAACGCTCCCCTGCCCGGAGAGGTAAGCGATGTGCTTGCCGTCCTTGGACCAGTCTTCGATCATCTCGTCGGCGGGCGTCTCGAGCAACGCGGTTTCGGCGCCGGACCCGTTGGCGTTCTTGACGTAGATGTCCGCGTTGCCCTTGCGAAAAGTGGTGTAGGCGACGCGCATCCCGTCGGGCGACCAGACAGGGTTCATGTCGTCGGCCGGGTCGAGCGTGAGGCGCGTGGCGGCGCCGGCGCGCTGCCAATCGACGATCCATATGTCGGAGCCTGTGGTGCCGGTCTCCTGCCGGGTCAGGGCGATCAGCCTGCCGTCGGGTGAAACGTCCATGTCGCCGAAGGGCCCCGATTCGCCGGCGTCGGCGACCGATTTGCCGGTCCGGTCGCGCCAGGAGAACAGAGTTCCCTGGATGGTGTCGGCGCGCCCGGCCGGGGCTCCGGCGCCCTGGAAATAGAGCAGCACGCCGTTCTGCGAAGCGTCGAAGGCGCCGCGTCCGTTGGCGGGGTTGGAGAGCACCTGGTCGGCGACGTGCACGGGGTCGCCCGAGAGGGTGCGGTTTCGGGCGTCGAACTTTTGCGCAAAGAGCGACGCCTCGCGATGGAATAACAGGTACCCGGGCGCGGCGTAGATGACGTTCGATTCCGCGGCCAGCAGTCGCGACTTGTCTTTGGAGTCAAAACTCCCGAGAAACACCGCGCGTCCGCCGGGATCGGCCGACCAGCCGAGATACATGTAGTGCCGTCCGTCGGGGAGAAACGCGGGCCAGAAGTGGCCGGTCTCTTTTTCACCGGGAGTCGTGATCGGCGACGGGCGTCCGCCTTCCGCCGAGACGCGATGCAGTCCCTTGGCGGAGCCGAAAAGAATGACGCCCTGCTCGTTCCATGCGCCGCCGGAGAAACCCCGGGCGTCGGCGAGATCCTGCGGAGCGCCGCCTTGCACGCTCACCTTCCTCAGGCGCCCGCCGCTGACAAAGGCGATGAAACGGCTGTCCGGCGACCAGAAGGGCTGCACGGCGTCCTCGGTTCCGCCGAGCCGGTTGAAGGTCAGCGCTCCCACGCGGCGAACGAACAGAGCCGACGGTTCCTGCGCTTCGGGCCGGGCGACCAGGGCGATGGTCTGCCCGTCGGGCGAGAGCGCGGTATTCGCGGCGCTCAATCCCACCACGGGCACGCGGAACTGAAAGCGCTCCGTGTCGACGCCCCCGGTCAACAGTCGCCACGCCGAGAGTCCCGCCGCGACCGCGACCAGGAACACCGCCGCCGCCAGCATCATTTGTTTCTTGCGGTCAGGACCCGCCGCCACCGCGATGGCCTTGCCCGCCGGCGCGCCGCCTTCGGCGATCCAGCGAAGCTGGACCATCATGTCGTGCGCGGTCTGCCAGCGGTCGTCGGGGTTCTTCACGAGCGTGCGTTCGACGACGTGTTCGAGTGCGCGCGGCGCACGGGGCTGTAGCGTCGACAGAGGTATGGGATCGGCGGTGGTGATGGCGGCGATCAGCACGGCGCGGCTCCTGCCTTCAAAGGCTTTGCTGCCGGTGATCATTTCGTAGAGGATGGCGCCGAAGGCGAAGATGTCGCTGCGCGCGTCGGCCGGTCTTCCCTCGAACAGTTCCGGCGCCGTGTAGGCCAGCTCGACCTTGCCCGCGGGCGCGACGCCTCCCGCCGAAGTGACCGCGGTCCGGCTGGGGATGAACTGTGCGGCGGAGGAGGGCATCAGCTCGG
>CAZEVY010000175.1:0-5397 GCA_964515555.1 uncultured Solibacteraceae bacterium | reverse complement strand
AGCGCGATGGTTTCCCGCGGCTTCGCAGAGCGGGCAGCGGAACGCAGTGTCGCACAGGCACTCCCCCGCTCATGCTGAGCCCGTCGAAGCATGAGCGCGGTGGTTTTCGACGGCTTCGGAGGGCAGGCTGAGGTGCGCAAGACACTGATCGAGCCACCGCTGTCGGTGGTCAATGTCGGGCTGGCGTCGTTCGCCCCGCCGATTGCGGCGGCGGGCGCGGCGGTGACGCATGTGCGGTGGAGCCCGCCGGGCGGGGATCCCGCCGTGGCGCGCGGGCTGGCGCGGTTGGCCGGGCGTGCCGACGTGGCGGAGGCGAATCAGAAAGCCCTGGCTGCGTATCTGGCGGCGGAGCCGGTGTTGGAAGGGATCGGGCGCGCCGGGGACGTCGTGCCGGACTTCGGCGAGCGCATGCTGCTCCACGCCGGTCCGCCGATCGAGTGGTCGCGCATGGGCGGGGCGATGCGCGGGGCGGTGATCGGCGCCATTCTCCTCGAGGGCTGGGCAGTCGATGCGGCGGCGGCGCAGCGCCTGGCGGAGGGCGGCGAGATCCGCTTCGATCCCTGCCATCACCACGGCGCCGTCGGCCCGATGGCGGGCGTGACCAGCCCGTCGATGCCGGTGTGGATCGTGCGCAACCGCACCCACGGCAACCGCGCCTTCAGCACCCTCAACGAGGGGCTGGGCAAGGTGCTGCGCTACGGCGCCAACTCGCCCGAGGTGCTGGCGCGCTTGCAGTGGATGAGCTCGACGCTCGGTCCGGCCCTGGCGCGGGCGCTGGCCGAGACCGGCCCGATCGAGCTGAAGCCGCTGATCGCGCGCGCGCTGCACATGGGCGACGAGCTGCACAATCGCAACGCGGCGGCCTCGGCCCTGCTGTTCAAGCGCCTGGCGCCGGCGCTGCTGCGCGCCGGCGTGGCGCCGGGCGAGGCGGCGGCCGGGCTCGAGTTCATCAACGGCAACGATCACTTCTTCCTCAACCTCGGCATGGCGACCTGCAAGGCGATGCTCGATCCGGCTGCTGGTGTGCCCGGCAGCAGCATGGTCGTGACCATGGCGCGCAACGGCACCGAGTTCGGCATCCGCGTCAGCGGCGGCGGCGGGCGCTGGTTCACCGCCCCGGCCCCGGTAGCCGACGGCCTCTTCTTCGCCGGCTACACGCGCGCCGATGCCGGCGGCGACATCGGCGACAGCGCCATCACCGAGACGGCAGGGCTCGGCGGCTTCGCCATGGCCGCAGCCCCGGCGGTGGTGCAGTTCGTCGGCGGCACCGCCGACGAAGCCCGGCGCAACACCCTGACCATGCGCCACATCACCATCGGCACCAACCGCGCCTTCACCCTGCCAGCGCTCGAGTTCGCCGGCGTGCCGGCGGGCATCGACGCCTGCCAGGTGGTGGATACGGGTCTGCTGCCGGTGATCAACACCGGCATCGCGCATCGCCAAGCCGGTGTCGGCCAGATCGGCGCCGGCATCACGCACGCGCCGCTGGCGTGCTTCACCCAGGCCGTCGTCGCCCTGGCCGAGAGCCTGGGAACCACAGATGAACACTGATGACCACAGATGAACACCGAGCCCCACCCCGCCCCCAGGGCTGCCGACTCGATCGCCAGAGGTTCCGACCCCGTGTTCATCCGTGGTCATCAGTGTTCATCTGTGGTTGCTCCTACCGACGTGCCCGAGCGCGCCGTGCATCTGTACTTCGCCGTCACCCAACATCGCTCGAGCGCATACGAACTGCTGGCAGGCGTCTTGTCGCAGCATGCGGACGTGCCGGCCAGCGACTGGCGCTTCAACCGATCGCGCTACGGACGACCGGAGATCGCCGCACCCGCCGGCACGGGGCTGCGTTTCAGCCTCTCCTACGGGCAGGGCTTGATCGCCGTCGCGGTGTCGCGTGACTGTGACCTCGGAGTCGACCTCGCCTGCGTGCGGCGCGACGTCGACGAGCTCGCAATCGCCGAGTACGCCTTCGCCGCATCGGAGCTGCACGACCTGTGCAGCCGCGGTGGACGGGCTCGGCGCGAGCGCTTCTTCGCCTACTGGACGCTCAAGGAAGCCTACGCCAAGGCCAGGGGTTCGGGACTCGTGCCGGGCCGTAAGACGCCGCGTTTCGCACTCCGCGCGGGCCGCGGCGCCGCGCTCGCCGAAGACGGCATCGGTGTCGAGCGGTGGCAGTTCGCGCGCGGCCGCGCCCCACTTCATCATCGCTGGGCGGTGGCGCTATATCGCGGCGACACACCGCGGCGCCGACTCGTGGTTCAACCATGGAGCCCATACGCCTGAGGCCAAGGTGACGAATCGCGCCGGCTAAGACCGCTCTGATCAATGCGCTCGTCGAGCCGCCACCTGCTCATCCTCCCACTGTTGGTTTTGCGTATCGCAGCAACGGCCGACGCCGGCGAGTGGAGCTGCAACCGCGCGCGCCAATTTCACCTCAACTGCGACGGCGTCGCATCTCAACAGCCTTCGCAGCGACAACGCGCGTGGGTGGATTCCCTGCTGGAGCGCCTGCGCACCGCCGGTGGTCAAATCTCCCACGTTGATTTCTTCGTGCGCTCGTCGGCGCGACTGACTCTGAACGGCGATGCGATCGATTGTCCGGTGTTCCAGCTCGCCGCGGAGGAGGTCCCGCATGTGTTCTACGTCAGCTGCGAGGATCTCGTCGTGGATTTCTCGGCGCGCGAAATCCTTTCGCCGGGGGTATCCGGTCAATCCCGGCATGTCTCTCCGTCCCGCTCGGTGGCAGCGCTCGTGCACTCGACGGGCACACGCATTACCGGAGTCCCCGTCGGCCCCTGTTTCACGCCGCCGTGGTTCCTGTGGAATCCGTGGTTTCGCGGCGCAGAGGTGTGGTGGTACTAGCCTGACGTCGAGGGGAATAGGGACATGGTTCGCGAGTGGACTCGTGGCGACTACACCATCAGCACGGACCGCGAGCGCCTCGATCTCGACGTCATCCATAGTTTTCTCTGCCGCTCGTACTGGGCGGAGGGCCGCACGCGCGAGCGCGTCGCGCAGGCGATCGAGCATTCAGTCCCGTTCGGCCTCTACCATCGGCACACGCAGGTCGGTTTCGCGCGTGTGCTGACCGACTATGTCGCACTGGCCTTCGTCGCCGACGTCTTCGTCCTGGAGTCGCATCGCGGGAAGGGCCTGGGCGTCTGGCTCATGGAAGCGGTGACCAGTCTCCCGGAGCTGCGCGCGGTCCGGCGCTGGCTGCTGAGCACGCGCGACGCGCACGGCCTCTATCGCAAGTTCGGGCTCGCGGAGCCGACGCCGGGCGTCCTCATGGAGCGCGTCGATCCCGACAGCGATCGGCGGCGTTGACCCGCGCGTCGGGATGGGCCGATCGATGCGGCGCGAAGCGCCCCGAGGAATGAGGTCGCGCCGCCCGGCCTCGGCGGCGAACCAGGCGCCGGCCGCCTCTGGCGGTTCGCGTGCCGAGGCCGCCGTCACCACCGCGCGCGCTTGATGTTTACCGTTGATCAACATAACGTATAGCCATGAAGGCGATACAGATAACGATGGATGACGCGCTCTTGGCGGATCTCGACGCCGACGAAGAGGTGCGACGCGATGGACGCTCTGCCGTCCTGCGACGAGCGGCAACCCAATACTTGCAGCGCAAGCACCGGGCCGCGATCGCGGCCGCGTATCGCCGGGGGTATGGCAGCGGTACGGGCAGTGAATTCGAAGGCTGGGCGGACGAGAGTGCATGGCCCGACGAGTAGCGCGCGGCGAGATCTGGATGTACGACTTCCGCAAGCCAGACAAGCGACGACCGGCGCTGGTCATCAGCCGCAGCGAGGCGATTGGGGTGCTACACACGGTGATGGTCGCCCCGGTGACCTCCACGATTCGCGGCATTCCGAGCGAGGTGGTCGTCGGAAGGAGCGAAGGGCTGCGGGGTGACTCGGCGGTGAATCTCGACCACGTGCAGACGGTGGAGCAAGCGAGGCTGTCAAAATACGTCGGGCAGCTCGCGCCCGATACGATGCGGGCCGTGTGCCGAGCGCTGGCGATCGCCACCGGTTGCGCGTGAGTGCGGCCGCGCTTTGTCCGGCGGCTCTGCCGGCGGTTCCTCGGGCAGCTTGAAGACGCCGGGGCGGTGACGACGTCGAGGTATTCGCGCACTTGCACGATCTCGCCGCCCGCGAAGCGGAAGTAGAAATGATAGCGGTTGGCGTACGGGCGGCCGTTGCCGGCGGTGGGCCATACGCGCGGCAGCATTGAAGGCTCACGGACGACCTTGACTGGTGTGCTTGGATTGGTACAGAGTTCCTGTACTGGTCATGGCGATCCAGACGACATACACGCAGGCCAGGGCGGATCTCGCCCGGCTGTGCGACGCCGCTGCGAGGGACAACGAGGTCGTCATCATCACTCGTCGTGGCGCCGAGGATGTCGCCTTGGTGTCGGCCGCCGAACTGCGCAGCTTGCGCGAGACGGCCCACCTGCTTCGTTCGCCGCGCAATGCGGCGCGCCTGCTGAGGGCTCTGGCCCGGACTCGTGCCCGAAAGGAGCGACCGCAGAGCTTGCGCTCGCTGCGGCGCGAGGTCGGGCTTGCCGACGCCGAGGCCTGAGCGCGATGCGGTTTTCCAGCCCGAGTTCCGTGAAGACCTGCGGTACTGGGTTGAAGCCGACCGGCGAGTAGCGTTACGGGTTCTGGTCCTCGTCGAAGCGACGATGCATGACCCGTTTCGCGGCATCGGCAAGCCGGAGCCCCTGCGGCACTTCGCGCCGAACACCTGGTCACGACGCCTCACGCAGGAGCACCGCGTCGTCTATCTGGTCCGTGCAGACCGCATCGACTTTCTGCAAGCGCGCTACCACTACTGAGGCCCCAGCCGCGTGCGCCACTGAGGTCGGCGACGGGATCGGCCACGACGCAGCCGATCCGCCCTGGTCGGAGAGCGCGAAGTCCTTCCGGACCGGCAGGGCTGCCGGTTTCACTCGCTCGGCTTGATCGATTCGTATCCCGGCCCGCGGTCGATGAGGGGGAGCGGCGCGCGGCGGGCGGCGCGCCGCTCGGCGCGCAGCTGCACGGTGGCGGCTTCGTCGACGCGGTACTCGGTGTCGATGTCGGTATGGTGGGCGTGCAGGACGACGCCGTAGTCGCGGCGGGCGGCGGCGAGGGAGACTTTCTCCTGCACGACGTCGCGCCGCACCAGCTCGGGTTCGCGCTCGAGCGGGTCGCCCCAGCCGCCGCCGCCGGTGGTGACGACGCGCACGACCTGGCCGGCCTTGACGGGCTCGCCGTCGACCAGGCCGCCGAGCACCTGGGCGCGCCCGTGCAGGTCGACGGTCACCGAGACGGGCTGGCCGGCCTGGCCGCCGGCGACGCCGTAGCAGCCCAGGCGGACGCGGTCGGCGGTGACGATGGTGTGGCAGTCGACC
>CAZEVY010000174.1:0-5503 GCA_964515555.1 uncultured Solibacteraceae bacterium | reverse complement strand
ATCCATTTCCGCCGCGGCATTCTGACAACGCGCACCGCCGTCGAGGAGAAGAGGACCTTCACGATCCGCAACGTCGACGCCAAGGCGAAGACGCTGGTCATCGAGCATTCGAAGCGCCCCGGCTACGAGTTGGTCGCCATGAAGCCCGCGTCGACCACGGCGACCGCGTATCGTTTCGAGGTCCCGCTGCGCGCCGCCGAGACCGAGAAGTTCACCGTCAACGAGGAGCGCATGGTGGAGCAGTCGGTGTCGGTGACCAACCTGACGCCCGACGTGCTGGCGAGCTATCTCTCGAACAAGGCGCTCAGCGCTGAGGGCCGCAGGCAGCTCGAGCAGATCGCCGCGCAGAAGAAGAAGGTCGCCGAGGCGGCGCGCGCGCTGGAGCAGGCCGAGCAGGAGGCGCGCTCGCTCGAACAGGACCAGAGCCGCATCCGCCAGAACATCTCGACGCTGAACTCCGTGGGCCAGCGCGAGGCCGTGCAGAAGTACTCGGCCGATCTGGTCGCTCTCGAAGTGAAGCTGGCCGCGCTGCGCGACCGCGTCAGCGCGCTGCGCCGCGACAAGTCGGCCGCCGAGGCGGAGCTGGCGGCGATGATGGAGTCGATGGAGTTCTGAGCTAGCGTCGGCTCTTGCTTGAACGTTGAGAAGAACAATCTGGCCGCGGATTAACTCAGATAAACGCAGATGGAAAATGCCTTGCAATCTTATCTGTGTTCATCTGCGTTCATCCGCGGCCATCAGATTTTGTTCGGGCCGGCGCCCTATCGCCTCTCGGCGAAACAATACAGCGCGCCGAACGTCCGCAGGTAGATCTTCCCGTCGACGATCGCCGGCGTCCCCTTGACGCCGTCTCCCATGTCGTTCACCCGCAGGATCCCCCATTGCGCCCCCGCGCGAATCACCGCCGCCTTCCCCTCCTCGCTGACCGTGTACAGCCTCCCATCCGCGGCCACCGGCGACGAGTAGTACGACCCCAGCGCCCCCTCGATCCGCGCAGACCGGGCGATCTCGCCCGTCTTGGGGTCGAACGACGTCAGAATCCCGCCCTCCTTCAGCGTGTACAGCACCCCGCGATAGAACAGCGGCGACGGGACGTTCGGCAGCACCCGCGCATTCTTCCACAGCAGGTGGCTTTCGGTGACATCGCCGCGGCCGCCGAGCCGATAGGCCCGCAGCGAATTCTCGCCCACCCGCCGGTCCTGGAACTGCCGCCAGTCGCGCTCCTCCATGAAGCCCGAGTCGTCCAGGTCCAGGTACTCGTCGAAGCGCGCCCGGGCGCGCTCGTCGGGAAGCTCGCTCTTGGAAATCTTGCCGTTCTTGTCGGCGTCCCACCGCGTGAGGGCCTCGGCGAACGGCGGCACGTTCTCCTGCTGGCCGGGATCGGACTCGCCCGAGTACGTGACGAAGTACACCGCGTCGCCCGCGACCACCGGGGTCGGCTTCACCTGCCACGGCAGCCCGCGCACCCACCAGACTTCCTTGCCCGTCGCCACCTCGTAGCCGGAAAGCCGGTACGACCCGGCGATCAGCGCCTGCAATCCGCCCCCGGCCGGCTGGTGGAGCACCGGCGTCGCATAGCCGCGCTGCGCGTGATCGCGCGGCGTGCGCCACAGCACGCGGCCGCTGTTCTTGTCGATCGCCAGCAGAAACGACCCCGAGTCCTGGTCGACGTTCATCAGCAGCGTGTCGCCGGCCAGTACCGGCGAGGAGCCGTGACCGAACGGGTTGTTGAACGGACCGAGCGGCATGCGCCACAGCTCGTTGCCGTCCGGCGCGTAGGCGAGCAGGCCGTAGTCGGCGAAGAAGACCCAGACGTTGCGGCCGTCGGTGGCCGGGGTCGCCGACGTCGGACTGTTGGCGGGTTGCAGCTCCTGTTTGCGCGGCCGCGGCGCCTCGCGGCGCCAGAGGATGCGACCCGTCGCCCGGTCGAGCGCGAACGTGAAGAGCCTGTCGTTCTCAAAGGCGGTGAGATAAATGCGCTCGCCCGCGATCGACGGCGACGAGTGACCCGGGGGAATCGCCGTCTTCCACACGACGTTCTTATCCGGTCCGAACTCCACCGGCGGATTGCCGTCCCCGGCGACTCCGGCGGCGTTCGGCCCCCGGAACTGCGGCCAGTCGGCCGCGATGCCTAGGCTGAGAGTGGCGGCCAGCGAAGTCAACAGTCGTGTCGGCATTCCTATTTTTAGCATTTCTCGAAGGCGCGCCCGCGCGGCGCTTCCCGCCCAGCTACCCCGCGAGCACCTTCAACCCGGCGCTCTCGAACCTTCGGAAGTCCTCCGGATTCGAAGTCGCCAAGGTCGCGTGGCCGCCCATGGCGGCCGCCGCGATCATGCAGTCGGGGAGCGATCCCCGCCTCCGGCCCGTGAGGTTGAATAGCCTGGCCGCACGCGCGGCATCGTCCCCGGTAAACGGAATGGGGTTCTGAAACACCCGCGCGGCAAGATCGATGTGGCTGCTATCGACGGGTCCGCAGAGGAACTCCGCCCACGCGACACTGCTGACCCGCACCGCCGTGGCGCTGCCGAGCCACTCCCGCAGATACATCTCTTCCCGCGAACGAGGCGCCAGCGCCCGCACCAGGAAGCTCGTATCCAGATGAATCACCGTCGGCCCCGGAGCCTCGATCCCGAGGCCCGCCGCTCAGCCCGGATCCGCCGGTTCCAGGCGTCGGCATCGGCCGCGCTTAACTGGAGCGAGGCTTGCAGCGCCTCAAACGCCTGGAGCGCCCCTTGCTCCCGCCGCGGGGCTTTGCGGGCGGCGGCGCGAATAGCGCGGCGCAGCGCCTCGGATTTGGAAACCCCCCATCGGGCGGCGATCTCCTCCAGGGTAGCCACCGTTTCCACGTCGAGTGAATAGGTCGACTTGATACTCGTTACGGCCATACTCCGATTGTATGGCCTTACCGGTCCATCGCGCCCCTCACCCCAGCCCGCTCCTCTTCAGCGCGTAGTCGATGGCTTCCTGCGGCGCCTTGAACTCCGACATTCCGACATTGCCCTTGTAGCCGATCTCCCTCACGCCCTCCGCGCTCGTGTAGTACGCGTCCACCGTCATGCGCCGCACCCAGTCGAAAAACCGCACCCCCGGCGCCAGCTCCGCCGACTCGTTCTTCCGGTACGCGATCGAATCCAACAGCGCCGTCTGGTCGGCCGCCTTGGCGTCGGCGAACTTCGCCCCCGCGCGCCGCTCCATCGCGCGGTCCAGCCATGCCAGTCCTCCCGTGTAGATCGCCGCCATTTCCGCGCTCCCGGCGCAAAGCAGGTCGATGAAGGCCGCCGCGTTCGCCTTGCGCGCGCCCGGCACCACGATCTCGGTGAGCGCGTCCAGCGTGCGGTACTCGTGCGCCTGAAGGAACTTCGGCTTGTAGACGCCCGCGGTCTTCTTCTCCTCGACCGCCGCCTGGTGCACATGCTGCGCCGCCTCCGCCGAAAGCGTCCCCAGGCAGGCCGCCGCCGCGGCGTCGCGAATCAGATTCCGGCGCGTAACCTCAGACATTGCCCTTCCTCATTTCCTCGGCCAGATACTCCGACGTGCGCCACGCCAGCGCGCAGATCGTCAGCGTCGGGTTCTTGTCCGGATTGCTGACGAACGGCGCCGCGTCGGCGACGAACAGGTTCTTCGCGTCGTGCGCCTGGCAATAGCGGTTCACCGCCGACGTCTTCGCGTCGTCGCCCATGCGCACCGTGCCCAGCTCGTGGATGATCGTCCCGCCCGTCGATATCCCCGTGCCCTCCTGATCCGGCCGCGACGGCCCCAGCACCCGCCCGCCCATCGTCTCGATCAGCTCGGCGAAGGTCCGGTGCATGTGCCGCGCCATCTCGACTTCGTTGTCGCTCCACCGGAAATGGAAGCGCAGCACCGGAATTCCCCAGCGGTCCACCACATTCGGGTCGATCTCGCAATAGGAGTGCTCGTTAGGAATCATCTCGCCGCGCCCGGCGAAGTTGATTCCGCATCCGTACTCTTCGTGGATCTTCTGCTTCAGCGCCGCTCCGTAGCCCTCGTGCCGACTGCACGCCGCGTGGAAGCTGCCCACCTGCGGCATCCCGAATCCGCCGCCGATCTCCACGTGATACCCGCGCGGGAACTCCTTCGGCTGCCGGTCCCACAGCCACCACGGAATGTAGCGGTGGCCGCCGCCCCAGCCGTCGGAATCGTACCGCGGCATCCCCTGCAAGGCCGGAAGCTGGCCGCTCAGGCTGAACCCGACCGTGTCGGTCAGATACCGCCCCACCACCCCCGACGAGTTCGCCAGTCCGTTCGAGTGCCGCGGCCCGCGCGAGTTCAACAGCAGCCGCGCCGATTCGCACGCGCTCGCCGCCAGCACCACCACGCGGCACCGGATCTGCCGCTCCTCGCGCGTCGCCTTGTCGATGTACGACACCGCCGTCACCTTGCCGCTGGCGTCGGTGATCAGCTCGCGCGCCATGGCGTTCGAGACGATCCTGAGCCGCCCCGTCTTCAGCGCCGGCAGCACCTGCACCTGGCTCGACGAATAGTTCGACGCCGTCACGCACCCGCGCCCGCACTGCCCGCACCAGTGGCAGGCGATGCGCCCGTTGTGCGGCCTCGTCAGCACCGCCATGCGCATCGGGATCACCGGAATGCCGAGCTTTCGCCCGGCGCGCTCCACCAGCACGTCGTGCACGCGCGGCGGCGCCGGCGGCAGGAACACGCCGTCGGGCGCGCTGCGGATGCCCTCCTTGCTGCCGCTGATGCCGATGAAGCTCTCGGCCTTGTCGTAGTAGGGCGCCAGCTCGTCGTAGGTGATCGGCCAGTCCGTGCCGAGTCCGTCGCGCGAGCGCGGGCGGAAATCGTAGTCGGCGAACCGCAGCGAGATGCGCCCGTAGTGGTTGGTGCGTCCCCCGAGAATGCGCGACCGGAACCAGCGGAAAGTGTTGCCCGGCGCCACCGTGTAGGGTTCGCCGTCGATGTCCCAGTAGCCGTTGGGCGCGTTGAAGTAGCCCCACTGCTCGCGCCCGAAGTAGCGCTCCGCCTGCGCGCCCGCCCCGCGATGACCCACCTGCCAAGGCCACATGTGTTCCTTGAAATCCTTCGCCGGATTCAGCATCGGGCCGGCTTCGAGCAGCGTGACGGAGACGCCGAGCTTCGTCAGCACGTCGACCGCCGTGCCGCCGCCGGCGCCCGAGCCGATGACCACCACGTCGTCGGGTCGCGGAGAGCGGATGATCTGGAGCATGGCTCCAGACATGATAATGGATGCATGTACCACTACGATCCGGCCGCTGCGCTCGAGGAGCTGCGCGAGGACGCCGCGCTGCCCAACCCCGTCCACGTGCGCGACATGATCCTGCGCGCCCGGCTGGAGCCGTCGGAAGCGCTGGAGCTCAACCGGAAATTCGTGAATTACCAGAAGACGTTCGGCGAGATGCTGGCGCTCGGCGCCGATATTCTCGAGGATCTCAGGGAAGCGCCGCGCAAGTCACCGTGAACCGAGCCGCGACCACAGGGAGCGGTCCTGGGTCCGTTCAACCCGCCG
>CAZEVY010000173.1:0-5731 GCA_964515555.1 uncultured Solibacteraceae bacterium | reverse complement strand
AACGCGCGGTTTGCGAGCTTGCGCGCCGACCGGATAGAGTGAGATGTGACGTTCCTCGATCCCCGACTGGCGGGACTGGCGGTGTTGGCGGCGATCTGTTGCGCGGCCGGGGTGTGGGCGGGCGGCGCGCACCGACTCTCGGGGATCGCGATCGCGTTCGGCGGCGGGTTGCTCGCCGGCGTGGTCCTCTTCTCGACGCTGCCCGAGATCGCCCGCGAAATCGGGCCAGGCGCTGGTGCGACGGGCGTGCTGGCGGGCTTCGCGGCGCTGTGGGCGGTGAACCGCTGGATCTACCCGGTCTGCCCCTCCTGCGCCCACACGCACGATCACGACGCCTGCACCGCGCGCCTGCACGGGTTTGCCGTGCCGCTCATCGCCGCGGCGGCGCTGCACAACCTGCTCGACGGCTGGGCGGTGGCTTGGTCGGCGGGCACAGCCGCGGGCGGTACGGTGATGTTCGGAGTTTTGTTGCACAAGGGCCCCGAGGCGTTGGCCCTGGGCGCGATTCTGCGCGCGGCGTTCCGGGCGCCGGGCGTGGCGCTGGGCGCCGGACTGGCCATCCAGTCGGCGATGCTGTTCGGCGGGGCCGGGGCGGCGTGGCTCGCGCCCCGGATCGGAAGCGGATGGGCGCCCTATGCGCTCGCCCCGGCCGGCGGGACGCTGCTGTTTCTTGGGATTCACGCGGTTCACGGCGAGTGGCGGCGGATGGGCCGGCCGGCGTTCCTATCGGGTTGCTCGGGCATCGCCGGTGCGGCCGTCCAGCACGGTCTGCGGGTGTGGCTGCGGTAGCCGCCGTAGCTTCGGACTTTCTCCGCCTTTTCGCCTACCGCCTTTTTGCGGCCCGTATCACCTGTTGATCCTAGGTCCCCCTGGACCCGGATTCTCTATCCTGAAAGAGAGGGAATGCCGCCCGTTCCCGCGCGATTGGAGGCCGGATGAATCGTGCGTGGGATGAGCTGGCGCGGAACTGGACGGTTTACGTCACTCCTCTGGCGGTCCTTCTCCTGACTTTGGTGGCCGGGCATTGCGTCCGGCGGTTACTCGTCCGGGTTCTCCGGAGCTGGGCCGGGCGCAGCCGGTCGACGCTCGACGATCTGCTGATTCAGTCCCTGTACGGGCCGTCCCTGCTGTGGGTCGTGATCCTCGCCGTTCATGTGGCGACGAAAACGTCGGCGATGCCGGAACGCGTCGTGCTGCTAATCGGGCAGGGCCTGCTGATTCTCTGGATCGTGTCGTTGACTCTGGCTGCTTCGCGGCTGGTGGTGCTGCTGCTGCGGCGTCACGGCCGGGGCGTGGCTACGGCGCTGCCGGTCACGACGCTGACGCAGAACATCGCCACCTTAGTTATTGCGACGCTCGGGATGCTGATGCTGCTCAACACCCTGGGAATCTCGGTGGCGCCGCTGCTGACGGCGCTGGGAATCGGCGGTATCGCCGTGGCCCTGGCCCTACAGGATACGCTCTCGAATCTGTTCGCGGGCTTCTACGTCAGCCTGGCCGGGCACGTCCGCATCGGCGACTACGTGAAGCTGGATAGCGGCGACGAAGGCTACGTGACGGACATCAGTTGGCGAAGCACGACGCTGCGGACGCTCTCCAACTACACCATCGTGGTGCCCAACGCCAAGGTGGGCCAGGCGATCCTGAGCAACTATCATCTGCCTGAAAAAAGGCTGTCGGTGCAGGTGCCGGTGCGCGTCAGCTACGACTGCGACCCCGATCACATCGAGAGGGCGCTTACCGAAGAGGCGCTTGCCGCGGCCGGAAGGATTCCCGGTCTGCTGCCGAAGCCCGCGCCCTTCGTCCGGCTCATTCCCGGCTTCGGAGAGGCCGGACTCGATTTCACCCTGATCTGTCAGGTGGGCGAGTTCGCCGATCAGTACCTGGTGCAGCACGAGCTACGGAAGCGGATTCTCCGAAGGTTCCGGCGCGACGGCATTGAGATTCCCGTGACGGTGGCCTCCGCGGGCGATGCCCGGCGGGCGGTCAGTTTTCGGCGGCCGGCGAGCTAAAAGCTGATCGCTGATCGCCGAGGGCTAACACACCAGCTCTTCGCGACCGATGTGAAAACCGTCGAGGTTGCCCAGAACCGTCAGCGCGATCAAACGCGGATCGAAGAACCCGCGCGCGACGTCCTGTACCTGTCCGGTGGTCACGTTCTCGATGCCCTCCAGGATCTCGTCGAGGCTGAAGAACTTTCCGAAATACAGCTCCTGGCGGGCCAGGTTCGCCATGCGGCTGCTGGTGGACTCCAGGCCCAACATCAGCGATCCCTTCATGTAGTCCTTGGCGCGGCGCAGTTCGTCGGAGGGCGCCGGCTCGTCCTTGAAGCGCTTCAGTTCCTCCAGGATCAGGTCGACCACGCGCCGCGTCGATTCGAGCGACGTGCCCGCGTAGACCGCCATGCACCCGGTGTCGCGATAGGCGTTCAGCTCCGAGAAGACGGCGTAGACCAGGCCCCGCTTCTCGCGGATGTTCTGGAACAGCCGCGAGCTCATGCTGCCGCCCAGCATGGTGTTCAGCACGTAGCTGGGAAACCGCATCTCGTGCGCCACCGGAAAGCTCGGCACGCCCAGGCACAGGTGCACCTGCTCGAGCGCGCTCTTGTTGCGCAGCGTGATGCGCGCGTGGGTGCGAGGCGCGGCCTCCTGCGGCATGGCTTCGGCCCCCGGCAGCCCCTCGAAGTGCTCGCGGGCGAGCGCGACCAGCCGGTCGTGCTTGAGATTCCCGGCGGCGGTGATCAGCACGTTTCGCGGCGCGTAGACGGTGCGGTAGTAGTCCTCGATCATGGTCCGGTTGAAGCCCTTGATGGTCTCGCGCGTTCCCAGGATCGGCCGGCCGAGCGCGTGGTCCTTCCAGAAATTACTGGAGAACGCCTCGTGGACCTGGTATTCGGGGTTGTCGGCCTCCATCTTCAGTTCTTCGAGGATGACGCCCTTCTCCTTCTCGATGTCCTCTTCGGCGAAGAGCGGATTCGAGACCAGGTCGGCGATGACGTCGAAGGCCACCGGCAGGTGCTCGTCGAGCACCTTAGTGTTGAAGCTGACCAGCTCCTTGGAGGTGAAGGCATCCAGGTTGCCGCCGATCGAGTCGACCGACCGCGCGATCTGCTCGGCGGTGCGGCGCCGCGTCCCCTTGAACACCATGTGCTCGATGAAGTGCGAGAGCCCGCACTGCTCGCCGGACTCGCGCCGGCTCCCGGCGTTTACCCACACGCCCACCGAGACGGAGCGGACGTGCGGCATGGCCTCGGTAATCACCCGAATGCCGTTTGAAAGGCGGGCGCATTCGATTTCGCGTTCCAGCAAGGTGGATACTGCCATGGGTGGGAACTGAATTCCATATTAGCATCCCGCGGCTGGCCTCCCGCGACGCGGAGCCGCGTGAACAGGCAACAGCCGGCGCACGCCGGGGCGCGTTCACACTCACACGCCGGTCACACGCTCACTTTTTGGCGGCGGGCTTCTTTTCCTTCTGGTTCTTCTTCTTGCTGTCGGGTTTGGCGGCGGGAGTGGCAGGTTGCCCGGGGGCTTGCGTACCGGGCGGAACCAGGCGATCGTCCGGCTTGGTGTCGAGCAGCGACGTGTCGCCCGGCTGACTGAGCGATACCTCATTGCGCAACTGCTCGGCCCGGGCGATCTCCTCGGGCGTCGGGACGCTGCCGGGAACCGACGGCCGCAGCGAGGTCATGGCCGGCGTTCCGCTCTTGGCGGCGGTGCGCATGTCGGGGCTCTTGCGGAAAATGCCCCAGAAATGGCTCATCGATCCGATCTTCTCCCGGTTGGCGATCTCGTACTTCATGCGGGCCTCGGCGACCGGATCGGGCTCGGGAATGGGCGCCTCAAGCGACGTCAGCTTCTTTCGGGCCTCGTCGGCGTAAGCGCTCAGCGGGTAGTCCCGCACGATCTTCTGGTATGACCCGATGGTCTGTTCGCGGAATCGCGGACCCATCCGCGAGTAGCTGTCGCCCTGGAGCCAGAGCGCGTAGTCGGCCTTGCTGAACAGCGGATAGTGGCCGGTTACGTCGTTCAGTCGGCTCGCTGCCGAGGGCCAGCTTTGGCGCTGATGATAAAACGCGCCGACGCGGAAGTGGGACTCGGCGATCTGTTCCTGGATGTTGCGCATGAGCTGCTGGCCGCGGGGCGCGAAGCGGCTGTTGGGGAACTGCGTCAGCAGAGTGCGGCACTCGTCCTCGGCTCGCAGGGCGTGGGCGAGGTCGCGGTCCGGCTTCTCCATCTGCCGGACGTGCAGCATGCAGATCTTCTCCTGGGCCTCGGCAGCTTCCTCGAGAGTCGGATAGAAGAGGATGAAATCCTTGTACTCGGCCTCGGCCTGGGCGAGCCCGTGCGAGCCGCCCTCGCGCATCCAGGCGTCGGCGATGGCGAGCTTGGCCTTGGCGAGGAATTCGCTGGTCTCGTAGGTGTTGATGAGGTTCTGCAGGACCAGGCGGGCCACCTCGTAGCGGCCCTTCTCGATGTCATTAATGGCCTTGTCGAACAGGGCCTTGTCGGGCTGGGCGGTGTCCTTGGTGATGGGATTGTCGTATTTCTTACGGCGGAAGCAGCCGGTGAGCGAAAGCGCGATCGCGCCGGCGACCACCAGCCATCGGAAGGAAAGCATAAGACTCCTCATTCGGACCGGCCTCCTCAAACGCGCACCAGGGTGGCCTCGCGCGCGGCCTGGCTCATTGCCGTGAATGCCGCGCCGGGGTCCTCCTCGCCGAACACGGACGTTCCCGCGACCACCCAGTCGACACCGGCGCGCACAACTTCGCCGACGTTGCCGGCAGTGATGCCTCCATCGATCTCGATCGGAAAGTTCAGGCCGAGCGCGCTCCGCCGCTCGTCGAGCGCGCGGACCTTTCGGAGCACGCCGGGGATGAACTCCTGTCCGCCGAATCCCGGGTTGACGCTCATCAGCAGCACGTAATCGACGATCTCGAGCACGTCGTCCAGGGTCGAGATGGGCGTGGCGGGGTTGAGCACCACACCCGCCAGCGCGCCCTCCTCCTGGATCATCCGCAGGGTGCGGTTCAGGTGAGGACAGGCTTCCTGATGCACCAGGATCTGGTTGGCGCCGGCGTTCAGGAATGCGGGAACATACCGGTCGGGGTCGGCGATCATGAGGTGCACGTCGAGCGTCAGCCGGGTGGCGCGCCGCACCGCTTTCACGACCGGCGGCCCGAAGCTGATATTGGGCACGAAATGGCCGTCCATCACGTCGAGGTGGAGCATCCTGGCGCCGGCCCTTTCGACGGCGGCGACCTGCTCGCCCAACCGGGCGAAGTCGGCGGCCAGAATCGACGGGAGGATCTCGGTCATGGACGAAACCGGTGCGGAACTACCTCGATGTTATCACGGTCCCCAGCCCGTTTCGCGCCGAGACGGATTTCCTGCGGCCGGGCGTCGCCGGGCAAAATGTTTCGATGCAGCCTTGGGCCGGCGCGTTTCGCCCGCGTCGATTGGCTGCACGAGGGAGTTTCCCGCCGGGTGCTACTCTTGGCGGGTGAAGCCACGACCGACCGTGGCTGGATTGGCACGCGCGACGAGTTTTCGCCGCGCCCGGCAGATGGCTGGCCGCGAAGACGGCCGGTTGAGGGGAATTCGATGCGGAATATCGCGATTTGTTTGTTTGCGGTCGCGCTCATGTCGGGCCGGGCGGGCCAGGCGCCGCCCGCCGCCGGAGGTTGCGGGGCCCTGGGGAAGGCGCACCTGCGGACGACCCTCTACTT
>CAZEVY010000172.1:0-5745 GCA_964515555.1 uncultured Solibacteraceae bacterium | reverse complement strand
GAGAGAGCCGAACTCGACCATTACATGGAGTTGGAGCACATTCTCAGAATGGCGAAGGCCAAAGCCCGCCTGATCCTGTCGCGTGGCCAGTGATATTTCCGACGCCCTCCGCTCTGGGGTGGCCGATCGCGCTGGTGGACGCTGCGAGTATTGCCTGATCCGCCAGGAGGACGCGGCCTTTCCGCTTCAGACCGATCACATCGTCAGTCGAAAGCATGGCGGCGAGTCCACCGTGGCGAACCTGGCGTTGGCCTGCGTGTTGTGCAACCGGCTCTACAATCCGCGCCGGCGGGAGTGGAGCGCGCATTTCCGGTTCGAGGGTCCGGAGATCGTCTCGCTCTCTCCCACCGGGGCGGCCACCATTCGCCTCCTGCGACTCAATGCGCCGGAGCGAGTCGAAGGGCGAAGGATACTTCAGGAATTGCTGAGGTATCCACGATAATGCCGGCGCGCCCTCCCGAATCCCGTACCGGACTCGACCCCTGGGTGCGCGCCGAGCTGCCCGCGCCGCCCACGCCGAAAGGACTCGGCTGGATCGGCACGGTCGGGCCGGGCGTCATCGTGCTCGGTGTCTCGATCGGCGGCGGCGAGTTTCTGCTGGGGCCCGCGGCCTTCGTGAAGTACGGGCTCTCGTTGTTGTGGGTCACGCTGGTCGCCGTGTTCTTCCAGACGATCTTCAACACCGAGCTGATGCGCTACACGGTCGCGGCCGGCGAGCCGGTCTTCAGCGGCTTCATGCGGACGCGGCCGGGGCGATCTTTCTGGGCGTGGTTCTACACGATCCTCTACTTTCTGCAAACGGGATGGCCGGCGTCGGCGGGGGTGGCCGCGGGCGCCATCTTCTTCCTGGGGACGCGGCGCCTGGCGGGCGCGGCGGACACGTCGGCGGTCTACGCGATCGGCGTTGGAACCTTCGTCGCCTGCGTGCTGGTGCTGCTCGCGGGCCGGCGCATCGAACGCACGCTGGAGATTCTGAACTGGGTGCTGGTGGTGTGCATCCTCGGCGGATTCCTCGTGCTGGCGATCGTGTTTGTGCCGCCTGCGACCTGGCTGGCGGCTGTCGCGGGGCTGGCGGGCTACGACGCGTCGCGCGGCGCGTTTCAATTCATCCCGCCGGGCGTCGACTTCGTGCTGCTGGCCGCTCTGGTCGGCTACTCGGGCGCGGGCGGGATGGTGAACATCACGCTTTCGAACTGGGCGCGCGACAAGGGCTACGGAATGGGGCAGCGCGCGGGCTACATTCCCGCCGCGGTCGGCGGCCACAAGGTGCACCTGGCGCACAGCGGGTTCTCGTTCACGCCGGACGATGAGGCGATGCGGCGCTGGCGCGGCTGGTGGCGCATCGTGCGGGTCGACCAGTGGGGCGTGTTCTTCGGCGGCGCGGTTCTGGGCATGACGCTGCCGGCGATTCTCTACGTGACGTTCCTGGCGGGCGGGACCGACATTCAGGGGCTCGGCATCAGCGCGGCGCTCGCGAACGCCGTGGGCTCGCGGTCGGGTCCGCTGCTGGCGGGAGTGATCGCGTTTCTCGGCGCGTGGCTGCTGTTCAAGACGCAGCTCGACATCGTCGAGGGGATGGTGCGGTCGATCACCGATATCCTGTGGACCGGCAGCCGCCGGGTGCGCGCCTGGCGCGACGGCGACGTGCGCGCGGTCTATTACACGGTGCTGGCGGCGATCGCCGGCTGGGGGATCTTCGCCCTACGGCTCGCCCAGCCGATTATTCTGTTGAAAATCGCCGCCAATGTCGCCGGCTTCGTATTCGTTGTGGCGTCGCTGCACCTGTTGTATCTGAACACCACGCTGCTGCCGGTGGAGCTGCGGCCGCCGGTGTGGCGGCGAGCGGCGCTGGCGGCCATGTCGGGGTTCTACGGGTTCTTCGTATCGCAGTCGCTGCGCAGCCTGTGGTGACTCCGCTACCGGGTGGTGCGGCCGGCGGCAAACGGCGACATGCGGTACGACTCCCAGGCCTCGCTCCGCGGAATCAGCCGCCGTAGGATCGGCGTGGTCATGTATGTCGTCACTACTGCCATCAGCACCAGCATGAAGAAGACGGACTTGGGAATCACCCCCAGGTCGTAGCCGACGTTGACGACAATCAGCTCCATGAGGCCGCGCGTGTTCATCATCACGCCAATCATGGCGGATTCGCGCGCCGGCAGACCGCTCCAGCGCGCGGCCCCGGCGCAGCCCGCGAACTTTCCAGCGACCGCGGCCGTCAGCACCAGTGCGCAGAATCCCCAGGCGGCCGCACCCGTCACCGAGCCGATGTCGGTACGCAGTCCGGTGTAGGTGAAGAAGACCGGCAGGAAGAACACCGTCACGAAATCGTGCAGCCGGCGGTTGACGGCCTCGCGCAGCTCATGTTGATCGTGCAGGATGGCGCCGAACAGGAAGGCGCCGAACAGCGAAAAGATGCCGATCAGATTGGTGGCCACCGCGGAGAGGAAGACCAGAATGAGGAGTACGGCCTGGGCGTTGAGCGTGAGATCGCCGCCATTGGCAGCCAGGACGGACCGGGTCCAGCGTGTCGCAGCGGGACGCACGGCGAAGATCATCACCAGCGCGAAGGCGACGACGCCGGCGATCATCGTCCCGAACGACAGGGGGTGGATCTCCGACCGCGTGATCGCGGTGACAACAGCCAGGAGGATCCAGCCCGCCGCGTCGTCGAGCGCCGCCGCCGAGATGGTGATCGACCCGATCCGCGTGCGGTTCAGTCCCAACTCGATCATGATCCTGCCGAGGACAGGGATGGCGGTGATCGACATGGCTGTCGCCATGAACAGCGACAGGTTCAACTCGCTGCCCGGCAGGGCCAGTTGCCGGTGCATGATGCGCCCCAATCCGAATCCGAGCAGGAAGGGCACGACGATTCCGGTGATGGAGACCGACATGACGGTTCGATGGTTCGCGGCCAGGTGGCCGAAGTCGAACTCCATGCCGACCAGAAACATCAGCAGGATCAGACCCACCTGGCTGAGCAGGCTGAGAATCTGTCCGACCGAGGGATCGAATATCGCCTGGAAGGCGCCCGGAAAGAGCTTCCCGAACAGCGACGGGCCGAGAATCAATCCGGCGGCGACCTCGCCGCAGACCACCGGTTGGCCGAGACGGCGGAACACGATGCCGGCCAGACGCGCCGCGGCGATGATCACGATCAACTGCGTGATCACCACCAGCAGCGTGCTTTCGAGGTGGGGATTGACCGGCGACGGGTTCAACTCAAGAGTTTACCCGCCGCCGGTATGGATGCGCTACAGGAGAGACAGCGACTAACGTGCCGCCGACATCACTTTGGGGGTCGACAGGTAGCCGACGATGCGGTCCTTGTGGACCTGGTTGACGACGATCTCGTAGGGCTGGCGCCCGCCGGAGACGTAGAACTGAACGGGTTCGTTGACGGTCTTTTCCTTCTTCTCGACGCGGCGGTCGTCAGCCACCAGCTCTATGGTGAACCGATTGCGCTTCACGTCCGACTTCTTGAGCGCCATCACGACGCTACCGACCTTGTGGTTGCCCTTGGACTTGGCGATGTCGAACTCGTAATAGTTGCGCTCGCCGAGCTCGCGCAGCGCCGACAGCTCGCGCGCGTTGGTGGCGATCAGGCCGCTTTGCACACCGAGGTCGCCGCGGACGCTCTTGAGATCCGCGATGGTGGCGTCGAGCTCCGACTTGGTTTTCTCGACGGCGCCGCGCACGGTGCCGACATCGCTGCGGACCGCCGTGATCTGCTCGTTGATCCGCTCGGCGCCGGCGTCGGCGCTTTGCTGGACTTCGCCGATGCGGGCGGCGATGGCTTCCTCGCGAGCCTGCTCCTTGGCCTCGAGCGTGGTGACCAGCTTCTCGGCGTGCTTCTGCGCGACGGTGCGCGCCTGCACGGCCGCCTTGCCGGCCTGGGCGCGGGTCTCGCGCACTTCGGCCACCAGCGCGTCCAGGGACTCGCGTGTGGCGCGGTCGGCCGCCGCCCCGCGGTCCTGCACCACGGTGATCTCGCTGCTGACGGCGGAGCGGAGCTTATTCATCTCCTCCTCCATCGACGAGGTCTTCGACATCAGAAATACGTTGCCTCCGGCCAGCGCGATGGCGACTCCGGCGGCGATCCACTTGCCGGCCGATCCGCGCGAAGTGCTTTCCGTTTTATTCATCTCTTCCATACGGTCCTCCCGTTTGCTCCCGCGTGAAATCGGGGCTCCCTCCGAGTGAGCCCCGGCAACCAAATTGCCGTTGCACGGCCTAGAGAGGCAATTGGAAGGCCAATTGATCCGGACTCGCCAAGCAGCTGATTCATTTGGGGAATCTCACCGTCGTCGGGCGGCGGCGGCAGGTAATTTCTGCAGGCTCCATGAATTGCTTTCCGGAATGGGGGAGCACCGGAAGTTGAATGACGTTCGCCTGGTGGCGGCTGATGAACGCGCCTGCGTGTCCCGAAAGCGGAGGGAGCGTCAGGCGTTGGCCGAACGGGTGATGGCCGCCTCTTCGGCGAACTCGAAGTCGTAGCCGGGATCGAGCTGCTGGTGGGCGATCAGGATGTCGCGAATGTCGAAGGGGCTGGTGCGATGCCCGGTGAGGTGATTGCGCAGCACCTCGAAGCCGTGCTCGATGCCCGAGGCCTCGTCGATGTCCACGTCGACCAGGTAGTCGTCGCCGGTCTCGCCGCGCCGGAAGAAGCTGGTCTGGAGGTTTCCGAAGCGATCCTTGGTCTTGAAGCTGCGGGCCGGCGTGAAGCCGTCCGGGGGGTGATGGAGGGCGCCGGACACTTCCCCGAACAAGTCGCGCGCGTTCTGCACCTCCTCGCGGAAGGCGCCCCCGGTCTGCGCGAAGAAGCGGTCGCCGCGCAGCTTCACGAGGCCGCCGATGTGCTCGAAACAGGTGCGGCCGTCGCGCAGCACGGTGGCCGTGGCCTTGGTGAAGATGTTGAGCAGGCACGCCTGGCGGATGTCGTCGAGCGAGTCGTAGAGGGCCTGGCCGCTCACGCCGGGGTTGGTGTCGATGTTGGAGGCGTTGAGCACGCGGCGGAGCTCGGAGTCGAGCTTGGCGAAGGCCGGCGCGTCGATGCCGGTAACCTTATCGGCGTCGACCGGCATGCGCACGGTCTTCGCCGTGGTCTTGCCGGCGGTCAGGGTGATGAAAAACTGGGACGGCCGGTAGTCGGAAGGCGTGATGGTGGCCAGATAGAGAGCCGAGGGATCGCATTCGATCTCCTTGACCTGGACATCCTTCTTGACGAAAACGGAATTCTTATACCGCTTGGACTGTCCCTGGCGCGCCAATTCGATGGTCACGTTGTCCTGGATGCCGTCGCCGCGCGCATCCACCAGTTCCAGCCTGAGGGTTCCGGTAGCCATGATTCGCGTCGTCTCCCTTCGGCGGGAATCATATCATAAGGCCACAATAGGATGGACATTTGCGCCAAATCCTCCCATAATCTCACCATGCCGACCATCCGCATCACCGACGGCTTCGGCCTCGACCTCAGCATCGCTCCCGATCCGCTGAGCAGCCTGGGCAGGTACCTGCGCGACCCGGGTCAATTGCGCGCACTGCTGGCCTCCAACGCGGCCATCGACCAGCTTCCCTTCGAGAAAGTCGAGATCGGATTGCAGTTCGAAACCCCGGTGCGGCTCGGAAGCAGCGGCGCCGAACTGACGATCGGCGCGGGAGTCGGCGGCACGATCGGCGTGTTCGTGCCGGCTTCCGGCGGCGAGGCCATGTTTCCCGGCGACGAGTTCGGCGAAGAGACGA
>CAZEVY010000171.1:0-5910 GCA_964515555.1 uncultured Solibacteraceae bacterium | reverse complement strand
AGCGGGGTCTTGTCGTAGGAGTAGAAGCTCCGGTACGACTCAAACACCGCGTCGCCGACCGGCCGTGCGGTGCGAAAGTCGCGCGAAGAGAATTCGATCGGGAGTAGCGCCCCGGCGGCGGGCGGTTCGGTGTATTTCGCGCATCGGACGCCGTGGGTTCGCGAGCGATCGAAGGGCGGCATCCGGGACTGCTGCTGGAACGTGTAGTTCGGCTCGCCCCAGGCGCCGCCCAGAATGTAGCGCTGCCCGGCGGATTCGTTCCAGACCCACTCCTTCACGTTGCCCGCCGTGTCGAAGGTACCGAACGGACCCAAACCGGAATGCGCGCCCACCGCCGCCGGGCCTTTGCCTTCGAAGTTGCTGAACATCAACAGCCCGCTGTTGCCGGGAATGTACCGCCCGGACATCTTGTCCCAGTGGTAGGCAGTGGGAAGCTGCTTTCCGATCGATTCGCAAAACGCCGCCGCTTCGTACCAACTGATGCCGCCCACCGGGAACTTCTCCTCGCCCTTGGGATAGGAGCTCGCTTCCCACGCCGACGGACCGGGCCGTCCGGTCGCATCCCGCAACAGACCCATCGCCTCCTCGAAGCTCAGCTTGCGGCCATCGCGCAGGAACTCGTGTTTCCAGAGCTCCGGTTTCCGATACGCCCCGCTGTCGACGAACTTCTGGTATTGCTCGTTGGTCGCCTCGAACTGATCGATCCAGTAATCGGACAACTCCACCGTCGGCGATGAGTCGATCCGGTGCGGCCCGCCGGGAACGAACACCATGCCGGCGGGCGTCCCGCCTTCAGCAAACAGGCGGAAATGCATCTCGCCGGTGCCGTAGTTGGCGATCTCTACGGTACGGTAACCGGCCTTCACGGCCCGGATTCGCGAGTAAGCAATCGGGAACCGGAAATCCGGCATCGGCGTGACGCCCAGCCGCTGCCAAGGGAAATCCTTCTCGCTCCTATAGGCATCGCGCCAGAAAATCTCGGCGCCGGGAGGCGTCGAACGAACCTGGACCGGGAAAGTAAGGCGCTCGAGCAACGCCTTGACCTCGGCGTTGTCGGGCAGGTATTCCTGCGCGTCTCGCGCCAGTAGCCACGCCTCCGCGCCGCGATCCTGTTCGATCAGCCGCCGCACCTCCGGCAACATCACCTGGAGCGCGCGCTCGATCCGCGCATGCCGCACCCACCACCACGCCGCTCCCGCGATGCAGGCCACCGCCACCACCGCCGCCGCGATGCGAAACCGCGCCCCGCCCGGCGACGGCCGCGCCGCCGGCGACACGCTCATCGTCGGCGCCTCATCTGGCCGGCCCTCCAACTCGGCGGCGATCTCCGACGCCTGGGGCCGCCGCCCGCGCTCCTTCACCAGAGCCCGTTCGACGACGCCGGCGAGCCGAGCCGGCGCCTGCGGGCACACCTCGGCCAGCGGTTCGGGCTTGCGGTTGAGAATCGCCTGGTACACCGCACCCTGGCTCGTTCCCGGAAAGGCCGGGCGCCCCGAAAGCATCTCGTAGAGAATCGCGCCCAACGACCACACGTCGCTCGACGAGTCGACCTCTTCGCCCAGCACCTGCTCGGGTGACATGTATCGCGGCGTGCCCATGGTCGAGCCGGGCCGCGTGATGCCGGTCACGTCGGCGCGCTTGGCCAGGCCGAAGTCGAGGATCTTCGCCAGGCCGTCGCCGGTGAGGATCACGTTGCCCGGCTTGAGGTCGCGATGCACGATCCCCGCGGCGTGCGCCTTCGCCAGTCCTTGGGCGATCTGGCCGGCGATGCGCGCCGCCTCGGCCGCGCTCATTGGCCCGCGCGCGATCTTCTGTGACAGCGTGTCGCCGGCGTAGTACGCCATGGCGATGAACATCAGCCCGTCACCGGTCTCGCCCGCCTCGTAGACCGTGCAGATGTTGGGGTGGTCGAGCGCCGAAGCCGCCTGGGCCTCGTTCAGAAACCGTTGACGCTCCTCGTCGCCGGCGCGGTCGGCGTGCAGGAACTTCAGCGCGATCGTCCGCGCGAGACGCTCGTCGCGCGCTTTGTAGACGACGCCCATCCCGCCCTCGCCGAGTTTGTCGAGGATATAGTAGTTTCCGATCCGGCGGCCGACCATCCGACGAGAATCATACACCCTGTTCCGCACCAGTTCGAGCGGCTGCGTTCGCGATCCTGGGACCTGCCAACGTCGCCCGCGACGGCGTCGGGCGCGCCATCGCCGGCTCCTGCGATCGGCGGACGGATTACTCTACTGGCGATGCTGTCCGGCCGGGATCGGACAGCCGTTCTCGGAGACCGCGCAACCAGCGTGTTCGAACTGAATCGTGGTGTGGTGGATCTGGAAGCGTTCGCACAACACCTCGTTGATGCGCGCCAGGATGCCTTCGCTCGCCGACGGCGGCACATCTTCGATCTGCACGTGACAACTGAGCGCGTGCGTGCTCGAGCCCAGGCTCCACACGTGCAGGTCGTGCACCCCGATCACTCCTTCGACCCCGCGGATGCCGTCGACCACAGCCTCCAGCTTCATGCCGTGCGGCAGGCCCTCCAGCAGGATGTTGAGCGACTCCTTGACAATCGACCGCGCCGACCAGACGATCAGCGCCCCGATCAATATCGACAGCACCGGATCGACCCACAGCCATCCGGTTAAACGGATCGCCACCGCCCCGATGATGATGCCGACCGATCCCAGCGCGTCGCCCAGCATGTGCAGGTAGGCGGCCCGGATGTTCAGATCGCGGGCCCGATCCGCCGACATCCAGTACATGATCGCGACGTTCACGGCGATGCCCGCCCCAGCGATCGCGATCATGGTGGTCTCGTTCACCGGCGCCGGACGCAGCAGGCGCTCCCAGCTCTCCCAGAAAATGTAGGCCGAGAGCAGCAACATCGTGAGCGCGTTGACGAACGCCGCCAGCACGCCCGCGCGGTGATATCCGTAGGTCTTCACTTCGTTGGCGGGTTTGGCCTGGAAGTAGAGCGCCAGGGCCGCCAGCGCCAGCGCCAGGGCGTCGGTAAAATTGTGCCCCGCGTCGGAGAGCAGCGCCAGGCTGTGGGCTTGCAGCCCGCCGATCACCTCGGCCGCGACGAAGGCGATCGTGATGGCGAGCGACCAGCGCAAATACCGTCCCTGCGACGGAGAATGCGGATGCGCGTGAAGGTGCACGATCTCCCTTCAGGCTAGCAGGAGCGGCGCGCGTCCGGCGCCGCCGGACTCATGGCGCGACCGGGATCTCCTGGTCCTTGTACTGAAGCTGGTAGAGCTTGTAGTAGAGGCCGCGGCGCGCGAGCAGTTGCTGGTGCGTCCCCGTTTCGCGCAGTTGGCCGCGATGCATCACCAGGATGCGGTCCGCCCGCTGAATCGTCGAGAGGCGATGCGCGATCACGATCGACGTGCGCCCCGCCAGCAGGCGGCCCAGCGCGTCGCGAATCCGCATCTCTGTCTCCGTGTCGACGCTCGAGGTGGCCTCGTCGAGAATCAGGATTCTCGGGTCGTGCGCCAGAGCGCGCGCGAAACTGATGAGCTGCTTCTGTCCCGTCGAAAGCCCCGCGCCGCGCTCGCGCACCTGGTAGGCGAGTCCATCCGGCAGCGACGCGATGAAGTCGCCCAGGTTCACCTGGCCGACGGCCGCCAGCACGCGCTCGCGCGTGATGCCCGCGGTCCCCAGCCGGATGTTGTCCTCCAGCGTGCCGGTGAACAGGTGCGGATCCTGCAACACCACGCCGAACCGGCTCCGAAGCGCCCGCGGGTCGAAGCGGCGCACGTCCATGCCGCCGATCGTGATCGCGCCCTTTTGGGCGTCGTAGAAGCGCATCAAGAGGCTGGTGATGGTCGTCTTCCCCGCCCCGGTGTGACCCACCAGCGCCACGGTTTCGCCCGCCTCCACCCGGAACGTCAGATCTTCGAGCACCCACTCCGGCTCCTTGTAGGCGAACCAGACCCCATCGAAGGCGATCGCCGCCTGCGCGGGGAAGGGCGACGGCGACGGCGGCGCCTGAATCTCCACCGGCGTGTCGAGCAGCTTGAAAATCCTCTCGGAAGCGGCCATCGCCGACTGGAGCACGTTGTACTTCTCGCTCAAGTCCTGGATAGGCCGGAAGAATCGCACCCCGTACTGGAAGAACGCCACCAGCACGCCCAGCGTCAGCTCCCCCTCGCGGATACGGAACCCGCCCCAGACGATCAGCGCCGCCAGCGCCAGCATTCCGATCATCTCGATCACCGGGTAGAACCAGCCGTAGGCGATGATGGCGGACCGGTACGCGTCGCGGTGCTCGCGGTTGATGAGCTCGAACTCCTCCCGGCTGCTCTCCTCGCGGTTGAACAATTGGACCACGCTGATGCCTGTGATCCGCTCCTGGAGATACGCGTTGATCTTCGCCACGGCGACGCGAATGCGCCGGTAGCTGTCCAGCGCCTGCCTGCGGAACAACAGCGTCGCGACGAGCCCGAGCGGCATCGCCGCCAGCATCAGTCCCGTCATTTGCGGACTGAGCGTCAGCATCGTCAACAGCAGAATCGAGAGCACCGCGATGTCGCCCAGGATGCTCACCAACCCCGCCGAGAACAGCTCGTTCAGGGCGTCGGCGTCGGTGGTCACGCGAGTCACCAGGCGGCCCACCGGGTTGCGGTCGTAGAACGCCACGTCGAGCTTCTGAAGATGCCCCATCACCTCGCGGCGCAGGTCGAACATCGCGCGCTGGCCCGTCCACTGCATCAGATAGGCCTGTGTGAACTCGGCCACCAGCCCCACCAGCAGCGTCACCAGGAACAGCACCGAGACCAGCGTCATGCCGACCCACGGGTCCGACGGAAAATACGGGGCCATCACGCCCGTGCGCGCCGATTCGACCGGCGCCAGGTACCGGTCCACGGCGAACTTGGTGAGCAGCGGCCCGACCACCTGGAGACCGGAGTTCACCAGCATGAAGGCGGTGGCTGCCGCCACCGAAAGCCGGTAAGGCCACAGGTACCGCAGGAGCCGGCGCATGAGCCGGGCGTCGTAGGCTTTTCCGAGCGCGTCCTCTTCGCCGAGTTTGTGGCGCCCGCCGCCGCGTGGACCGCCGGACCTCATTGAGCGGAACGAAGCACTTCGTTCATCGAACCCTGCCGGTATCCCTCCAGGTCCAAGGTGACGTAGTGGAATCCGAGCGGCTTGAAGATGGCGGTCAGACGGCCGGCCATCTCGAGCGAGAGCGCGCGCTCCAGCTCCTCGCGGGCGATCTCGATGCGCACCAGTTCGCCGTGAAAACGCACGCGGAACTGGCGGAATCCGAGCGCCTTCAGATCTTCCTCGCCGCGTTCGACCGTCTTCACCGTCTCCACGGTCACCGGCGTTCCGTAGGGAACGCGCGAACTCAGACAGGCCGCCGCCGGACGGTCCCAGAAGGGCAGGTCGGCGCGACGCGCCAGCTCGCGGATCTCGGCCTTGGTGAGATCGGCCTCCACCAGCGGCGAGCGGACCTGGTGCAGTTTGGCCGCCTGCTGCCCCGGCCGATAGTCGCCCAGGTCGTCCTTGTTGACGCCGTAGACAATGTGCTCCACGCCGCGCTCGCGCGCCACCTCGTCCAGGCGCAGGAAAAGCTCGTCCTTGCAGTGATAGCACCGGTCGGGCGCGTTGCGCACGTAGTCGGGATTCTCGAACTCGAAGGTGGGGATGAACTCGTGGCGGAAGCCGCAGGCGCGGGCGTACTCGGCGGCGTCGCGCTTGTGCGAATCGGGGATGGAGGGCGAGTCGGCCGTGATGGCGACGGCGTCGTCGCCGAGCGCGCGGTGGGCGGCCCAGGCCAGGTAGGCGGAGTCGGTTCCGCCGGAGTAGGCCACCAGGACGCGCTTCAGCCCGCCGAGGATGGCGAGCAGCCGCTCCTGCTTGGCGTCGAGCGCGGCAGGATCGGGTTGCGTGGGAGAGAGCGCCACCAGCGCG
>CAZEVY010000170.1:0-6071 GCA_964515555.1 uncultured Solibacteraceae bacterium | reverse complement strand
TGGCGTCGATCTCCGCAGCGGTAAAGCCGGCTTCGCGCAGCACTTCGACGCTGTGCTCGCCGAGCCGCGGCTGCAGCCGCGCAATCTCCGGTTTGGTCTTGCTGAATCGCGGCGGTATGTCCGGCATCCTGAGCCTGCCTTCAGTCGGATGCTCGACCTCTTTCCAAAAGCCGGTCGCCTGCAGCTGCGGATCGACGAACAGGTCCTCGAGCGTGTTGACCGGGCCGTGCGGGACGTTCGACTTCTTCAGGAGTTCGACCCATTCGGCGTTGGTGCGCTCCGCGCACAGCGTGGCGAGCGTGCCGTAGTAGGCCTCTACGTTCTTCAGCCGGTTGGCGAGCGAGGTGAAGCGCGGATCCTTGGCCAGGTCCTCGCGGCCGACCAGCATGCAGAATTCCTTCCAGTGGCTGTCGGTATAGGGCAGCAAGGCGAAGAAACCATCCTTCGACGGGTAGGGGCGGCGTTCCTTGTTGAGAACGCGCTTGTAGCCCGCGGATTCGAGCGCCGGCCGGAAGCTCTCGCCGTAGAGGTGCTCGACCATGACGAAGGAGACGAGTGTTTCGTACATCGGTACTTCGACAGCCTGTCCCCTGCCCGTGCGCTCGCGCGCGAACAGCGCCGCCAGCAGAGCCGACACCACTCCGTTGGAACTGGTCTTGTCGGCCACGATCGTCGGCAGGAATCGCGGCTGCCCGGCGACCACGGTTTGCAGGGCGGCAAGGCCCGAGCCCGCCTGGATGATGTCGTCATAGGCCGCCTTGGCACCCATCGGGCCCGCCGCGCGGTAGCCATAAGTCGCGAGGTAGACCAGGCGCGGATTGATCCTTTCGAAAGCTTCGTATTCCACGCCCAGCCGCTTGGCGGGATCCGGCCGGTAGTTGTGCATCAGCACGTCGGCCGTTTCGGCGAGTTTGAAGAGCGCCTTGCGCCCGGCCTCCTGCTTGAGATCGAGCACGATCGAACGCTTGGAGCGGTTGCAGCCGAGATAGAAGGCGGCCATGCCCGGATTCCGGGCCGGACCGAGCTGGCGGGTGGTATCGCCTTCCGGCGGCTCGATCTTGATGACGTCGGCGCCAAGATCGCCGAGTTGCTGGGCCGCCCAAGGTCCGAGCACGACCGTGGTGCAGTCGAGTATCCTCACGCCGGCCAAAGGACCCGCCATCGCGCCTCTCTCCCTCCATTCATTTCCGGCGGGCATCATAGCGCGCAGGGACGGGAAACTGAGCGGTAAATGCCCGCGCCGTTCCGCATCCGCCATCGTCGCGCCCACCGTTGTGGTCAAATTGTGCCCGGCACACCGCCGCCACAATCGCCGCCGAATCTCCGGTAACTAGGCGGTCCCTGCGAGCCGCCCGAAGGAGAGAGCGATGCGACAGGACCTTGGATCGAACACGTCGAAAGGACGCAGCTGGTGGACGGCCGTCGTCGCCGGTGTCGCGGTTCTGGGTACCGCGGGCGCTGCGGAAGCCGGCGAGGGCCACTGGAAGAAGAAGCACGGGCGGCACTTCGTGCCGCCGGGCCACGTCTACTACGTGAC
The DNA here is from genome assembly GCA_964515555.1 of uncultured Solibacteraceae bacterium. Classification (GTDB taxonomy): domain Bacteria; phylum Acidobacteriota; class Terriglobia; order Bryobacterales; family Bryobacteraceae; genus CAZEVY01. The sequence goes on along the minus strand of CAZEVY010000170.1, from coordinate 4,534 downwards.
GCCAATGCAGATGTACCCCTACTACATGAAACCCGCACCGGTCGTGGTCTATCCCGAGCCGGTCTATGTCCGGCCGCCGCCGCGCTACTACTATTACCGCCAACCGAGCATCAACGTAACCATCCCTCTGCGCTGAGCGGATGGCGCTCGCTTCACTCGCCGGCGGTCGCCGCAAGCGCCGCGCGACACGCCTCGGCTAGCGGGCGCATCGACAACCGCTCGGCGTGCTCGAGGCCGTGCCGGAACCACGCCTGCGCTTCGTCGCGTCGACCGCGCATGAGCGCCACTTTGGCCTTCACGACGAGGCAATGGGCGAGGACACCCTCCTCGCGTCGCAGGCCGACGTCCCGCCGGATCGCATTGAGAATGCCATCCGCCTCCTCCTCCCGGCCGACCGCGGCAAGCGCCTCGGCCAGCCATACCTTGGTCAGGCCGTGTGCATCGGAGGGCTGAAGCTTCGTGTCGTCCTTCCGGCCCATGAGCAACGCGATCGCGCCTTCGGCGTCGCCGGCGACGAACTTGGCGCGACCCAGCAGGCTCTGGACGAACAGCGAGACGGCGAGCGCGCCGCCCGCGCGCGCTTGGGTCAGGAGCGCCTCGAGCAACGGTACCGCCGTCGCGACGTCGGCGCGCGCTATGGCGAGTGTCGAACGCGCGACCTGCGCAGCGGCGATCGAGTAGAGGTCGCGCGTTTCCGCCGACAGCGCGAGCAGATCCTGTAGCCGGCGGTCGGCCTCGTCCAACCGGCCGAGCTCGCAGAGCGTGGCAACGAGATATCCGCCGCCCAGCACCGACGTGGTCGCCGCCGTGCCGATGCGCTCGAAGCGCAACTCGCCCTCGAGCAGGCCGCAACTCGACGCGAGCGACGTCGCCGCGCCGACATAGTCACCGATGGCGTAGAGGCCGAGGCCCAGTCGGAACATCGCCAGCGCGCACAGCCGCACGTCGCCCGATTGCTCGGCGATATCGAGGCTGCGCCGGGCTGTCTCGATCGCCCCGAGATTGTCGCCTTCCACCCAGCATTGGGCCGACTGTTCGGCCCACACCCAGGCAAGCCGCACACGATCGTCGATGGAGCGCGCCAGCTCCTCGGCGCGCCCCAGCACGGCGCGCGTTTCCCTTGCCTCGCCGCCCGTCGCGAACAGCAGCGCGCGCAGCGCACGCAGGCCGTCGATGGCCCGCTCGGTCGCCTCCCTGGATCGCGTACCGCGATCGTAGGACGCCAGCGCCGCCCGCGTGCCCGCGATCGCCTCCTGATAGGAGCCGCGCGCCAATGCCCGCTCCGCCGCCACACCCTGATACAACGCCGCCTTGTCCCATAGCTCCGCGGACTCGGCATGCAGCGCGAGCCACTCCGCCTGCTCGACGGCACGCTGGCCGAAATGGCTTTCCAAGGCATCGAAGATGCGTCGATGCGCCTCGATCCGGCGCGCCCTGGTCAGGGAATCGTGCGCCACCTCGCGCACCAGGGCATGCGCGAAGACGTACTCGACGTCGGGGTAAAGGCTTTCCTGCGCCAGAATCTCGGCAGCCACGGCCTCGCGCAGCGCCCCCTCTGTCGCGGCGTGCGATTGCCCCGACACTGCCGTCGCCAGCCACAACGGAATTCCGCGCGCCACCATCGACAAGGTCCGCAGCAGTTCGACGCATTCAGGCGAGCGGCGGTCGATACGCGACGCGATGACGTCGTGCACCGACGGCGGAACGCTGATCGATTCCGGCGCCTCCCAGCAGGCGTAACGGCGCCGCGGACCCGTCTCCTGCTCGACCAGCCCCGTGAGGGCTCCGTGCTGCGCCATCGAGCGCACGCACTCCTCGACGAACAGGGGATTGCCGCCGACACGCGCCGTCAGCCGCTCGATCAGCCGCTCCGTTTCGGCGCCTTCGACGAACCAGGCGCGTAGCGCGCGGCGTACGTCGTCGTCGGAGAGCGGCGCCATGCGCAGCCGCGTGCCGCCGAGCGAAGACAACCAGGAATCGTCGTAGTCGGCGCGATAGGTCAGGACGACCAGCAGCGGGACCTCCCGCGTGAGCGCCGCGATCGCCCGCAGGACCTCCTCGCTCTCGCGATCGATCCAGTGCAGATCTTCGAACGCCAGCACGCGCGGCGCGCGGGCGGTCATGACGCGCGTCAGCCGCAGGCAGGCGTCGCGTGCCGCCACCTGCTTGCGGCGCGGGTCCATGGCGAGCCATTGCGGCGTCGCCGCCGCCAGAGACAGCAGCGAGGCGAAAAACGGCGCGTCGATCCTCAGGGACGGATCGAGCTCGGCGAGGATCGCAGCGACCTGGTCGGGCACCGCTCGAGGATCGTCGCCGTCGATGGTCGCAAACATCGTGCGCAGCGCCGATGCCAGCGCATGATAGGGGATGTTGCGCCCCATCGCCGTGGTGCCGGCGAAGGTGGTGCGCCGCGACGCGCCGAGCTTGCGCTCGGCCAGGGCGCTGTAGACGAGGCGCGACTTGCCGAGCCCGGCCTCGCCGCAGATGCCGATCAATCCGCCGCGCCCGCGCTCGAGCGCGGCCAGGGCCGCATCCAGCGTCGCACGCTCGGTCTCGCGATCGACGAACGGCGCGCGATCGCGCGTCGCCGCGGCCTGCCAGCGAGACCGATAGAGCGAGGCGCCGATCGCCTCGTAGGTCTCCACCGGCAGCTCGGTGCTCCTGGTCTCGCGCCGGCCGAGGTTGCGAGTCTCGACGAGGCCCTGTGTCAGGGCCTGTGTCTCGCCGGTCAGATAGACCGAACCCGGCGGCGCCATCTGCTCCATGCGGGCGGCGAGATGGACGACCGGCCCCACGACGTCGACCTCGAGGCCGATGTCGGACGTGACCGTTCGATACAGCACGTCGCCCGAATTCAGGCCGACGCGCACCGTCTCGCCCAAACCCGCGTCGCGCAGCTCGCGTTGCATGCCGAGTGCAGCGAAGCAGGCCCGAACGGCGTGATCCTCGTGCGCGACAGGCGCACCGAACAACGCCAGGATACCGTCGCCCATGCGACGGCACACCACGCCCTCATAGCGATGGACCAGCCGCACCATGATCTGCACCGCGGGCTCCAGCCGAGTCAGGGCGGTCTCCGGATCGAGGCCCTGGATCGCCGCCGTCGAACCCTTGAGATCGGCGAACAGCACGGTCACACGCTTGCGCTCGCCGTCACCGAGGCGGCGCTGCACGGCGGCTGTGCGCATGACGTGTTGCGGGCGCAACGACAACGGGTGCGCCACGAGGGCGCTGCCGCAGCCGGCGCAGAACCGGTCATCCGGCGTGTTGGCGAACCCGCAACTGCCACATTGCAGCACGAGTTGGGCGCCGCAGGCCGTGCAGAAGCGGCCTCCGGGCCTGGTCTCGGTCCTGCAGGTCGGGCACAGCATTGATGCCCCCCTTGCTTCCCCCGTCATCTCGTCGCCGCGCTTGCCGGAATGCCGATCATCTGGTTAACCGCCCGCCGAGGGGAGGCACGCCTTCGATGATCGCCGAGACTTTCCTGTGGCTGGTCAACCGCACGCCCGCGCTGCGGCGCGCCTTCTGGCGCGGCTTCTTCGACCTGGTGGCGGCACGGACCGGCGACGCCCACTGGTGGACGCTGATGAACTACGGCTTTGCCGATCCCGCCGGGGACGACGCGCCTTTCGCGCTGCAACCACGCGACGAGGCCGAGCGCTATCCGATCGCACTCTATCGCCACGTGTCCGGATTGGCGCCGATCGCCGGCCGCGAGGTGCTTGAGGTGGGCAGCGGGCGCGGCGGCGGTGCGTCGTATGTCGCGCGCTACGCGAGGCCGCGGCGCATGGTGGGCATAGACATCAGCGGCAAGGCGGTGGCGTTCTGCAACAGGCAACATGAGGTCGACAATTTACACTTTCGCGTCGGCGACGCCGAGACTCTTCCGTTCGCCGATGCGAGTTTCGATTCCGTCATCAACGTTGAATCTTCCTTCTGCTACCCCTCGCTCGACCGCTTTCTCGCCGAAGTGAAGCGCGTGCTGCGACCGGGCGGCCATCTGCACTACGCCGACCTGCGCCTGGTCGGCGAAATCGACGACTGGCACGCCACGATCGAGCGCAGCGGCCTCGAGCGGATCGTCGAGCGCGACATCACGGCCAATGTCGTCGAGGCCTTGCGTCGCGACAGCGCCCGCCGCCGCCTCGGCGGCCGCCGTCTGCTGGGCAGCCGGCTCGCGCCCCTGGCCGACCTCTTCACCGGCGTCGACGGCACGCGAATTCCAGCCCTGCTGGCGAATGGCGGCATGGTCTATCGCAGCTTCCTGCTCAGGAAGGCGGCCGAACCGGCGGCTCCGGCGGCCTACGCGGCGGGTTGACGGCGGACGGCAAATCGGGGAATGTCGCGCCCGACATGCTGCGCCTGACGACGCTTCGACTTATTGGCTGATCCGCCGCCCCGCTTCGCCGGGGCCCTGCGGATCGCTCGTCGTTGCCGTCTCGTTCACCACCACCAGTCGCCGCCATCTTTCCAGTCTACCGCAGTGTTCGCTTAGAGCCATTCCGGCCGTGCGCGGCGCGAGGAGCCTTTCGAT
>CAZEVY010000169.1:0-6202 GCA_964515555.1 uncultured Solibacteraceae bacterium | reverse complement strand
GTCGTCTCCGACGCCGGACTGCTGGTGCGCCAGACCGTCGACGTTCGCATGGCCCTGGTGAACACGGCCGGCAACGCGACACCCTCGTTCCCCTCGGTTCAGGTGTCGCAATACAAGTACGGAAGCCGCCCCGGCCAGACCCGCATCGAGCAGATGCAATTCAACCCGCCCAACCTGCCGATGTTCAACAAGGGCAAGCTCGGATTCATCGGCGACTACATCGACGTGGCGGGGCTCGATTTCACTCAGGACTCCAGCGGGAACTGGGTGTGGAATACGTCCACCGCGAATGCCGCGGTCTTTCATACCACCTGGACCGACAACCGCGACGTGCGGCCGCCACCCGTAATCTGCGGTCCAACCGGATGCGCCCAGGACTGGACGCTTTACACGCCAGTGGCCTCGACCGGCGGCATCAGTCTGTACGATCCCACGCAGCCGAAGCCCGCCTGCGTGGTCGGTCACGCCGGCACGCGAAATCAGAACATTTACACATCGCGGGTCACCGAAGGCCTGGTGGTCGCCTTCCGCGAGAACTCCAAGCCCCTGTTGAAGAACTCGACGCCGGTGCAGCGCACCTTCGCGGTCTTCGTTCAGAACAACCGCAATCAGACGGCGACGTACCGCCTGACGATCAACGCGCCCCCGGCGGGTACGACGGCTTCCTTCTCCCAGACCGTGGCGTCGACGATTCTCGAGGTCGAGATTCCCCGTAAGTCGACCATCGCACGCAATGTCTTCGTTAACTCCAACCAGGCGCGACCGAAGATTACGGTGACTGTCGTCGAGTTCGCGGGCGGCGTGCCGGTCGCCGGCGGCCTCCAGAGCACGGCTACGGTGAACCCGGACATCACCAATCCCGACATCACCAACCCCGACATCACCAATCCCGACATCACCAACCCCGATATCACCAACCCCGATATCACCAACCCCGACATCACCAACGCCGAGATCTATAACCCCACGGTGACGAATCCGGACATCACCAATCCGGACATCACCAGCCCGTTGGTGACCAACCCGGACATCACCAACCCGGACATCACGAACCCCGACATCACGAATCCCGATATCACCAACATCCTGGTGACCAACCCGGACATCACCAATCCCGACATCACGAACCCAGACATCACCAATCCCGATATCACCAATCCCGACATCACCAACCCGGACATCAGCAACCTGTCGGCCAACGGCGGCGCGACGGACTTCACCTGGAAGGTCACCAACAAGGGCAACACCACCGTGTCCTTTAATGGCCGCATGTTCCAGCAGAAGACGGCGCTGTGCTGCCCGGCCGGATGCCCCGGAGGCGTCAACTGTCCGGCGACCTGCTACAAGTGTCAGGTCGTGCTTCGACGAACCTATCCCACGCCAGTCGTCTCCGGCTGCTCGTTGGGCGTGGAGGTGCAGAATCTGACGGCGGCCAGCGTACCGAACCCCGCCTTCGTCACTCCGGATACCATCGGGAACTTCGACAACAGCCCGCTGCCGACCAACACCACCATGGCGCTCGGACCGGGAGAAGCCGGACGCCTCACATTGCGAGTCATCGGCCTGGTCACTTCGACGCCGCCGATCAACCTGGTGCAACCCGCCGCCGTCGCCGCGGGAACGCCGTTCGTGTCGCTGACCATCTACACCATCGAACTGCCTCCGGCGCTGGTAGGCGTGCCCTATAACGCGACCATCACATCGGTCGGCGGCGTCGGTCCCACGCGCGCGTGGAGTCTCTACACGGGCATTCTGCCACCGGGCCTGACACTGAATCCGGCAACCGGCGTGATCAGCGGAACTCCCACCGCGACAGGCACTAGCGACTTCGGCGTCCAGGTGCTCGATTCTCCGACGCCGCCGGTGCAGCCCCATGTCGACCGGCAATTGCTCAGCATCACGGTGAACGAGCTTCGTGTAACCGGCGTCACCGCGCACAAGCTCGGATCGCCCGGCGTCACCACGGTGAAGGCCGGCGATTCGATTGCCGTCAACGCCACCGTCGTCGCCAACGGCGGCACGGCCACCGCGGTGTCCACGAACCTGACGGTCAACGCCGGCGGTGCGACGGTGCTCTGCGGCGCAGCCTCGCCCGCGTCGGCGACAATCGCCGGCGGAGGCTTCCAGATCTTCACTTACACCTGCGGGCCGGTCTCCGGCAACGGGACCGCCACCTTCAGTGTGAGCACCACCGGTACGATCGGCACGCTGCCGATCACCTCGCCGGCGATCGTGTCCAACGGCGTGCTGGTCGACAGCACGGCGCCGTCGCTGACCGCCACGGTCACCGCGAACGGATTGCCGTACACGCCGGGAACGTGGACCAAGTACAGCGTGAATGTCGCCTTCGCCTGCTCCGACGGCGGATCGGGCGTCGCGCCCGGCGATCCAACGGGCTCCACCACCTTCACCACCAACACGACCGCCGCGGGCGTCTCGGCGACCGGCAACTGCTCGGATAACGCCGGAAACGCCAGCTCGCTGGTCGTCTCGAACATCCTGATCGATAAGGACGCGCCGGTAATCGTCTTCGGCGCGGCCACGCCGCCGGCCAACGCCGCCGGATGGAACAATACCAACGTCTCGATCCCCTATACCATCGCCGACCCGCTCTCGGGAGTCCCGAGCGGCGGCGGTACGCTGATTCTGTCCACAGAAGGCGTTGCGGTGAGCGGAGTGGTAAACGCCACCGACGCCGCCGGCAACAGCGCGTCGTTGACCTCTCCTGTGTTCAAGATCGACAAAACGGCGCCGGGAGGCTCGTTCAGCAAGGCCCCCGCCGCCAACGCGGCCGGATGGAACAAGACCGCGGTGCTGGTGACATTCGCCTGTACCGACGGACTTTCCGGCGTGGCCACCACGCCCGCCGCCATCAATCTGACGTCGCAGGGCGCTAACCAGGCGGCCGGCGGAACGTGCGTCGACGTGGCTGGTAACGGCACCGTCGTCAACGCCACGCCGACCAGCATCGATCTGACCTCGCCGACGATCAACGCCGTGACTCCCGCACCGGGCGCGGTCTACCCGGTAAACACCAACATCACAACTTCGTATTCGTGCGCCGATGCGCTCTCGGGCATCGCCAGTTGTACGGGGACGGCGCCGAGCGGGGTATCGCTGTCGATCAGCCAGGTCGGCCCGCTGACGTTCGTGGTCACCGCGACCGACGTCGCCGGGAACTCGACCGTCACGACGATCAACTACGGCGGCGGGTATCAGTTCACCGGATTCCTGTCGCCGCTGGTGGCGTTAGGCCCGGCGACATCGCCCACAGTCACGCCGGGATCGTCCAACTTCGGCCAAGCTCTGCCGCTCAAGTGGCAGCTCAAGGACGGAACCGGCGCCTTCGTCGCCCGGGACCTGACGACGCTGGTGAAGCTCACGGCGATCCGCAACAGCACCTGCGTGGGCGTCCCGGCGGCCGGATCGCCCTCGTTCGTGCTCTACAACCCGACCAGCGGCGCCACGGGCGGCAGCACCTTCCGCTACACCAACTCGAACGACCAGTACATCTTCAACTGGGAAACGAGCGTCGTGGGGCAGGCGGCATGCTATAACGTGGAACTCGAACTGAAGGACGGCAGCAAGCGGGCGACCATCATCCGCCTGCAATAAGCGCGGCGACCTTAGGGCGCGGCCGCATGGCCGCGCCTACTTCCCTTCCACACCCGCTGGGCGTCGGCGACCATCGTGTCCGGCGTGCCCTTCGCCTTGATCGTCAGGAAGGCCCGCAAGGCCTCGGCGGCGGCGGAGCTTTTTCAGTCCCTCAGCGCGACGTATTCAGGGCAGCGGAAAGGGCCGCGCCTACTTCTTCCCATCCACGCGGCGCCGGGCGTCGGCGACCATCGTGTCGGGCGTGCCCTTCGCCTTGATCGTCAGGAAGGTCCGGAACGCCTCGGCGGCGGCGGGGCTCTTCAGTCCCTCGTGGACGAGTCCGCGGTAATAGTAAACCGGGGGCAGAACGTGAAACGTCTGCTGCTCGTCGAGGAAAACGTCGGAGGATTCCCCGCGACGGCGGAGGCAGGAATCCAGTTCCGAATCCGCAGCCGGCAGCCCGCCGGAGGCGAGATAGGCGCGCGCCAGGTAGAAGCGCACCAGCCAGGTGTCGCTGAGTTTCTTCGATTCCTGCAGGACCGGGATGGCCTCCTGGTTGCGGCCCCGGCTCATCAGAATGGCGCCCTGAATGAGCTTGGACTGCGCCTGCGGTTCGGGCTCGACCCGGCTGGCCAACTGGTCGGCCAGCGAGGAGGCTTTGGCCAGGTCGCCGGCCTCGACCAGCGTCCTGGCGCAGGCGAACAGGACGCTCTTGGAGTCCAGCGCCAGGGCACGATCGAGGCTGGCGAGCGCGGCCCGCTTATCGCCGCCCATGATCCGGGCCGAGGCCAGCAACACGTGCTTCTTGGCGGCGGCGCCGTCACGCTTGTCGGCGAGGTCCGCCTTGACGCCGGCTTCGAGAATCGATACGGCGTCGGCGATGCGGCCTTCGTAAAGCGCGACGTCGGCCAATCCGGAAGCGGCGAAGGAAGCGCCCAGCGCACTCACCTTCTCCAGCCGTTGATAGGCTTCGATGGCCTGGGGGATGCGTCCCTGCCCGAGTAGCGCCAGCGCCTGGGCGATGTGCCCCTTGAGATAGGCCGGGTTCAGCTCCAGCGCGGCCTTGGATTCCTTCTCGGCGGTCGGGAAATCGCCGGCGTAGAGCGCGTAGAGCGCGACGTTGTTGCGATAGGGTACGTTCTTCGGGTAGATCTCCAGCGCGCGGCGGCCCTGCTCGAGCGCCTTGGCCATGTCGCGGCGCAGGTAGTGGGCGAAGGCGAGCGCGCTCACTCCCATGGAGTCGGCCGGATACTGTTTGACGAGCGTATCCAGCTCCTCGATGGCCTTCTGCGAATCCATGGCGGCCAGGTAGTAGCCGCCCCGCGTGCGGAACTTCTCGCGTTCCGACATGCGGTCGATTCGCCCCATCGCCTGGCGATAGTATTCGAGCGCCTTCTCGCGATTCCCCAGGTTGGCGTGGACGGCCGCCAGGCCGGCGTAGGCGGTGCCGAAGTTCGCGTCCATCTGAATCGTCCGCTCGAAGCCCTTGATGGCCTCTTCGCCCTTGCCGGCGTAGCGGAGGTTCTGGGCCTCGGCGTAGGCGTGAGCGGCTTCGATCGACGCCGCCGTGAAGGTCTCCGCCGCCGCCATCTGGGCGGACTCGGGCGTCGCGTCGCCAAGCGCGGCGCGGATCGGCGCGGCCAGCTTTCCGACCGCGCCCAGGACTTTCTCCTTGCCCGAGACCGTGGTTTCTCCGTCGGCCATCTGCCAGCCGCTGACGGCGTCAACGGCGCGCGCGGCCAGCTTATACTCACCGCCCCGGCGGGCGATCGACCCGGCGACGACCACGCCGATGCCCTCGCGGGTCGCCACCAGACGGGCGAGCGATTCGGTGAGGGCGGTGGCGCCCGGCTGTAACGTCGCTCCGATTCTCAACGCCTGGTCGCGCCGGACCGTGTTCACGAATTTCGCACCCTCCAGGGCGAGGGTGAACATCGGCTCGAGCGTGCCGGTGAAAATGGGGTCGCCGGTGGCGTTCTCGAAATCGGCGACGATCACGGTGACGGGTTTGCCGGTTCCCGCGGCTCTCTTTTGCCCGCCGATCCACATCCAGGCGCCCACTCCGCCGCCGATGGCGGCGGCCAGTCCGACAAGAATCCACTTGCGCCGCGACCGAGGCGGCGCCGCTACAACAGGCGGCACCGTCGTGTGGGCCGGCGGCACGGGAGTGGGGACGGCGGGCGTCGGTGGCGGGATCGCAATGCCCTGGAACGAGCTGACCATTGAAGGCAGCAGAGAGCGGTCGGCGCCTCCCGTGAAGGCGTGCAGATCGGCCAGCATCTCGGCAGCCGTCTGATAGCGCGCGCGGCGGTCGACCACCAGCGCCTTCAGCACAATGACGCTCAGCGCCTCCGGGATTCCCTGATCCACGTCGATGGGGGACCGCGGCGGACCCTGGGTTCGGCGCACGAGGCTGCCCAGAACCGTCTCGGCCTCGAAGGGCCGGACGCCGGTGAGCAATTCGTACAGAATGATGCCCAGCGCGAAGATGTCGGTTCGATGATCGGCCGGCTGCCCCATCGCCTGTTCCGGCGACATGTAGGCCGGCGTGCCGAGAATGGCGCCGGGTTCCGTCAAGCCGGAGGATTCCACCGAGACCGCCAGGCAG
>CAZEVY010000168.1:4831-6256 GCA_964515555.1 uncultured Solibacteraceae bacterium | reverse complement strand
CGGCAAGGCTTACGCGGTCGACCGCGTGTATCGGCTGGCGCCGTGAGCGCGGGGGTCCGCTCCCGTTGGCCGCGGCCCGGTTACTACAGCCGTTCGGGCCACGCTTTACAGGACGGCACCGGCAGGGTGAGCAAGATCGACTGGCGATCCCTGTCCGTGGAGATGGAAACCGGAACGGACGCGATGGTGAATAGCAGCGTTGGGGACTTGGGACGCCACTCCGGACATTGATCGGCGACCTGCATAAAGGTGAGGATTTCGGCGCGCAGTTTGCCGGAACCGCCCTGCAACGCAGCGAACTGAAACTTTCCGTCGAGGCCGGTTCTCGAACCGTCGGCGCGCCGGCCGGCGACCATCAGCACCAGGGAGGCGTTCGGCACCGGAACGCCGTCACTGAACTGGACCTTGCCCGACAGGGCAATTCGGGGCTCGACCTTAGGAATGCGAATATCGATCCCGGTGCGCGCCTCTCCGCGAGCGACTGCCACCACGGTCGCGGCGGACTTGTCGTTCACGCCGGGATAGTAGGTGGCGCGGAACGGCGACTTGGCGGTAATGGAGCTCGTGCGGTTCGCCACGATGAGATACGATCCGCTCGGCATATCCTTCAATAGGTAGCTGCCGTCCTCTTTCGTGCAATCGAAGACGCGGAAGTTCTTCGCACCCCCGGTGGATGGTTCCATGTCCAGGCAGACATCCTTCATGGGCCTGCCGTCAGGATCGAGCACTTTCCCCGAGATACTCGTGTCCTCGACCAGCACAAAGTCCACGCTGGCCGCGGAGCGCTCGTTCAGTGTGACCGAAGCGCTATCGAGTCGCGTGCGCGCAAAGCCTTTGATCGCGGCGCCGGCGAACATCGGGAACTTGATCTTCAGCCCGGGAGGCGGGTTGATGCCAACGGTGTAGTCGCCTGGCGGGAGTCCGTAGACTTCATAGACGCCGTCCGCGTCCGTTACTGCCTCGCGAGGACCGTCCTTTCCCGAGATTTTCACCGTCAGGCCGGCAATTGCCGCGACTTTGCGGAAATCCCCCGCATGCGAGTCTTCGAAATGGCTCACCACGCCGGAAAGCCGGTTGGAGGCCGCCGAACGCGGCAGATTTCGGAGAAACAGCAGGTCGTCGGCAGCATCGGCCAGGACACGCGTTCGATGGCAGCCGTGCGCCTCCCAGGCGTCCCCGCCGGAGGGCTCGATGTAAAAGACCACCCGCTCGCCCGCGCGGAATTTCGGTGCGCAGCCGTGGCCCGGCTGCTTGAGGACGAACTGCCGCCCTTGAGCCGCACCCTTGAATGGTTCCACTACGGTGACCCACACCGTTTGGGCGGGAATCCAGGCCAGACCTTCCCGAAACGGGGGATCGGTCCGATCCACGACGCCGAGGAACACTGCGGTTGAACCGGCCCAGGCCTGGGGCGCCGACGGCCAT
>CAZEVY010000168.1:0-4731 GCA_964515555.1 uncultured Solibacteraceae bacterium | reverse complement strand
GGGTCGTTCACCGGAGTCCGCGTCGGGCTGGCCGCGGTGAAGGGACTCGCCGAGTGCGCCGGTCGGCCCGTGGTCGCGGTGTCGACGCTGGCGGCGCTGGCGTCGACGGGATCGGCGGAGTTGCGCGCGCCGTACTTCGACGCCGGGCGCGGAGACGTCTACGGCGCGGTGTACGACGCGGCGGGCGCGCTGGCGGCGCCCGAGATCGTCGCGCCGCAGGAAGACTGGCTGGCCGGATTGCCGCCGGGCGTCGAACTGGTCCGCCGAGGGGGCGTTCCACTGGCACGCGGCGTCGCCGCCATCGCGCTGCGGGAGTTTCGGGCAGGACGCGCGGCCGACCCGTCGGCCGTGGACGCCAACTACGTGCGCCGCCCGGACGCCGAAGTGAAGTTTCGCCGATCTTTCGTCCCGGAGTCTTCGTCTCCGGTTAATGCGGGAGCGAAAGGCCCGTCTCATGAGTGAAGAGAAGACCCGGGAGGACGAAGTGAGCGCAGCAGCCCAGATCATGCCGGCGGTGGCGCCGATGGCGCCGCCGGCGGAATGGCGCCTGGAGGATGTTTTTCGCGATCACCACACGCTGGTGTTCCGGTCGGCGTACCGGGTCACCGGCAACGCGGCCGACGCGGAGGACGTGCTCCAGACGGTGTTTCTGCGGCTGGCGCGGCGCGACCACCCCGGGATCGCCAGCGTCGAAAGCTACCTGTATCGCGCGGCGGTCAACGCGGCGCTCGACCTGATGCGATCGCGGCAGTCGGCGGCGGCGACGCCGATCGACGAGGTGGACGGCGAGCTGAGCGACGCACCGGCAGCGTCGCCGGACAGCGCGCACGACGCCGAGGAGTTGAAGGAGTGGATGCGGCGGACCGTGGCGCGGCTCAGTCCACGGACGGCCGAGATTTTCGCGCTGCGCTTTTTCGAGGACCGGGACAACGCCGAGGTCGCGCGGATGGTGGGCACCACCGAGGGAACGGTGGCGGTCACGGTGCACCGGGCGCGCCAAACTCTTCTGAAGGAATGGAACAAGGCGATGGGAGGCAGATCATGAGCGACAACCGATTCGACGAGACGCTGCGGGGGATCCGCGAGGAATCGCCGGATGCTTCACTGGAAGACGCCGCGGCCGCGCGCGTGTGGGCGAAGCTCGCCGATCACGAGCCGATCCGCGGCTGCGAGGGCTTTCAAGCGCTGATTCCCGGCCACATCGCGGGCGAACTCGCGCCCGCGCGCGCCTTGCTCATGAAGGATCACCTGCACGAGTGCGTCGCCTGCCGCAAGGCGTTCGACACGGCCCGAGGGGCGTTGAAGCCGCGCGTGGTCGACATGCCGCGCCGGCGCGCGCCGCTTCCGGTGCAAGTTCAGTGGGCTATCGCCGCCGCGCTGGCGGTGGGCGTCGGGTTCGGGTCCTGGGAAGTCTTCAACCGGATGCCGGCGCCGGAGCGCGCGCGCGCGACGGTGGAGTCGGTGGAAGGCGGACTGCTGCTGGTGTCGGGCGACGCCATTAAGCCGCTGGCCGCCGGGGCGACGATCGAGGCCGGCATGGCGGTGCGCACTCCGAAGGACGCGCGCGCGATGCTGCGGCTGGCCGACGGGTCGCTGGTGGAGACGCGCGAGCGCTCCGAGCTTTCGATTGCCGCTACGCGGCGCGACACGACGGTGACTCTCGCGCGCGGGAGCGTGATCGTGGAGGCGGCCAAGCAGCGGACGGGACATCTTTACGTATCGCCGCGCGATTGCCGGGTGGCGGTGACGGGCACGGTATTCAGCGTGTCGAGCGGAGTGAAGGGGTCGCGGGTCTCGGTGGTCGAGGGACAGGTTCGCGTCGAGCACGGCGCCAACGGCCAGGTGCTGAAGCCGGGACAGCAGTACACGACCAGCGACACGATGGAGCGGGTCTCCGTCCAGGACGACATCGCCTGGAGCCGCAAGTTCACCGAGCACCTCTCGCTGATGGGCGAGCTGGCCAGCCTGGGCAAGCAGATCGAGCAGGTGCGGCTGCCGGCGGAGCGTTATTCGAGCAGGCTGATCGACCTGCTGCCGCGCGAGACGGTGTTCTTCGCGAGCGTGCCGAACCTGGGCCCGACGCTGGCCGAGGCGCACAACATCTTCCGGCAGCGCATGCAGGACAGCCCGGTGCTGCGCGACTGGTACCAGAAGGAGTTCGAGCGCGGCGGCGGGCCGAAGCTGGAGGAGATCGTCCACCAGATCCGCGCCGTCAGCGACTATCTCGGCGATGAAGTGGTGCTGGCGGTGGTGCGGGAGGGCGCCGACAAGTTGAGCACGCCGATCCTGTTTGCCGAGGTGCGCAAGCAGGGGCTGGTTGAGCACGTGAAGTCGCAGCTCGACCGGCAGGGGATCAAGATGGACGGCGATCTGCCGCTCACGGTGCGCGAGAACATCGCGGTGTTCACGCCGGGCCGGCGATCGGCCGGGGTGACGGCGGACCGCAACTCCGGGTTCGCGGGGACGCCGTTCCACGCGGCGCTCTCGAAGGCCTACAGCGGCGGCGCCGGGATACTGTTCGCGGGCGACATAGCCAGACTGTGCGCGGGCGGCGACACCAGTTGCGGGCCGATGCGGATGCTCGGCGACGTGCGGCAACTGCTCGTCGAACAGGGCACGAGCGAAGGCAACCAGGGCCTGCGCGCGACGCTCACCATGGGATCGGGGACGAGCGGGCTGATGAGCCTGATCGCCGAGCCGGGCCCGATGGGCGCGCTCGACTTCTTCTCGCCGGACGCGACGGTGCTGGTGGCGCTGGCGCTCGAGAATCCGGTCTCGGTGCTGGAGCAGTTCCTGGCGGGCAACCCCGAGGCGCAGCAGCATCTCGACCAGGCGCAGCAGATGCTCGGCATCGACGTGCGGCGCGATATCGCGGGCGCGCTGGGCGGCGAGGTGGCGGGCGGAATCGACGGGCCGATGCTGCCGTCGCCGGCCTGGAAGCTGGTGCTGGAAGTCTACAACTCGGCACTGCTGCAATCGAGCATCGAGAAGCTGGTGGAGGCGGGCAACCGCGCGGCGTCGATGGCGGGGCATCCCGCGGCGACGCTTTCGCAGACGACGGTGAACGGGCGCACGTACCATTCGCTGACGCACCCGAGCGGCGGGCAGCTCACCGAAGTCCACTACACGTACGCGGACGGCTACCTGGTGGGCGCGGGATCGCGGGCGCTGGTGGACGCGGCGTTGCAGAACCGCGCGTCGCGCAGCACGATCGCGCGGTCGACGGAGTTCATCGCGATGGTGCCGAGGGATTCCTCGCTGCACTTCTCGGGAATCGTGTACCAGAACGCGGGGCGCGCGCTGGGTCCGGTGGCCGACCTGATTCAGGGGAGCATGAACCTGGATGAGAACCAGCGGAAGATGGTGACTTCGGCGGCCGCGGAGCTGAAGCCCTCGATGCTGGCGTTCTATCGGGAGGGGAACCGGCTTTCGGTGGCGACCAAGAGCGGACTGCTCGGGCTGAACAACCTGTTCGGACTGGGCAGCACGGTCGGGATGCTGGAGCAGCTCGGTCGCGTTAAGCGGACGCCGTCGCAGGCGCCGGCGGTGCGGCAGTAGGGGACCGCTCCCTTTGGTCGCGGCGCGGTTTGGGTCGCGGCTGGGTTTGGGTCGCGGCGAGGTTTGGTGTTGCGGATCAACGGCAGTTATCGCCGCAGCGCGCGGAGACGATCAGGCCGAGTAAGGCGTGGTACTCGGCCAGCGTCACCTGGCGCTGGCGGCGCGAGCCGGCGGGAGCGCCTTCGACCGGCTGCTGCATGTCGGTCTTGTGCGCGACGACCAGATCGAGCGCCGGGAGCACGGTGATGTACTGGCCTCCGGCGCCCATGCCGGTGTAGGCGCCGTCGAAGGGGCCGCGCGAGCGGGGCGCGTCCCAGACCCACCACATGTAGCCGTAGCCCCAGAGCTGTCCGGCGCCGTAGGAGGCGTGCCGCTGCGCTTCCGGATTCAACTCGGCGAGCGGCGTGACGAGGCTGACGATCTTCTTCACCCAGTCCCGCGGCACCACCTGGCGGCCGGCCCAGCGGCCCTCGCGCAGCATCAGGTAGCCGGCGCGCGCCATGTCGCGGGTCGAGAGCCACATGTGATAGGCGAGGTATTCGGAGCGCTGCGCGTCGCCGCTCTTGCGCTGGAGCGAGCGGTCGAAGTCCTGCATGCCGATGGGGCGGGCGAGGTCGGTTTCGAGCGCGTCGTAGATGTCGACGCCGGTGAGCTTCTCGAAGGCGGCGCCGGCGGCGTTGAAATCCCAGTTGTTGTAGAGGAAGTACGTGCCCGGCTTCTGCGATCCGCGGTTGGGCGCGTAGGCGGTGGAGTCGCCCGGATTCGAGGCCGGGTGGTAAATCCCCGAGCGGGCGGCGATGAGATGCTCGACGGTGGCGTCGCGCTCGGCCGGCAGGAGGCTGTCGCGATCGGTCATGTCGAGCTCGCGCAGCGTGCGGCCGAGCGGGATTTTTCCACTCGCCACGTAGTTGCCGTAGAGCATCGCCAGGATGCTCTTGCGCACCGAGGCCAGGTAGCTCAGGTGGCGCACGTCGCCGTGCTCGAAGACGACGCGTCCGGCGGAGACGGCCATCACGGCGGTGGTGTCGATGGAGCGGACCCAGGCGCGCGCGGCCTCCAGCCGCTTCGACGAGTAGCCGGCGGATTCCGGGGTCGCGGCGCGCTCCCACTCCTTTTCCGGAAAGACCGCCTGCGCCGCCGCGGCCGCCGACAGCAGTGCGGCGAGCAGCGCGC
>CAZEVY010000167.1:0-6337 GCA_964515555.1 uncultured Solibacteraceae bacterium | reverse complement strand
GGCGGCACCTCGATTTGAACGACGTTGAGCCGGTAGTAGAGATCCGATCGGAATCGCCCTTCGCCGATGGCCCGCTCGAGGTTGCGGTTGGTGGCCGCGATCATCCGCACGTTCACCTGGATCGTGCGATTGCTGCCGAGCGGCTCGAACTCCTGTTCCTGGAGCACGCGCGGGAGCTTGGCTTGGGTCTCGAGCGGCAGCTCGCCGACCTCGTCGAGGAACAGCGTGCCGCCGTCGGCGAACTCGAACCGGCCCATGCGCTTGTCGCCCGCGCCGGTGAAAGCGCCCTTGACGTGGCCGAAGAGCTCGCTTTCCACCAGGCCCGCCGAAATCGCGGCGCAGTTGACCTTCACCAGCGGGCGGTCGCGCCGCGGGCTGAGGCCGTGGAGCGCGCGCCACCAGCTCCTTACCGGTTCCCGTCTCGCCGCAGATCAGCACCGTCGCCGAGGTCGGCGCGGCTCGCCGGATTCTCTGCTGGATTTCGAGGAAGGCGGGACTCTCGCCGGTCATCTCCTCGAAGTTGTGTCCAGACCTGATCTCCTCGAGCAGGTAGGTCTTCTTGCGTTCCAGACGCGCCTTGAGCCGCGAAATCTCCTCGTAGGCGATCGCGTTCTCCAGCCCGAGCGACACCTGTCCCGCCGCCACCGTCGCAAACGCCGTCTCGCCTTCTCCCCAGGCGCCCGAAGGAGCGACCAGCGTCATCACCCCCAGACTCCGGTGCTGGACTTGCAGGGGAACCGTCACGGATACGCCGTCCTCGCTCAACAGCGGCTGCCCGCCCGCGAGCACCCGGCCCGTGGCCGACCCCGCCGACGTGACCGCCGCCGCCGGAACCTCGCTCGATTCGACCCCGCGCGCCGACACGCGGATTTCCTCGAATCGCGCCGGGGCCGGTCCGTGCAGCGACGCCACCAATCGTTCGCACCCGAGCACGCGGCCGATCACGTCGAACGCCGCGCTGAGCATGCAACTGCGATCGCGAGTGGTCGCTACCGCAACCCCCAGATCGATGAGCGCCGAGCGCCGGGCCGCACGTGCTTCCCGTTCCTGGTGCAGCGCCGCATCCATTCGACGCCGCTCCAATTCCGCCGAGGCGCGCGCCGCGAAAGATTCGCAGCAAAGTCTCGGCGGTCGCCGCATCCTCCAGGGGGCGGCGATACATAACGGCCATGAGCCCGATCACCTCGCCGGTCGACGCCGCCAGAGGCGTGCCTGTGTAGGCTTCAACGGCCATTTCCCGCAGCAGGGCGTCGTCCGGAAAAGCCCTGCACACTTCGCTCGAAAACGAGCAGGTGTCCTTGTTCACGACGTCGGCGCAGGGGGTTCCGGGGAGGTCGGGTCGTACTCGATGCCTTCTCGCTCCTTCCCCTCGCCGAAAACTGCCAGCATGCGCACGCTATCTTTATTCGGCGGCATGAGTTCGCCGACAAAGGCGAAGTCCGCTTCCAAGGTGGTGGCCAGGTGCTCGACCAGGAGGCGGAAGAAGCGGTCCCCCGTGGCCGCCGAGACGCCACGCTCGATGTTGAAGATCATCTGCTGCGTGCGGCGCTGCTCGGTGATGTCGCGCGCCACGCCCCACAGGCGCACCATCCGGCCGTTCTCGACGATCGGAATGGAATCGAATGCGGCCCATCGGGGCCGGTCGCCGAGGCCCCTCGCTTCCGACTCGAATCCCTTCAGCCGGAAGCGGGCGGCCACCGCCGCGCGTAGCCACGACTGCCGGACAAGGCCTCGCATGCGGTGTCCGATCAGGAGGGCAGCGTCGGCGAAACCCAGCAGCTCGGCCATGGCCTGGTTGCTCTCGGCGATGTAACCTCGCGCGATAAAGGCGTCGAACTGCTCCTCGGCCGGCAGGTCGAGCCGGATGGGCTCATCGAATTTCACACGCCAGACGCCGTTCATCGTGATGGCGATGAATGCGCCGTAGCGCTCTTCCCTGGTTCGGCGATCGTCCTGCGGAGTCAATGCAACTCCAATTACAGCACGTCGGATGGATTCCGTTCTGCGATGACATATCATGGAATACCATGCAGATCCGGACGCTCCTGTACATTGCCGCCGCCGTGGCGATCGCCCCCGCCCAGAACCTCCAGTACGCGAACCTGGAGGGCGATCGCGTCGCCTACGCGAGCCACGGCAAAGGCGCGCAGGCAGTCGTATTCGTTCACGGCTGGACATGCGACCATACCTTCTGGAAGCTGGACCTGGCGGCGTTCACGAAATCGCGGCGCGCGCTGCTGGTCGACCTTCCGGGTCACGGCCAGAGCGCCAGGCCCGAGATCGCTTACTCGATCGAGCACTTCGCCAAAGGCGTCGAGGCCGCCATGCGCGCCGCCGGAGTGGAGAAGGCCGTGCTCGTCGGACACAGCATGGGCGTGCCCGTCGCGTTGCAGTTCTACCGCATGTTTCCGGCGAAGACCGCCGGGATCGCGATGATCGACGGGGTCATCCCGCGCGCGCCCGCCGACGCGGCGGCGCGTGAGAAGCGGCTCGCCGACCTGCGGTTGAACTACGACTCCTCGGCGCCCAAGATGATCGAGAGTATGTTCGGGGCGAAGACGCCGCCCGCGCTGCGCGAAGAGATTAAGAGCAAGATGCTGGCGACGCCCAGGCACGTCGCCATCAACGCCATGGAAGGCATGATGCGCATGCAGCTCGACACCAAAACGAAGATCGACGTTCCCGCCTGGGCTCTGCTCGCCGATCGTCCGGCGCTGAAGGGTTACGAAGAGTTCGTGCGCGGCTTCATCCCGAAGCTCGACTACGAGGCCTGGGAAGGCCACTCGCACTTCCTCATGATGGAGGACCCGGTGCGATTCCAGAACTCGCTGACGGTGTGGCTCGATAAGAACGGGTTGTAGCCCAGTCGCCGCTCGCTGTCCGGAACCGGGCCCGCTTGAAACAGAGCCGCGACCGAGGGGAGCGGATTTCCTGTTTCACCGCGCAACCATCCCGGAAGATCGCCGTATGAGTCTTGTATGGAGACCATCGTTCAGGACCTCCGCTACGGTGTGCGGATGCTGGCGCGCAGCCCGCTGTTCACCATTGTCGCGCTGCTGACGATCGCCATCGCCATCGGCGCCAACACCGCGATATTCAGCGTCGTCAACACGGTGCTGCTGCGCCCGCTCCCTTACGAAGATCCCGGCCGTCTCGTAAAGGTCTGGACGCGATTCACCGGCATCGGGCTCCCGGACGACCGCAACTGGGTGTCCGCCCCCGAGTTCGCCGACCTGCGCACCAAGAACCGCAGCCTCTCGCACGTCGCGGCGATCTCGGGTCGCAGCTTCAACGTGACCTTCGGACAGACGCCCGAGCGCGTCGAGGGCGCGGCAGTGTCGGTGGCGCTGTTCCCGATGCTCGGCGTGAAGCCGGTGACCGGGCGCGTGTTCACCGCCGAGGAAGAGCAGCCGGGACGCGACAACGTCGTCCTGCTCGGCCATGGCCTGTGGATGCGCCGCTTCGGCGGCGACCGCAACATCGCCGGCCGGCAGTTGACGGTCAGCGGGCGCAGCATGACTGTCGCGGGCGTCCTTCCGGCGGGCTTCCAGTATCCCGACGAGGCCGAGATGTGGATGCCGCTGGCGTTCACCGAGCAGGCGCTCAGCCCGAATAGCCGCGGGTCGCACGGACTCGAGGTGCTGGCGCGTCTGCGAAGCGGCTTCAGCTTCGAGCAGTCGGCCGCGGACCTGGGCTCGGTCGCCAAGGCGGTGATCGACGAGAATCCGAATTATCCCTACGCGAAGTTCGGATTCCGCTGGATCTCGATTCCGCTTCAGGAGGAATCCGTCGCCGACGTGAAGAAAGCCCTGTGGGTGCTGATGGGCGCGGTCGCCTGCGTGCTGCTGATCGCCTGCGCCAACGTCGCCAATCTCCTGCTGGCGCGGGCCACGGCGCGCGAGCGCGAAGTGGCGATTCGCACGGCGCTGGGCGCGGGCCGCGCGCGCATCGTCCGGCAGTTGCTCACCGAGAGCCTGCTGCTGGCCCTCGCCGGCGGACTCGCGGGACTCCTGTTCGCCCGCTGGGGCGTGCGCGCGTTGGCGACCATGGCGGCCACGACGCTGCCGCGCGTCGGCGGCATCGGCATCGACTCGCCGGTGCTGATCTTCACGATGACGATGACGCTGGGCGCGGGCCTGCTGTTCGGGCTGATGCCGGCGCTCCGGGCGGCGCGCGGCGTGACGCAGGAGTCGCTCAAGGAAGGCGGGCGCGGGGCGTCGGGCGGAGTCGGCGGGCAACGTGTGCGGCGCGTGCTGGTGGCGGGCGAGCTGGCGCTGTCGCTGGTGCTGCTGGCGGGCGCGGGACTGCTGCTGAAAAGCTTCGTGCGGCTCCTCCAGGTGGACTCCGGATTCCGCGCCGAGAACGTCCTGACGATGCGCATCGTGCTGCCGGGCGCGAAGTATCCGAACCAGCCGATGTGGGCGGCGTTCTACCAGAGCCTGCTGGAGCGCGTGCGCGCGCTGCCCGGCGTGGAGTCGGCGGGCCTGGCATCGGCGCTACCGCTGACGACGATCGGCGGGTCCGGGACGATCGCGGTGGAAACGCAGGCGGTCCCCGACGACAAACGGTTCCCGGAGGCCGACCAGCGGCCGGTCACCCCGGGGTATTTCGAGACGCTGGGCTTCAAGCTGCTGCGCGGGCGCTTCCTGGACGATCGCGACACGGCGGCGTCGCAGCCGGTGGTGGTGATCGACGACACGCTGGCGGCGGCCTTCTGGCCGGACGCGGACCCGATCGGTAAGCGGCTGAAGCGCGGCGGGCCGCGGTCGACGCAGCCGTGGCTGACGGTGGTCGGCGTGGTGAAGCATGTGCGGCACTACACGCTGGAGACGCCGGCGCGGACGCAGATCTACTGGCCGTACACGCAGTTCGCCTACCCCTCGGCTGGCTTGGCGATCCGCACGCCGCGTGCGCCCGCGCAACTGGCCGAATCGGTGCGGCGCGCGGTGCTGGCGATCGACCCCGATCAGCCGGTGTTCGCGGTGCGGACGATGGAAGACGTCGTCGCCGAATCGGTGGCGCGCCGGCGGCTGGTGATGTCGCTGCTCGGGATGTTTGCGGCGGCGGCGCTGGTGCTGGCGAGCGTGGGGATTTACGGGGTGATGTCGTATTTCGTCGAGCAGCGCACGCACGACCTGGGGATTCGCATCGCGCTGGGGGCGTCGCGGCCCGACGTGCTGCGGCACGTTTTGGGGCAGGGGTTCGCGATTACGGTCGCGGGACTGGCCGCGGGACTTCTTGGGTCGGTGGCGGTGATGCGGCTGCTGCGGACGATGCTGTTCCAGGTGCAGGCGAGCGACCCGCCGACGTTCCTGGTGGTCGCCATGACGCTGACGGTGGTGGCGATGGCTGCGACGCTGGCGCCGGCGCGCCGGGCGATGCGCGTGGACCCGATCGTGGCATTGCGGCACGAGTGAGGCAGGATCAGCTATCGGGACTTCAAACCTGGGGGGAGATCCGCCATGAAGTCGATCTCCTTCAGAATCATTGATTTGTGGTGATCTTTCCGCAGCCCCGGGGCGCGCGGCAAAAAAACTGCTCAACGGGCTTGCCAACCCGGTACCGCTTTGCTAAACTTACCGATGGCAAGACGTAGTACGTAAGAAGGTCTGCCTTCGGCGAGCAGCTTCCAGCATGGAAGCGCTCCTACCTTCTGAAGTTCTTTCCAAGGATTCCAAGACTGAGCGCAGTTCACTTGCGCCAGTTTCACGGGTTTGGGCCGTACGATCCGGAAGGGTCTGCGATCCAAGATTCGAGGCCGGCGGTTACCCCGGGTTCTCAACAAGATACCGGGTGAGCCGCGCAGATCTTTGAAAATCTGGTTGGACGCACGTTCTACTCGTCAAGTAGATCTGAGTCAGTCGGGGCGACCGGTCGCCGGAAGGCGGAGCGCCATACGCGCCGAACGCAAGTTCGGCGTTTAGCAATGGATGCGAGGCTGGAAGGGGACCGTCACTCTATGGTTTACCATGAGAGTTTGATCCCGGCTCAGAATCAACGCTGGCGGCGCGCTTAACACATGCAAGTCGAACGAGAAAGGTGGAGCAATCTACTGAGTACAGTGGCGCACGGGTGAGTAACACGTGGGTAATCCGCCCTTTGGTGGGGAATAACCCTGGGAAACTGGGGATAATACCGCATAAGTCCGCAAGGAGAAAGTCGCAAGACGCCGATGGAGGAGCCCGCGGCCGATTAGCTAGGTGGTAGGGTAACGGCCTACCAAGGCATAGATCGGTAGCCGGCCTGAGAGGGCACACGGCCACACTGGCACTGAGACACGGGCCAGACTCCTACGGGAGGCAGCAGTG
Source organism: uncultured Solibacteraceae bacterium (assembly GCA_964515555.1). Classification (GTDB taxonomy): domain Bacteria; phylum Acidobacteriota; class Terriglobia; order Bryobacterales; family Bryobacteraceae; genus CAZEVY01. The sequence continues at coordinate 29 of CAZEVY010000167.1, read as the reverse complement.
GGGAATTTTGCGCAATGGGCGAAAGCCTG
>CAZEVY010000166.1:0-6373 GCA_964515555.1 uncultured Solibacteraceae bacterium | reverse complement strand
TTCGTGTGCCGAACGTGGTCGGACGTAGCGGGACGCTGGCCCGTGATGTTTTCAAGAGCCTTAAGGCCGCGCCGCCTACTGTGAGCGGCGTCTCTTTAGGCGGGTCGGTCGTGACTTCACTCGCATACGGTGCTCTGTCACCGAGCAGAAGTATGAGCTGCGGGACTGCACAAGTGACGCGACGCCGGCCGAGGGCAGAGGCAGCGTATCCGCAAACAAGCGGTCGCTGATCAGCCAGCAGGTGACCCCATGCGCGCTGAGACCGCGAGGAGTTAATCGAAGAGAGGACGCCAACGAGGAATGCCACGCGAGGTGGCGGCGCGTGCCGTTCGTTAGCCAGTGTCTCGGCGACGGGTTCAACTGCTGCATCGCCAAGCACCAGCAGCCTCTCACGCGCTTTAGGGGGATCGCTCACGGCCAACTCGGAGAGGATGCTCCGCGCGGTGCCTGACGAATCTTGCCCCCAGCACCATGTGACCGCTAACAGCAGCCAACCGCCTGCCAGGAGAGGAGCAAGAAAACTTAGGGGCTTCACTGCTGCTCCTCCTCCTTTTTCTTGAGTAAATGGTAGGGGCGGCGGGACTCGAACCCACGACCCTCTGCTTAGAAGGCAGATGCTCTATCCACCTGAGCTACGCCCCCACAACCTCAATTATCACTCCCCCGACGTGAACGCGGCGAACATCAGCGCGAACGCCGCCGCCGTCAACGCCAGACACCCATACGCGACGAACCGCCACAGCCGCTCCTGCCAGTGATCCGCGCTGATCCGTGGCGGACCCGCCAGCGTCGCCACCGCGAATCCCCCCGCCAGCCCGCCGATGTGCGCCGCGTTGTCCACCGGAAAAAACGGCAGCAGCCCGAACAGCAGCCCGTAAATCGCCCAGCGCATGTACATCGCCCGCACCGCTTCGCCGAACCCCGTCCGGTGCGCGCGACCGTAGGCGATCATCGCGCCGATCAGCCCGAAGATCGCCGCCGACGCCCCCACCGACAGGCTGTTCGACCACATCGTGCTCGCGCCGAAGCCGGCGATCGTCGAGAGTACGTAGATCGCGATCAGCCGGTGCGTCCCCAGCAGCTCCTCGGCGTTGGCCGCCAGGTCGAACAGCGCCCAGGAGTTCATCAGGATGTGCCACAGCCCGCCGTGAAGAAATCCCGCCGTGATCAGCCGCCACCACTGTCCCGCCCAGATCGCCGCCGGATACTTGGCGCCGAAGTCGAACAGCGTGCGCGCATCCAGATCGACCAGCGCGCCCTCGTTGCCGCCCTGCATGCTGTAGAGCATGCACGCGACATACAGCCCGAGGTTCGCCGTCAGGATCATGACCGTCGTGAAGCGCGCGCCCGAGATGAAGCCGCCCAGAACGTCGCTCGGCATGCGCCGGTCGATGGCGCGCTCGCCGAGTTTCGAATCGCAGTAGGGACAGACGCGATCGTCGACCGTGATGAAGGCCCGGCAGTGCGGGCACATGCGGCGTTTTTCCACTCGGTTCCTCAGCGCGCACAACGGAGCTCGGCGGCCGCCCGGAACATGCGGAAGGATGCCGCCTCGCCCTGTGCGCTCAGACCCATTGTACAATCGCACCTCATGCCTTCCCCTCGCGTGATCGTCATCGGCGCCGGCGCCTTCGGAGGTTGGACCGCGCTGCACCTCGCCCGGCGCGGCGCGCGCGTCACGCTTCTGGACGCCTTCGGCGCGGGCAACTCGCGCGCCAGCTCCGGCGGCGAGACCCGCATCATCCGCGCGCTCTATGCCGACCGCATCTACGTCGAGATGACCGTGCGCGCCCGCGCCATCTGGGAGGACTTCCAGTCACGCCTCGCCATGAAGCTCCTCCGCGTCACCGGATTCCTCCGCATGGTCTCCTCCGCCGACGCGCTCGTCGACCGCGCCGCTGGATTCTTCCGCGACGCCGGCCTCCCGCTCGAAGAGTACACGCCCGCCGAGGCCGCTCGCCGATTCCCGCGCATCCACTTCGGCGGCGTCGACCGCGCCATTCTCGACCCCATGGCCGGCTATCTGCCCGCGCGGCGCTGCTGCGCCCTGGTCGCTTCCGCCGTGGAAGCGGCCGGCGGCGAGTATCGCGTTGCCGAAGCGCGGTCCGGCGGCATCGTGGGCGGCGTCATGCGATCGGTCGTGCTACGGGACGGCGCGACGCTCGAAGCCGACGACTTCGTCTTCGCCTGCGGCCCCTGGATGGGGCCGATGTTTCCGGACGTCATCGGGCCCCGCATTCGCGCGCATCGCCGCGAGGTCTACTTTTTCGGCGCGCCCCCCGGTGACCGCTCCTTCGATGACGAAGTCTTCCCCTCCTGGGGCGACAATATCCATCACTATTACGGCGTGCCCGGCAACGAATCGCGTGGCTTCAAGATCGGCGAGGAGCGCATCGACGCGCCCTTTGACCCCACGCACGGCGAGCGCGTCATCTCCCCCGAGGTGCTGCGCGAGACGCGCGAGTATCTCGCCTTTCGATTCCCGGCCCTCGCGGGCGCGCCGCTCTTGGAGTCGCGCGTGTGCCAGTACGAGTCGACGCCCGACGAGCACCTGATCGTCGACCGCCACCCGCGCGCCGCCAACGTCGTCCTCGCGGGCGGCGGCTCGGGCCACGGCTTCAAGCTCGGTCCGGCGGTCGGCGAGATGGTCGCGGCGATGGTGCTCGACGACGCGCCGGCGAGCGCCGAGTTGGCCCTGTCGCGCGCGGCCCTGGGTTAGCGCCCGTTCCCTCGCGACGCCCGGCCCGTGTTGTCGCGAACGCGCCGGCCGTCAGTTCACCGTATCGGTGCTGCCGCCCCAGAGGTCGATCACGCGTTCGAGCGCCTGAGTAAGCCGCCCTTGCTGATCGACCAGCGTCGACATGGAATCGGCGAACTTCAGAACGTTGCCAGCAAGCTGAGTCTGGCTTTGCGCCATCTGCTCGAGGACGTGGATCATCTTGCCGACGTCCTCTTCGAGAGCTTTCAGCACGATTTGCTGTTCGGCGAGGCGTTGTTCGATCGACATGAGAGAAAGAAGCTCCTTTTTCGCCGCCGTCGGCGGGAGCTAACAGAATATCACCGCGGAATTACCCCGGCCCACCCTACGCGAAGCTCGCCGCCATCTTGTCGAGACACTGCTCCAGGCCGGCCTTCGAGAGGTCGCGCGCCTGGTCCGACGTGTAGCCGTACTCGGTGATCGTCATCTCGGTGGAGTCGCCGCGCGCCGCAAAGGTGATGACGTGGCGCACATCGGACGGGATCCCCGGCGGCAGGCCCATCTGCGCGGGCTCCATCCGGGCGCCGCCGCTGTCAGCGAAATTGTGGATGAATTCGATGCGCCGGTTCGGAACGATCTCCCGGTACGTCCAGGTACTGTACATGTCCTGCCCGCCGAATTCCTTGGGCGCGCGCATGCAAACCAGCGAGCGCCCGCCCTCGCGGAAATCCATCTTCGCGACCGGGCAGGTAAAGCCCGCCGGTCCCCACCACTGCATCACGCATTCGCCCTCCGACCACGCCCGCCACACGCGCGCGACCGGCGCGTCGAAGACGCGCGTGACCACCAGGTCGCGCGGCGCGCCGGCGGGAGGAGCGTCGTGCGGCATCGCCGCCAGCACCTCCTCGAGGCGGTCGTAGCCGTAAGCCACGCCGGTCTCCATGGGGCTCTGAAGCGCGACATCGCGGGCTTCGCGGGATTCGTAGCGCGCAGTCAGAGTAACCGTGGTGCGGCCGTCCCGCTCGACAATCAGCGTGGTGACGACCGCCTTGCCCGGATACCAGGGGTCGTCAAACTCTTCGGTGGCGACCAGGCGCACGGGCGGTACGGCTTCGAGAATCACGCCGCCCATCCCCATCTCCTTACCGTCCTCCCGCCGCCAGACGTACCGATAGGTAGCGCCGGGCCTGGGCTCGAACTCGCAGACCGCGAGCGTCCAGCCCGGAGGGCCGTTGAACCAGCGTTTCATCAGCTCCGGTTTGGTCATGGCGTCGAACACCAGGTGGCTCGGGGCGTTGAAGACGCGCGTCATGGCGATCTCGCGGTCGGTCGGGGTGGTCAGGGTCAGCGCTCCCACGGTCTTGGTCATCATGGTTCTCCTATTGGGGTCTCTTTCGCGAACGCGTTCTCTTCGGATGCTCTTCTCCGATGGCTTTCATTTCTTCCAGCAGCGCATCGAGATGCTGGAAGCGGTTCTCCCAGAACCGGCGATAGCCTTCCAGCCATCCGGTCGCCTCCGCCAGCGGCTTGGCCTCGAGCCGCCGGGGACGCCGCTGCGCGTCGAGGCCGCTTGAAATCAGGCCCGCCCGCTCCAACACCTTCAGGTGCCGGGAGATCGCTGGCTGGCTGATGGCGAACGGACGCGTGAGTTCGGTCACCGTCGCCTCGCCCGATGCCAGGCGCGCCAGGATCGCCCGGCGGGTCGGATCGGCGAGTGCGGCGAAGGTGGCGTCGAGACGCTGAGTCTGGCTCATCATCGTGTAGTTATATAACACATCGATTATGTACGATGCACGCCTCAATGTCAATGGGTGGCCCGTTTTTTTTCCGCAATCGCGTGGCGACTCCGTGACTGAGCCGCGACGTTCCGTGACTGAGCCGCGACCGTGAGGGAGCGGATCCGAAAAAGACTTCTGACGCCGCGCTTAACCCGGCGACAGGGGCAGGCGCAGCCGCGCCTCGCAGCCGGATCCGGCGGGGCGATTCTCGAGCGTCAGCGTACCGCCGTGCGCCTCGGCGATCTGGCGGCTCAGCACCAGCCCGATCCCCGATCCGCCCGGCTTGGTGGTGAAGAACGGCACGAACAGGTTCGCCGGATTCGAGATGCCGTGCCCTTCGTCCTCCACCCACACCTCCAGATGCGCGTTCGTCCGGCGCCAGCCGACGCGCACTTCGCCGTGCGTTTCGAGCGACGCGTCGGCGGCGTTTTGCACGAGGTTGATGAGGAGCTGGTCGAGCTGGTCGCCGTCCCCCCGAACGATCGCTCGCGGACCGGCCACCACCGTCACCGGGACCCGCGTCTCCAGGCGCGCGACTCGCTCGATCCAGGGCGGCACTTCGAGCGGTGCGGTGCGCGGCGCCGGCAGCTTCGCCAGGCGCGCGTACGATTCCAGGAACCGGCTCAGCGCCTCGGCGCGGCTGGCGATGACGGCGAGACCGCGCGCGGCGTCGTCGCGCCAGTCGGCGGGAAGCTCCTCGCGCCCCACCATGCTGCCGAGACTCCCTGCGATCGACTTGATCGGCGCCAGCGAGTTGTTGAGCTCGTGCCCGAGCACGCGCACCAGCCGCTTCCACGCCTCCAGCTCCTCCTCGCGCAGCGCGCGCGTGAGGTTCTCGACCACCAACAAGAGATGCGGTAGCCCCCGCTCGCGAAAGGTCCGCAGGTGCATGCCCCAGCGCCCAGCGCCTCCGGGGAACGCGGTGGTGACGGTCCGTCCGGCCTCTCCCTCAAGGTACGCGGCCAGGCCCAGTTCGCGCGCCGTTCGGCCCAGCACGCGCTCGGCGGGCGCGGCCAGCAGGCGCTCGCCGGCGCGGTTCACCAGGCGGAGGCGCCGGTCGCCGTCGAAGGTGAAGATCGCCACGTCGATCTCCGCCATCACCGTGCGCAGCAGCGCGGTCGCCTCAAGCGCGCCCAGGCGCTGTTCCTGCAAGGTGCGGCCGAGCGTGTTGACTTCGCGGTAGACCTCGTCGAGCGCGTCGTCGGTGCGGCTCAGGCGGGCGCGGATCGAGTAGTCGCCCTCCTGCAACGCGCCGAGAAGATTGGCGACCGTCTGCAACGGCCGGATGACGCGCTCGCGCACGGCGAAGCAGAAGCCGATCCAGACGCCGGCCAGCACCACCGTCGCGGTCCACTGTTCCTTGGGAGTGTACTCGCCGCGCCAGAGCATCCACAGCGCCAGCATCATGGCCGGGAGACCGGATAGGACGCACATCCACGCCAGGCGCGTCTCGTATTTCCGGCGGCGCGCGCGACGGCCCGGCGCGGGCGTCATAGCCCGTAGCGCTGGAGGCGGCGGTAGAGCGCGCTTCGGCTGAGCCCCAGCGTGCTCGCTGCCTGGCTGACGTTGCCGCGGAAACGATCGAGCGCCTTCTTGATCAGCAGCCGCTCCACCTCTTCCAGGCTCATCGCCTCGATGCCCACTGGCGACTCGCGCGTGGAGCGCAGCGCCAGGTCGGCGGCGCGGATTGCCTCGCCGGCGGCCATGAGGACGGCGCGCTCCACGGCGTGATCCAGCTCGCGCACGTTGCCGGGCCAGGGGTGCGAGAGCAGCGTTTCGATCGCCGCCGGGTCGAATCCCCCGAGGCGCTTGCGGTACTTCTGCGCGTGCTGGCGGAGAAAGTGCATCGCCAGCGCCGGGATGTCCTCGCGGCGTTCGCGCAGCGGCGGGATGCGGA
>CAZEVY010000165.1:0-6600 GCA_964515555.1 uncultured Solibacteraceae bacterium | reverse complement strand
GCCCGCGTAGGTCGTCACAAGACCATTCGTGTCGAGCTTGCGAATGCGGTGTGGACTGTTCTCGCTGTAATATACGTTTCCCGCGCGATCGACGGCGACATCACTCGGAGCGTTGATGCGCGCCTGCGCCGCCGGAATCCCCTCACCGCCGACGATTAGCCCGCCCCCAGCGACAGTCGTGATGATGCCCGCCGGCGTGACCTTGCGGATGCGGTCAAAGTCGACGATATAGAGGTTGCCCTGCGAGTCCAGGTCGATCCCGAGTGGATACTGCGGGATGCCAGGTCGATTCGGCCCGCCCAAAGAAGCCTCAACGGCCAATCCACCATCACCCGAGAATCCCCGAATGCCGTTACCAGCGACCACGTGCAGCACGCCGTCGCGGTCGACTTTCATAACCATGGCGTTGTCGGGGTCGGAGAAATAGATCACGCCGTCGGGTGCGAGCGCCAGGTCGCGAACCCAGCCGAGACGAGCCTGGACGGCGGGTTTGCCGTCGCCCGCGAACGTCGTATCGGTGCCGGCGATAGTGGTGATGACGCGCTGCGCGTGCAAAGTCCCAAAGGTCAGGAAAACGAAAACGTATTTCATCGGCGCTTCTCTTGCAGCCGCTTCATGCGATCGAGGATCAGCGGGTTGTCCGGTTGAACGGCCAGAGCCGCTCGTACTTCTGCGAGCGCAGCCTCGGCTCGGCCGGCCTTCGCATGCAGGTCGGCCAGCGCCAGTCGCGCGGCCACGTGGTCGGGCTTGTCCTTCAGAAGCGCCTCGTATTCGATGGAGGCGTCGGCCTCGCGCCCGAGGCGTTCCAGGGCGCGAGCCAGACTCAATCGCGACGGCAGGTAGTCGGCCGCCTGCTCCAGATTCGCGCGCCACAACGAGATGGCTTCGTCCTCGCGGCCGCGTCGCGAGGCCAGCAGCACCGCGAGATTCTGCCGCGCGGCCAGAAGCGTGGGGGTTTTCTCGAGCGCCTGCCGATAGAGCGGCTCGGCGCGGGAACCACGACGCGTCGAGGCGTACAGATAGCCGAGCGCATTGTAGGGGTCGCCTGCCGACGGCGCGAGCTGAATCGACTTTCGGAACGCGTCCTCGGCCTCCCGATTGCGATTCAGTCGCTGGTAAACGAGCCCGAGGTTGTAAGGCAGGTAATAATACTGCGGCGCGAGATCCATCGCCTGGCGGTAGCTTCCGATGGCCGACTCGTAATCGCCGCTCTGGGTGTATGCCAGCGCGAGGTTGTGACGCGGGTAGGCCCAATACGGCGCGCGACGAATGGCGTCGCGGAAGGCGAGGATCGAGCGCGCGTAGTCGGCCTGTTCGAGGTACGCGATGCCGAGTGCATTAAAGGAGTACGCGCCGCCCGGATCGGTTCTCGCCGCCCGCTCCAGCAGCGCCGCGGCGCGGCCGTAGTCCTTGTCGAAAATCGCCGCGCGACCCTGACAGAACGTCGCGCGCGCCTCGAGCAGCAGCGACTCCGGCGTCAGCGTGCGCGCGGCCTCGAAGTAGGCCGCGCCGCGGATGAAGTCGTCGCGCGACTGTGGTGTCTGGTCGCCGCTGAGATAACGAAGAAGCACCTGCTGCCCTTCGTTTTCGAGCGACACGCGCAGCTTGTTCTCCTGGAGCAGGTACTCTTCGCGGCTCAACATGCGGCGCAGCGGCGCGAGCGCGGTGAAGGCGCTGCCGCGGGCGCCCGGCAGCACGTTGCGCGATCCGATGGCGTCATCGAGTGCGGCCACTTCAAGACCGCGCTGGCCCACTGGAGCAACGGCTGGGGAGGGCTTCGCCAGTGTAATACCCGGTAGTTTCATCTCGGCGAGCACCATGGCGCGCTCCATGCTGCCGAGGTCGCGCGGGTGTTGTTTTCCGGCGGTGCTTTCGATCACCTTCTCGCGCACGTACTCGATAATCTCGCCGACCTTGGCGGCGCCATCTTTGTCGGCGTCCGCGCCACCGTTCATGGCGTCGAGCAGGAAATAACTGAACGCGCCGTGTCCTCCGCCGAATTGCGGCCCCTCATAGGACACCTCGCGTGGACCGCTGGCGAGAAAGAGAAACAGGTCGCCTTCGATCTCGGCGATCTGCTCGACTGCTTTGTTCACGGCATTGCCGCCGCGCATGGCGCCAATCTGTCCGGCGCGGCAGACGTCGACGTACACCAGCAGGTGGCCGACCTTGGCGAGATCCTCACGGATCAGCGTCTGCACGTCTGCCATCGGCAGCCCGGTCGCGGGGAGGTCCTGGGGGTCGCTGTCGTGGGTGATCACGTAAGCGGCGCGCTTCCCTCCGGGTTCGACGACCCCGTGGGCGGCGATGAAGACGACCACCGTGTCGTCCTTCGTAGCGCGCGCCTTGAGGAACGTCTCGAAGGCGTTCCGGATGGCCGCCGTCGTGGCTTTTTCGTCGGTGAGCAGCACTACGTCGGATTCGGCGAGCGATCCACCCCGCGGGCTGCGCAGATGAGTCGCGAAAACCTCCGCGTCCACATGCGCATACTTGAGCCATTGGCGCTCTGGGACGATCTGGTACTTCGAGATCCCGACCAGCAGCGCATAGGTCTTGCCGCGCCGCAGCGTCTTCGAACCGGCGATCTGCTGGCGGCCGTGCTGTTTCTCGTGGACGAAGATTCGGCTACGCACCCAGACGGCGTCGGGCCATTCCTCGAGGATCGCGCGGTACTCCAGGAGCGCCTCAGCGCCGAGCTCGAGACTTTCGAACGCCGCGGCGCGCGCGACTCGCGCGGCAAGATCCCTCGGGTCGGCGGCCAATGCCCGGTCGATCGGCGCCAGGGTGGTTTCGAGCGCGCGGCGCTTCTCGTCGCTGAGCGGTGAGGGGGCCGCGGTCTCACGCGTCAGCGAGCTTCCGTAATGCAGCTGGCTGGCGACAGGATTCTTCTCCACCGCCGGCAGCGCGCAGATAGCGACAGGCTTGCGCTCGTCGATGCGCCCCGATCGCGGCCTCAGCGCGCCCGGTTCGACGATCACTTCGCCGCGCACCGACAAAGACGTCTTCTCCGGACAGTAGAGGAGAGTCGCTTCGCCGCGCAGTGTGTCGCCGGCGAATAACACGTCGCCCAGGTTAGCCGCGAGCGGCAGTTCGGAGCCCGCGCGCAATATGGTCGCCTCGCGCGTGGAGAGCACCAGCGCGAGCGGATGCTCGCGAGTCTCCTGCGCCGCCAACGCGAGCGCCAGAACCGCCAGCGCGAGCGCCCGAAATGGAATCGTGCATTTCATCGGGCGATGCGCAACGGGAGCGTCACAACGACGGGGTCTCCTGGCCTGGAGTCGACGCGGAAGAGCGTCTGCGGCGCCGGGTCCGACGGGCCAAGGGGCGTACCGGCCGGGCGTGAAGCGGCGAACTCCTGCGCGGTATACACTTTGCCGGCAAGCGAAGCAGCGTCGAGCCGCTCGACACGGGCGCCCCACTGCTTGATCCAGCTTTCGACTTTCTGCGCGGACAAGACCTGGGGGCCGTCCGCGGTCACAACCCCATCGAGAGGTTTCGGCGTCACGAGTATGGTGAGGACTTCCCCGACGTGGTAGTCGCGCGAGCGCTTCAGCCAGATGTAGGGAGGCGAGTCCTCGCGGCCGGGAATCTCGACCAACAATCCCGCGCTGACCGCATTGTCGCCACCGCGCAGCTTGGTCGTGGGGAAAATCAGATACGGCTCGCCCAGCGCGCCGCTGGCGTACTGCTCCCGGTCGATCACATACAGGTATCCGCTCTGCGCCGTTTCGATGCTGAGGCGGACCCGTTGTCCGTCGTTGAGGGCCGCATCGGCGCTGGCGCGTTCCAGCGTCCACTGCTCCTCCTTCTTCTGTTCGTCGTGGAGAAACAGGCGCGAGCCCATTTCGTCGGTGGGGAGGCTCGGCCGAAGTCGCCAGATGGTGACCCCGACAAAAGCAGCGGTGTTCGCTGCCGGCTTCGCCGGGACCGCCGTCGGCGTTTTCGCGGGACCGGCCTTCTTGGTCGCCGGGCGCTGAGAGAGGAACGTCGTGTCCCAGAGCGACCGAGTCCCTGTCTCCTGCTGCGCGAGCATCAAGCCGATAACCAGCGCTGTGTTCATCGCGTTACCTCCTCTCGATCTCGAACCGATGGACGAGTGGGTCGGCCGCAATACGGAGTGCCGTAAAACCGGCAGACTCCAATGCGTCGACCTTGGAGGCATGTCGCTCGAGCCATTCCTGAATTGCTTCGACGCTCCGCGGATCGCCGATTCGCCCCTGGTCGGCGTCGTTCCGCCACTTCTCGAGCGCCTCCATCTCGGGCAGCGGCTCCGATGACCAGACCACCCAAACCTTCTCACGACCCTTTTGATGATCGAAGCGAAAATAGTGATCGCCTTCCGGAAGCGTGAGCGTTCTGGCCGCTTCCAGCCGAAGAATCGCGAGCACGTTGAACAACGGGCGGCCCGCCTGCGGGAGGGGGCCCTCGTTGATCAGGTACAAACGTCCGGATTGTGCGCTTCGGAACGACAACCGGACGCCCCCGTCGAGATAACGTACCGAATAGTCGATCGAACGCGAGGCAGCGCCGGAGGGCTTCGACGACCACACCGATCGGAATGCGATCGCGCCCCCAGTCGCCGCGACGACGGCGGCCGATCCGGCGAGCGCTGTCCGGCGCGAGAACCGAGGCGGCTTTGGACCGGCCACTGCCAGAGTGGCGGCCAGCGCGTCCCCGAACTCCGACGGTCGCGCGTGACGCTTCGTTGGCTCGAAACTCAGCGCGCGGAGAATCTCCCTGTCGGCGGCTGCGGGAATCTCGGGCCGCCACCGTCGCGGGCCGGCCTTGAGGCCCGCCTTCTGCTCGGCGTACAGCAGGGCCGGCGATTCGTTGACGAACGGCCGGTGACCGGTTGTCATCTCGTACGCGATCGCGCCGAGCGCGTAGATGTCACTGGCGGCCTCCGGATGACCGCTGATCTGTTCCGGGGCCATGTAAGGATAGGTCCCGACGACCCTCGTCCCTTGCGTGTGCCCAGCTGCCGAGTCTTTGACGGTTGCAATTCCGAAGTCGATGATTACCGCCGATTCCTGTCCCGCGCCAAGGTCTCGAAGAAGTATGTTGGAGGGCTTCAGGTCGCGATGATACACACCGCGCGTGTGAGCCGCCTCGAGCGCCTGGCCGATCTGACGGAGCAGCAAGCCGCAGCGGGCGAGCTGCATGCCTCCGTCGCGGAGCGCCGATCGCAAAGTGGCGCCGTCGATGAAGTCCATGACGAGATAGGGTGCTCCCTCGGTTGTCTCGCCCTGGTCGAGGACGCCGACCACTCCCGGATGTTGGATTCGCGCCAGCGCTTCGCATTCCTGCTGGAATTTCTTGCGAAACCAGGCGCCTCGCTGACCCGGCTGATCGAGGATCTTGACGACTACGGCCTTGCGGTGAAGATGCAAGTCGGATCCCTTGTAGACGACACCAAAACCGCCACGCCCCAGCATCCGCTCGATCTGGTAGCGATCTTTGAGAACCATACCGAGATAGGGATCCTCGCCCAAGGTCACGGTTTGCCCCGGGCCGAGCGATGCCGACGCCAGAAAATCACCGGCCTCGCGGTGCCGGTCGAGGAGCCGCCCGACGTCCGAGGCGAGCGAGTCGTCGCCGCCGCACGCCTCACGCAGGAAGGTGGACCGGGCGTCCGGTTCCCGCTCAAGCGCCTCGCCGAACAGGCTCTTGATGCGGTGATACCGCTCCGGCTCCATGACTGAAACATTGTACAAGGACGATCCTCCCGGTCCTTTTCCGTTCTCCAGCCCATTAGCGAAATCCAAACGCGGATAAGCTCATTACTATAATGAAAAGGCTTTGGCCGATCTGCGCGATGTGACCACGCTGCTGGCCGAGTCCGGCGGTGGCGACCTCGACGCCGCTGCGCGGCTTGTCGATTTGGTCTATCCCGAACTGCGACGTCTGGCGCAGCACTACATGCAGGCCGAGCGACAGGACCACACTCTCCAGGCCACGGCGCTGGTGCACGAGGTCTACATGCGCCTGTTTGGGGGGCAGCCGGTCGACTGGCGGAACCGTGCGCACTTCTTCGCAGTGGCGGCGCAGCAGATGCGGCGCATCCTGGTCGACCACGCCCGCGCTTCGCGCGCCGCAAAGCGGGGCGGCGAGCGCGTCGCCGTGCCGCTGGAGAACGTGCGCCAAGCGGTAGAACAGCCCGAGGATCTGCTGGAGTTGCACGAGGCGCTGGAGCGCCTCCAGGAGGTCGACCCGCGTGCCGCCCGCGTTGTGGAATTGCGCTATTTCGGTGGACTGTCGGAGAAGGAGGCTGCCGAAGTGCTCGGAATTTCGGTGGCGACGCTCAAGCGGGACTTCGAGTTCGCTCGTGTGTGGCTGCTGGAGGCGTTGCGCGGCGATGGCACCTGACATTGTGCCCGCCGATCGTAGCCGTAAGTCATCCACGGGCCGTCAGCGTCGTTAGACACCACGGCGGCGATGGTCGACAAGCACCCCACTTTCTGCGGTTCGAGCCGAACGGTTTCTGCCAGGCAATATCGAAGACATGAGTTTACCGAGGCGGTATTCAAATCAGTAGCTTACAGGCTCCCTGATCACGCACCGCAATTTCCATTTCTTGCAATGTCGCGCTCGGGGAGCCAA
>CAZEVY010000164.1:0-6818 GCA_964515555.1 uncultured Solibacteraceae bacterium | reverse complement strand
TACCGCAGCGGATAGTGCGCCAGCCGCAAGCCTTCGAGCCGCGCCAGGTACTCGAACAGAGGATAGGACGGCCGCGGCGACAGGACTTCGTCTCCGGGGTCGGCGAGCAGCTTGAAGAGCCACGAATAGCCCTCGCTGGTCGACGACGTCAGAACGACTCGTCCGGCGTCGACCTCCGCGCCGCGCGACGCGTAGTATTCGGCCACGGCCTCGCACGCCTCCGATACGCCGCGTGGCGCCGGTTCGTACACGAGGGACCGAGGATCGGCCAGGGCCTCGAGGGCGCCCGCCGCGAACGCCAGTCCCGCACGCGTCGGATTGGACTCCGTGAGATCGAACAGAGGCGCGCGCGCACGGCGCTTGCTGTCGAGCAGCCGCGCCAGCGCGTTCGGTTGCTGATCCCAGTCGAGTCGCGAGGAGAACGTCACGGCGATGCGCGGCACGGCTGGCGCGCCGCCGCCATTATAATTGAGTTACAGACTTGGGAGAATCCCTTATGTTCTCCATCCGCGTTTCCGACGAACGTACCGGAAAGCCTTAGTGGAGGTGTGTCATGGGCAGCCCGCTCCTGTTCGCGCTGAGTGTCGGCGCCGGAGTGATGTTCGGTTTCGCGGTTGCGTGGTTTTTCTCACGCGGCGAGAAGGAACGTACCTACGCCAGGGCTAGGGCCGACAGCGAAGCCGAGCGCGCCTCCCTCGGCGAGCGCGTCACCGCCCGTGACGCCCGCGTCGCCGAGCTGCTCAAGGAACTCGATCGCGAGCGCGCCGAACAGGCCAAGCTGCGGGAATCCTTCATCGAGCTCAAGGCAGCCCAGGCCGAGATGGAAGGCAAGACCAACGAAAGCCGCAAGGCGGCCGAGGAGAAGATCGCGCTGCTCGAAGATGCCCACCGGCGGCTGACCGAGACCTTCCGCGCGCTCTCCGCCGAGGCGCTCAACACCAACAACCAGGCCTTCCTCGACCTGGCACGATCGACGCTGGAGCGCTTCCAGGAAGGCGCACGCACCGATCTCGACGGGCGTCAGCGAGCTATTGACGAGCTCGTGAAGCCGCTGCGCGAATCACTCGCCAAAGTCGAGGGCAATCTGCACGAGATCGAGAAGACGCGTGCGGCCGCCTACGCCGGCCTCTCCGAGCAGGTGACCGGGCTGGTCGATGCGCAAGCCCAGCTCCGCTTCGAAACTGTGAATCTCGCCAAGGCCCTGCGCTCGCCGAGCGTGCGCGGCCGCTGGGGCGAAATCCAGCTGCGCCGGGTGGTCGAACTGGCCGGCATGATCGACCACTGCGACTTCGAGGAGCAGCCCACGACGAACGGCGCCGATGGGGCCCTGCGACCCGACATGCTGATCCACCTGCCCAACCGCCGCACGATCGTGGTCGACTCCAAGGTCTCACTGGGAGCGTATCTGGAGTCAATCGACTCCCCCGACGAGGCCTCGCGCCTGGCCAAGCTCCGCGAGCACGCCGGACAGGTGCGCGGCCACCTCGTCAAGCTCGGCGCCAAGAAGTACTGGAGCCAGTTCGAGTCGACTCCCGAGTTCGTCGTCGCCTTCCTGCCCGGGGAGACTTTCTTCAGCGCCGCGCTCGAACAGGACCCCTCACTGATCGAATTCGGCGTCGGCCGCCGCGTCATTCTCGCCACCCCAACCACGCTGATCGCGCTGCTCAAGGCGATCGCTTATGGCTGGCAGCAGCAGCGGCTGGCCGAAAGCGCCGAGGCCATCAGCGCGCTCGGCCGTTCCCTCTACGATCGCCTCGCGACGTTCACTTCGCACTTCGAGGACGTCGGGCGCCACTTGCACCGTTCCGTCGAAAGCTTCAATCGCGCTGCCGGCTCCTATGAGAGCCGAGTCATGACCAGCGCGCGCAGGTTCCGCGAACTGGGCGCGGCCGGACCGGAGCAGCTGCCGCTAGTCGAGGTAGTCGACGAGATTCCGCGCTCGCTGGCGGCCATCGAGCTCGCCGTCGCCGAACCCGTCGAAAGGGTCGGTTAGCGGCGACCTTACCAGTTCCGTAGGTCCTCACTAACGCAGACTGAGGCCTGGTCTTTGGACGCGGATACCGCCGAAAAAAGACTACCACTCCCGATCGTTCTCTGATATGCTCTCGGTAGTACTCCTGTTATCGGGTACTCCTATCCGGGCGTCGATTCCCGTTCCCGGCGATTCCATTAACAACTAAATAATGCGGAAGAGCGCTCTCTTCCTGTGTTTGTCGGCCCTTTCGTTAACGGCTGGGTTCGGCAAGCGGTCGGCGCGATTCGACGAGGCGGACCGTTTCAGGATTTCACTGAATAGGTGCAAACAGCGAGGGATATCCCTGGCAAAGTCCCTCGCCTATTCCGAAGCCAGGGAGACGCTCACGGCCTGTTATCAGCAGGCTCTCGACACCGGCGACCGGCTTTTTGCCGCACAACTGCTCACGAATCTCGGCAATCTCAAACTGGCCACCCACCAGTATAGCGGCGCCATGTCCGACTACTTGGCCGCTCGCGAGATGGCGGCCGCCATCGGGGACCGCCGCTTGGCCGGATACCTCGCCCTGAACATGTCGTCGGTGTACTTCCAACTGTGGTCGTTCGCCGAATCGCGACGGCAGTGGGAAGTCGCCGACAGGACGCTCCCGCCCGCCGACCGCGAAGCACTCGCGGTCCCCCTGTTGCTCCAGAAGGCACGCCTGGACGCCTGGAACGGAGAGCTGGGGCTGGCCGCCGAGACCTTCCGGCAGGCGATTGAAGGGGCAAGCCAGAAGGCTGACATCCCGACCCAGGCGCTCGCCTGGGACCTGCTGGGAGTCGAACTTATGGACGCCGGCCGTCTCGGCGATGCCGAGGACGCCTTCGTCGCCGCCCACCGCCTGCGAATGCTGCACGACTCGGCCGGGCTGCACCAGTCGTACCTGAAACTCGCGTTGCTGCGAGTCGAACAGAATCGGGCCGCAGAGGCAGTGGCGTGGGCCGACCGCGCCATCGACGCCGCCAGGCGCACGGCGCCACGGATTCCCTTGTACCTGTTCGCCTATGCGCGGGGAAGGGCGCTCGCGCGCCAGGGCGAGCTCGCGTCCGCTTACGGCGAGCTCCGCCGGGCCCTGGACTGGATTCGGGATTTCCGGCTGGCCGAACTGCCCGCCGATCGGGTCCGCGCACACACCGGCGGCGGCCTCGACGCCGTGTTCTCCGAGTACATCCGGGTGACGGCAGACCTGTTCTTCCGGACCGGTCGCCGCGAGCGCGCCATCGAGGCCCTGGAAGCCGCCGAAGAGAACCGCGCCGCCGGGCTGCGATGGAGCATGAGTGCGGCCGGACGCCTGCGGCGTGAGCTCTCTCCCGAGCGTGCCGAGGCCCTGGCGAGACTCGAAGCGGCCCACGGCCGCCTGTTCGGCGCCGGCACGGCGGAGGCTCGCGCCGAGGTCGGCCGCGCGCGGCAGGATCTGCTCGACCTGGAGCTCACGGCTGCGGCCAACCCCGCATCGCCGCCTTCGACTCGATTTTCGGCGGCGGAGCTTCGGCGGAATCTGCGGGACACCGAGGCGCTCTTCAGCTTTCACCTGCGCGATGGACAATCGCTGGTTTGGGTAGTGACCGCGGAAGGCGTCGATCTGCTGCCGCTCGCCGGCGCCCGATCGATTCGCGCGGCGGCAACGCGCTTCGCCCGTGCAGTCCGCGATTCTTCGCCGCACTCGGCGGAACTGGGCCGGGAGCTGTTCGTCGAGCTGTTTCCGTCGCACCCGGCCGCCCGGAAGCCGCGCTGGCTGGTGGTCCCCGACGACGTTTTATTCACGACGCCATTTGCCGCATTGAACACCGCCGCGGCGGGACAGCCGCCCCGGTATCTGATCGAAGAACATTCCCTGTCGATCCTGCCCTCGGCGGCAATGGCCGGCGGCGTGCGAACCGAATCGGCCGGGGCGGACGCCATGCTGGCGCTCGGCGATCCCATCTACAACACCGCCGATCCGCGCTGGCGCGACCCGCGCCCCTGGTGGCGCCGCATGCTGGGCGCCGGCGCCGATTCCGCCGGGTTGCCGCGGCTTCCCGGCGCGGCCGCGGAGCTCGAACGGTGCGCGCGGTCATGGGGACCGGCACGGCTGCTGGCCGGCGAGAGCGCCCGCTGGGAGACGCTGCGCCACGAGCTGGAGGCCGGGCCCGCGGTGGTTCACCTGGCGGCACATCTGACGCCGTCGCCGGGCGACCCCCGGCAGATGCTGCTCGCCCTCGGTCTGGCCGGCGCGGGCGGGCCGGAACTGTTGGGCGCCGACACCATCCGCACGCTGCGAATCGCCTCACCCCTGGTGGTGTTGAACGGATGCAGCTCGGCCGCCGGCGAGTCGCTCCCCGCCGAGGGATTGCGCGGGATGGCCACGGCCTGGCTGGAGGCCGGCGCGCGCGTCGTGGCGGCATCCCTTTGGTCGTCGCCGGACCACGCCGGCGAGCTTCACGAGGTTTTCTACGCGCGACTGCGCCAGTTTCCGGACCGGGGTTGGCCCGGCCAGATCGACTCCGCCATGCAGTACGCACAGGTTCGAATGGCCCGATCCGGGGGCTGGACCGCTCGCCCGGCTTACTGGGCCGCATATTGTCTTTACGGACGCTGATCCATGATGCCGACCACCACGCACAACCAGCCCTGGGACGTCGATTCCCAACCCCCGGCCCCACCCGCGGTGAAGGCCGAAGATCCTTCGACCCCCGAGGAACAGCAGCAGGTGTGGGTGCGGCTGGTCGCTCAGATCCGAGCGGGCGACACCGCGGCCATGGAAGACCTCTACAGCGTCTTCGCCCGCGGTATCCGGTTTTTCCTATGCCGCCAGCTCGGACCGGCCGAAATCGAGGACAGAGTGCACGACGCGTTCCTGACGGTGGTGCAGTCGATCGTTCGGGGCGACGTGCGGGAGCCAGAGCGCCTGATGGGTTTCGTCCGTACCGTCGTGCGGCGCCAGGTCGCCGCGGCGATAGACAATGCCGTCCAGGTCCGTCGGAACCTGACCGACATGGAGGAGGGGTTGTCGGTTCCCGTTGAGAACGGCGACCCGGAGCAGAAGGCCATCCGGAGCCAGCGCGTCGAGCTTATGTTGAAGCTGTTGAAGGACATTTCCGGACGCGACCGGGAAATCCTCACCAGGTTCTACCTGCTCGAGCAGACTCAGCAGCAGATCTGCGACGAGATGAACCTTTCCGACACCCAGTTTCGCCTCCTGAAGTCGCGTGCCAAGGCTCGCTTCGGCGAACTGGGAAGGAGGAGACTGGGCAAGCATTTGGCACGAGTTTCGCTGAGAGTTTCCGCGGGCGGCGGGAACTGAAGTAACAGGGTGTTTTTCCCTGTGGCGGCCTGGGACGTTGCTCCCCGCCGTCAGAGAGGCTTCGTTATGAAGATACTGTCGAGCGAGCACGTCGGCGAGGAGGCGCTGGAGAAGTACTCCATGGGTCGCACCTCCGAGCCCGAGGCGGAACCCATCGAGGAGCATATCCTGATCTGCGCCGGCTGTCAGGATCGTCTCGAGGCGATGGACGAATTCCTGCTAACGATGCGCGAAGCCGCTCGACTGTCGGCGACCTCGGCGCCCCGTCGGCGGCGACCTTGGTTTGGTTGGCCGGTCTTCGCGACCGGCTGGAAACCCGCCTTGGCCGCTGGGGCGATGGCGGCGGCTCTTGTGCTCGCCATTCTGCCCTCCCGATCCGGTCTCCCTGCGCTGGAAACGGTCGCACTGGTCTCGGCCCGCGGCGTGGATCCGGCCGGCGCGGCGGTCGCTCAAGCGGGCCGGCGCCTGGCGCTCAGTATCGACCTCAGGGCGCTGGAACCGATGGAAGCCTATCGGGTCGACCTGGTGGATTCACGCGGTCGGCCGGTCTGGTCGTCGATCGCGCGGGGCGAGGGAGAGTCGCTTCAGGTGGTGACCGGACTGTCGCCCGCCCGGGGACGCTACTGGGTGCGCCTGTACGCGCCGCGCATGCGACAGGAGCTTGTGCGCGAGTTCGGGCTGGTGGTCCAGTAGTAGGGTTGGCGAATCCGGCCAATCTCGCGCGAGGTGCTGACGTCCGGGCGCGTCGCAGTATACTTCCCTGAGATGCAATTCGAGTTCTCACCCGCCACGATCGAGCTCCGCGAAAAACTCCGCGCCTTCTACGACGAGCACATCTACCCCAACGAAGCCCTCTACGAGGAACAGGCGCGCGCGAACCCCTGGCAGCCTGTGCCGATCGTCGAGCAACTGAAGCCTGTCGCCCGCGCCGCCGGCCTTTGGAACCTCTTCCTCACGCTCCCGAACCTCGACTACGCGCCGCTGTGCGAGGTGATGGGCCGCGTCCCCTGGTCCGCCGAAGTCTTCAACTGCTCCGCTCCCGATACCGGAAACATGGAGGTCCTCGAACGCTACGGCGACGCCGGGCAAAAGGCCCGGTGGCTCGAACCGCTCCTCGCCGGCGAAATCCGATCCTGCTTCGGCATGACCGAGCCCGAGGTCGCCAGCTCCGACGCCACCAACATCCGCGCCTCCATCGTCCGCGACGGCGGCCACTACATCCTCAACGGCCGCAAGTGGTGGACCTCGGGCGCCGGCGACCCGCGCTGCCGAATCTGCATCTTCATGGGTAAGACCGATCCCTCCGCACCTACGCACAAGCAGCAGTCGATGATCCTGGTCCCCATGGACACGCCCGGCGTGAAGATTCTCCGCCTCCTCAGCGTCTACGGCTACGACCACTCGCCGCACGGCCACGCCGAGGTCGACTTCGTCAACGTGCGCGTGCCCGCGTCGAATCTCCTCCTCGGCGAGGGCCGCGGCTTCGAAATCGCGCAGGGACGCCTCGGACCCGGGCGCATC
>CAZEVY010000163.1:0-6954 GCA_964515555.1 uncultured Solibacteraceae bacterium | reverse complement strand
GTGGGAGGCGCAGTTCGGCGACTTCGTCAACGGCGCGCAGATCATGATCGACCAGTTCATCGCCGCTGCGGAGACCAAGTGGGGGCAGCCGAGCGGACTGGTGATGCTGCTGCCGCACGGCTACGAGGGACAGGGTCCGGAGCACTCCAGCGCGCGCATCGAGCGATTCCTGAGCCTGTGCGCGGAGAATAACCTGCAAATCGCCAACTGCACCACGCCGGCGCAGTATTTCCACCTGCTGCGGCGGCAGCAGTATGGCGGCGCCGACCGCCGCGGCATGCGGCGCCCGCTGGTGATCTTCACCCCAAAGAGCCTGCTGCGCCACGCGCGGGCAGTGTCGCTTCTGGACGATCTGGCCGCCGGAGGTTTCCGCGAGATCGTGCCGGACGCGTCAGTGGACGCGGATCGCGTGACGCGCGTGTTGCTCTGCTCGGGAAAGATTTTCTACGATTTGGAAGCCGCGCGCGGCGAGCGCGGGGCATCGCATGTCGCGATTCTGCGGCTGGAGCAGCTTTATCCTTTTCCGGAGCAGGACTTCGTCGACATCCTGCTGCGCTATCCGGTGACCGCCGAGGTCGTCTGGGTGCAGGAGGAGCCGCGCAACATGGGCGCCTGGCTCTACGCGCGCGACCGGGTGCAGCAGCTGCTCGACCGCTCGCGGCGCACGCTGCGCTACGTCGGCCGCGCCGACAGCGCCTCGACGGCGACCGGGTCGTACAAGCGGCACCAGGAGGAGCAGGCCGACGTGGTCGCGCGGGCGCTGGGCGACGAGGGCGCGGGCGGGCGGCGGGTGCGGGTGGTGTCGCGTCGGAAGCGGTAACGCGGAGGACTGACTTCGGGAGCGGCGGAGTCCTCAGCCTGCCTTCTTACGCGAGACTTTTCTGCCGGCGGGAAGCTGGTCCAGGGCCTGCCGCAGGAGCGTCTTGATGACGGCTTGCCGGCTGACGTTCAGCCGGATGGCCCGCTCGTCGAGCTCGCGCAGCATGCCGTGAGTGAGATCGACGTTGACACGGTGAACGGGGCGGACCACGGTGAACTGGTTCGTGAAATAACGGGAGACATCCTCGCCGCGGGTGGCCATCTCGGCGATCTGGTCGGGCGTCGTCCGGCGTTTCTTCGTTCCGCGGCTCATGATCACTCCACCGTCATCAGCCACACGTCGGCCTCCGTGCGCGTCTCGCTGAAGTAAATCGCGCGGCCGTCGCGCGACACCGAGAAGCCCCGGCGCGCCACTTCGGCGGGCGCGACCGAGAGCACTTCGCGCGTCTCGGCGCTGGCGGTGTCGGCCAGGTGCAGCCGACCGTCGTGGTGATAGAGCAGCCGGCGGCTGCCGGGCAGCCAGACCGGGTCCAGTCCCGCATCGGTCACCTTCTGATATTCCTGCGACTGGAACGAGTACACATACAGGCCCGTGAACACCCCATCGGCGCGCTGCTGGAAGCCTGCGATTTTGGAGCCGTCCGGCGACCACGACCACGCCGAGAACGTCTCGTCGCGATCCCCCGGCGCCGGCAGCGGACGCGGCGACTGCTCCTGCCAGGGCCGCGTCGGGTCCACTAGAAACGACCCGCGCCCGAAGATCGTGTACAGCATCCGCCGCCCGTCGGGCGACCACACCGGCCAGGCCGCGGTCACCTGCGGCGACTGCGTGAGCTGCGCCAAACCACCGCCGTCCGGGTGCACCGTCCAGATTTCGTAGTTGCCGCTGCGGTTCGAAAAGAAGGCGAGTCTCTTCCCGTCGGGCGACCAGCGCGGGCCGCGGTCCTTGTGCGCGTCGTCGGTGAGCTGGCGGAGGCCGGTGCCGTCGGTGCGCACGACGAACAGGTCGTCCTGTTTGCCGAAGGAGTTGTAGGCCAGCCACTGGCCGTCGGGGGAAAGGTCCGGTCGCGTGGCCTGCTTGGCGCCCTGGGTGATGGCGGCGGGCGCTCCGTCAACCCGGCCGGCTTCGGGATCAAAGGCGACGCGCATGAGATTCGCGGCGAAGGTGTGGCTTGAGAACGCCACCGTCCGCCCATCGCGCGAGAAGCTGATGTGGCCGACGTCGGGCGACGGCGTCACGACGGCTTCGGGCGCGCCCAGCACTTCGCCCGAGCGCTCGTCGATGGCGACGCGCCACAGCTCCATCTTGCCGCCGCGATCGCTGGAGAAATACAGATGCCGCCCGTCGGGCGCCCACACCGGGTTCCAGTCGACCGCGGGATCGTTGGTGACCGGCACGGCCTCGCCCGCCGCGCCTTCGCGGCGCACGGTCCAGATGTCGCGCTGGCCGCCGCGCGAGGCCCAGTACGCCACTCGGAACCCGTTCGGCGACCAGCTCGCTTGCACGGCGTCGCCCTTGCTGATGAGTCGTTGCGCGCCGCTCGAGACGCGGATCGCCCAAACCTGGCTGACGGCGCTCAGACGGTCGTCGGGCCGCGCGATGCTTTCCGTAGCGCACAGAATCTCGCGCCCGTCGGGCGACCAAGCGGGGTTGAAGCCGACTGAGGTGACCTTGCGCGGCGACCGCCCATCGCGCTCCATTACGTAGATGCCGCCGCCGTCGCGTTCGCTGCGGAAGGCGATGGAGGCGCCGTCGGGCGAGAAGGCCGGCTGCGTGTCGTCGGCGCGGCTGTCGCTGGTGAGGTTCATCGGCGACTTCTCGCCGACGGCGTGCAGGTAGATGTCCCAGTTGCCGGCGGCATTGCTGGCGTACACCACCGAAGCGCCGTCGGGAGCGACGCTGGGGAACAACTCGGGACCCTGTTGAAAGGTGACCTGCGAGAACATGAAGCCCGGCCGCGGCGGCGGCTCGGGCGGGCGCAGCCAGCGATCGGCGATGACGGCCAGGGCCGCGACCACGAGCAACGCCTCGGCGCCGAGCAGGACCTTGCGCTTCCAGGACCGCGCCAGCGGAGCCGACGGCAGCGGCGCCGGATCGAGCCGGGCGGCGGGCATAGAGGAGAGGTCGCGCTTGAGCCGCCTGAGGTCGCCGCGCAGATCGGCAGCCGACTGGTAGCGCAGCTCGCGGTCCTTTTCGAGCGACTTCTGCACGATGCGGTCGAGCTCGGCCGGCGCTCCGGGGACGGATCGTCCCACAGGCGGCGGCGTCTCGTAGAGAATCGCGCCGAAGACCTCGGCGGTGGAGGCGCCGCGGAAGGCGCGGGCGCCGGTGATCATCTCGTAGAGGGTGACACCGAAGGAGAACAGGTCGGTGCGATGGTCCAGATCCTGGCCGCGGGCCTGTTCGGGCGACATGTAGGCCACCGTGCCGAGCGCCATGCCGGGCGTCGTCAGCTTTTCACGATCGCGGGTACGGGTGTCGATGTCGCGGGCGCGCTCGCCGGCGGCGCGAATCTCCTCGGCGGAGTGCGCCGGCTCCTCGCGCAGCTTGGCGATGCCGAAGTCCAGGACCTTGGCACGGCCGCGGGCGGTCAGGAAAATGTTCGGCGCCTTGATGTCGCGGTGTACGATGCCGCGCGCGTGGGCGGCGTCGAGTGCGTCGGCGATCTCGATCGCCAAGTCGAGCGCCTCGGCGATTTCGATCGGCCCCTGGAGCAATCGCTGGTCGAGCGACTGGCCCTCCAGGTACTCCATGACCAGGTAGGGCCGGCCCCCGGAATCGCCGATGTCGTGCACGGTGCAGATGTTGGGATGGTTCAACGACGAGGCCAGGCGCGCCTCGCGCTGGAAGCGCTCCAGGGCCTGATGATCGGAGGCGTAGCGCTCGGGAAGGAACTTGATGGCGACGTTGCGCCTGAGGCGGGTGTCCTCCGCGCGGAAGACGACGCCCATGCCGCCCTGCCCCAGTTTCTCGTGTATGTGATAGCTGCCGACGCGCGTTCCGGTCATGCCCGCGAGGAAAGCGCGATGATAGCATGGGTGATTGCCTGATTCCGGACATCGACCGCAATGACCGCATCGACGGCGCCGGCCGGCGCCAACCCACGAGGGTCACCGTCAAGCCGCCTCGCCGCCGCCGCGGTGTTCGCCGTCTACCTTGCGGCGGGTCTGGCCGGCCAGTGGTGGGCGGGCTGCTACCAGGCCGAATTCGGCGACCATCCCGACGAACCGTCGCACTACATTACGGGTCTGATGGTCCGGGACTACCTGGTATCCGGCCTCTCGAAGCTACCGATGGAGTTCGCCGAGGACTATTATCTCCATTATCCCAAGGTCGCGATCGGCTACTGGCCGCCGTTTTTCTACGCGATTCAGGGGGTTTGGGGAGTCGTGTTCTCCGGTGACCGATGGGCGGTCATGCTTCTCATGGCGTTTCTCACGGCGCTGATCGCCTGGTCGTTCTACCTCGCCGGGCGCCGATTGTTCGGCCCATGGCTGGCCGCGTGCGGCGGTTTGGTTCTCCTGGGGATGCCGACGGTTTTCCACCACGGCCAACGTGTGATGGCGGAGAACCTCATCGCGTTGCTCATCTTCCTCGCCACAATCGCCTATGGCCGCTATCTGGACAGCGAGGGCTGGCGGGCTTCGGCGCTCTTCGGCCTGATCGCGCTGGCTGCGGTTCTGACGAAGGGCACGGGCATCGTGCTGGCCCTGGCGCCACCGCTCGCGATACTGATTTCGCGCCGCTGGCGCCTGCTGCTCAGCCCCGTCTTCTGGCTGCCTGCTGTGATCGTGCTGGTCGGGGCCGCGCCGTGGTACCTGCTGGCGCCGGGCGCCGACAACGAGCGTACCGTTCGGGTGGGCGGCATGGGCAACGCGCCGGCGAATCGCTGGGTCGCTGCTTATGCCGTGTATCGGCTCCTCGGGCCGGTGCTCGCGGGGCTGGCCGCAATCGGGCTGGCCGAGCGCGTGGCCCGCCTGGTGCGGCGGCAGCCGGTCGAAGGCGTCTGGATCGCCGCTCTCGCCGTCGTGGGCGCCTTCCTCCTGATTCCCTCCGTCATCCCGGTGATCGCCGCCGATCCCCGCTACTTTATCGGATTCGCCGTAGTGCTGACGCTGACGGCGCTGCAAGGGACGGCGGTGTTGGTCAGCCGAGCGCCGCCCTGGTCGAGGGTTCCCCTCGCCGCGGGCCTCTTTCTGGCGGTGGCGGCCAGCTTCGCCGGCTCGCACCGGGCGAAAATGACGTTCGGATACGGCGAAGTTGCCGAACAGTTGCTCGCCCGGGACGACCTCAGGAGATCGGTCTTTCTGGTGGCGTCCGACAGTCGCGGAGAGGGAGTGTTCACCGCCGAGGTGGCCATGCGGGAGCGCCGCCCCGGACACGTCGTGCTCCGCGCGAGCAAGGCGCTGGCCAGTCAAAGTTGGTCGGGATACCGGGTGCGGCTGATCACCAAGACGCCGGAGGAGGCTATGAAGCGGCTGGAGTCGGTTCCGGTGGAAGTGTTGGTTCTCGACAACCGCCCGCGGGGTCCCTACGCGTTCGAGGACCTGCTACGCGACATGCTCAAACAGTACCCGGATCGCTGGGAGCGCATCTACACTGCTTCGCCGCGGCACGCCCGCACGGCCGGGCGGACGATCGAGGTGTTCCGCCAGAAAGGCGTCGCTGGAAAGTGGAACGGCGAGATTCCGGCCGAAATTCAGGATCGTCTGCGTCCCCACGGCAGGCGCGATTAGGCCGGATGGGCCGTGATCCCCGCGTGGCGGCGGCCCCTCCTGCCAGAAGAGGGCGCCCTTCCGTCCCGAAGGCGATCCGCAAGGCGCGCCTGCCTGCGGCGCAGTGCCGGGCTGTCGGCGATCCGCAGGGCGGCTTCGGTTAGTTCGAGGGCTCGAGCGGGTTCGCGGCGACGATGCTCGTAGTGCTTGGCGAGTTCCTCGATCGCCGCCGCCTGAAAGGGATTCCGCGACGCCCCGAGATCGCCGAGAGTCGCCAGCGCCGCGTCGATGCACCCCAGCTTCTTCTCGATGAGGGCGCAGTCCCAGAGCGTGCGGAAGAGCAATTCGTCGCCGAGACCTCGCTCGACGGCGCGCCTGTAGAGGCGCAGCGCCGCCTCAGCGCGGCCCGTGCGTTGAAGCCAGCGCGCCAGACCCGCCATCTCGGCGGCGTGCAGCGAATCGCCGCCCTCCGGGTCGCCGAAAGCCCGGCAGACGACTCCCGTCAGCGCCGCCAGCGAGAGAATGTCGGTCGTGTTGTGGCGGAACACGGCCGCCAGACGCAGTGCTCGGCCCGTTCGCAGATATTCGAAGAAGACGTAAGGAATCAGAGCGCCCGCGATGTCGTCCTCGCGTTCGTGGCCGAGGATGCGATGCTCCAGCTCGGCGAGGCGGCAGCTCGGGAGTCGCAGTTTCCAAAGCCGCCTCGCGCCCGTCAGCAGGTCCAGGTGCGCGAGCCCGGCGAAGGGGGTCCTCGTGCGCGCCAGGCGATAGCGCGTCTCGAGCAGGGGCAGATCGAAGGCGGCGCCGTTGTAGGTGATGGCGACGTCGAACTCCGCCAGGTGCGCGGCGAGACCGGCCAGCATCGCCGGCTCCTCGCTGTGATCGCGCAGGAAAAACTGCCGCACGCGAAAACCATCCTCCGCGATGCGGCCCACGCCCGCGAGAAACGCGCAGGTGCCGGTTCCGCCCGCAAGGCCCGTGGTCTCGGTGTCGAGGAACGCCCAGCGGCGCGGGTCGGACGCCGCGATCCGATCTTCCGAGATCGGCCCGAGCAGGCAGCCGGACCACTCTTCCAGCGTCGAGAGCTCGATCACCCCGTGACGTCCCAGGCGCGAGTAACAAACCTCCCGCTCCCAATATCGGCCCGCCGCGTTCTCGACAGCGCCTCCGCCGAGGATGTCCGCCAGCGCACAACGCTGCTGCGCCGACGCCGGACCCGGCTCGCGAGGAGCCGATGAGTCCCGCCAGCGGGATTCCACGTCGGCGATGCGGCGCCGGAGTAGGGCGAGCTGTTCCTGAAGGCTGGTCACGTGTTCGCCTTATCTTTGCCAGAATAGCGAAGATCGGGCGAATCCTCAACCCAGCTGTTCCAGCTCGGCGCTAAGCGCTTCCCATTCGGCGACCCGGGATTCGAGCTCG
>CAZEVY010000162.1:0-7161 GCA_964515555.1 uncultured Solibacteraceae bacterium | reverse complement strand
AGCCCGTTGATCATCGTGGTGTGCGAGTCGGTGCCGATCAGCGTGTCGGGATAGGCGCAGGTGTGCCCGTCGCGCGTCGACGTGAAGACCACGGGCGCGAGGAATTCGAGATTCACCTGGTGCACGATGCCGGTGTCGGGTGGCACGACCCGGAAGTTGGAGAACGCCGACTGGCCCCATCGCAGAAAGCGGTACCGCTCCTGGTTGCGCTGGAACTCGAGCAGCGCGTTCAACTGAAACGAGTCGGCGGCGCCGAAGTGGTCCACCTGGACGGAGTGGTCGATGACCAGGTCGGCGGGCAGGAGCGGATTGGCGCGGCGGGGATCGACGCCGAGCTTCGCGAGCGCGTCGCGCATCGCGGCCAGGTCGACGACGCAGGGCACGCCCGTAAAGTCCTGGAGCAGGACGCGCGCGGGCATGAAGCTGATCTCGCGCTCGGCGCGGCCCCCGTCGTAGGCGGCGAGCGCGCGGATGTCGTCGGCGGTCACGGTGACGCCGTCCTCGTGGCGGAGGAGGTTTTCGAGGAGCACGCGGATGGAGTACGGCAGGCGGGCCGTGTTTCCTACCGCCGACAGGCGGAAAACGGTGTACTCGCGCCCGCCGGCCGTGATCGCGCCGCGAGCGCCGAAGCTGTTGGAAGCACTCATCAGTTGCGATTGTACCGCAGCGCCTGACTAAGCCTAAAGGAATCACCAGGATAAGCCGATGGGTGAGGAGAATGACCGCGGACCTGGCGGCTCGGCGCCGCTACCTGATCGACTCGCAAAATCCCGACGGCGGCTGGGGCTACTTCCGCGGCAAGAAGTCGTGGCTCGAGCCGACGGCCTACACGATGCTGGCGCTCATGGATGGACCAGCGCACGACGCAGCCGCGGCGGGCGCGGCGCCGTGTAGCCCTGGGGAATCTCCGACCTCTCCGCCGCGGCGCTGTGCGCTGGAGGGCGACGCGGCGGCGGCGGCGGTCGAGAAGGCGTGGTCGGCGGTGCGGTCCTGGCAGTCGCCGGACGGCGGATGGCGTCCCGGCGCCGGAGTCGACCAGCCCGGCTGGGGTACGGCGCTGGCGGTGACGCTGCACTGCGTTCGTGGGGTCGCCGACCGGGCCTTCGACCGCGGAGTCGAGTGGCTGATCCGGGTGAAGGGCGACGAAGGCGCGCTGTGGAAGCGCATCATCAACAAGCTGCAGCCGGGGGCCGTGCAGCACGACGCCAGCGTCCAGGGATGGCCGTGGCTTCCGAAGAATACGTCGTGGGTGGAGCCGACGGCGCACGCGCTCATCGCGCTGAAGAAGAGCCTGGGGCCGATGCGCGCCAGGAAATGGCCGGGCGTCAAGGCGATCGAGTGGCGCGTCGGCATGGCCGAGCGCATGCTCGCCGACCGGCGCTGCGCCGACGGCGGCTGGAATTACGGCAACAAGCTGGTGCAGGACGTAAAGCTGCCCTCGTATCCGGAGACCACCGCGCTGGCGCTGGTCGGCTTGCAAGGAAGCACGGCGTCACTCGGAGGGACGCTGGAGCTGGCGCGATCCCTGCGGGAGAAATCGCGTTCGCGGCTGGCCCGCGCCTGGCTGGCGGTGGCGCTCCGGAACCACGGGGTCGACGTGGCCGGCGGGGATGCGCCGCCGTCGAACGACATTCTGGTGACCGCGCTCGAGGCGCTGTCGGCGCCGGACGGGAATTACCGGCTGCTGGGGACGGTGGCGTCTTGAGGATTACGCGGCGCGAGTTTCTGCCCGTGGGAGGAGCGCTCTTGTCGGCATCGTGTAGCGAGGTGAAGGCGCCGCGGGCGGTGTCGGCGGTGTCGGTGCTGAAGGCGGCGTCCTACGGCGTCGAACTGGCGGACACGATTCGCCGCGGCCTGGAGATGTGCGGTGTGGACGCGCGCGGCAAGCGCGTCCTGCTGAAGCCGAATCTCGTCGAGTTCGATTCCACCACCAGCATCAACACGCATCCGGCGGTGCTGGCGGCCGCCTACGACGTCTTTCGCTCGATGGGCGCCGAAGTGCGCATCGCCGAGGGGCCGGGTCATCGCCGCGACACCATGTATCTGGCCGATGAGGCCGGGTATCGCCAGGCTGTCGCCGGCTTCGAGGATGTCTTCACCGACCTGAATCGCGACGACGTGGCGCCGCGCGCGCGCTTCGGCGATCACAAGCAAATCTACCTGCCGAAGACGGCGCTGGACGCCGACATCCTGGTCAGCATGCCGAAGATGAAGACGCACCATTGGGCCGGCGCCACGCTTGCCATGAAGAATCTGTTCGGGCTGGTGCCCGGCGCCGTCTACGGCTGGCCGAAGAACTTCCTGCACTATGTCGGCATCGACCGTTCCATCGTGGAGTTGAACCGGCACTTCCGCAACACATTCGCCATCGTCGACGGCATCGTCGGGATGGAAGGCAACGGGCCGATTCAGGGCGCGCCGAAGCAGTGCGGCGTACTGGTGATGGGCGCCGATGTGATGGCGGTCGACGCGACCTGCTGCCGGATCATGGGCATCGACCCGTCAAGGATTGAATACCTGACCATGGCGCCGGAGCTGGGCCGCATCGAGACCGCCGGCATCGAGCAGCGCGGGGAGTCGGCCGCGTCCGTGCGGACCGACTTCGCCCTGACGGAGCGATTCCGGCATCTAAGGATAGCCTAAGGTGGGCACTAGGTCCTGGGTAGTTTTCGCGAATAGTCCTAGCGGAACCGTCTATTTGCCGCGCGCCGGGCAGGTGTTAACGTCGAATCGTCAGAACACAACATGCCCTTGCGGATGAGGGTTAAGAGGAGAAAGTAACTATGCGCAACATCAGCAATTGGATCTGGAAGGCGAGGATCTGGAAGGATACCCGTGGCCAGGACCTGATCGAGTACGCTTTGATGGCGGGCTTCGTGGCCGTCGCCGCCGGCGCCATCATGCCGGGCGTGGCCGCCAGCATCAGCACCATCTTCAGCAAGATTTCCGACGTCATGTCGACGGCCGCCACGCAGGGCACCGCGTCCTAGTCGTAGCGCCTCAACGAGTTGGAGCCGACGAGCGCCCCGGTCCGTCCGGGGCGCTCTCGTTTTTTGGGGCGCCCGGGCACGCTTCCCCTTGCCGCCGTCCGGGTTGGAAAAAACCCTAGGCGGGTGGCCGGCGGGGCAAGGGTTCCTAAGGGAATTCCCGGGGAGGTGAGGCGGTTTGGGGAGGCATTTAAGAGGTTCCCTGGATTTGAGCAAAACGGATCGAATGCTAAGTTAGACCTAGCTACATTACTTTCACCCTATTCGCAGGGAAAGAGGAGAAAAGAGAAAATGAACAAAGTCACCAATCTGGTGTGGAAGCTCAGGATTTGGAAGGACACCCGCGGTCAGGACCTCATCGAGTACGCCTTGATGGCCGGGTTCGTGGCCGTGGCCGCCGGCGCCATCATGCCGGGCGTCGCCGCCAGCATCAGCACGATCTTCTCGAAGATCTCGAGCGTGATGTCGACGGCCGCTACGCAGGGCACCGCCAGCTAGTCGGTTCCGATCCAAACAGCAAGCAGTCAAGAGCCGTGGAGGGGGCCCTCCGCGGCTCTTCCGTTTTTTGGGGGCGTGCCGGGCGCTTAGTGCGCGTGCTGAAGTTCCTCGGAGGGCGCGAGCAGGCCGAACAGGTCGCCGCTATCGTCGAACTCGAACTCGCGCGCCGGACCCAGAATCTCCAGCAGCGGATTCCTGCCGATCTCCGCCAGCAGGTTCTCGCTGAGTACGATCGGGCTCAGCTCCATCGTGTTCCGCACCCAGCCGATCTCCACCTCGCTCATGTCGAGCTTGCCGACCGTCGGCATCAGCCGCTCCAGGCACTCGCGATCCGTCGGGAAATACGCCGGGATGCGCGACGCCTGGCAGGTCGACGCCGTGAACGCGTTGATGTAGGTCGGCTTGCGATCCATCTTGCGCACCAGCCGCTCGTGCACCACGTCGGCCATGCCGAGTCCCACCGCGTTGCCATACGACACCGAGCTGATGTCGCGCACGAAGATGCGCTCGATCACGGGCGTGTTGGGCCACGGGTTGTAGCCGCCCGTCACGCTGCGGTTCACGACCTTGGTGTCCATCCCGGCGCCGCTGATGTTCTTGCCGATCTCGTCCAGGATCAGGATGTCGAGGTGCGGCACCGGAATCTTGGCGGTCCATTCCTTGGAGATGACCAGCAGTTCTTCTTCGCGCTTCTCCATCGATTCGACCGGCACGGCTTCGATGTGCGCCGTGTTGTGATGCGCGTCCTCGATGATGGCGAGTCCGCCGAGAATCTTTCCGCATCCCAGCACCTGGCGGCCCACCTGCCGGATCACCCGCTCCAGTCCGAGCCTGTAGGCGTAGGTGTGGTAGCGTTGCGCGCCGGCGAACTTGCCGAGTCCGATGGCCATCATCTTGAAGAGGCCGCTTTCGAGCTTGCCGTCGAAGTCGGTGTGCCACTTCACGCGGCCCACCAGCATGATGCCGTCGCTCGCGTTGGCGTTGGCGTCGAGAAACGCCTCGATGCCTTCGGAGGTCTTGCCCAGCGAGACCACCTCGAGCGAGCTGCGCACCGGGCATCCCATGGTGGCTTCGTGGATGCCGTAGTGCGCGAGAACGTCGGCCTGTCCCTCGGCGGTGGCCGCGCCGTGGCTTCCCATCGCCGGGAAAATGAACGGGTGCATGCCCCGCGACTTCCAGAAGTCCGCCGCCGCGCGCACGATGGTGGCGATGTTGGTGATGCCGCGGCTCCCGACGCCGATGGCGACGGTCGCGCCGGACTTCAGGCGCGCGCCGAACGACGCGGCGCCGAGCTGCTGGTGCACAGCGCCGGGAATGTCCGGAATCGCACGATCGGGGAAGTTCTGTTGGACGACGAAGAGCCTCGGGAACTGCGCCATGCGGTAATTATCTCAAATCGTCAGTGAGAAGCCTCCGTCGGGCGTCAGGGTCGTGCCTGTGATGTAACTGGCGTCATCGGAACACAGGAAGACAATCGTCCGGGCGATCTCCTCTGGACGGCCCGTGCGTCTCACATGGACGCGAGGTATCAAGACCTTGTCGTACAGATCGTCGCCGACAAGCCCGCGAGCGCGGTGATGCATCGGCGTGTCGATGAATCCGGGGCAGACGAGGTTGACGCGGATCCCCATTGGCGCCAGTTCCGCCGAGACCGACGTGGTCAGCGCGATCTGCCCGTGTTTCGACGCGGTGTACGCCGAGCCGCCGGGAAAGCCAAGAAACGAGTTTACCGAGCCGACATTCACAATCGCTCCGCCACGTCCGCCTGCGATCATCGCTCGGGCCTCGTGCTGCAAGCAGAGAAAAGTACCTTTCAGGTTCGTGTCGATTACGCGATCCCAGTCCTCTTCGGCCAGCTCCGTAATGCCCGCGAACTTCCCCTCAATGCCGGCGTTGTTCACCGCATAATCGAGTCGGCCGAATGTCTCGATCGCGTGCGCCACCATCCGTTCCACGTCCCTGGCGAGCGAGACATCGGCGACCACGAAACTCGCTTTTCCTCCGCGCGCCACGATCTCACTCGCGACCGCCTCCAACTCGCGCTCGCGCCGCGCGGCAAGAACCACATGGGCGCCTCGCGCCGCGAAAGCCACTCCAGTCGCCAGGCCGATCCCGCTGCTCGCGCCCGTAATCAGAGCTACCTTGGCGGTCATGTCTGTCATCGAGTCCCCACGTTCGGTCATGGTCGCCGTACGGGAGTCGTGAACGCGCCGTTGCCCGCGACATCCCACAACTCCAGCCGCGCCCACTTCCATCCGGGCGCCTCCACCGTCCAGTCGAACGCATGGCTCCCGAACGCCCGCGTGGTGTCCAGCGGAATCGTCCGTCGATGCGTCCGGTCGCCGTCGCCCCAGACCACCTCCGCCGACGCCAGCGGGAAGGTCCACCGCGCCTCGGCCCGGACGCGGATCGACTGCGGCCCCTCCCCGGCCAGTCGCGCCACCGGCAGCACCACCTCGCCGGTCGAGACGAAGAAGTCGCCGCGCTGGAGCGCTTCGAGCACCCGCCCGTAGTTGTCGAAGCCGGGCAGCTCGTCCATGCGCACGTAGTTGATGTTCATGTGCGCCCAAAGCTCGTGCGTCGAGTCGATCTGAAACACGTCGACCTCGCCGAGCAGCAGCTTCGCCAAACCCCAGTTGTTCATGTCGTCGACAAGATTCAGCGAGCGCAGGCCTTGCCGCAGAGTCGAAAGGTCCGACGGCATCTGCTTCCAGCCTGCGCCGATGTAGGTCGGGTCGCGGAACCAGGCCGTCTCGCGGATCTTGTCCGGGAAGTCCATGGAGCCTTTCGTGCGCGGATGCGTCTGATACGCGATGCCGCGCTCGCGGCGAATCAGCTCCTGCATCTCCTCGGGGGTGCCGACGCGATACACGGTCCCATACTTCGCGTCCGGCGTCGCGAACGGCGAGCCCGGCGCACGGCTCATGATCCAGTGCACGGGCTTGGGGAACGCCACCGCCCAGTGCCCGCCGTAATGCACGTTGGCCTCTTCGGAGGGAATCAGCAGGAAGCGCGCGTCCGACTGCGCACGGCAGGCCCGATGGTACGCCTCGACTTCCTGAAGCCGGATGTCGCCGGCGTCGCGCGGATGGCCGTCGCCGTGGAAGTCGGCGATCATGGCGGCGTCGACGCCCATCTCCTGAAGCACGGGCTTGAACGGCGGCGTCCAGTCGAGCCCCTTGTCGAGCGCCTGCACCGTGTAGGCGACGTGCCAGTGCGCCGCGAGCGTCTTGTAGCCCGGCAGGGCGGGGAAGCGGTCGCGATTCGTGAATCGCAGGACCTCCTCGATCGCCGCGGCGGGAGTCGCGTCGGTGAGCCACAGAAACATCGCCAGCCGCTGGGAGGTGCCGGGCGGCGCGTTCATCCACGGATAGAAGGCGGTGTTGTCGTCGGGCAATTGGCGGATGCCGAGCGCGACCTGGCCCCTCCACGCGCGGCTCCACAGGTAACCCATGTTGGTCGTGAAGTCGCGCGCGAAGAAATACTGGTGCGGGGCGGGGAAGACGGCCACCGCGCCTCCCGCCGTGCGTGCGGCGACGGTGCGGTATCGGACCTTGTGCGCCACGCGCTCGGGTCCCACGGCGGCGACGGTCTGGAGCTTCCCGTCCGTGTCGTAGAAGCTGACGCGCGAGTCCATGTTGTTGCCGGCGCGGCGGTCGGCTTCGGCGAGCCAGCG
>CAZEVY010000161.1:0-7254 GCA_964515555.1 uncultured Solibacteraceae bacterium | reverse complement strand
TTCATCTGCGGCCAATATGAGCTATTGCGCACCCGCCGGTCACGGCGCTCCCCGACCCCGCATCCCTCGCCGTCTCAACCTCTTACGCCGATCCGCAACCAGCGCCCTTCGCCGCCCGTGCTACCAATGAGTCAGGTTCGATGAAGACGATTCGGCGGCCGCCGATTTCATCGCTCACGATTTCCCGCCGCACCGGAGCCTGCATAATGGCTTGCCTGAAATAGGGACGGTGTCGCATGGAAGGAGTCGACTCCCGGAACAGAGAACTCCGACTGTTCCGGCCCGGCGCGGTTCCCGTATGGAATCGCCCGTGAGTCAACCTGCATTCCACGATCTCCGGCCGGTGCCCGACTGAGGGGCGGGCCGGAGATCCGATGCCTCGGGTTGCGCGCGATCTTCCGGATCGCGCCACATGGCGCCCCAGGCCGGAGTGTCTCTATTGTTCCTCTCCTCCAGAGCCCGGACGCAGGCTTCTGACGCGAAAGAAGAACGGAAGAACCTGACGGCTCATGAACTGCGCTGCTTTCCTATCCAGTACTCCCGGAAGGAAAGGAGCCTCGGCAGTGATTCCCGATCCTTCGCTCGATTGGCGGCCTGTTTACTTCTGATGATGTCGTCGATGTGACAGACCGGATAGCCCTCGACGTCGATGCGCCGCCGCCAGGCGTCTTCGAAGAGCTCGATTCCGTCCGGGGCGAAAACGAGATCGACGTCGAATGGGCCGTTCTTCAACTGGATGAAGTCTTTTCCCCGTTGTATCTCGCCCACTTGTTCGTCGGTGAGCGCGAAGCCGGTCTCGCGCAATGCCGCCGCCGCCGCCTGGCAATTCGCCGTCGTTTTTTCGACAAACAGGTCCGCGTCCTGAGTCGTGTCGGGATAGCCCAGCAGGATCGCCCCCGACTTCCCCAGAAACAAGTACCTCACCCCGTGCTTGTCGAAAGCCTGCCGGATGGCCTCCGCCTGGCGGTAATCAAATGCGGCCATAGCCGAGCCAGTCCGGCAAATTCCTTTCGCACCATTCGCGATATTCCGCCATGGTCGAGAAGGCGCGAAACGGAGCATCGTCGAGCACGGGCTTGTATGTCCGGATGAACGAGTAGTCGATCCGCGTGGCGAGCGGCCTGCGCCCGGCCGCCTCGAACTCCTCCCACAGGTCGGTGGGAACGGATTCGCGAGGCTTGTTCGTCATGGGTCGCCTGCTGGTATCCTAGCAACCGTTCCCGGCGCTTTGCACTCCCGCAGACTCCCCGCAACTCAGTGAAGTGCCCTGGTGGGCGGGCCGGAGATCCGATGCTTCGCCGGGCGCGTCTCTGCGCCGGAGGCGCGATGGCCCGCGCAAGCGGGGCCGAAGCCCCCCTACTCTTCCTCTTCCTCCTCCACGCCTTCCTTGGCCGCCTTCGCCGCCGCGATCACCTTCTCCGCCTGCTGCTGCGGCAGAAAATCGTAGTGCGAAAACTCCATCGTGAATTCCCCGCGACCCTGCGTCATCGAGATCAGGTCGTTCTGATACGTCAGCATCTCCGACATCGGCGCCTGCGCCCGCACGATCTGCGTATTCCCGCGCGTGTCCATGCCGCTGATGCGCCCGCGCCGCTGATTCATGTCGCCCATCAGGTCGCCGGCGAACTCCACCGGCGCCCGCACCTCCACGTTCATGATCGGCTCCAGCAGCGCCGGCTTGGCCGCCTCCATCGCCAGCTTGAACGCCTTGCGCCCCGCCATCTTGAACGACATCTCGTTGGAGTCCACGTCGTGGTACTGCCCGTCGTAGACCGTCACCCGGAAGTCCACCACCGGAAAGCCCGCCAGGTAACCTCTCTCGGCGGCTTCCACGATCCCCTTCTCCACCGCCGGAATGAACTGCCGGGGAATGGCCCCGCCGAAAATGTCGTTGACGAACTCGAACTTTCCGCCCCGCGGCAGCGGCTCCATTTTGATCTTGCAGTCGCCGAACTGCCCGTGCCCGCCGGTCTGCTTCTTGTGCCGCCCGTGCACGTCGGCGTGCCCGCGGATGGTCTCGCGATACGGCACCTTGGGCGCGTGCAGCGCCACCTCCACGCCGTAGCGCTTCTTCAGCTTGCTGACGATCACCTCCACGTGCTGCTGCCCGCAGCCCGCCAGCAGAAATTCCTTCGTCTGCGCGTCGCGATAGAACCGCAGCGACTGGTCCTCCTCGAGAATGCGGTGGATCGCCTGCCCCACCTTATCCTCGTCGGCGCGCGACTTCGCCAGAATCGCGTAGGCGATCGACGGCTCCGGCAGCTCCACCGCCGGGTAGACGATCGGCGACGCCTTGTCGCCCAGCGTGTCGCCCGTCTGCGTCTCCTTCAGCTTCCCCACCGCGCCGATGTCGCCCGCCTTCAGCTCCGTCGCCGGCGCGATCGTCTTGCCCGTGAGGCACCCGATGTGCGCCATGCGTTCCACGCCGCCCGTGCGCGAATTGCTCACGTTGGCGTCGTTCTTCATCACGCCCGACATCACTTTGAAATACGTGAGCCGCCCGGCGAACGGGTCCGCCACCGTCTTGAACACGAACGCCGAGACCGGCTCCGCGTCGGCGATCTTGCGCTCCACATCCGCCGCGCCCGATTTCCCCTTCACCGTTCCGCGATCCACCGGCGCCGGAAAATTGTCCACGATGAAGTTCAGGATCAGGTCCGCGCCGATGTTGTGCAGCCCCGAGGCGCACAGCACCGGTTGCAGCCGGCGCTCCAGCACCGCCTGCCGCAGCCCCGCGCGGATCTCGCCGGCCTCCAGCGTCCCCTGCTCGAAGAACTTCTCCAGCAGCGCGTCGTTGCCCTCCGCCACCATCTCGATCAGCGCCTCGTGCGCCTTCTGCGCGGCCTCGGCCATGTCGCCCGGAATCTCGCCTTCCCTGCCCTTGCCGTCGCCGTCCGCCGTGTACGTGTACGACTTCATGGAGATCAGGTCGACCACGCCCTTGAACTCGCGCTCCGCCCCCAGCGGAAGCTGGATCGGCACCGAGCCGCGCCCGAAGGCCTGCTGCACCGACTCCAGCGCGCGGTCGAAGCTCGACCGCTCGCGGTCGAGCTTGTTGATCACCAGCGCCCGCGGAATCTCGTATTGCTCGCAGAACGACCACACCTTTTCGGTCTGCACCTCGACTCCCGCCACGCCGTCCACCAGCACCACCGCCGCGTCGGCCGCCACCAGCGCCTGCCGCGTGTCGTTGATGAAGATGTTGAAGCCCGGAGTGTCGAGCAGGTTGATCTTGTTCTTCTTCCACTCCACGTAGGCGAGCGATGTCGCGATGGTGATCTTGCGCTGGATCTCCTCTTCGTCGAAATCGGTGATGGTGTTGCCCTCGTCGACCCGCGTCAGCCGGTTGGTGACGCCCGCCGAATACAGGAACCCGGCCGCCAGCGACGTCTTTCCGGAGTTCAGATGCCCCACCAGTCCGACGTTTCGGATCTCTTTGCCCTCGTAGACTCTCACTTGGTTTCATCTCCTGGCCGTACGGCCATGAAATTCCTCCATCGCCGCAACCACTCGAGAAGTTTGCCGGTCCGGAGGAGAGAAACAGGATCGTATCATATCGGGGCCGCATCGTGGCACGGCCTGGCATCGCGTTGCGGGCCCGCCGCCAGGGGTACAATGCCGGTGATGAAACTCCTCGCCTTGGCCTTCTGCGCCCTCGCGGCGACCGCGCAAATCCGCGTCGGCATCGTCGGAACCGACACCTCGCACGTGCCTGCCTTCACGCGCATCCTCAACGACCCCAAGCATCCCGAGCACATCCCCGGCGCGCGCGTCGTGGCCGCATTCAAGGGCGGCAGCCAGGACGTCGAATCCAGCTACACGCGCGTCGACAAGTTCGCCGCCGAGATCGAGAAGGATTGGGGCGTCGAGATCGTGCCTGACATCAAGACGCTGCTTACGAAGGTCGACGTGGTGCTGCTCGAAAGCGTCGACGGGCGCGCGCATCTTCCGCAGGCTCGCGAGATCTTCGCCGCCAAGAAGCGCGTGTTCATCGACAAGCCGCTGGCGGCGACCCTCGAAGACGCCCGCGAGATCGCCCGCCTCGCCGCCGCCTCCGGCACGCCCTGGTTCAGCTCGTCCAGCCTGCGCTGGAGCGAGATCGCGACGACGATGAAGCACCCCGACGCCACCGGCGTCATCACCTGGGGACCGGGACCCGTCGAAGCCACCCACTACCTCGATCTCTCCTGGTACGGCATTCATGCCGTCGAGATGCTGTACACGCTCTTGGGACCGGGATGCGAAGAAGTGTCGCGCGCCGCCGCGCCCGGCGCCGACGTGGTCACCGGACGCTGGAAGGACGGGCGCATCGGCACCGTGCGGCTGCTGCGGCCCTCGGGCGGATACGGCGCCGTGGTGTTCCGTCCCAAGGAAGTGGTGCAGAGTCCGGCCAAGTCGCGGTCGAGCTACACGCCCATGCTGCGCGAGATCGTGAAGTTCTTCGAGACCGGCGTGCCGCCGGTGCCGAACGCCGAGACCCTGGAGATCTTCGCATTCATGGACGCCGCGCAGCGCAGCAAGGCCGCCGGCGGAGGCCCCGTGCGGTTGCGCTAGTATAATCGACGGGACTCTTCATGCGAAAGAAAGTAACTGTAGTCGGCGCCGGCAACGTCGGCGCCAACGTAGCCCTCCGCATCGCCGACCAGGAACTGGCCGACGTGGTGCTCGTCGACGTGGTCGAGGGCGTGCCGCAGGGCAAGGGACTCGACATCCTCGAATCCGGCCCCGTGCAGGGCTACGACGTCCAGGTCACCGGCGCCAACGACTACGAGCCGACCGCCAACTCCGACATCGTCGTCATTACCGCCGGCTTTCCGCGCAAGCCCGGCATGAGCCGCGACGACCTGCTGCTCGGCAATCGCGACATCGTCGCCGGGGCCACCGCGCAGGCGGTGAAGTACTCGCCCAATTCCATTCTCATCCTGGTGACCAATCCGCTCGACGCCATGTGCACCGTCGCGCACCAGGTCTCGGGCTTTTCGAAAAACCGCGTCATCGGCATGGCCGGCATCCTCGACACGGCGCGCTTCCGCACCTTCATCGCCGCCGAGCTGAACGTCTCGGTGGAGAACGTCACCGCGATGGTGCTCGGCGGACACGGCGACACCATGGTTCCGCTGGTGCGGTTCACCAGCGTCTCGGGCATTCCCATCGCGGACCTGCTCGACCAGGCGGCCATCGACCGCCTGGTGGACCGCGCGCGCAACGGCGGCGCCGAAATCGTGAAGTACCTGAAAACCGGCAGCGCCTACTACGCGCCCTCGGCGGCCGCGGTCGAGATGGTGGCCTCGATTCTGAAGGATAAGAAGAAGGTGCTCCCGTGCGCGGCGCTGCTGGAAGGCGAGTACGGGATCGACGGCCTTTTCGTCGGCGTGCCGGTGAAGCTCGGCGCGCGCGGCATCGAGAAGATCTACGAGTTGAAGCTGACGGCGGAGGAGAAGGCCATGCTCTCGAAGAGCGCCGCCGCGGTCAGTGAGCTGGTCGGTGTGTTGAGGAGCAAAGCCGCCGGCTGATTGTCGACGGCCGCGACCAGCTTTTCGGAACCGAGCCGCGACCATAGGGAGCGGACAGTCAGGAGGCGAGGGTGACTCAGGAGACGGTACAGATCGCCAGCGCGGTATTAGCCGTGCTTTGCGTCGTGATTATTATTTTGCGGCGAAAGAAGAAATCACACACGAAAAAGGAAGACGATTTCCAGTAAACGCCTCGATCTCGATCAGCCGGTTGTACTTCGCCAGCCGCTCCGAGCGCGTCACCGACCCGACCTTGATCTGTCCCGCGCCCGACGCCACCGCCAGGTCCGCCAGGAAGCTGTCCTCGGTTTCGCCCGACCGCGCCGAGATCACCGCGCGGTACCCGTTCTCCCGCGCCAGGTCGACCGCTTCGAAGGTCTCCGTCAGCGTGCCGATCTGGTTCATCTTGACCAGCACGGCGTTGGCCGCGCCCTCGCGAATCCCGCGCCGCAGGCGCCCGGTGTTGGTGCAAAACAGGTCGTCGCCCACCAGTTGCACGCGATCCCCGAGCCGCCGCGTCAGCTCCCGCCAGCCGTCCCAATCGTCCTCGGCGAGCGCGTCCTCGATCGAGACGATCGAATAGCGCGCGCACCAGGCTTCCATAAGATCGGCCATCTCGCCGCTCGCGAGCGCGCGCCCCTCCCGCGCCAGCCGGTACCGGCCGTCGAGGTGGAAGTGCGAGGCCGCCACGTCGAGCGCGATCCACATGCGGCCTTCCAGGCCCGCGCGCGCGATGGCCGCGACCAGCACCTCGACGGCGGCTTCATTCGATTCGAGACGCGGTCCCCAGCCGCCCTCGTCGGCCACTCCCTGCGGCGCGGCTCCCCGATCGGCCAACACCTGGTAGGCCGCGCGGTGCACGGCGGCGATCGCCTCCAGGGCGTCGGAGAACGTCCGGAACTCCCGTGGAATTACGAGAAAATCCTGGAAGTCCATGCCCGCATCAGGCGCGCCCCCGGCGTGCAGTCCTCCCGAGAGAATGTTCACCATCGGAACCGGCAGCGACGCCCGACGCCCGCCCGCCAGGTGCTCCCATAACTCGACCCCGCGCGCCGACGCCGCCGCGCGCGCCACCGCGCACGAGACGCCGAGAATCGCATTGGCCCCCAGGCGCGACTTGTTCGGCGTGCCGTCGAGCGCGATCATGGCGCGGTCGACCGCCCCCTGGTCGGCGGCGTCCAGTCCGTGCACCGCCGGCGCGATCGCTTCCTCGACGTTGGTCGCCGCGCGCCGCACGCCCGCCCCGGCGTAGCGATGCGGATCGCCGTCGCGCAGCTCGAGCGCTTCGTGAGTTCCGGTGGAGGCGCCCGAGGGAACGTGCGCCACGGCGCGCGCGCCGCCCTCGAGCGTCGCCTCCACGGCCAGCGTGGGCTTGCCGCGCGAATCGAGAATCTCCCAGGCGCGGAGTTCCCGAATGACGGTGGACATTACAGGCGGACGATATTCGGCGACGAGAACTTCTTCAGCGCGTTGCGCGTGTCGACGATCAGGCTCGCCTTCTCGACCATCTCCCGGTACGGCGCGCCGGTGTGGTCCGTCACGATCACGACGCAGTCGGCCGACGAGGCCGCGGCCAGCGGGTCCTGCGCGAAGAGCTCCTGCGAGTCCAGCCGCAGCATCGGCACGTAGGGGTCGCTGTAGGTGACGCGCGCGCCGCGCTGGAGGAGCAGGAGCGCGATGTCGAGCGCCGGCGATTCGCGCATGTCGTCGATGTCGCGCTTGTAGGCCACGCCCATGATGT
>CAZEVY010000160.1:0-7460 GCA_964515555.1 uncultured Solibacteraceae bacterium | reverse complement strand
CCGCCGGCCTCTTCTACGAACCGGGCGACGTGCGCGACCCGGCCTGCTTCCGCCGGCTCCAGGACCGCCTCGCCTCGATCGACCGCCAGCGGCGCACCAACGGGAACCTGCTCAT
Organism: uncultured Solibacteraceae bacterium; assembly: GCA_964515555.1. GTDB lineage: Bacteria > Acidobacteriota > Terriglobia > Bryobacterales > Bryobacteraceae > CAZEVY01. Next base: position 7,345 of record CAZEVY010000160.1, on the reverse strand, counting down.
CTATCTCGCCACGCAGCCGAGTCACTATGCCGCCGCGGTCGAAGGCGTCGGCTCGGCGAACCTGGAGCGCGGAACAGGGTGGCGCCGCGTGGTGGTCGAAAAGCCCTTCGGCAACGACTATCCCAGCGCCGAGGCGCTCGACGACCGCCTGCACGAGGTCTTCGAGGAGAACCAGATCTACCGGATCGACCACTACCTCGGCAAGGAGACCGTGCAGAACCTGCTGGCCTTCCGCTTCGGCAACGGCATCTTCGAGCCGCTCTGGAACCGGCGCTACGTGAACCACGTGCAGATCACTGCCGCCGAGACCATCGGCGTCGAAGGACGCGGATCCTACTATCAGGAAGCCGGCGCGCTGCGCGACATGATCCAGAATCATCTCCTCCAGGTGATGGCGACCATGGCGATGGAGCCGCCCGCCGTCTTCGAGCCGCAGGCCGTGCGCGATGAGCGCGCCAAGCTGCTGCGGTCGGTGCGAATTCTGAAGCCGGAGGAAGTCCCGCTGAACGCGGTCGCCGGACAGTACGGCCCGTCGCGGGCCGGCGGCGTCGAGTCGCCCGGCTTTCGCGGGGAGCCGGGCGTCGGCCCGGAGTCGCAGACGGACACCTACGCCGCCGCGGCCTTCTTCGTCGACAACTGGCGGTGGGCGGGGGTGCCCTTCTACATCCGCACCGGTAAGCGGCTGCCAAAGCGCATCACCGATGTCGCCATTCAGTTCAACTCGGCCCCGCACGCGTTGTTCACCGGCGAACGCGACGACGCGGCGCCCTGGTCGCGGCCGAACCTGCTGGTGCTGCGCATCCAGCCCGAAGAGGGAATCTCGCTGCGGTTTCTCTCGAAATTCCCCGGCAGCGGCATGAAATTGCGGCCGGTTTCCATGGATTTCCAGTACGGGTCGAGCTTCGGGATGCGGTCGCCCTCGGCCTACGAGACGCTGCTGGTGGACGTGCTGGCCGGCGACGCCACCCTTTACTCGCGGCACGACATGGTGATGGCGAGCTGGGCTGTCGTGCAGCCGATCCTCGAGGACTGGGGCAATCGCCGCTTCGACTTCCCCAATTACGCCGGCGGCTCCTGGGGACCGCGCGAGGCCGACGAGATGCTCGCGCGCCGCGGGCACTCGTGGCGCGTGCCGTGACATGATCGACCCGGCGAGAATTCTCCGCGAGCTCGACGATCTCTGGTCGTCGCTGGGCCGCAAGGACGACGGCTCGGCGGGCGTGCTGCGCGCCTGCTCCATGACCTTCCTGGTGATCGCCGGCGACGAAGAGGCCGGCGCGCTCGGCGAGACCCTCGCCCTGCTGATGAAGGACCATCCCAGCCGCGCCATCGTCCTGCGCCTGGTGGACGGCGCGGAGCGGATCGACGCGCGCGTCGTCGCGCAGTGCTGGATGCCGTTCGGACGCCGGCAGCAGATTTGCTGCGAACAGATCGAGATCGCCCTCACTCCGGATCTGCTCGCATCCCTGGCGCCGCTTCTGCGCGCCCTGATCGCACCGGATCTTCCCGTGGTGCTGTGGTGCCGCCCGGCGGCGCTCGCCGGCGAGACCGCGCTCGCCGAAATCCTCGACCTGGCGGGCAAGGTGATCGTCGACTCGTCGTCGGCCGCCGACGCACGCACGGCCATTCGGGCTGTCGGACGGGCGCGGGCCGCCGGGCGGGTCGCGGGCGATCTGGCATGGACACGGCTCACCCGCTGGCGCGAGACGCTCGCGCAGGTCTTCGCCAATCCGGCGCACGCCGCGCGGCTCGGGACGATTCGCGGCGCCGTGGTGGAGTACGCCGGAGACGCTCCGCCGGCCACCGCGCGCTACGTCGGCGCCTGGCTCGCGCGGACCCTGCCGTCGATCGCCATCGAGGAGCGCCGCGCGGGCGGGAGCGACCGCCCCAAGCTGACGGCGGTCCGGTTGAACGGCGGCGGACTGGCTGTCTCGGTCGCGGTCGGCGAGGACCGGTCGGTCGAGCTGACGGTGGACGGCATGACGTCGCACACCATCTTCCCGCTGCTCAGCGACTACGAGCTGCTGCGCGAAGAGCTCGCCATTCTCGGACCGGATCGCGTCTACGACCAGGTGCTGGAGGCGCTCCCGTGAGCGGCCATCGATATTCGTACGCGGACTCCGGCCAGGCCGCGCACGCCTGCGCGCGCCACATCCGGGCGCGTCTCGAAGAAGCCATGCGCGGCAACGCTCCGGCGACGCTCGCCATCTCCGGCGGTTCGAGTCCGAAGATTCTGTTCGGACACCTGACATCTTCGGCGTTCCCCTGGGAGCGCGTGGAACTGTTCTGGGTCGACGAGCGGTGCGTCCCGCCCGGCGACCCGCAGAGCAACTTCACCATGGCCGAAGCGGCGCTCATCGTCCCCTCCGGCATTCCGCGGAAGAACGTTCACCGCATTCACGGCGAGCTGCGTCCCGAAGAGGCCGCCGCGCGCTACACCGGCGAGATTCGCGCGACGCTCGGAATCGCGCCGGACGAGTTGCCGCATTTCGACGTCGTGCATCTCGGCATGGGACCCGACGGCCACACCGCGAGTCTCTTCCCCGGCGAGCCGCTCCTCGACGATCACGAGAACATCGCCGCCGCCGTCTACGTCGAGAAATTCTCGCAGTGGCGCGTGACGCTGCTGCCCGGCGCACTGCTGGCCGCGCGGCACGCGGTGTTCTTCGTCGGTGGCTCCGACAAGGCGGCCACCGTCCGCGCGGTGGTCGACGGCGAGTACGAGCCGTCGAAGTATCCCGCGCAGATCGTCGCCCGCCACGGGCGCGCGGTGACCTGGTTCCTCGACCGCCCGGCGGCCGAGCTGGTCGACGAGCCGTGAAGGCGGCCTTCGTCCTGTTGGCCGCATCGGCGCTGGCGCAGGAGAAGCCGTTTCCCCTGCGAGCCGTCAGGGTCGAAGGCGCTGAGCGTTACGACGCCGCCCGCGTGGCCGCCGCAAGCGGACTGAAGGCCGGTCAACCGGTGACGATCGCCGACTTCGAGAAAGCCTCGCAAGGTCTCGTCGCGACGGGCTTCTTCACGTCGGTCAACTTCCGGTACGCGCCGCTCCAGGGCGGCTACGAGCTCACGCTCCTGGTGGTCGAAAACGGACCGCCGTCGCCGGTGGCGCTCGACGTTCCCGGTGTCGATGAGGCCGCGTTGTGGAAGTCGCTTCTGGCCGCCGATCCGCTCGCCGCCCGCGAGATACCTCTCGACGACGCGGCGCGGGCGCGCATGGCCGGGGCCCTCGAGCGCATCGTGTCCGGGAAGATCGCCTCCAAGCTCGAGTCCGACCTGTCGACCGGACGCTACGAGATCGTGTTCCGCCCCGCCGAGCCCGCCCGCGTGCGCACGTTCCGCCTCGCCGGCAACCAGGCCGTCGACGCCGCCACCGCCATTGCGGCGCTCGAACGCACGCTCACGGGCGCTGAGTTCACGCCTCGAACGGTGCGCCACATTCTCGAATTGAACCTCACGCCGATCTACGAGGAGCGCGGTTACCTGCGCGTCGTCTACTCCGATTTCGCGCTCGATGCAGCGGGCGCGTTGACGATCGCCGTCCGCGAGGGCGCGACCTACCGCCTGGGCGAAGTCGAGCTGGCGGGCGACCGGATCCCGATGAAGGAAATGACCGCGGCGGCGGCCTTTCGCGCGGGCGAGCTGGCGAACTGGCACGCGGTGATGGAATCCGCCGGCCGCGCCGCGGGCGTCCTCAAACGCGACGGCTACGTGGCTGCGACGCACGAGATCGAGAGGCGATTCCGCGAGAAGGAGCGCGCGGTCGACCTGACGGTGCTTTACCGGCGCGGCCCGCGGTATTCCTTCGGAAAGCTCGTCGTGGCGGGCCTGCCCTTCTTGGTGGAGGCCGAGGCGCGCGCGCTGTGGACGCTGGCTTCCGGCGCTCCCTTCAACCCCGACTACGCCGACGAGTGGCTGAAGAAGGTGCTGGCGTTGCCTTCCGTCGCGAAGCTCCGCGCCACGCGGGTCGCGCGCGAGATGCTTCCCGCGGGTCCCACCGAGCTCGATCTGAAGATTACGTTCCGGTGAGCTAACGGCCGTTGGTCGCCGACCCGGTGAACTTCGCGAACTCCGCGGCGATTCCCGCCGACGCCGCGTCGCCCGGATGCACGATCACCCGATACCGGAAGCGCCACGACTTGCCCGGCTCCAGGGTGAGACCGCCGTCGCGCGTCTTGTCGCTGTGAAAATCGCGCTCGCCGAAAATGTTGGCGGCGAACAGGCCGTAGGCGCGCGAGTGCCAGTAGGTGGGGTGCTTCGGATTCGACGGGTGGTCCAGAATCGCCACGCCGACCTTCTCGCCGGCGATCTCGCCCGAGTAATCCACCCACGGCGAGCGCTTGCCCCAGACGTTGCGCTCCTTGGCCGCGCCCTCGGCGTTGGTCATCGTGCCGGTCTTGCGTTCTTCGAGCACCGTCGTCAGCCGCATGCCGAAGGTGCCTTCCTTGGTATCGCCGAAGCGCGCCGACTGCACCCCGGTCAGCGTGATATCGAAGTCGACTTCATCCCTTCATAAAGCATGAGAGCGTCAGCGTGATCCATGGAAACTTCGTAGTAGGTACCAAACGCAGAGGCTGTTAAGATAACCTGTGAGCTGTTGACTCAGAGCCCGCGACCGAAGCGGGATAAATGACTGACTTTGTTCAAAATCTCTTGGGCGAAATAGCCGCACCAATATTCGTGCTGCTGTTCATAGCGTTCCTGGCACGTCATCAGGCACCAGCGCGGGCGGAACTCGACGAGGTGAAGGTTCTTCGCCTGTTTTCAGGGCGCAGTCTGGCCCGTCAAGTTCTTGATCCTATAGCTCTCACGCTGCTCGCGAATGGCGGCCTTGCCTTGGTAATCCTACCGGTAATTGCCCGGCTCGCGGGATCTGCGGAGACGTGGCCTGCAGCCTTTAGAAATCTTCTGACATTCCTTCCACATTCGCTCGCAGGAGCAACCTACAACTACTTGATCTGGGGTAGCCTCTCGATTCTTATCCAGGCACTGGCGTCGAAGTCGATTGCTCTAGACCATCGAGTATTTGCTACCGCCGGCTTCCTCGGTGGCGTGGTTCATTCGGTTTTCGTGACGATCGGCCACGAGTATGTCTCGATGTTCCTAAGAGGTACAACTGAGGATCAGCTTTACAGCCTTCATGCGACAGCACTCGTCAGGCTATGGACTCCTTTGGGCCTGGAATCCATCAGTGCGGGTGTTCTTCTCGCGTACTATTTCGAAGTTGGGAAGAGAATCTCATGGGCTATTGAATTGTATGCGATGCGGTACAAGCTGGTGGTGATTCTAGGCGCTTTATTATTGATCGTGTACCCAGGTGTCCGTGGAGCGACGGGCGGTAGCTTTGTGGTGAAGGCGCTAGAATGGCACAACGTTGGTGTGGTTTGGTGGGGCGCGGTTTTCATCATTATCGCTGCCTTGGCCGTTGGAACGGAATTGTACGATCGTCTCTTGGCACCCCGATGGCTTCATGTCAGTTCGCCAGCGCCTGAAATCGCGATAGAACCCACGACAGAGAAGCCATCGCGTGAGCGTCGCCGATTGTCTCGTGGTCGGAAGCCGTAAGCCTCCGGTGAACACCAGCAGGTGGGCGAAAATGAGTGGGAGGCCGACGTGGACGTTCCGCCGTCGAAGACTGATCGATTGCTTCGTGAGGCCATCCAGGAAGGCACCTGGTGAAGTTCACGTAACACCAAACGCCTGGATCCGAACCTGTTGAGTTTCGGCACCCGCAAAACTGGGTTGCGGCGGCTAGCGGCCGTTGGTCGACGACCCGGTGAACTTCGCGAACTCCGCGGCGATTCCGGCCGCCGCCGCGTCGCCCGGGTGCACGATCACCCGATACCGGAAGCGCCACGACTTGCCCGGCTCCAGCGTCAGGCCGCCGTCGCGCGTTTTGTCGTTGTGAAAATCGCGCTCGCCGAAAATGTTGGCGGCGAACAGGCCGTAGGCGCGCGAGTGCCAGTAGGTGGGGTGCTTCGGATTCGACGGGTGGTCCAGAATCGCCACGCCGACCTTCTCGCCGGCGATCTCGCCCGAGTAATCCACCCACGGCGAGCGCTTGCCCCAGACATTGCGCTCCTTGGCCGCGCCCTCGGCGTTGGTCATCGTGCCCGTTTTGCGCTCCTCCAACACCGTCGTCAGGCGCATGCCGAAGGTGCCTTCCTTGGTGTCGCCGAAGCGCGCCGATTGGACGCCGGTGAGCGTGATGTCGAAGTCGACGATGCGCAGCGTCGGGTGCGAATGGAAGGTCATCCTGCGCGCCTCGGTGAGCAGCACGGCGCCCTTGGAGTCCTTCCACTCGAAGGTCGCCTCGATCGTGCCCTGGCGCGCACCGCCCCGCACCCGGGTCGCGCCCTTGATCTGGATCTTCCCTTTTTTCTCGTTCTGCTGCGTCGGGTGATTCGCCCAGAAGTCGATGCCGTTGACGTCGCCGTGCGAGAACCAGAACCCGGTCTGGTGGATGTGGTCGCGCGCATCGCCGGCGATCTCCTCCATCGGGTAGCCGCGCGTGATGACCGTCCCCGACGGCGCGCGAAGCGGATGCAGGTAGGGCTTGGTCGTCTCCGGTCCGAAGTAGAACGAGGTGAAGGCCTTCTTGTCGACCGTCACCGACAGCTTGCCTTCATTCTCCGGCGTGATGGCGACCTGCGCGGTGGCCGCCGCCGCGAGCGCAAGAACCGGAAGCAACGCTGGGGATTTCATGCCCCAAGTACACCACAGCTCGGCCCAGAGCCGCAATGTAATGATCCGCAATATAATCGGTCGAGGGTGAGACTCGCGATACCAGTGTTATTGGCGGCCTGCGCGGCGGCGCAGACCGTCGAGTTCAATCGCGACATCCGCCCGATTCTCTCCGACCGCTGCTACACCTGTCACGGACCCGACGCCGGTAAGCGCATCTCGAAGCTCCGTCTCGACGCCGACCCGGGCGACGCCGCCAAACGCGAAGTCCTGCGCCGTGTCACCGAGTCCGCGGCGGCCAAGCGCATGCCGCTCGGCGGCGATGCGTTACCAGCACGCGAGATCGAACTGCTGCGGCGCTGGATCGAGCAGGGCGCGGCGTGGCAGCCGCACTGGGCGTTCGTCCCGCCCAAGCGCCACGACCCGCCGGCAGTCGCGCGCCGCGACTGGCCGCGCAGTGCGATCGACCGCTTCGTGCTGGCGCGGCTGGAACGCGAGGGCCTGTCGCCATCGGCGGAGGCGCCGCTCGAAGCGCTGCTGCGCCGGGCTTCGCTCGATCTTACCGGTCTTCCTCCCTCGCCCGCCGAACTCGACGCCTTCCTCTCCGACGCGTCGCCGGATGCATTCGAAAAAGCCGTCGACCGCTTGCTCGCTTCGCCGCGCT
>CAZEVY010000159.1:0-7569 GCA_964515555.1 uncultured Solibacteraceae bacterium | reverse complement strand
TCGAGCGCAGCGGCGACGTCATTCCCAAGGTCGTGCGGGTGGTGAAACAGGGCGACGACCGGAGACCGTTCGTCATGCCCGACCGCTGCCCGGTCTGCGACGGCGGCGTCACGCGCGCCGAGGGCGAAGTCGCCAGCCGTTGCGTGAACGCGAGCTGCCCGGCGCGGTTGAAGGAATCGGTATTGCACTTTGCGCGGCGCGACGTGATGGACATCGACGGCATGGGCGAGGTGCTGGTCGACCAGCTCGTGAGCAAGGGGCTGGTGGCGAGCGTCGCCGACATCTACCAGCTCACCGTCGAGCAACTGGAGAATCTCGATCGCATGGGGCGCAAGTCGGCCGAGCGCGTGCTCGCGGGTGTCGAAGCATCGCGCTCGCGCCCGCTGCCGCGATTACTGAACGGCCTGGGGATTCCCTTCGTCGGCGAGCGCACGGCGGCGATACTCGCCGATGCTTTCGGAAGCCTCGACGAGATCATGTCGGCCGGCGAAGCCGCGCTTCAGACCGCCGAGGAAGTCGGGCCGAAGGTCTCGCAGAGCATCCGGCTGTTCTTCGCCGAAGCGCGCAATCGCGAGGTGGTCGAGCGTCTGCGCGCCGCGGGGCTGAGGTTCGACCACGAGCGCAAGCGCGCGGCGCCGGGGGCGCTGACCGGCAAGACATTCGTGCTTACCGGGACGCTGCCGTCGCTCTCGCGCGAGGAGGCCAAGGCGATGATCGAGGCCGCGGGTGGCAAAGTCAGTGGATCGGTGAGTAAGAAGACGCACTACCTCGTCGCGGGCGATGACGCGGGGTCGAAGCTCGCGAAGGCGCGTGAGCTGAGTGTGGCCGTCATCGACGAGAGGGCGCTGCGGGAGATGCTCAGTGCGTGAGCTGGTCGCGGCGCTTCAGGCGTGGGGCCCCGCGGGCGTGTTTCTCCTCGCGCTGATCGACTCGGCCGGCATTCCACTGCCCGTAGGAGTCGACGCGCTGGTGATCACGCTGGCGGCGCTCGACGCGGGCCAGGCGGCGCCGGCGGCGGCGCTGGCGGTCGCCGGATCGGCGATGGGATGCATGTTCCTGTTCCTGGCCGCGCGCAAAGGCGGCGAATTGTACCTGGCCCGCTACACGCACGAGGGGCGCGGCGCTAGGCTCCGGGAATGGTTCCGCCGCTATGGCCTGGCGACCGTCTTTGTCCCGGCGATGATCCCGATCCCGATGCCGGTCAAGGTTCCGATCCTGTGCGCGGGCGCGCTCGGGGTCGCGCCGTGGCGGTTTCTGGCGGTGGTGCTGGCGGCGCGGATTCCGCGTTACGCCGGCCTCGCGTACCTGGGCGCGAGCCTCGGCGACAAGGCGCTGCCGTGGCTACGGTCGCACCTCTGGCACTTGTCGGCGGCAGCGGTCGTGGTGCTCGTCCTGCTGTGGCTGCTGCTCCGGAAGCTGGACCGGGCCTAGAACGACATTCGGATGCCGAAGCCGCCGCCGCGATTGCCGCCGGTGGTCCCTGCGCTGTCGGTCCCGCGGGTTCCCTTGATCTTGCCGAAATTGGCGTTGCCCAGCGTCGTGTCCGGGTTGCCATACTGCGGCGTGTTGGTGACCGAGAACCACTCGGAGCGGAACTCGATACTCCACTTCTCGCGTATCCGGAAGGTGCGGAAGATGGACGCGTCGAGGTTAAAGAAGCCCGGACCGGCGATGACATTACGTCCGAGATTCCCGAAGTTGGTTCCGGTCGGCTGGCTGAAGTTCGACCTGTCGAACCAGTCGAGGGTGTCGATGCCGTGAAGCACCCGGATCGGACCCGTCACGTCGGGATTCTGTGAGTTGCCCGGCGCATTGAGAGCGGCGCCGGGAGCGCCGAAGTTCAACCGCGCTCCGGTCATCATCGTGAGGATTCCGTTGATCTGCCAGCCGCCGAAGATGGCTTTGGCGACGCCGCCGGTGGCGAACCGCTTGCCCTGGCCGAATGGGAGCTCATAGATGTAGCTCTGCGCGAACGCATGACGCCGGCTGAAGCCGAGCTCCGACCGCGAGCGCGCCGAATTGATGTAGTACGCCAGCCCGCCGTTCTCGTCGGCGTAACCGATCGCCTTCGACCACGTGTACGCCGTCGTCATGTTGAATCCGCCGGAAAACCGGCGATCGAGCTTGACCTGCATCGAGTTGTACGAGGAACTGGTGCCGAAGTACCGGAGGTTTACGTCCGCCGACTTGCCGAACCTGGTGAACAGCGGACGGCCGTTGGCGCCGGCCCCCGGAATCAGTCCGGCATTGAGCGCGTACTGGGTCGAGACATTCACGCCGTGATTGGCCACGTAGGCCACTTCCAATACCAGTTTTTGGGGGAGCGACCGCTGCACCGCGAGATTCCACGATTGCACGTAGCCTTCCTTGAACCTCGGGTTGATCACGTCGTAGGCCTGCGCCAGCGCGGCGTTCTCGATAATGCCGTTGGTGGGAAAAACGACCGCCTGCGGCGCCGGGAATCCCGAAGCGAGATTCACGATCTGCCCGGTCGGCGTCACGGCCGGAGTGAACGTGCTGTTCTGGTTATAAGCGTTGTTCTGCTTCACCGGGAAGTTGTAGGCGTAGGTGTTGTCGGGGAAGGGCACGAACGAGATTCCGAACCCGGCGCGAATCACCGTCTTCTCGTTGAAGCGGTACGAGAGGCCGCCGCGCGGCGCGAAGTTGCGCTTGTTCTTCTGGAATCCGAGGTCCTTCGGGATGTTGCCCAATCCGGCAAGGAGCAGCGAGTTATTCGAGGGATCGTAGTTGGAGAAGCCGCCGTCGAAACGCGGAGTCGCGGGCTGATAGTACTCCCATCGCAGGCCGATGTCGAGAGTCAGCTTCGGCGTCACTTGCCACTTGTCGTGGGCGTACAGGAAGTACTGCCACTGCCGCCACGCGGGGAAGACCTGGGCCAGGTCGCGGCCCGCCTGGCGCGGCAGGTCCAGCAGGAAGCTCGCGAACGAGTTAGCGAACGAGTTCGCGGTGCCGGCGGTGCAGTCGGTTCGGCAAGAGGTGAGGCCGGGACCGTAACGGAAGACTCCGCGGGGATTGAAGGTCTGGGTTTGCAGGAGGTCGTCGCGGACGCGGCGGAAGTCGATGCCCCACTTGACGGTGTGCGTCCGCACCGTCCGCGTCCAGTTGTTGACGAGGTTGAAGTTGGTTTCCGAGCGAATCCACGGCAGCGAAGCCGAATAGCCGACGAGCGGATTCGAGAACCCGCCGTCGATTTCGACGGAAAAGAGGCCGCTCGACCATCGGTCGAGGTTAACGCCGCGAACGCCGAACTGGTCGGAAGCGGCGGTGCCGTAGTCTGTCGCTTCGGCCGTGTTCCGGTAGCGCGAGGCGCCGAGCCGGACCTCGGTGAGGAAGGTCGGGGTGAGGATATGCGTCCAGTTGATCGCCGTGGACTGGGTCTTGTTAATGCCTGTCCCCTGGAATCCGCCGCCGTGCGGTCCGCCGGCGATGCCGAAGATGGGTGGATCAGTCACGACGGGACGCTGGAACGAATAGCGGAACGTGAGGCGGTTCACGTCGGAGTGATTGTGATCGAGCTTGATGTCGAACGAGTCGGTGTCTTTCTTGAGAGTCGTGTTCTGATCGAAGTTCGTTCCGGTGCCCGGCAGGTTCGGCAGCGGGATCAGCGTCAGCACCTTCGCCGCGAGCGGCGAAATGCGATCGGCGGGAATCCGGTTGCCGGGGAAGAGCTGGCGCGAGGCGCCATCGGCGGTTCCGGTGCGCGGGTCGTAGATGGGCGTGGTGGAGGCGCTGAGGTCGCCGGTGCGAAACGCGGCGACAGGCAACGTGAACCGGTTTCCCTGGCCGCGCCGGTCCCAGATGCGCAGGTAGTCGCCGAAGAAGAAGGTCTTGTTGCGGGTGATCGGCCCGCCGAAATTGCCGCCCACCGAGTTATACGTCGTGATGGCCTTGGAGAGGAGGAAGCGCCCCTTGGCGCCGAGCGCCGATACCGAGTTGCCCCAGTACGCCCCGCCGTGCCAGTCGTTGGTGCCGGATTTCAGTGCGATGTTGGTGACGGCGCCGCCCGCGCGTCCCAGCTCCGCTTCGTAGTTCGACGTGGTCACGTCCACCGTCTGCAACGCCTCGATCGGCGGAATGATCACCGTCAGCAGCCCGGTGCGGTGGTTATTGTCGACGCCCTCGAACTGGACGTTATTGGCGAGCCGGCTCTGCCCGTTGACCTGGGTCGACAGCGAGTCTTGAGAGTTGAAGAAGACCGAGTGCGGCCGGTAGCCGCGGGTTGTCCCCGGCACCAGGTTCAGCAGCGACTGGAAGTTACGGTTGAACGAGAGCGGCAGCGACGAGATTTCCCGTGTCTCCATCTTGCGGCCCGTGTCGGTCCGGTCGGTCTGCAACACCGGCAGCTCGGCGACGACGTCGATCGACTCGGTGATGTTTCCCGGCTGGAGCTGAAGGTCGACGCGTACCGTCGAGTTGACCTGGATCTGCACGTTGTTGCGGATCGCCTTCTTGAACCCCGCGGCCTCGACGACGACCGAGTAAATTCCGGGCGGCAGATCCGGCGCGGCGTAGTAGCCGGACTCGGTGGTCTGGGAGGTTCGCGCGACGTTGGTGTTGGTCTCGGTGATCACGACTTTGGCGTTAGCCATTACCGCGCCCGATGCGTCGGTGATCGTGCCTAGTAGGGTTCCATTACGGGCCTGGCCGAACAGCATCGCCGCCGACAGGCAAAGAAGTAGCGACAGGGACTTCCGATTCATGATGTCTAACCTCACTCCTTGGTCAATAAAGTACTCCCAAACGCGTCGGACAGTCAATGGCGTTAACGCTTGCGGTTGGTTAAATCGCCGTTATCTTTCCGGCTTTCATGACAGCGCCCCGCAGTTTCGGATGACGCTGCATCAGGCGAAGGCATCGCGTCTCGTCGGGTCCCGTTTTCGCGCGAACAACCTCGGCGAGCCGCCGGCGCTCCTCCTCCGACCACTGCGCAACTCCGGGGATCGACGCCAGCACGGACGCCGCTCCCGCCCGCGCCGCCAACATGCCCGCTTGCCGCGTCCCGAATCGATCCCAGGCGCCGCGCTCCGCGCCCGGCATCTCGAACACCATCGGACTGGCGACCAGGCGCCGCAGCGTGGCTGCACCCGACCGGTAAGAGGGGTCTGCGGCGATGCGCCGCTCCTCGCGCCTCAGCAGCCCCGTCGCCAGGGCGCTCACGGGCCGGAAGCCGAGCTTGCGATAGAACCAGAACGCGCCGGACTCGATGGCCTCCGTGTTTCCGTGCCCGATCTGGTACGGGTCCACCCACACGACCGTCACGCCCAGCGCCTGGTGAAACATCGCCAGCAACTGCCGGTAGAGCCACGCGGTCTCCCCTTCGCGGAAGGTGTAGTAAAGGTTGAAGCCGGCCTCCATGCGCTCGAACAGCGAGAGGGCCTCGAAGTAGCCGATCGGCACGCCATTCTTCCAGATGGTGGCCGTGTGATAGGCGCGTAGCGGCAGACGATGCCCCGGCGACAGTCCCCACAGAAAAAACGTCACGCCACGACCGGCATCGTACGCGAACATCGGCGTAGGCGACCCGTAGGTGAAGCCGTGCAGCTCGCGGAAGCGGGCGGCTGACGTCTCGCGCGCGAGATCGATCATCCGCTCGGCCTCGCGGCGCGGGACCCGCCGCCGCGGCAAGGATGGGAGCGACGAAACCGCCGCGAGGTCGATTTCACCGCGGCGAATCAGCGGGGCGTCGTGAAAGAACACGCGGGCCGCGGGCAGCCGCATGTGCGTGCGCGACGAGGCGCTCTCGCCGATGTCCCAGCGGATGGGGATTCGCAGCGTGCGGTAACGGTCGTCGCAGGCCCGGGCGTCAGGCTCCCGGTGGGCGATGGCCTCGATGAGCCACCGCAACTCGTCGCCGCCAGCGGCCGCGCGCATCCAACGCTGCCAGGGGACCTCGGCTTCGACCATGGCGTCGTCGTCGAGCGGGGGTACGAGTCGCGGCAGGGTCGTCGCCAGGAGGGCGGCCTCGTCGTGGCGCTCCCAGTCGATGCGCACCCGGCGGCCGAATCGCCGCGATAGATGCCGAGCGACTTCGTAGCCGAACACCGCTGTCAGGCGCGTCCCGGCGATGCCGGAGACCTCCGGGTCCTCGAAGTCGTCGAGCGAATCGAGCGCATGCACGCGGCGCCCGAAGTTTCGCAGAATGCCGCGCGCCAGATCCAGAATCCTCCGATTCGGCGGGTAGGCGCAGAAATAGAGAGCCGTTTCGTGAAGGCGGATGAGGTCGGCGGGATCGCGGAACCGCATCGCCGCGAGCCGCCGCAGCAGCCGCTCAATGCGCGGCTCGCTTCCCGTGCCGAATGCCGTCTTGAGCGAGTTAAGCCTGTCGAGCGCGGTCACGAACGGTCATCGTACCGCGATCGTCACCGGCGGACTCGATCGCCCGCCCTGTGTGAGCACGATCGGCACTTCCGCCCCCGGCGCGACGCCGGCGGGTACGATCAGGTTGACCTGATACAGTCCCGTGAATCCCGGCGTCAGTCCGGCGAACAGCACCTCGGCGGTGACGCCGCCGACCGTCGCGGTGACCGGCTCCACGGTCGTCGACGGTGGGTCCTCGGGCGCCGCCGCGCCCGCCGCCGCGCGCGGGTCGACGCTGCCGAGTCCCGTCACGTAGACGACGAGCGCTTCACCCGCGCCCGCCGGCGACGATGCGCCCACCACCGCCTGCGATCCGTCGCCGCGCACCACCACAACGATTCCAGGCCCGCGCCCCGTCAGCGCCTGCGTGAACACGCCCGCCTGCGCCGAGAGCACCGAAACCGGCTCGGGCACCGAGAACGCCGTCCCGCGCCGTACGATCAACTGGTGCGTGGAGTCGACTGCCAGGTCGTAGGGGACCTGCGCGTTTACCTGGGAGGGTCCGGCGAAGAGCAGCGGCAGCGAACGTCCCGCAAGAATGACGATCGACGAAGCCAGCGTCGTCGGCAGCGGCAACTGCGAGGCCGTGGCGGTTCCGTCGGCGAGCGACTGGCCGAAGATCGAGATCAGAGTGCCGGGCGACAATCCGGCGTTCGCCTGATAGCTCGCCGAGTTGACGACGCCACCGGCGCTCACGTCGGGCGGCGTGTTGGAGCTCGACCGCAAGCTCGCCGCGACCGACGTCTCACCGGTGATGGCGGGCAATCCCGCGGTTGCCTGTGCCGTCAGCGTCACCTCGTTCATCGACGTGCTCCGAGCCGTCCACGTACCCGACCAGCGTCCGTCGCGTAGCGAGGCCAGCGCGATTGCGGCGTCGCCGTTCGAGAAGGAGACGTTGACCGCTCCGGACGACACCGGCTGCGCGCAGTCGTCGACCACGCGGACTTCGATAGGCGACGGAAACCCGGTGGTCGACGAAAAGCCGGAGCTGACCAGCGTAAACAGCGGCAGCAGTCGCGTCGCCTGGCAATCGGCGCCGGCCTGTCTGGATGCCGCGGCGGATACGGGCGCCGCCGCCGCGAGTACCAGCAGCAGTCGCAGCCTGCGCGTCTCGCCGCCGGCGAACGTCACTGTAGCCGTCGCCAGATACGGCCCCGCGGCCAGCCCCGCGATGTTCGGCCGCACTTCGAT
>CAZEVY010000158.1:0-7620 GCA_964515555.1 uncultured Solibacteraceae bacterium | reverse complement strand
CATCATTGGAGCTATCCAAGTCAACTCGGAGTACTCGACGGCGCTGGGAAGTTGGTCGGCGAATACCTTCACGCCGGACACCTAGTTGCGTTGGAGGGCCTTGACGTCACAGGGGACAAGGCCGACGAGATACTGGCGGCCGGTGTCAACGATGACGACGAGGTGAATCGCGCGACGCTGCTTGTCTTCGAGGCGACTCGCGTCTCGGGTTCCTCGCGTCGGCTTGACGGATCGCCCCACTTCCTTGAACGAGGCCCGGCTACCGAACTTGCGAACGTTGTGTTTGCAAAGAGCAAGTACTGCCTGGGATCCGAGTTCAACATCGCGAATTCGATTCTGCCAAATGCGGATGGCTTCGCCGTCGCCGTAACAGAATGTTCGCCGCTGGGCTTGATATATGACTTTTCCACACATCTCGCACTCAAGGGCGTACAACCCAATCAAGACCTCATCGATCAAAGTGCGATGTTGAACGGTACGCTGGGCCATCGGCTCTCACTGAAGGAGGAAGTCGCGCGTTTGAGAGATTCGATCCAAATCAGTCTCAGTACGGCTACAACGAACGGTCGATAAGCCGAGTGGCCCTCCTGGCTGGCGCTGGCGATCGCGCTGAATATCGCCGAGCTGGTGGCGCGCACGTTTGCGTCGAGCCGACTCAACTCAACCAGAAACTGAAGTACAGATACAGCGTCAGCACCAGCCCCAGCACGACCGCCGTCGCCGCCACCTCCACCGCTCCCCAGCTCGCCCGATTCTCGGCGCGCTGCGCCGGCGTCACCGAGGCGAACGTCAGCCCGGCGATGGCGCGCTCCTCGGGCGGCGGGCTGGTGGCCGACGCCGCCCACACCAGGATCACGCTGAACACGAACAGCGCGCCCGCGAAGTAGTAGGCGTTCACCGCCCCGATCCACCCCAGCAGTCCGCCGGAAACCGCGCCGCTGCGCACCAGCGTCTGGATCGTCAGCTTCGTCATCCCGATCGCGAAGCCCGCCCCCAGACCCCACAGCGCGCCGCGCGCGTTGATGCGCTTCGAGAACAGGCCGAGCAGAAAGACCGCCGTGATCGGCGGCGCCAGGAAGCCCTGGAAGTTTTGCAGGTAGTCGTAGAGTCCCGTGGCGCCCTCGGAGATCTTCTTCATGACCGGAATCCACAGCAGTCCGAATCCCACCACCACGGTGGTGGCGATGCGACCCACCCGGACCAGCGCCGCTTCGCCGCGGCCCGGCCGCAGCTTCTCGTAAATGTCGACCGTGAACAGCGTGGCGCAGGAGTTGAACAGCGAAGCCAGCGACGACATCAGCGCCGAGAGCAGCCCGGCCACCACCAGCCCGCGCAGTCCCACAGGCAGCAGCGACTGCACCATGGTGGCGAAGACGGCGTCGCCCAGCAGCGCGCCCGAGCCGTCGGTGCGCGAGGGAATCGTCAGCGCGCCCCTGGCGTGCAGCGCGTAGCCGATCATGCCCGGGACCAGGAAGATCATCACCGGCCAGACCTTCAGGAATCCGCCCCAGATGGCCCCCAGGCGCGCGTCCTTCAGGCTGCGCGCGGCCAGCGTCCGCTGCACGATGTACTGGTCCGTGCACCAGTACCAGATGCCGATGACCGGCGAGGCGATCATCACGCCCAGCCACGGGAAGTTCGGGTCGGCGTTCGGACGCCAGAGCGCGAACTGATCGGCGTGCGGCTTCACGGTGGCGATCAACTGGTCCCAGCCGCCCAGCGCCGCGAGTCCAAAGTAGGTGACCAGCCCGGAGCCGAGCAGAAGGATGAACGTCTGCGCGACTTCGGTGTAGACCACGGCGCGCAGCCCGCCGACGACGGTATAGATTCCGGTCAGCGCGACGGTCGTCACAGCGCCCACCCAGAAGGCGTTGTCGGGCGAACCGAAGGTGTCCGGCAGCAGCGTCTGGAAGACGATGGCGCCGGCGTAGACGGTCACCGAGACTTTCGTGAACACGTAAGCGACCAGGCTGACGATCGACAGCAGCCAGCGGGTGCGCGCGTTGAAGCGGCGCTCGAGAAACTCGGGCATGGTGAAGACGCCCGAGCGGTAGTAGAAGGGCACGAACACCCAGGCCAGCAGGATCATGATCCAGGCGTGCAGCTCCCAGTGCGCCTGCGCCATGCCGTTGGTGGCGCCCGAGCCGGCCAGTCCGACGATGTGCTCGGAGCCGATGTTGGAGGCGAACAGCGAGCATCCCACCACGAGCCACCCGATGTGCCGTCCGGCGAGGAAATAATCGGCCGAGGTCTGTTGGTGGCGGGAGGACCACCACGCGATGCCGGCGACCAGGGAAAAGTAGGCGCCGACCACCAGCCAGTCGAGGAGGAGCATTATCGGAGCATACGCCAGTTCGGCGGTGCGCGGGTTACCCGATACGCGGGCGTCGGGGATTTGTCAGTACTGGTCCGGTAGGGCGGTTACGCCACCACCAGGCTGCCGCCCTGATTCTGCTCGAGCTTCATCGCGCCTTCGAGCGCGTGTATGGCGACCGCGGTCTGATCGTCGGCCGGCGGCTGGGTCGTGATGCGCTGGAGCCACAGCCCCGGCGCGGTCAGCGCCGCCAGCAGGCCGCCGCGTTTGCGCGCCGCGAAGCGGATCACCTCGTAGCTGAGCCCGGTAATCACAGGCAGGAGCAGGATGCGCGAGACGAACCGTCCGGCGAACCCGTCAAAGGGGATCAGCGCGTAGACGCCGATGGAGACCATCATCACCACCAGCAGGAAGCTCGTCCCGCAGCGCGGGTGAAAGGTGGTGAAGCCCTGGGCGTTCGGCACCGTCACGGGCCGGCCCGACTCGTAGTTGAACACCACGCGATGCTCCGCCCCGTGATATTCAAAGACGCGGCGGATGTCCTTCCAGCGCGAGATCAGGTAGAGGAACGTCAGGAAGATGGCCATGCGGATCACGCCGTCGGTGAGGTTGAAGGCGACGCGCCCGTGAAGCGACGGGAACAGGGCCTCCAGACGTGTGGTCAGCCACAGGGGCACAAATTTGTAGAGGAAAATGAAAAACCCGACCGAGAACAGCAGGTTCAGCGTCATCATCCAGGAGGACACCGGCTTGGCGGGCTTCCCGGAATTCTCCGCCGCCACCGCCACGTCGGCGGAAAAGCGAAGGGCCTTCATCCCGAGCCACATGGCGTGTCCCAGCGTGCCGACGCCGCGGAGCACCGGGAAGCGGAAGATCGGGTATTTCTCGGAAAGCCGCGGCAGCGGCGTCTCCTCGGAGACGATTTCGCCGTCGGGCCGGCGCACGGATACGCAGTAGCTGTGGGGAGCGCGCATCATGACGCCCTCCATCACCGCCTGCCCGCCGATGAGCGTCTCTTCGCCGCTCTCGAGGACCGGCATCATCTGGGTGTGCGCCGCGAGGCGGAGAAACGAACGAATCGCCACGATCCTATTATATCGCGGGAAGCTACCGGTCCTTGCTTTGGGGTAGCGCCTGAAGGCACTACCTGCTTTGGTAGTGCGCACTCAGCGCACTACCTTCGCTTTGCCTTCCCTGCCCGGCGCGGCGGGCGGGCGGCCCCGCTCCTTGAGCGCCTGCCGCAGCAGGTACTCCACCTGGCCGTTCAGACTGCGCAGCTCGTCGTCGGCCCACCGGCGCACCTGCTCCAGCACCTCGGGATCAATGCGGAGCAGGAACGGCTTGCGCTCGGCCATGGTCGGCCTCCGCTAGTGATAAATGGTCCCGGTGTTGACCACCGGCTGCGCGGTATTGTGCCCGCAGAGCACGACGAGCAGGTTGCTCACCATGGCCGCCCGCCGGTCGGCGTCGAGCTCGACGACCTTGTTCTTGGTAAGCATGTCGAGCGCCATCTCCACCATGCCGACGGCGCCCTCGACAATCTTCTGCCGCGCCGCGATGATGGCCCCGGCCTGCTGCCGCTGGAGCATGGCCGCCGCGATCTCGGCCGCGTAGGCCAGGAAGCTGATGCGCGCCTCCATGATGGACACGCCGGCCACCGCCACGCGGTCCTCGATCTCCTTCTGCAACTGCGCCGAGATCGTCAGGGTGTGGCCGCGCAGCGAGATCTCGTCCTCCATATGCGAATCGTAGGGATGCAGCGTCGCCATGTTGCGGACCGCCGCCTCGCTCTGGACGTGCACGTAGTTCTCGTAGTTGTCCACGTCGAAGACCGCCTCGGCGGTGTCGACCACGCGCCACACCACCACGGCGGCGATCTCGATGGGGTTGCCGTCCTTGTCGTTCACCTTCAGCTTGTTGGTCTCGAAGTTGCGCACCCGCAGCGACACCTTCTTCTTGGTGTAGAAGGGATTGGCCCACGCCAGGCCCGGCCTCGTCACCGTGCCCGCGTAGCGGCCGAACAACTGGAGCACGACACCCTGGTTGGGGGCCACGCCGAACAGTCCCGCGAACGCCAGGGCGTCGGCCAGCACCGCCGCCGTCAGCGCCAGAACCGGCGCCGCGCGATCGCCCTTCTCCAAGTTCGTCCCGATCCACACGTAGCCGTAAACGCAGGCCGGAACCAGGATCACCAGCAACACCAGCACGGGAATCCCGCTCGGAACCGTGCGCACCCTCTCCTGAACCTTCTTCATATCGGTCGTCATCGCCGAGCTCCTCCTAGATAGCTCTATGATATCACAACGCAATCACAGAGGGAAAGTTCAATCTTTCGGAGTTCAATCCTTCGGGGTCCCGGCGGACACGAATTTTGGGAAGTTGCCGGCCGGTTAATCGACCATCGGAAGGCGCAGCGCCGCCGGGCTGATGCGCTCTCCCAGGGCGACCCGAACCTCCGGGTCGCGCCGCTCGATCCGCGGCAGGCGCAGGTTGATCTGATACAGGCCCGCGAAGCCGGGCGTCACGCCGGCGTAGTGAATCGACTCCGGCTCCACGGCCACGCCGTCGAAGGTCACCCGCAGGTCGCGCAGGGCGGCGATGGGCGCGGCCTGGCGCGGGATCTGGAGGTTGGCCAGACGCGGCTCGGTCGCTCCGAGTCCGGTGGCGTAGAGCACGGCCACCTCGCCCGAACGCCCGGGCCGCTCGACGGAGATCAGCGAGCCGTCGGCGTTCGTGGCGACGATCCGGGTCGCGTCCAACTGAAAGAGTCCCGGCGAGGCGGCCGACACTTCGATCTGCGACTCGGCCTTGAGCCCGTCCACCAGCACCTCGATCCGGGCCGGACCGGGCGCCAGGTTCATCGGGACGATGAAGTTGATCTGCGACGGCGAGACGTAGAGCAGGGGCGCCGCCTGACCGGCGATCGAGACGCGAGTGCCCGAGCCGCGCAGCATCACCGGCATCTGGCCGTCCTCGATCTCCTCGGGCGTCAGCGCCCGCACGGCGAACGAGAGGCCGGAGCCGTAAACGGTCGCGATGGTGTTGGGGGCGAGCGGACCCGGCAGATGGGTCGCGGCGTTGACGATGCTGGCAGGGGTGTAGGACGGCGCCTGAAGACCCGGGCCTCCGCCTCGGATCAGGAGGCAGAGGCTGAACGGCGCCAGCCACCGGAGGGCGGCTGTCAATCCAGTCTTCTCTTACCGGCTATTCTACAGCGCTCGAAGCCGCGCCGGCGCGGCGGGCGGCGGACGCAGCCGCCTTGCGGCGGTTGGCCCAATAACGGCGCATGCGCTCGGAGACGGCGCGGCGCTCCGCGGCTCCCATGGCCTTCCGTCCGCGCCTCGATTTCTTCGGCTTCGCGGCGCGCGCTTCCTTTTTCATCGTCTCCAGGGCCTTGATTACCCCGTCGAGACGATCCCTCTCGTTGTGAAGCTCGTGGACCAGTCTAAAGAGATCCATGGTCGATACGCCCTCAATTTCCTGAATTCCTCCGTCGATACAACCAATCGTAATCCCGCGCGGCGCTTCGCGCCACAGGACCGAGGTTATTTACCGTACTAGGAATGGCCAAGTCTGTACTAGTTTGAAACCGTATCGGGCGACCGCCAGGTAAACCCCGCCGGCGCCGAGCGCAGCGAGAATGAAGGCGATCACCATCAGCTTGATCCAGGGGAATCCCCGTTGGCCGCGCTGGAGCTCGAGAATCCAGGCCGCCATAACGCCGACGAAGTATAGCAGGATCATCGGCACGGAGAAAAGGGTCAGGTTGATGACATCCGGGGTCGGCGTGATGACCGCCGCCGCTACCACGATCAGCAGCACCGCGTAGCGGGTATTCCGCAGCAGGAAGCTCACCGTGATGATGCGGAGCAGGCTCAGGAAGAAGATCAGGATGGGCAGCTCGAAAACCAGCCCCACCCCCAGCGTCACGTTGATGAATATGTTGAAGTATTCGGTGATGGTGATCATCGGTTTGGTGTCAATCGCCAAGCCGATGCCGAGCAGGAACGTGAGCGCGAACCGGAACAGGACGAAATAGGAGAACAGGCCGCCGAGAATGAACAGTCCGGCCGTGCAAATGATGAAGGGCGCCGCCCAGCGGCGCTCCTTTTTGTAGAGGCCGGGGGCGATGAACGACCACACCTGGTAGCCGATCCAGGGCGAGGCGATGAAGATGGCCGTCAGGATCGGCAGTTTTACCCAGATGATGGTGAAGGCCTCGGTGGGCGACGTGAACACCAGCTCCGGCGGAAGACCCAGCTTCCTGAGCGCCGCCGAGGCCGGCGCGATGACCGCCTTCCAAAGCTCGTTGGTGAAGATCAGGCTGACGAGAAACGCGATGCCCACTCCGGCGATGGCGCGGATCAGCCGCGTCCGCAGCTCCTCCAGGTGCTCCATGAACGACATGCGGAGCATGCCGTCGTCTTCCTCGTCGTCGGGGGCGGCCGCGGGCGGCGCGGGGGGAGAGGGCGGAGGAGCGACCGGAGCGACCGCGCGCACGGGCTCCGGGGGCGTCTCGGGCGGCGCCGGCGGGGGCTCGTAGCCGTAGCCGTCGTCGTAGTAGTTGTAGGGATCGACGGCATCGCCGGCCGGGTAGACCGGCTCGGCGGGAGCCGGCTTATCGGCCCCCTCCGGGGATTCCGCGGGCGGCGCCGCCGGCTCGTCCCCGGAGGGCGGCGCAGCTCGATTGTCGTCTTCAGACGCCATACATCATTCGAAAAAAGAACGCTCCGCGAAACTCGCGATTACGTCCGGGCCGCTTCGGGCCTGGCGCCTTCCGGGGCTTCGGCGGCTTCAACCGGAGCCGCCGCCGGGTTGGGCGTCTGTGAATCTGCGGGATTGGCTGAGTTCACAGTCGCCGTCTCGGTCCCTGAAACGCCATTGCTGCCGTTGACGGCCGTCGACTCAGCGCCCTGAGGTGCGGATGCGCCTACCGTGGATGGATTCGATTCGTTTGAGCCGCCGGCGTTATAAGGGTCGCCGTACGGGTCCGAATCGTAGCTACCGTTTTCCGAGTAGCCATTGTAGATCTGGTTACCGTAGTCCTGGACTGCCTGCTTTACCGGCTCCGTTTCGCGTTCCATCGCCGCCATTTCGCGATCCCAGGTACCCTTGAGCTCGCTCGAAGCGCGACGGAACTCGGTGATTGCCTTCCCGACTGTCTTTCCCAGCTCGGGAAGCTTTTTGGGGCCAAAGATCAGCAAGGCCAGAACGAAGATAACGATCATCTCCTGGTAGCCTAGCGGACCCATGACAAACTGCCTCCAGATTGACCCATCGGGTCAGAACCATCATAACGGGGCGGC
>CAZEVY010000157.1:0-8058 GCA_964515555.1 uncultured Solibacteraceae bacterium | reverse complement strand
CGCGCGCGGGCGTGCTGCTCGGCACCGCCGGCTACATGTCGCCCGAGCAGGTCAAAGGCAAGGCCGCCGACAAACGCGCCGACATCTGGGCCTTCGGCGTCGTGCTCCACGAGATGCTCACCGGCAAGCAGCTCTATCGCGGCGAGACCATCGCCGATTCGCTCGCGGCGGTGATCACCACGACGGCCGACACCAGCGTCCTGCCGGCTCAGGTGCGACGGCTGGTCGAGCGCTGCCTGGAGAAAGAGCCACGCATGCGCATGCGCGATATCGGGGAAGCCCGCATCGCGCTGGAGCGGCCGGATAGTGGGGCCGCCGTTCAGGCCGGCGCGGGGGCTCCAGGCCCCGCCACTGCTCCCAGTCACGCCTGGCCCATCGCCGCCGCGATCCTGCTGCTCGCCTTCACCGCCCTCGCCTTCGTCCACTTCCGCGAGACGACCCCCGAACCGCCTCGCGTATACCTCACCATCCCGACGCCGCCGACGACTCCCCCGCGCAGCTTCGCCGTCTCGCCCGACGGCCGCTACGTCCTCATCTCAACGGCTGGCGTCAGGAATCCGATGCTGCTCCGCCCCATCGACTCGCAGGACGCCGCGCCGATCGCCGGCACCGAGGAGGGCCAGTATCCGTTCTGGTCGCCCGACAGCCGATACATCGCTTTCTTCGCGCAGGCGAAGCTCCGCAAGATCGCCGTCACCGGCGGGCCTTCGGTGGCCATCTGCGACGCCGCCAACGGCCGCGGCGGCGCATGGGGTGCCGACGGAACCATCGTCTTCGCGCCCGACACCTCGGCGGGGATCTTCAAAGTGAACGCCGACGGCGG
Organism: uncultured Solibacteraceae bacterium; assembly: GCA_964515555.1. Classification (GTDB taxonomy): domain Bacteria; phylum Acidobacteriota; class Terriglobia; order Bryobacterales; family Bryobacteraceae; genus CAZEVY01. Next base: position 7,235 of record CAZEVY010000157.1, on the reverse strand, counting down.
CACGCCGGTTCGTATCACGAAGCTGGTCGGCGGCACCCAGCGCTTCCCGCTTCTGCTGCCCGATGGAAAGCGGTTCCTCTACCTGATCAGCGCGGCCCCCGGCGGCGTGAACGGCGTGTACGCCGCCGACGTCGACGGCAAGTCCCCGGCGCGCCGGATACTGAGCGATGTCTCCAGCGTCGCTTGGATGCCGCCCCGGGGCGGGCGGAACGGCCATCTCCTGTTTGTCCGCGACGGCACCCTCATGGCGCAGCCGACCGATCCCGAGACTCTGGCTCGCGCCGGCGACGTTTTCCCGGTCGCCGAGCGCGTCGACTTCGCCGCCATTCTGAACTTCGCCCCTGTGTCGGCATCGCCGAACGGAGTCCTGGCGTTTCTCGCCGGTGCGGCCGTCGGAGGACGCGACCTCGCCTGGATGGACCGCCAAGGCCGTACGCTGAAGTCCTTCGAGGCGCCCGGGTGGGTGCTGTGGCTGGATGTCGCACCCGACGGCAGGCGCATCGCCGCGGGTGTCGTCGCCACGCGCACCGACCAGGCCGACATATGGGTGCTGGATTCCGAGCGTGGCGCGCATTCGCAGATCACGTTTGGCCGTGGCAGGAACTCCTGGCCGGTGTGGTCGCCGGATGGAAAGCGGATCGCCTTCGGCGGCCCCGCAGGGGAGTCGTCGAACGCGAGCGTGGGGACCCTGTTCGTGAAGGACGCCTCGGGCGCCGGACAGGAGCGCGCGCTGCCGGGATCGCCGCAGTTCCGCTATCCCAGCCACTGGTCGTCGACCGGCTTCCTGGCTTACAGCGAGCTGGGATCCTCGGCGGTCGATTTGAGATTGATGAAGGTGGACGGCAAGTCGGAGCCGATTACGTTTTTCGAATCCAAGTTCAACGAGCTCCAGGGCCGCTTCTCGCCCGATGGCCGTTGGATGTCGTACGATTCCGACGAAACTGGATCCTACGAAGTCTATGTCCGCCCCATCGGCCCCGACGGCAGGGCTGGAGAGGGGAAATGGAAGGTGTCGACGGGCGGCGGCTCGCAGTCGGCGTGGACCAAGGGCGGCCGCGAGATTGTCTACCTTGCCCCGGACAGCCGGGTCATGGCGGCGTCCGTTCGGGTCTCGGGCGCCGCGCTCGAGATTTCGACGCCGCAGCCGTTGTTCCGCCTTCCGGGGCTGGTCCGAATCGCGGGCCAGAAGAGATTTGACGCGGCGCCCGACGGCGAAAGGTTCGCTGTGATTGCCGAGAAGGAGGGGGTCGTGTCGGAGCCGATCTCGGTGATCCTCAACTGGCGCCCGCCCTCGGAGCAAAAGTGACATGACCGGCTCCACCATCGGCCACTACCGCATCGCCGACCGCCTCGGCGCAGGCGGCATGGGCGAAGTCTGGCGCGCCCGCGACACGCGCCTCAACCGCGACGTCGCCATCAAGATCCTGCCCTCTGCCCTCGCCGCCGACCCCGAGCGCATGGCGCGCTTCGAGCGCGAGGCCCAGGTGCTCGCCTCCCTGAATCATCCCAACATCGCCGTGCTCTACGGTCTCGAAACCACCGGCGACTCGCCCGCGCTCGTCATGGAGCTGGTCGAAGGGGAAACCCTCGCCGAGCGCATCTCGTCTGGTGCGATTCCGCTTGCGGAATCGCTTCAATATGCCCGCCAGATCGCCGAAGCCCTCGAATCCGCGCATGAGCGCGGCGTCATCCATCGCGACCTGAAGCCCGCCAACGTCATGATCACGCCGCAGGGCGCCGTGAAGCTCCTCGACTTCGGCCTCGCCAAGGCCCTCGACGACGCACCCGTCAATGCGAAAAGCCAGGCCAACTCGCCGACCCTCTCGGTCGCCGCCACGCGCGCGGGCGTGCTGCTCGGCACCGCCGGCTACATGTCGCCCGAGCAGGTCAAGGGCAAGGCCGCCGACAAACGCGTCGACATCTGGGCCTTCGGTGTCGTGCTCTACGAGATGCTGACCGGCCGGCAGCTCTATCGCGGCGAGACCATCGCCGATTCGCTCGCCGCCGTAATCACGACGACGCCGGACACCGGCGTGCTTCCTTCTCAAGTGCGGCGCCTCGTCGAGCGCTGCCTCGAGAAGGACGCCCATCTCCGCCTGCGCGACATTGGTGAAGCGCGTATCCTCCTCGCGCGAGGGGGCGATCAAGGTGACGACCTCCAGGTCGGCGCCGGGCCTCCAGGCGCCGCCTCTGCTCGCGGCCGCGCCCTGGTCGCGGCGGCTGCCATCCCGCTCCTCGCCCTGGCCGCGCTCTCCTTCGTCCATTTCCGCGAGCGGCCGCCCGAATCGCCCGCGTTGCAGTTCACCGTCCCCCTGCCGAAAGGACCGGCCGCCAGCTTCGCCGTTTCGCCCGACGGGCGGCGCATCGTGATTTCGATAACCGGCCCGAAGAACCCCCTGTTGCTGCGTTCCTTCGACTCCGCCGAAGCCACGCCGCTCGCCGGCACCGAGGACGCCATGTTTCCCTTCTGGTCGCCCGACAGCCGCTTCATCGGATTCTTCGCCCAGGCGAAACTCAAGAAGGTCGCCATCATTGGGGGTCCGCCGCTTACACTGTGCGACGCTGCCAACGGCCGCGGAGGCGCATGGAACGACGACGGCATGATCGTCTTCTCACCCAACCTCAGCGAGATCCGCAAGGTGCATGCCAATGGCGGCGTACCGGCAAAGCTCATCGACGCCAAGGGCACCACTCTCCGCTTTCCGGTTTTTCTGCCGGACGGCCGGCGGTACCTCTACCTGGTCAGCGCCGGGACCACGTCGGTGAACGGCGTCTACGTGGCGCCCGCCGACGGCGGCGCGCCGCCTCGCCGGATTCTCGCCGACGTGTCCAGCGTCGCCTGGCTTCCCCCGCGCGACACGCCGTACGGGCACCTCCTGTTCATCCGCGACGCCACGCTCATGGCCCAACCGACCGACCCGGAAAGTCTCGACCCCGCGGGAGAGGTTTTCCCCGTCGCCGAACGAGTGCAGTTCACCACGCTGCTGAACTACGCGCCCATCTCCATCTCTCCGGGCGGCGTGCTGGCGTTCCTCCGCGGCGGAACCGTGGGCGGCCGGAACGCCGCCTGGATGGACCGGCAGGGCCGCGTGCTGAAGAGCTTCCAGGGACCTGGCTTCATCTACACGCTGGCGCTTTCGCCCGACGGTCAGAAGATCGCCGCCGGCGTGGGAACCACCGATGTCGAGAAAGTCGACCTGTGGGTTCTGGAGCCCGACCGCGGCGTTCAATCGCAGATCACCTTTCTCGCCCGCCGCACCGCCTGGCCGGCGTGGTCCCCCGACGGAAAGCGGATCGCCTTCGGCAGCCCCGACCTCGGGGAGCAGGAAACCAGGAGGCAGACCCTCTACGTCAAGGACGCCTCCGGCGTCGGCCAGGCCGAGCGCCTCGTCGAGCCGACCGGCTTTCAGTACTCCAGCCACTGGTCGTCGTCCGGCTTTCTGGTGTACCACGAGCTCGGAGGGACCTCTTTCGACTTGAAGGTCCTGCGCATGGACGGAAAGTCGAAGCCGGTTACCTTCTTCGAGTCGAAGGCCAACGAGCAATGGGGACGCTTCTCCCCGGACGGCCGCTGGATGGCGTATCAATCGGACGAGTCCGGCCGGGTGGAAATATACGTTCGCGCGGTGGGGCCCGATGGCGTCGCCGGCGAGGGGAAGTGGAGAGTATCCGACGCCGGCGGCCAGCAGCCCGTCTGGACGAAGCAAGGCCGCGAGATTCTTTACCTCTCCACCGACCGCAATCTGACCGCGGTCGCCGTGCGGGACAGCGGCGCCGCGTTTGCCGCGTCGCCGCCCCAGGCTCTGTTCGATTTGCCCGTGCAGCCGGGAAACCAGGGGCAGAAGCGATTCGACGCCACGCCCGACGGCGAGCGCATCCTGGCCGTGATTCCCAAGGAAGGCGAGGTCTCCGACCCGATCTCCGTGATCCTCAACTGGCGCCCGCCCGCGGGTAAGTAGAGTGCGGCGGTGACGGCGCTCTCCCTTCGCGACGCCCGCCGCATCGCACTCGCCGCCGCCGGTTTCGCCGAACCCCGCCCCACGCGCCCCTCTATCGCACACGTCCGCCGCGCGATCCATCGCCTCGGCCTCCTCCAGATCGATTTCGTCAACGTCGTCGCCCCGTCGCACTACCTGGTGCTGTACTCGCGCCTCGGCCCCTACACGCGCGGCCTGCTCGACCGGGTCGTCTACGAGCGCCGCGAATTCGTCGAGCACTGGGCGCGAGAAGCCTCCATAGTCCCGATGGAATTGTGGCCGGCGCTGGCCTACCGGCGCGAAAGCTACCGCGTCCGCCCCTGGGGATTCGACCACTACATCGCCGGCCACCCGGAATACGTCGATGGGGTCCTCGACGAGATCGCCCGCCGCGGGCCGCTCTCGGCCGCCGAGGTCGCGCCGCCCCCGAATATCGACCGGCGCATCGAGGGCTCATGGTACTCGGTCCCGCGCGCGGTGCTCGAGTCGCACTTCGGAGCGGGGCGGCTGGCGGCGCATTCGCGCGGAGACGGCTTCGCGCGCGTGTTCGATCTTACCGAGCGTGTCGTCCCCGCGGCCTTCCGCGAGACCCGGCTCGACAGCGCCGACGCGCAGCGCGAGCTGATTCGCCGCGCCGCGCGCGCCCTGGGGGTCGCCGCCGCCGCCGATCTCGCCGATTACTGGCGCATGCCGGCTGCCCTGGCTCGGCCGCGCATCGCCGAGCTGGTCGCCGGGGGCGAGTTGATCGAGGTCGCCGTCGAGGGATGGAAAGTCGCGGCGTACCTGGACGCGAAGGCGCCCGCGCCGAAGCCGGTCGAAGCCGCGGCGCTGCTCTCGCCGTTCGATCCGCTGGTATGGTTCCGTCCCCGCGCCGAACGGCTGTTCGGCTTCGAGTATCGGCTGGAGGTTTTCGTGCCCGCGCCGAAGCGCCGCTGGGGATTCTACGTGCTGCCGTTTCTACTGGGTGAGCGCCTGATCGCGCGAGTCGACCTCAAGCTGGACCGCCCGGGTAAGCGGCTGTTGGTGCTCTCCGAGCACTGGGAACCACACGCCAATCGTGGACGCGCCCGCCCGGCGCTCCAGCGCGAGCTACACGTGCTCGCACAGTGGTGTGGGGCCCTGGTTGCATTTACGGAGCCGCGAGCGTGAGCGAGCGGTCTGGTTGCATTTGCGGAGCCGCGGGCGTGAGCGAGCGGTCCCTCGCGCGGCGCTGGAGCGCCGCCCCACCCGATCAGTTCGCCTTAGAGGCCGCGTTCGCCGGAATCGTCCAGAAGTAAATCCGGCGTCCGTCGACGTCGACTTCCTTGTCCGGTTTCCAGTCGCCCATATCGAAACTGTGGGAGACGATGCGCGTGCCGGGTTTGAGCTCTTTCCACAGCTTGGGCCGCAGCTTCAGGTTCAGCGAATTGAGCAGGTATAGGGTGATGACCGAGGCATCCCGGAAATTCGCCTCGAACAGATCCTCGTTGCGGAACTGGACCTTGTCGGCGACGCCGTTCTGCTTGGCGTTCTCCACCGATTCGCGAATGCGCTCCGGGTTGATGTCGATGCCCACGGCCTTGGCCGCGCCCAGTTTGGCCGCCGTGATTACCAGCCGCCCGTCGCCGCAGCCGAGATCGTAGACCACGTCGCCCTTGCCGACCTTGGCGAGCTTCATCATCTCGTCGACGACGTTCTGCGGCGTCGGCACGAAAACGACGTCGGGCTCGCGCAGCTTGCGCTCCTGCGCCGGCGCCAGGCACAGCGTGAGAATCAGGAGCAGGCACAAAACGTTTATTTTCTTTAACCTTTCCATGGGTTCCTTCCTGGGCGGTTTGCGAAAAATCTAGTCTACGCGGAGGCGCAGCGCTTCGCAAGCTCGATCAGCATTTCAGCCGTCAGCCTTCAGCTCTCAGCCTTCAGCCTCACCTTATCAGCCGCTAGCCGTTAGCTGATAACTGATAACTGATCGCTTCCTCAGAACCGCAGCATCACGGTGATGTTCATCAGCGGCTGGCCGCCGAGCGACGCTGTGGTCGGATCCGAGTTGGTCTTGCCGAAGGTCGCCGGGTTGCGGAAATCGACCGAAGTGTTCGGCGCGTTCCAGTTGAACGTCTTGAGTGCGTTCTGGAAATCCCAGCGGAGCTGGGCCAGCCAGCGCTCGTTGAACCGGAAGTTCTTCTGGGCCGACACCTGCGACCAGATCAGCGGCAGGCCGGTCAGGATGTTCCGTCCGGCGTTGCCGATCCGGAAGTCGCATTGCGTGCGCTGGGCCGCGGTTACGGTGGTCGTCGGATTGACGCAGCCGCCCGGATAGGCGAACACGTTCATGGTCTCGAAGACCGAGTTCACGTTGTTGGTGTTGAAGCGGTCGCCGCCGAAGTCGTTCCAGTTGTCGCGAATCTTCGGTTGGCCGACGAGGTCGGGCCGGCGGGAGCCGTAATCGGTGCCGTAGTAGTTGAAGGGGCTGTTGCCGAACGAGAAGTTCAGCGGGTTGCCGCTCTCCAGCGTCTGGATCCAGGAGATCTCGTAGCCGCCGAAAATCCAGTTCTTCCAGCCGCCGCCGTTCATCCACTTCTTGCCCTGGCCGAAGGGAAGCTCGATGTTGTAGACCCCAACCAGCCGGTGTGTCCGGTCGTAGCCGGCGCGCGCCTTCTCGAGGTTGCGATTCTGAATCGGAGCGATGCCGCTGCCGGCGCCGTCCGTGTCCTGGCTGTCGATGGCCTTCGCCCAGGTGTAGAAGGTGTTGAAGTACATGCCGCGCGACAGGCGCTTTTCGATCTTGACCGTTCCCGAGTGGAATGTCGAGTGCCCGTAGTTGCTCCGCAGCGGGATGTTGCCGAAATGCGTGTACGGCCGGTAGTTCTGCGAGGCCGCCTGGACCTGGGCCTGGAGCGCCGGATTCCCGTTGGCGAAGTCGATCGGGAAGATATTCGACTGCCAGTTCTCCACCAGCCCGACTCCCGCCGAGGCCTGGTAGCTGAACTCCAGCAGGTAGTCCTTCACGAACTCGTACTGGACGCTCATGTTCCAGTTCAGGGTGTAAGGATTGCGGAGGTTCTTGTCCCAGCCGGCCGCGCCGCGGCCGCTGAAGTTGGTCCCTACGAACGGCACCGTGCCGTTCGGAAGAATGTTAAACGTCACCGGGTCCGGTCCGCGGCTGATCGCATACAGCGGCCGGGGATCGCCGGGGGCGCGAGCCTGCGACGCCGTGGCGACGTATTCGTCGAACTGGATGCGCGTGCCGGGGAACTTCACGTCCACCGAGTACATCCCGAT
>CAZEVY010000156.1:0-8067 GCA_964515555.1 uncultured Solibacteraceae bacterium | reverse complement strand
GACGCGCACTCACCCTCGACCTGCCCGACGCCGAGATCGCCGGGCGCATGGCGAACTGGCGGCCTCCCGACCTGAAGGCCAGGGTGCGGCCGGGCTCGGTGCACGACAAGTACGTGCGGCTGGTGTCGTCGGCGCATCACGGGTGCGTGGTCTGACGGCGCGAAGGGTGAAGATGGCGAGGGAGGGGCGGCGCGCTCGGCGGCGGATCAACGATCCCGAGGCGACCCGGCGAGACATCATCGACGTCGCCACGCGGGAGTTCGCCGACAAGGGCCTGAGCGGCGCGCGGGTGGACGAGATCGCCGCCCGCACGCGGACCAGCAAGCGGATGATCTACTACTATTTCGGCGGCAAGGAGGGGCTCTACATCGCCGTCCTCGAGAACGCCTACGGCCGCATCCGCACCATCGAGGGCTCGCTCGACCTCGAGCACCGGGCGCCGGACGAGGCGCTGCGCCGGCTGGTCGCCTTCACCTTCGACTACCAGAACGCCCATCCCGAGTTCGTCCGCCTCGTCATGAACGAGAACATCATGAACGGCGTCTATCTCGCGCGCTCGCGGGCTATTCGGCGGCTGAACAATGCGGTGATCGACAGGCTGCGCGACCTGCTGGCGCGCGGCGAGAAGGCGGGTGTGTTTCGGCGCGGCATCGATCCGGTCTCGCTGCACATGTCGATCAGCGCCCTCTGCATCTTCAACATCGCCAACCGTGCCACCTTCTCGACCATCTTCAAGCGCGACATGGCCTCGCCACGCGCGCTGGCGGCGCGCCGCGCCGAGGTCGTCGACTTGATCGCCCGCTCCGTAACACCTTCGACCAGAGCGCTGCTGCCTCGTTGACAAATGTACTATTTGGTACACAATTGATATCGCCGCGGTCGTGCCGGACCGGTGGCCAAGGAGCAAGCGAATGCGCGAGGCTGTTCTGGTCGGCCTTATCGGCGCCAATATCGGCAAGTCGCTGTCGCCGTCGCTCTTCGAGGATGCGTGCCGCGTGGCGGGCCTGATCGGCCACTACCATCTGATGGATCTCGATCGATTGGTGGGCCGCGATCTGCCGACGCTGCTGGCGGCGGCGCGCACCGCGGGCTTTGCCGGGCTGAACGTGACCTATCCGTGCAAGGAGGCGGTGGTGCCGCTGCTCGACGCGCTGTCGGCGGAGGCCCGCGAGATCGGCGCGGTCAATACCGTGGTCTTCGGTCGCGACGGCCGCGCCGCGGGTCACAATACCGACCGCACCGGCTTTCGCCGCAGCATCGAGGAGACGATCGGCCGCGACCGCGTCGCCGGCAGGACCGTGCTGCTGGTCGGCGCTGGTGGGGCCGGCCGTGCCGCCGCCTTCGCGCTGTTCGATCTCGGCCTCGCGCGGCTGCTGGTGGCGGATCTCGATCCGGCGCAGGCGAAGGGGCTGGTGGCCGCCGTCGGATTCCATCGCTGCGAGATCGTGCACGACGGCGCGGCCGCGCTGGCGCGGGCCGACGGGATGGTCAATGCGACGCCGGTCGGCATGGCAGGCGGTCCATCCGGCATGCCCGTGCCGGCCGCGTCGCTCGATGCACGTCACTGGCTCGCCGACGTCGTCTATACGCCACTCGAGACCGAGCTGGTGCTGGCGGGGAGGGCGCGCGGCGCGGTAGCGATGGGCGGGGCGGGGATGTGCATCCACCAGGCGGCCGAATCGTTCAGCCTGTTCACCGGGTGCACGGCCGATCTCGGACGCATGAGACAGACCTTCGCCGCCGCGGCGGCGCGGCGAGGCGATATCCGGGCGGACGCGGGGTGAGGCGCCTCGCTCGTCATGGGCGCCAGGGAGGCGCGGCATGAAGACTTCGATCGCGACCGCGTTCTCGGGCGTCGGCGTGGCGCACGGCTGCCTCTCCGACCGCGATGGCGACGCCGGATACCTGCAGGTCTATCGGCGGCCGTTCGAGAGCTTCTTCGAGATCGTCCAGCGGCGCGGCTATCGCGGCTACGGCGCCGTCGATGTCCAGGTGCGTCTGGCCGTGCGGGCGCGCCTTTCCTCCAGCCGGGAGTAGCCATGTCCACCCGTATCTGCATCGTCAACGGACCGAACCTCAACTTGCTGGGCGTGCGCGAACCGCACATCTACGGTTCGACCACGCTCGCCGCCATCGAGAAGAGCTGCCGTGACTTCGCCCGCCTGCTCGGCGTCGACCTCGACTTCAGCCAGTCCAACCACGAGGGCGTGCTCGTCGACACCATCCAGGCCGCACGCGGCACGGCGCAGGCACTGATCTTCAATCCCGCGGGCTACTCCTTCACCTCGGTCGCGCTGTTCGACGCGCTCAAGACTTTCGAGGGCCCGATTTTCGAGGTTCACATCTCCAACATCCATGCGCGCGACGAACTGCACCGCCATTCGAGACTGTCGGCGGCCGTGACGGGCGTGATCTGCGGCCTCGGACCCTACGGCTACATCGTCGCCCTGCAGGCTGCCGGGCGCGCGCTTGGCGTGTTGCCGAGGTCGCTGCCCGAGCCCCTCGTCGTCGGACCGGTTTGAGGTATTCTCCGCGCCCTGAAAAAACGGCGTGAGGGTGCGATGAAAATCGATTTCGCGGGAAAGAAGGCGATCGTGTGTGGCGGCAGCCGCGGCATCGGTCGCGCGATCGCGCTGGGTTTCGCGGCGGCAGGCGGTGACGTGTCGATTTGCGCCCGCGATCCGAAGGCGCTGGCGGAAACCAGGGCGGAGATCGGGAAACTCGGCCGCAAGGCGCACGCCGCGAGTGTCGACCTCGCCCAGGCCGACACCGTGCGCGCCTATGTGCGCGAGGCGACGGCGGCGCTCGGCGGCGTCGACCTGTTGGTGAACAACGCCTCGGCCTTCGGGTCGAGCGACGACGACAAGTCGTGGAGCGCCAACCTCGCGGTCGACATGCTGGCGATCGTCAACGCCACCCAGGAGGCGTTGTCGGCGCTCAAGGCGAGCAGGGGAAGCGTGATCAACATCTCCTCGATCGCCGCGCTGCATCCGGCGGCGCGTCAGCCGCCTTACGGCGCCATCAAGGCGGCGGTGATCCACTACACCGTCACGCAGGCGGCGATGTATGCCAAGGATCGCATCCGCGTGAACTGCATCGCGCCCGGGTCGGTGGATTTTCCCGGTGGCTTGTGGGATCGGCGCAAGACCGAGAACCCGACGCTCTATTCCACGACGCTGGCCTCGATTCCGTTCGGCCGGATGGGCACCCCCGAGGAGATCGCCAACGTCGCCCTCTTCCTCGCCTCGCCGCTCGCCTCCTGGGTGACCGGGCAGACCGTCACGGTGGCGGGCGGGCAGGGGATGTAGACGAGGTGCCAGGTTGCAGATGGAGATTGAACCGGCAGTGAAAAGGATGCACTAGGGCTGTGTAGAGTACTTCATGAGAAACTCGCCCCGTCAGACCCTTGACGGGGCGTCTTTTTTTGGCCGCCTAGGCAGTGTTGCAAAGTGGCCACAGTGGAACGACTCTGGTGGTGTCCCGATTGCAGGGCCCGACTTGTAGTAGTAATAAGGGTATGGCTTTACTGCTGCGACGCACCTTACGCGCCATCCGGGGAGAAGATCTGAAATGAGGAAAACCTTGATTGCCGCCACCGTGCTGGCGGTCGCGCCGCTTTCGGCGCATGCCCAAAACATGCAGTACGAGGGCTTCTACGCCGGTGCCGTCGGTGGCTTGAACTGGCTGCTCAGCAACTCGACCACCACGAACTTCTCGGTGAACGGCGGCGCCCTCGGGTCCGCAGCCGCCAATCTCAGCTTCAATACAGGCTGGGCTGCGGGCGGCATGGTCGGCTACGATTTTGTCGGGCCGCGCGTCGAACTCGAAGGCATGTACCGCGAGAACACCGGCACCATCAATTTCGGCGGCGTGGGCTCGACCGGCCTGACGGCGCGTAGCGTCGCGGTGATGGGTAACGTTCTTTACGACTTCAACGCCGGTGGCGTGATCGTCCCCTACATCGGCGCCGGCGCCGGTGTGGCGTTCACGCAAGTAGGTGTGGGCAACCAGACCAGCAACAGTACCCAGTTCGCCTACCAGGGTATCCTCGGTCTGGGCTGGAACGTCGATCCGCAGTTCCGCGTCAATCTCGAGGGCCGCTACTTCGGCACGACCAACCCGAACTACAACTTCTCCGGCTTCGTCGGCGGCAACTTCGTTGCGGGTGGCGGCAACTACTCGAACAGCAACTTCAGCGTGATGGCGAGCCTTCAGCTCCGCTTCGGCGCCCCGGCAGCCGCTCCGCCGCCGCCGCCGCCGCGGCCGGTTGCCCCTTCGTTCATGGTGTTCTTCGATTGGGACCGCTCGAACCTCTCGCAGCAGGCCCTGAACACGATCAAGCAGGCGGCCAACGCCTACAAGACCAAGGGCAACGCCCGCATCACGGCGACCGGCCACACCGACACGTCCGGCCCCGAGGCCTACAACATGGCGCTGTCCCTGCGTCGTGCGAACTCGGTCAAGGATGCGCTGGTGCGTGACGGCGTGCCGGCCACGGCCATCTCGGTCATCGGCCGCGGCGAGGCAGGCCTGCTGGTCCAGACTCCCGACGGCGTGCGTGAGCCGCAGAACCGCCGCGTCGAGATCGTCATTCAGTAAGACGATCCGCATCGATACGAAAAGGCGGCCCACGGGCCGCCTTTTTTGTTGCCGCTCCGATGTTTCTGTGGCGCCACGGAATCCATCGACGTCGCTCCGTGCGTTGCGATCGAAGCATTCCGGGCTTTGCCGGCTGCCGCCGGGCGGCGTCTCCTCGCCGGGCAAGGTGACGCCGATGAAGATCTGCCGGCCGCGGCCCGACATCGTTTCCTTCGAGACTGGGCGCAAGGGCGAACGGCGGCCGCAGCGCCGCGGGCTGGTAGGACGCTTCGGCTACGGCGTCTTCTTCGGCGAAGTCTTCGCTTCGACCTCGGGCAGGGTGCGATCCTGCTTCTTTTCCGGTGCCGCCTCGACAAAGGAAACGGGGTCGCTGCCCGGAAAGCTGTCCTTCAGCGCCGCGTCGAGCTTGCGATCGACCTTCTCCTTCAGCGTGTCCGGTGCCGGTTTGCGTCCGGGTGCGGCGTGACGCGCCTTCTGCCGTGCCGCCAGATACTCCTGTTCGATCAGCTTGAGGTCCGACACCTCGCGCTCCGACGCATCGGGCGCAGCGGCGGCGCGCCGGGCGCCCGCGAGCTTGAGCTCGAGATCCGCGAGTTCCTGCCGCTGCGGGTCGCTGGTCGCCATGCCGTCTCCTGTCCTGCTGGTTCAGGAAAGGAAACGCGGCAGCGGCGAAAGCGTTGCGGTGCGCGATGCAGTCAGGCGGCCTTGCCGTCATCGTCTTCGACCGTGCGTTCGAGCACCAGCGCGGCCTCGTCGAAGCGGGCCATGCCCTGCCGGCCGCGATCGAACCAGATGGTCCAGACACGCCCGTCGTGCTCGATGGCGTTGACGGTCATCGCCGGGCCGCCGGACCGCAGCCGGACGATGTCGCCGGGGTTGAGATCGTAGGCCATGATGTCACTCCTGCGATGGGTTGGCGGGTGGAGGGGCAACCTGGCTCGACGGTGTGGCCGACAGAAGTCCCTTATCGATCGCCTTGTCGCGCAGCCGGTAGCTCCAGCTTCGCGAGATGCCGAGTTCGCGCGCGACCTGGGCGGCGTTGAAGCCGGCGCGCAGCAGGCGTAACGCGCGCTCGAATTCACCTTCGTGCGCGGGCCGCCATTCCCAGCGCGCGCGGCCTGCGGTGTCGGCCGTGAGGCGTGCCTCGACCGGCTCCACGGCCGCGCCATGCAGGCCGCGCACCTTGTCGAAGTGAATCTCGAAGCGTGCGCCGTCGTGCGGTCTGTGCTCGGCGGGTGGGCGCAATGCCATGACGAGGTCGAGAATGTCCTCGCGCCGCGACGTGCCGCGCTGCAGACCGCGCTTGTTGGTGTGATGGATGGCGAGTACGGCGAGATCCTTGCGGCGCAGGGTGAGAAGAAAACGCTGCATGTCCTGCCAGCTGTCGGGATTTCCGCTGACGTAGCCGGTGAGGCTGGAAAGGTTGTCGAGCACGATCAGGTCGGGCCGACGCCCTTGCGCGGTCGCAGCGCGCAGCAGCCAGCCCTGTCCGACGCCGAAACCGAGATCGGGCATCGTCCCGGGAAGCAGGTCCGAGATCAGCAGATCGAGCTTCGCCGGCGGGTCGCCGAACATGCGCAACCGCTGCTGCATGTCGATCGCCGCCATCTCGCCGTCGACGTAGAGCACATTGCGCGGCGTGGGTGCCCGCCAGCCGAGAAAACTGCCGCCCGACGCGACCGCATGCGCAATGGCGATCGCGACGAAGGTCTTGCCGAGGCCGCGCGGCCCGTGCAGCAGCGCAAGCGACTTGGATGTCAGTAGGGGCTCGAGCAGGGGATGGGGCTTCTGCAATTCCGCCGCCAGCAAGTCGCTGGCGCGCGTCAGGTGTGGTGGCGGCTTGTCCATGTCGGCCTCGACGCGCTCGAGGCGCATCCGGTCGGAAAGATTGAGCACGGCTTCGTTCTCCTTTTGTTCGAATGTATGTTGAAATTATACAAATTGCAAGAGGCATTGGCGCCGGCCTGTGGATGAGTGGACTCCGAGGACTGGAGGGGACTGCGAGGACTCGAGGACTGTTCGCGTCGGATGCCGATGGAATAGGCCTTTCACCCGTCCTCGCCCGGTGGACGCGGCGAGGACCGCCCCCGCCTGTCCAATGCGCTATGATGGTCGCCAGGGAGGCGCCCATGACCGAGTTGTACAATCGCGCCGCCGAGGATATCGGCAACATCGTCGCGCTGGAGCACGTCAACGTGCGCGTGCCCGACCAGGGGCCGGCTACCGTGTTCTACGTCTCCGGCCTGGGGCTGACGCGCGATCCGTACATGATGACCAGCACGGACAACATGTGGGTCAATGTCGGCCGTTCGCAGTTCCATCTGCCGACCGGCGCGCCGCAGGTGCTGCGCGGTCGCGTCGGGCTGGTGTTGCCGGACCGCGAGGGGCTGCTGGCGCGGCTGGCCCGCGTCAGACCGATGCTCGAGGGCACGCACTTTACCTTTCGCGAGACCAACGAGTTCGTCGAGGCGACTTGTCCCTGGGGCAACGTCGTCCGGTGTCACGTGCCGGCCGATCGGGCGCCGGGCGCCATGCAACTCGGCATGGCCTATGTGGAGTTCGACGTTCCGCCGGGCGCCGCCGCGGGAATCGCCGCCTTTTATCGCGAGGTGTTAGGCGCGTTCGCGACCGACGAAGCGGGCGTGGCTCGCGTCGGCGTTGGCCAGGGTCAGGAGTTCGTGTTTCGCGAAACGGCGCGTCGCATCCCGGACTACGACGGCCATCATGTGCAGATCTACATCGCGCATTTCTCGCGCCCGCACCGTGAATTGTCGGTGCGCGGGCTGGTCACTCAGGAGAGCAGCCGCTGGCAATACCGCTTCCAGCGCATCGTCGAGCCGGTATCCGGCGCGGCGCTGTTCGAGATCGAACACGAGGTGCGCAGCCTGACCCATCCGCTCTATGCTCGGCCGCTGGTCAACCGCAATCCCGACCAGATCCAGCGTGCCTACGTGCCGGGGCGCGACTTCTACGTGCCCGACTGGCCCCAATCGCAGCCCTCGTGACGTTTTGACAAGGCCGCTCGGGGGTCGCTAGGCTCGCCTCATCCGCCGGGCGGGTCGATGCTGAGAGTTTGAGTAGGGTGTCTTCGACCCCGACAGTGCTCCGCGGCGTCCAGGGAACCTCACAGGTTGGGAGAGGAGAACGCGATGTCCACAATCAAGCGCAGGAAATTGGCCAAGGCCGCAGTGGGAGGTGCCGTCGCGACGGCAGCAGTGACGACGTTGGCGACGCCGGCGATCTCGCAGGGCCGGGTCGAATGGCGCATGGTGACGAGCTGGCCGAAGATGTTTCCGGGCGGCGGCACCGCGGCGGAACGCTTCGCCAAGCAGATCAGCGACGCGACCGGCGGGCGCCTCACGATGAAGGTGTTCGCCGCCGGCGAGTTGGTGCCGGCTTTCGAGGCCTTCGACGCGGTCCAGCGCGGCACCGCCGACCTGATGCACTCGACGCCGTACTACTGGCAGA
>CAZEVY010000155.1:0-8151 GCA_964515555.1 uncultured Solibacteraceae bacterium | reverse complement strand
CGGGAAATCGTGAGCGATGAAATCGGCGGCCGCCGAATCGTCTTCATCGAACCTGCCCGATGGTATCAGGGGGCCGAACAGCGAGCCGCACTGAATCGGCGTGAAGTGGTTGATATTAGAGGGCTGGCGATGGCGGCAATGGGTTGTGATCGCGGCGCGCGGGGCGGAAGGTTTTGTGGGTGAGAAAGACGCGCGGCATATAATTGCGTTGTGAACCGGCGCCATTTTCTCTCTCTCGCCGCCGCGTCGGCCGCGGCGCAGCCTATGGAGGGCGCGATCCTGGTACACGAGCACGTGCTGGTCGACTTCATCGGCGCCGACAGAGTCGCACCCGGCCGCTACGACGCCGAGGAAGTCTTCCGACTGGCGCGCCCGAAACTCGAGGAGATCCGCAAGCTCGGATGCGTGCGGCTCCAGGAGTGCACGCCCAACTTCCTCGGACGCGACCCAAGGCTCCTGGCGCGTCTCGCCGATGCCACGGGCGTCGAGTTGTGGACCAACACCGGACTCTACGGGGCCGCCAACCACAAGTTCGTGCCCGCATTCGCGCGCCAGGAAACCGCCGAGGAACTGGCCCGCCGCTGGATCGGCGAAGCCCGCAGCGGCGTCGACGGCGTGAAGCCGCGCTTCATCAAGACGGGCGTGAATCGCGGACCGCTCGACGAGCTCGACCGCAAACTGGTGCGCGCCGCCGCCATCTGCTCGCGCGAGACGGGACTGACGATCGCCTCGCACACGGGCGACGGCCGCGCGGCGCTCGAAGAAATCGAGATCGTTGGCGAGGAGCGCGTGGCGGCGTCGAAGTTCGTGTGGGTTCACGCGCAAAGCGAGAAGGACCAAGCCATCCACGAGAAGGCCGCGCGTCTCGGCGCCTGGGTGGAGTTCGACGGCGTGCGCGCGGCATCGGCCGACTGGCACCTGGAGTGCGTGCGCCGCATGGCCGCCGCCGGGCTGCTCGGCCGCGTGCTGATCTCGCAGGACTCGGGCTGGTACCGCGTCGGCGAGCCGGGCGGGGGCGACTTCCGCGGCTACACGTACCTGTTCACGGATTTCCTTCCGCGCCTCGATCCCGCGTGGCGCCGCGCGTTGATGGTGGAGAATCCGCGGAAGGCGTTCGGGTAGGCGGCCCTCACTCCACGGGCGCCGTCCAGCCCTCTCCTGTCGCGAAAACCTTGAAGCGAAGCGCGGGCCGATGGCCCAGCATGTGGTCGACGAAGCGGCCGGTGGCGTCGTCGCCGCACGCCATCGGGACCAGCCAGCGCGCGCCGATGTCCTCGCACAACTGCGCCGCTTCGGCCGCGTCGAACCCGCGGGGAGCGCCGCCCAGCGGCAGCAGCGCCACGGTGACGCTGTACGGCTTGAGCCTATCGGCGAGGCCCTCGTAGGGCCGGCAGGCGCCGGCGTGGTAGACGGTCGTGCCGCCGCATCGGATAAGGTAGCCGAGCCACGGGTATCCGCCCGAGGGCGTGTGACCGTCGAGCGACGACGGAACGGCGTAGATGCGCGCATAGAGGCCGCGCCGGAAGAATTCGACGCGCAGATCGGAGTCGGTGGTCGTCATGCGGTCGAAGGCGACGCCCAGGGCGTGCGCCTGCGCCGCGGCGCTCTTGGGCACGACGATCTTCGCGCGCGGCGAGGCCGCCAGCATGGGCGCGAGGGCGGCCGCGTCCATATCGCCGGCGTTGGTGCAGAGTACGAGATCGGCGTGGCGGACGCGGGCGGGGTCGATGGGCGCGCCGGCGAAGAGGCGCGGATCGATGTAGAAGACGATGTCGTGATACTTGAGAACGAAGCCCGACGCGCCCAGCCACCAGAGGGCGGGGGTCGATGGGCGCGCCGATTCGATCTCGCGGAGCAGCGCGCCCGGGTCCATCACACGCTTATGGTCGCCACGTCGACGGGCGACCGGCGGCCCTCGATGACGACGATGCCGCTCGCGGTGACGTGGTAGAGTTTGCGGTCCTGCGCCGGGTGATGGCCGATGGCCGCGTCCTCGGGGACCTGCACGTTCTTGTCGAGGATGGCGCGGCGGACGCGCGCGCGGCGGCCGATGTCGCAGCCGTCGAAAATGATGGAGTCCTCGACGACGGCGCCGGAATGGACGCGCACGCCGCGGCCGAGCACGGAGTTCTTGACCAGGCCGCCGGCGAGAATGCTGCCGGGCCCGACGATGGAGTCGATGGCGGCGCCGCGCCGCTCCGGATCGTCGAAGGTGAACTTGGCGGGCGGATCGTCGTAACCGGCGGTGCGCAGCGGCCACTGCTTGTTGAACAGGTTGAGCGCCGGAGTGACTGAGCGCAGATCCATGTTGGCCTCGTAGTAGGCGTCGATGGTGCCGACGTCGCGCCAGTAGACGGGCGCGCCCTCGGGATCGCCGGGGATGCGGTTGGTCTGAAAATCGTAGGCGTAGATGGCGCTGCGGCCGATCATCGAGGGCAGAATGTCGCGGCCGAAATCGTGGGAGCTGCGCTCGCTCTGGGCGTCGGCGTAGAGCTCGCGGAGCAGCGCGCGGGTCGAGAAGATGTAGTTGCCCATCGAGGCGTAGACGCGGTCCGGGTCGCCGGGCATGGCGGGCGCGTCGGGGCGCTTCTCGTGGAATCCGGCGATGGCGCCGGTATCGGACGCTTCGATCACGCCGAACTCGGAGGCCAGGCTCCGCGCCACGGGAATGGCGGCGATGGAGACGTCGGCGCGGCGGCGTTCGTGGAACTCGATCATCTCGCGGATGTTCATGCGATAGATGTGGTCGGCGCCGAAGATGGCGACCAGATGCGGGTCGGCCTGCTCGATCAGGTTGATGTTCTGGTAGATGGCGTCGGCGGTGCCGCGGTACCAGGCTTCCTTGTCGGACCGCATCTGCGCGGGCACCGGAATGATGAAGTGATTCTTCAGCAGGCCGGTGAATTCCCAGCCGTCGCGCAGGTGCTGCAACAGCGACTGGCTGCGGAACTGGATCAGCACATAGGTCGAATAGATTCCGGAGTTGACCAGGTTGCTGAGTACGAAGTCGACGATGCGGTACTGTCCGCCGAACGGAACGGCGGGCTTGGCGCGCTCCTTGGTGAGGGGATAAAGGCGCGTGCCTTTCCCGCCGGCAAGGACAAACGCCATCACGCGGAGCTGCATCGGAACACTTATACCACGGGATGTTTTAAGGACGTGTTGCGGCCGTCTTATGATATGTTGATTAACCCGACATGAGCGCCGGACCCATCACATCGACGCGCCGCTGGACGATCGTGGGGCTGCTGTGCCTGGCCTTCATGATCGCCTACTTCGATCGCATCAATCTCTCGATCGCGCTGGCGCTGGACGAGTTCAAGACGTTCTTCCAGCTGACCAACGCCGACCGCGGCAGCCTCAGCTCGGCGTTCTTCTGGTCCTATACGGCGCTCCAGATTCCGGCGGGCTGGTTCGTCGACAAGTACGGCGTGAAGTGGCCGTACGCGGGAGGACTCGCGCTGTGGAGCGTGCTCTCGTCGCTGACGGCCTGGGCGACGTCGGTGCGCCACCTGTGGGCGATCCGGCTTCTGCTCGGCGTCGGCGAATCGGTGGTGACGCCGGCGGGCATGCGATGGATCCGCTACAACTGCGCGGAGAACCAGCGCGGGCTGGCAGTGGGACTGTACATGGCGGCGGCGAAGTTCGGACCGGCGCTGGGGGGCTGGCTGGCGGAGCTGCTCTCGCGGGTCGCCGGATGGCGGTACATGTTCGTGATCCTCGGACTCGGCGGGATGGTGTGGCTGATTCCCTGGGTGCTGCTGGTGCGCGACGACGATCGCGAGATCGAGCGCGCGGCGGCGAGGAAATCGGCGGCGCCTCCGGTGCCGTTTCTGAGGGTGATCGCCAGCCCGGTGATCTGGGGAACCATCATCGGGACGTTCTGCTATCAGTACTTCGTGTATTACTGCCTGACGTGGCTGCCGGCGTATTTTCGCGAGGCGCGCGGCCTGACGTCGGCGGACATGGGGATTTTCACGGCGTTCAGTTTTACGGGCATGGCGTGTGTGGCGATCGGCGCCGGGTGGGCGGCGGACAGGCTGATCGACCGCGGCTTCAATCCCGTGATGGTGCGGAAGTCGTTCACCATCGCCGGATTCGTGGTTGCGTCGACGGAGATTCTGGGGGCGACGGCGGAATCGAAGAGCATGGCGCTGTTCTGGGCGGTGTTCTCGCTGAGCGGACTGGGACTGATGACGGCCAACTACTGGGCGCTGACGCAGACGCTGATACCGGGCGCGGCGGTGGGGCGCATCGTCGGGATTCAGAATTGCGCGGCGAATCTGCCGGGGATCGTGGCGCCGCTGCTGACGGCGTGGCTGCTCGATCGCACGGGCAGCTACACGGCTCCGATGCAGGCCATCTGGGTATTTCTCATTTTGGGCATCGCCGCCTACCTGTTCCTGGTTCGGGAGAAATACGCGCCGAAAGGGGTGTGAAATCCATGAAAGTCACCGTGAAAATGGAGAACGTCCGCGCGCGCGTGAAGGAAATGGTGTATGAGCCCGGCGTGCCGCGCGAGCGCCACATCCGCGCGACCGACCAGGTGATCGTGTTTCTGGACGACTGCCGCTACGAGCGCACGGATTCCAAGACCGGCGAGAAGACGGTGCGCGAGCGCAAGGCGGGCGACGTCATCTGGCACGATCGCGGCGAGGACGCGCCCCGGCTGGTGAACGCGGGGGCGCGGGCGTATCGCACGCTGGTGATCGAGCTGAAGTCCTGATTGCAGGCGCGCGTCCCGGCGACGCCGCGTCATTTTGACACGCACGCCACACCGCAACCCGAACCCGCCCGGCGAGTTGATATGATGTGTGTGTCCATGCCAGACGGATACCTTCCCATATTCCTCTTCATGGTCCTTGCCACGGCGTTTCCAGTGGCGACCATCCTGGCGGCCAAGCTGATTCGCCCGTCAGCGCCGTTCCAAGAAAAACTGGAGGCTTACGAATGCGGCATCAAGGCGGCGAGCGACTCGCGGGGGCGTTACACGGTGCGCTTCTACATCATCGCGATTCTGTTCGTCATCTTCGACGTGGAGACCATCTTCCTGTTCCCCTGGGCGGTGCGCTACAAGCAACTGGCCTGGTTCGGAGTGGCGGAGATCTCGGTGTTCCTGCTGATCCTGGTGATCGGCTACGTGTGGGCCTACAAGAAGGGCGCGCTCGAATGGGTGTAGCCGCGCGCGTTCTCGCCGGCGCGGTTCTACTACTGGGAGTGACGACAGCGGCGGCCGCGCCACGCCTGCGGCTGGAGAACACCGTGGTCGGTCCGGTGTCGGTCGCGCCGGGAGCGTCGCCCGGTCCGCAGGTCGTCGAAGCGTACAATGCCGGCGACGGGGCGCTCAATCTTCAGGCGTCGGCGGCGGTTCCGTGGCTGGCGCCCGGCGTCGGGCCCGCGCGTCAGTGCACGCGGCGTCCCGGACAGTGCATTCCGGTCTCGGTGGTGTTCAACACCGGCGCGCTGGCGCGGGGAATCTACTCGGCTACCGTCGTCATCCGCGATCCCAGCGCGCTGGACGCGCCGCAGAACTTGCTGGTGACGGTGCAGGTGGGCGGCGGCGTGCCGGACAATCTGGAGTTGTTCGCGCCTCCCAACGGATCGTCGGACGAGACCATTCTGAATTCCAACAGCCAACTGACGACGCGTGTGTCGACGGTCACCGGCGGCAACTGGCTCTCGGTGCTGCTCGACGGCACGGGATCGTTCCGCTTCGTGCTTCCTTATAAGGTCACGGCGCGGCATCTGGGCGGCATGGCCGAGGGATCGTACTTCGGGTCGATCACGACGTCGGGGTCGGCCTTCGCGGGCGACAACAAGGTGGTCAACGTGACCTTCCGGATCACGTCGCAGCCGATTCTGCGAGCCTTCCCGGAGACGGTGCGGGTACGCATTCCGCAGAACGGTCCGCGGCAGACGGCCAACATCTCGCTGGTGAACCGCGGCCTGGGCACGCTCACGGTGACGGGCGTCAACGTGACCCCGGGCACGGGCGGGAATTTTCTCACGGCGGAGAAGATCGCCAACGTCAATGCGGCGGCGCTGACATTCGACCCGGGATCGCTCGGCCTGGGCGTCTACCAGGCGCGGGTGACGTTCGCGAGCAACGCGGCCAACGCGGCGCTGGCGGTGCCGGTGGAACTGGAGATCGTGCAGGCGGGACCACCGCTGGCGTTTTCCGAGGGCGTCGTCAATAACGCGACTTTCGAGGGCGGCGAGCTCGCCAAGGGACTCATCGCGGCGGTTTTCGGCGAGCAGTTCACGCCGCGCGCGGCGGCGTCGGCCTCGTCGCTGCCGCTCCAGACGACGCTCGACGGCGTTCGCGTGCTGGTGGCCGACCGTCCCGCGCCGGTCTACTTCGTCTCCTACGGGCAGATCAACTTCCAGATTCCCTACGACACGCCGACGGGCGAATTCACGGTCCGCGTGGAGCGCGACGGGCAGATGGGCAACGCCATCGCCGTGCGGATCGTCGACGTGGCGCCGCGGATATTGCGGCTGGGGATCGGCGAGTACGGCATCATCGTCAACCAGGACGGCACCTTTCCGATGCCCACTACGCCGGGCCTGGCGAGCCGTCCGGCGCGCGCCGGCGACGTGCTGGTGATGTACGTTCTCGGCGGCGGGCCGACAAGTCCCGCGGTCCAGAGCGGCGTGGCAGCGCCATCGAGTCCGCTGGCGCAGGTGCCGTCGCAGTTCCAGGTGGAGATCGGCGGGGGCGGCCTGCTTCAGCAACCGGCGATCGTGACTCCGATGTTTTTCGGCCTGACGCCGAATTTCGTCGGACTCTACCAGGTCAACGTCGAGATCACCGATCAAGTCCCGCGAGGCAACAACGTTCCGGTGACGCTCTCGAGCGGCGGGGTTCGCAGTAACACGGTCCAGATCGCCGTCTCGCAATGACCCGGCGCCTGTACTACGACGACTGTTATCTCACCGAACACAACGCCCGCGTCGCCTCCGTCGAAGACGGCGGGCGGCGCGTGTACCTGGACGCCACGGCGTTCTATCCGACATCGGGCGGCCAGCCGTACGACACCGGCACACTCGGGGGCGCGACGGTGGTCGAGGTGATCGACGAGGACGAGCGAGTGGCGCACGTGGTGGACGGGCCGGTCGCCGGAGGCGAAGTCGCTTGCCGGGTCGACTGGTCGCGGCGTTTCGACCACATGCAGCAGCACACGGGACAACATCTGCTCTCGGCGGTGCTGGAGGAGTTCTACCGGGCGCCCACGGTGAGCTTCCATCTCGGCGCGGAGAGCGCGACGATCGACGTGACGGCGGCGGGCTTCGACCGCGCGCAGATTCTCGACATCGAGCGGCGCGCCAACGAAGTGGTCTTCGAGAATCGCGCCGTGGGCGTCGCGTATCGCGACGCCGCCGCCTGCACCGACCTGCGCAAGCCGCCGGACCGCGCGGGGCTGATTCGCGTCGTCTCGATCGACGGGCTGGACCGCAGCGCCTGCGGCGGGACGCACGTGCGATCGACGGGCGAGATCGGGCTGGTGCTGATCCGGAAGACGGAACGGGTGCGGTCGCAGGTGCGCGTCGAGTTCCTGTGCGGGATGCGCGCGGTGCGGCGCGCGCGGGCCGACTACGAGGCGCTGACGCAGACGGCGCGGATCTTCTCGTCGTCGCTCGACGAGGCGCCGGCGCTGGTGGCCGAACAACTGGAGCGGTTGCAGGAGGCCGAGAAGCACCGGCGGCGGCTGGCGGCGACGCTGGCGGAGCTGCGGGGCCGCGATCTCTACCAATCGGCCGAGCCGGACGGGCGTGGAATCCGGCGACACCTGATGCGGCTGAGCGCGGGCGCGATCGACGAGGAGGTCCGGGCGGAGGCGCAGGGGTTTACGGCGGGATCGCGCGCGGTGTACGTGGCGGCGGTGGAGGAGACGGCGGCGCTGCTGGTGGCGGCGTCGGCGGACTCGGGCGTGCACGCGGGCGAGGCGATGAAGGTGGTGGTCGCCGCCGAGGGCGGGCGCGGCGGGGGCAACGCGCAGGTGGCGCAGGGGAGCGTCCCGTCGCGCGAGGCGCTGGAGCGGGCCGTGGAGCGGCTGCGCGTCGTATAAGCAACCGCTACATAATTAGCCGCAGATGAACGCAGATGAACGCAGATAGGGAAAGGTTTTCTATTGACATATAAGGGAGTGG
>CAZEVY010000154.1:4578-8248 GCA_964515555.1 uncultured Solibacteraceae bacterium | reverse complement strand
TACCGGCCTTGGAGGGTTTCACGTCCTTCAGGGCGTCCAGCAGCGCCACGGCCGTGCGGTAGGGATGGTGGGTGCGGCGCATCAGGCTGGCGTAGGAGATTTCCGGCAGGGGGGCTGCCAGAGTCTGATAGCGGGCCACGAGGTCGCGCAGGGCGCCCTCGCTGCGGGCCGAGAGGCAGACCAACTGAGGTCCCTCACTGGCCACGACGGTCCCGTGGCGATGGTCGGGCGGGAAGCTGAGGCGATCCGTCACGTCCCCCCACTGCTTGAGGTCGCGAGAGCGCATCGCGCCGTAATGCCGCGGCGCCGTGTAATGGTCGAAGTAGACGAGCCAGTACTCGCCGATCCGAATCGCCGAAGGTCCTTCCACCCAACTTCCGGTGAACGGCTCGGTGACGCCCCGGTATGGGCCGCCGGGCTCGTCGGCGAAAGCCAGCCGCAAATTCTTATGTACCGGGTTGCGGCGCTCGTCCTTGACGATCATCACGATCTTCCCGTCCACATCGAGGAGCGTTGCGTCGATCACCGAATACCCGGGATCGAAAAAAACCCGGGCCGCGGCAAATTCCTTGAAATCGCGCGTCGTGGTCGAATAAATGCGGTGGTTGAGGCCGCGCTCACCCGCGGCGTCGGATTCCGGGTAGCGTCCAGTGACGGTGGTCGCCCAATAAATGAGCCACTCGCCGCGCTTCGAGTCCCAGTGCATCTCGGGCGCCCAGGCGTTGCGCGCTTCCGGGACGCCGGTGAGAATCGGAATCGCCTCCTGCGACGACCATGCCAGCAAGTCGCGCGAGGTCGAGTGGCCGATGCGCAGTCCGGCGTCGTCGCGATACCAGCCCCAGGTCCAGAGCAGATGCCACACTCCATCGGGGCCGCGCACCAGGAAGGGATCGCGCATGAGCATGCCGTCGTGCTGCGGTTTGAGCCAGGGCCGATTCTCGTTCAGCGGCTCCCACTTGTAGCCGTCGCAGCTCGCGGCGAGATACACGCCCGTTTCCCCGTTGCCGCGAAACGAGGTGAACAGGTAGCAGTCGGCGGCGGGGGCGGCGCCGGCGCACAACATCAGAAGCGTGACGCAACGCATGCCGACGATTATCGCTCCGGCAAAAGCTCCAGCGTCGAGTGGGCCTCCACGCGGCGGAACTGCATCGGGAAACTGCGTCCGGCAAGGTACGTGTCCCACTGGTCGCGGAGGTGGCGCGAGAAAACCTGGCCCGACTGCCCGGCCACAACGTTCATCAACGATCTCTCCCAATCGGCGAGATCGGCGACGAAGCGCATGGAAGGGCCGAGCCGCGTTGTGGTCTGCTTGACGGTCGCCGCCGAGCCGCTCATGGGAACCGGCCCGATGCGCCAGTACTTTCCAATCACAGGAATCTCGTGGATAATCGCCGGATCGAGCCGCCATTCGTTGGCGCGGCCCCATCGCCACTTGGCCGGGTCGCGGCCCTGCATGCGGGAGCCTTCCTCGACCCCGTCGGCGAGTGCGCGCAGCAGGATTTGATCCCAGTCGTCGAACCAGCCATGCGGGCGCGCGGCGAGCATTTCCTCGACGACGGCGAGCGACATCTGCAACTCGTAGGCGGCGCCGTTGCCGGGCGAGGCGCGGTCGGCGATCGCCTTGCGCAGGTGACGAAACACCAGCGTGGCGACGAGCGGCGCCGCGAGCTTCTCGTCCATCTGGCCGTTCCAGCTGCGCAGCAGCGCGACGGCGTCGCCGATGGCGCCGGAGACCGCGCCTCGCCGCCCGGACGCCGCGACGACATGGCGCGCGATGGCGTGGTCGGGCGCCGAATACACGTCGCTCTGTACGCCCAACATGTCGCCGGGCGTCCAGTTTCTGCGCCGCTCGAGCCGCGTCCGAATCTGACGCGCCCGATGGTGCGACGCGAAGCTTCCGCCGACGCGGTACGGGTAGTCCCTCGGAAACGGGTTCTGATTCGCCGTGACGATCACGCCGCCGGGAGGATTGAAGACCGACGGCAGGTCGGCGAACGGAATCGTGCCCGCCCAGTCGGCCTCGGGCGAGGAGCCGTCGGCGGGCAGGTCGCCATCGTGGGCGCGGCGCACGGGGAGCCGCCCGGCCGCCTGGTAGCCGATGTTGCCGTCGACGTCGGCGTAGACGAAGTTTTGCGAAGGGCCGGGAAAGCGCTCCAGCGCGGCGCGAAACGAGGTCCAGTCGGCGGCGCGTCCGATGTCGAGGAACGGGAAGCCGAAGTAGTCGCCCGCGGTCCAGCGCAGCGCGAGGGCCTGGCGCTGGTCGCGATGGACGACAGGGCCGTGCGGCGCGACGATGTTCGCCACCTCCGAGGGCTGGCCATCGCGGACGCGGATGCGGGTGGTTTCGATACGGGTGGTGCGCGCGTCGAGCGATTCGCGGTACAGGTCCTGCACGTCGAAATGCAGATTGGTGACGCCCCAGGCGATGCGCTCGTTATGACCGATGATGACACACGGAAGCCCGGGAATCGTCACGCCGGCGACGTTGAGTCCCGGCGCCTCGATATGCGCCTGGTACCAGATGCCGGGCATGGAAAACTCCAGGTGCGGGTCGTTGGCGAGGATCGGCTTGCCGGAGCGCGTCCACTTTCCGGAGACGACCCAGGCGTTCGAGCCGGGCTGCATCTCGCCGCCCGAACGCACTGGAAAGAGCGTGTTCACCTTGGCGGCGTCCCCGGAGGCGAGCATCGTCTGCTTGAGCAGATCCTGCCGCCAGGTGGTGGTGAGATTCCGGAACATCATCAGCGCGACGAGAATCGAATCGGCGATCCTCCAGGGGCGCGGCTCCAGACCCGCGATGCGGAACTCCACGGGCAGCCTTCCGCGATGCGACTCCAGGTAATAATTGACGCCGCGCGCATAGGCGGCGAAAACGGCGCGGTCGGCGGGCAGCAGGTTGGCGGCGTGACGGTCGGCGATGCGGGGTAGCTGGAGCCGCGCGGCCTCGATGTCGCTGGGAAGCGCCGCTTTGCCGAAGGCCTCGGCCAGTTCGCCGCCGTTCTGGCGGCGGACGAACTCCATCTGAAAGAGACGGTCCTGCGCGGTGGCGTAACCCTGCGCGAAGAGCGCGTCGTCGATGGACGAGGCGCGGATGTGCGGGACGCCGCGCTCGTCGCGCGCGATGACGACTTTCGCCGCGACCGGGGCGGTTGCGGAGCCGGAAGTTTGCGGGAGCGTGCGGATCGCGAACCAGTAGGTCGCCGCCGCGAAGGCGGCGAGCAGCAGGGCGATGACGAGGTTGACGTACTTAAGGACGCGCGGCACGGCGGCTGCCGCTCAGGAGCGCATCGCGCGATACGTCGCCAGGCAGCGCTCGGCGGTCTCGATCGCCGGGTAGCGGCTGCCTTCCTGCTCGATCAGGTAGTACTCGACCCCGCCCGTCTTCTCGGCGGCCTCGAAGATCGCCTTCCACGGCGACGCGCCTTCGCCGAAAAGCACACGGTAGCTCTTCTCGGGCTCCGGCGACCAGTCCTTCAGATGCAGCGACACGATGCGGCCGGGATTCTGGTTGATCCACGCCACCGGGTCCGACCCGGCGTGGACGCAGGTACCGACGTCGAGCTGGAGAACGACGCTTTTCACCGTGTTCTTCGCCAGCAGCTCCATGGGCCGCACTCCGTCGATGGGCGTGAACTCGGTCTGGTGATTGTGGAATCCGGCGCGCATGCCG
>CAZEVY010000154.1:0-4478 GCA_964515555.1 uncultured Solibacteraceae bacterium | reverse complement strand
TCGAAGTAGGGGGAGAAGAACTCGACGCCGTCGTAGCCCATCTTGGCGACGGCCTTGACGGTGCCGAACAGGTCGGCCTTGAGCTCGTTGCGGACGGAGAAGAGCTCGAGTCCTACGGGAATGCGCCGCCGCTGCGCCGCCAGAGGGAGCGACGCCGCCGATGCGAGAAATGCGCGGCGCGAGAAATCGTCGGGAGTCCACATGGCGACACGATAGCACAGCGGTCGAGGCGCACGGCGCTACAATGCATGCGTGGGCCGATCCCCGACGCTCGCCGCAATTCTGTGCCTCCCGCTCGCCGCGCAGAACGTCGAGTTCAACCGCGACGTCCGCCCGATCCTCTCCGACAAGTGCTTCCTGTGCCACGGCCCCGACGCCGCCGCCAAGAACGTCCCGCGGCGGCTCGACGTCGAAGCCGAGGCCAAGGCCGAGCGCGCCGGCCGCCGCGCCATCGTTGCCGGCGACGCTACCGCGAGCGACCTGGTCCGCCGCATCGACACGACAGACGCGACACGGATGCCGCCCGCGTATTCGCGGCTCGAGCTGACCGACGCCGAGAAAGGCACACTGCGCGACTGGATCGCGCAGGGCGCGCGCTGGCAGAAGCACTGGGCCTTCCTCCCGCCCGTGCGGCGCGAGCCTCCGGCCGTCCGCGACCGTGCGTGGCCGCGGAATCCGATCGACCGCTTCATCCTCGCTCGGCTGGAGCGGGAGGGTCTCCGACCCACCGCCGAAGCCTCCGCCGCTTCCCTGCTCCGACGCGCGGCGCTCGACCTCACCGGCATCCCGCCCACGCCCGCCGAGGTCGACGCGCTCCTCGCCGACCGCACCCCCGGGGCGTGGGAGCGCGCCGTCGACCGCCTGCTCGCCTCGCCGCGCTACGGCGAACGCATGGCGTTCCGCTGGCTCGACGCCGCCCGCTACGCCGACACCAACGGCTATCAATACGACGGCGAACGCTCCATGTGGCGCTGGCGCGACTGCGTCATCGCGGCGTTCAACTCCAACATGCCGTACTCGCGATTCCTGGTGGAGCAGATCGCCGGCGACCTGCTTCCGAACGCCACACTCGACCAGCGCATCGCGACGGGATTCAATCGCAACCACCGGGGCAATTCCGAGGACGGCATCATCGACGCGGAGTACGCGGTGGAGTACGTGGTCGATCGCGTGGAGACCACCGCCACCACGTTTCTCGGCCTCACCATGGGCTGCGCGCGCTGCCACAATCACAAATACGATCCCATCTCGCAGCGCGAGTTCTACCAGTTCTTCGCCTACTTCAACAACATCCCCGAGCTGGGACGCGCCATGAAGTACGGCAACTCGCCTCCGGTGATTCCCGCGCCGACTCCCGATCAGCAGGCGGCGCTCCACGCGCTCGACGCACGCATCCGCGATCAGGCGCGCGTCATCGAGGCCCGACGCGAGGAAATCGACCGCGGCGCGGCGGCGGCGGCCGTTCCCGCGCGATGGGGACCATCGGCGGCGCTCGAAGTGCACGTGCCGTCGTTCTCAGGACCCGAGCCGCGCGATCTCGGCCTGGTCGCGCGCTTCGAAATCGAAGACCGCTTCACGCTGGCCGCGTGGATTTACAGTGACGCGACGCCGGATGGTCCGGTCATGACGCGCATGGCCGACAATCCCAAGGGCAAAGGCTACGGCCTGCATCTCGACCGCGGCCGCGTGCACGTCCACCTGACGAGCGCCTACGAGAGCGACGCGCTGCGCGTGGAATCGGAAGAGACGCTCGCGGCCGCGCGATGGCATCACGTGGTCGCGACCTACACAGGCTCGCGCATGGCCGAGGGCGTCGCGGTGTACGTCGACGGACGGCCGCTGAAGCTTCGCGTGTTGCAGGACAACCTCTACCGTCCGTTCGGCAACGCGGGGCGGCCGCAGCGCGATCCCTTCCGCGTCGGCGGGGGATGGGGGCCCGAGCGGCGGTTCAACGGGAAGCTCGAAGACGTGCGCGCCTACGGCCGCATCCTCGGCGGCGACGAGATCGCGGCGATGTCGGCGGCTTCGGGCACGCGCGCCGCGGCGGATCGCGCGCGCTGGCATTATCTCGAAAACGCCGCGCCCGGCGATCTGCGCGAGGCGTGGTCGCGGCTCACGGCGCTGGGGCTCGATCGCGAGAGACTCGAACGTTCCTTCCCGACCGTGATGGTGATGGCCGAGCGTTCCCAGCGACGCGACACGCACCTGCTGATCCGCGGCGCCTACGACAAGCCCGGCGAGAGGGTCGATCCCGGCGTTCCCACGGCGCTGCCGCCGCTGCCGCCCGGTGCACCGCCGAATCGACTGGCTCTCGCGCGCTGGCTGGCCGACCCCGCGAATCCGCTAACAGCGCGTGTCGCGGTGAATCGCCTCTGGGAAATGATGTTCGGCACGGGGCTGGTGAAGACGGTGGAGGATTTCGGCGTGCAAGGCGAGTGGCCCTCGCATCCCGAGCTGCTCGACTGGCTCGCCACCGAGTTCGTCCGCACCGGCTGGGACATGAAGGCCATGCTGCGCCTCATGGCGACGTCGGCGACCTACCGGCAGTCGTCGCGCGCGACGCCGGAGCTGATCGAGCGCGACCCCGACAATCGCCTGCTGGCGCGCGGGCCGCGATTCCGCCTGTCGGCCGAGATGGTGCGCGACCAGGCGCTGGCGGCCTCGGGACTGCTGGTCGAGAAGCTCGGGGGCCCGTCGGTGAAGCCTTACCAGCCCGAGGGTCTGTGGAAGGAAACTTCCATGCAGGACATGGAGTATCGGCAGTCGAAGGGCGGCGACCAGTACCGGCGCGGTCTCTACACGTTCTGGAAGCGCACCATCGCGCCGCCGATGATGATGAACTTCGACGCCGCCGGACGCGAGGCGTGTGTCGTGCGCGCATCGCGCTCGAACACGCCGCTCCAGGCGCTGAATCTGATGAACGACGTGACGTTCGTAGAGGCCGCGCGGTTTCTGGGCCAGCGAATGATCCGCGAATCGGGCGCGGCAGCCGAGGCGCGACTTCGACGCGGCTTCCGCCTTGTCCTCGCGCGCGAGCCGACATCCGCCGAACTCGACGTGCTGCGCGGGGCGCTCGCCTGGCACCTCGACCACTTCGCCGACAAGCCGAAGAACGCCGCGGCCTACCTGAAGCACGGCGACTCGCCCGCCGACGCGTCGCTCGACGCCCGCGAGCTGGCCGCCTACGCCGCTGTCGCGAGCCTGATCCTCAATCTCGACGAGGCCCTCACGCGCGAATGATGACCCGGCGCCAGTTTCTCGCCCGGTCGGCGGCGCCTCTCGGCGGCGCGGCGCTGGCATCGCTGGCGGAAGGCGCGACCGCCCCGCACGCCCAGCCGCGCGCCAAGCGCGTCATCTACCTTTTCCAACACGGCGCGCCTTCGCAGCTCGACCTGTTCGACTACAAGCCGGAGCTCGCGCGCCGCCACGGCGAAGATCTCCCCGAGACGATCCGCAAGGGCCAGCGGCTGACGACCATGACGTCGCACCAGACGTCGTTTCCGACGGCGCCGACGGTGTTCCGCTTCGCGCGGCACGGCCAGTCGGGGATGTGGCTCAGCGAGCTGATCCCCTACACCGCGCGCGTCGCCGACGAGATCGCGGTGGTGCGCTCGATGCACACCGAGGCGATCAATCACGACCCGGCGGTGACGTTTTTCCAGACCGGCTTCCAACTGGCCGGACGCCCGAGCGTCGGCGCCTGGGCCGCTTACGGGCTCGGGAGCGAATGCGCGGACCTGCCCGCCTACGTCGTCATGGTGTCGCAGGGGACCGGCAATTCACAGGCGCTCGCCGACAGGGCGTGGGGCAGCGGCTTTATTCCGTCGAAATACCAGGGCGTGAAATTCAATTCGGGCGGCGACCCGGTGCATTACCTCTCGAATCCCACCGGTTATTCGACCAGCGCGCGGCGGCGGTTCCTCGACGACCTGGCGCGGCTCAACGAAATCAAGCTCGGCGAGTACCACGACCCCGAGATCGCGACGCGCATCGCGCAGTACGAGATGGCGTTCCGCATGCAGGCCTCGGTGCCGGAGCTCGCGGATCTTTCGACCGAGCCGCCCTCGACCTTCGATCTCTACGGGGCCGACGCGCGCACGCCCGGGACATACGCCTACAACTGCGTGCTCGCGCGGCGGCTGGCCGAGCGCGGCGTGCGGTTCATTCAACTGTTCCACCGTGGATGGGACCAGCACTCGAACCTGCCGCGCGAGATTCGCCAGCAGTGCCGGCAGACCGACCAGGCATCGGCGGGGTTGGTCCTCGACCTGAAGCGGCGCGGCCTGCTGGACGACACTCTCGTCGTGTGGGCGGGCGAGTTCGGACGGACGGTGTATTCGCAGGGGACGCTGACGGCGGACAACTACGGCCGGGACCATCACCCGCGGTGCTTCTCGCTGTGGCTGGCTGGCGGCGGCATCAAGGGCGGCGTGGTGCACGGCGAGACGGACGATTTTTCGTACAACATCGTGCGCGAC
>CAZEVY010000153.1:0-8315 GCA_964515555.1 uncultured Solibacteraceae bacterium | reverse complement strand
TGGAAGGACGATCCCGATACGTTGCCGTTGCTGAAGGACCGCGCCACTCGTGATGAGAGCGAGCGGGTGCGTACAGCTACGATTCGGGAGTTGACCCGCGGCTGGAATTTCGACCCGAGATGTAGCGCTTCCTAGCTTAAGGAAGGATCACCTGCCCACCTTTATTCGGGGGTTCGATTCTCCCCCGCGCCTCCACGCTTCAATAAGGAATCCTGTCGATCCCGGTAACGAAGGTCACTCCGGCGACCGGTCTCGAAAGCTTCCGATCTCATCCGCTCGATGAAGCTGTCGCCCGATTCAACCGTCCAAAGGTGTTTTCCAACCCCGCGCATCGCCAAGACGGGGTCATCCGACTGAAGGCGTTCCTCCTTCCCATCCGGCCGAACCAGCGCCATCTTCGCCCCCCCTTTCACTATTCTCACCGAGAGCGTGACTTTTGTTGCGACGCATCTCCTGTTGACATTCGACAGGAGCGCCCGTATACTCGCTACTGTCGACGTTCGACAGGAAGCATGCCATCCAAAACCGACCTTCTCCAGGGCACCCTCGACCTGCTCATTCTCAAGACGCTGGCCCTCGATCCCATGCACGGCTGGGGCATCGCCCAGCGCCTGGAGCAGGTCTCGGGCGCCGTCCTCTCGGTCCACCAGGGATCGCTCTACCCGGCGCTGCACCGCCTCGAGCGCCGCAAGTGGATCGCCTCGGAGTGGCGCGTCTCGGAGAATAATCGCCAGGCGAAGTATTACCGCCTGACGCGGCTCGGGCAGAAACGCCTCGCCGGCGAGACCGAGAACTGGTCGCGCATCGCGACGGCGATCGGCAAAGTGCTGGCCACGGGGTAGAGCCATGAGTCTGGATCCAGGGCGCTGGTTCGGGCGCGCGCGGCGCGATACCGACGCCGAGATCGCCTATCATCTCGACCGCGAGACCGAAAAGAACATCGCGCGCGGACTCGCGCCGGAGGAAGCGCGCCGCCAGGCGTCGATGCGGCTCGGCGGCGTCCCCATGGTCCAGGAGGCCTGCCGCGACGAGCGTCCGTGGCGATGGATCGAGTGGCTCTTCATCGACATTCGCGTGGCCTGCCGGAGCCTCGCGCGCCACCCCGCCTACGCGCTGCTCGCCGTCCTGACCCTCGCGCTCGGACTCGGCGCCAACACCGCGATATTCACCGTCATCGAGGGCGTGCTGGTACGCTCGCTCCCCTACGGCTCCGGCGACCGGCTGGTGCTCCTCCGCCAGCAGGCCCCGCAGGACGGCGTCCCGTCGCTGGGCGTCTCCGTCAAGGAACTCGACGACTATCGCGCGCACTGCCGCACGCTGCCCGATCTGGTCGAGTACCACCAGATGTCCTTCATCCTGCTCGGCGGACCGGAGGCCGACCGCGTGCGCACGGGCGTCGTCTCGGCGAATTTCTTCGACGTCCTGGGTGTGCGCGCGCTCTACGGGCGGACCTTCCAGCGCGGCGAGGACAAGTCCGGCGCCGACGCGGTGATCGTGCTCAGCAACGAGTACTT
Organism: uncultured Solibacteraceae bacterium; assembly: GCA_964515555.1. Lineage (GTDB taxonomy): Bacteria > Acidobacteriota > Terriglobia > Bryobacterales > Bryobacteraceae > CAZEVY01. The sequence goes on along the minus strand of CAZEVY010000153.1, from coordinate 6,801 downwards.
CCACCGCCGCTTCGGCGGCGACCGCTCGGTGCTCGGCCGCGTCTTCCGCATGAACGACCGCAGCTACACCGTCATCGGCGTGCTGCCTCCGATTCCGCCGTTTCCCGACACCACCGACGTCTTCATGACCACGTCGGCCTGCCCGTTCCGCAACAACCCGCGCACGCTCGCCAATCGGCAGGCGCGCATGCTGACCGTGTTCGCCCGGCGCGGGGAGGACGTATCGGTGGAATCGGCGCGGGCGGAGGCCGACGGCATCGCGAGGCGATTCGCGCGCGAGAACGCCGAGGCGTACCCGAGGAGCTTCCGGGCCGACATTTCGCCGCTCTATCGCGAGATGACCGAGTCGGCGAAGTCGACGTTCCTGCTGCTGTGGGGCGCGGCTGCGCTGGTGTTGTGCATCGCCTGCGCCAACGTCGCCAATATGATGCTCTCGCGCCTGTTCGAGCGCGAGCGCGAGATGGTGATCCGCACCTCGCTGGGCGCCGGCCGTGCGCGGCTCTGGGGACATCTGCTCACCGAGAGCATGCTGCTCGCGCTCTCGGGCGGAGCGCTCGGCGTGCTGCTCGCCTACCTGACGCGCGATGCGCTGGTGGCCTACGCGTCGCGATTCACGCCGCGCGCCTCCGAGATTCGGGTCGACCTCATGGTGGTGGTGTTCGCCTTCGGCGTCGCGATTCTCACCGGTTTGATCGCCGGCGTCTTCGGAGCGGGCTTCACGATGCGGTCGTCGATCCTGCGCGCCGGACCGGACCGCCAGCGCTTGCGGCGCGCGCTGGTCGTCTGCCAGGTGGCCTTTTCGTTTCTGTTGCTGGCCGGCGCCGGACTGCTCATCCGCAGCGCATCGAAGCTGGCCGAAGTCGACCCCGGCTATAACGCCGAACGCGTCCTCACGATGAACGTGATGCTCAACTGGACGCGCTACACCACCTCGGCGCCGATCCGCGCGTTCCACCACACGCTGCTCGACAAGGTCTCGCGGCTGCCGGGAGTCGTCTCGGCGGCGGTGGCGCTGCGCTACCCGATGGACCAGTCGACGGGGTTCAGCCGCAACCTCCAGATCGAAGGACAGCCGGCCCCGGAGCAGGGCCGCGCGCCCCGCGCCGAGTTCCGCGCCGTGAGTCCCGGTTATTTCCAGACCATCGGTCAGTCGATCCTGTTCGGCCGCGCGTTCACCGCCGCCGATCACGAGAACGCGCCGCGCGTGGCGCTCGTCAACCAGGCCATGGCGCGCCGCCATTGGGGCGGCGGCGACCCGGTGGGGCGGCGCTTCTCGCTCGACGCCGGGCGCAACTGGATCGCCATCGTCGGGGTCGCCGGCGACGTGCGGCAGTACGGACTGGACCGCGCGCCGGTCGAGGAGATCTACGTTCCGTTCGCGCAGGTGACGGCGGCCAATTCCCTGATCGTCCGCACCACCGGCGACCCCATGGCGCTGAGCCGCTCGCTGCGCGCTCTCGTGCACGAGATCGACCCGGAGAACCCGGTCTTCGAGGTGAAGACGCTCGAGGACGCCCGCCGCGAAACGCAATCGCCGCGCCGGCTGACGACGGCTCTGTTCGGCCTGTTCGCGGCCATCACGCTTGCCATCACAATCGCCGGCATCTACGGCGTCATGGCGCTTCAGGTGAGCGCGCGGACCGTGGAGATCGGCGTCCGCATGGCTCTCGGCGCCGCGCCGATGGCGGTGCTCGGCGGCGTGATGAGGCAGGGGCTGGGACTGTTCGCCGTGGGCCTGGCGATCGGCATCGCCGGGGCGCTCGCGGCTACGCGCTTCCTCACGACGCTGCTCTACGGGATCGAGCCGACCGATCCGCCGACGTTTGCCGCCGTCGCCGCGGTGTTCGCCTTGGCCGCCGCCGCGGCCTGCTGGTTCCCGGCGCGCCGCGCCGCCACGGTCGACCCGATTCAGGCGCTGCGCGCGGATTAAGAGGCGCTGCCTCAAGCCCCGTTCGGGACATTGTTATACTGAAGCTGAAGCTGGGAGGAGGTTCCCTGAATGCAGTGCTGTCGACGGTCCTTGTTCGTCATTCCGATCTTTCTGACGCTGTGCGCCCTGATCGGAGGACTCGCCGGACCGGGGGCCTCGGGCGTCGAGGCCGCCGGCAGCGAAGACGAAATCCGGACCAGCTTGCAGAGCTTCGCCAAGGTCTACGACCTGGTGGAGCGCAACTTCGCCGACAAGGTCAGCGCCGACAAGGCGCTCTATAAGGGCGCCATCCCCGGCATGCTGCGGACGCTCGATCCGCACTCCAGCTTCCTCGATTCGCGCGACTTCCAGCTCATGCGCGAGGAGCAGAAGGGCCACTACTACGGCGTCGGCATGACGGTGGCCCCGCGCAACAGCAAGACCATCGTGATCGCGCCGTTTCCCGGCTCGCCGGCCTACCGCGCCGGCATCCGTCCGGGCGACGTAATCATCCAGGTCAACGACAAGAGCACCGAGAACCTGACCACCACCGAGGTCGCCGACCTGTTGAAGGGACCCAAGGGCACGCAGGTGCGCGTGCTGATCGCGCGGGAAGGATCGCAGGCGCCGATTCCGTTCGACATCATCCGCGACGAGATTCCGCGCAAGAGCGTTCAGGACGGCTTCTTCCTCAAGCCCGGCGTCGCCTACATCGATATCGAGCACTTCAACGAGAACACTTCCAAGGAAGTCGACGAGAATTTCCGGCGGCTCGGCGACGACAAGATCAAGGCGCTCATCCTCGACCTGCGCGACAATCCCGGCGGCCTGCTCAACGAAGGCGTGGCCGTGGCCGACCGCTTCCTCCAGAAGGGCCAGCTCGTGGTGGCGCATCGCGGGCGGGCGACAGCCGAGAAGCCCTGGATCACGCGGCACGGCAACGGCGGGCGCGAGTACCCGGTGGTCGTGCTGGTGAACCGCTATTCGGCGTCGGCGGCCGAGATCGTCTCGGGCGCGTTGCAGGATCACGATCGCGCCTGGATTCTCGGCGAGAACACCTTCGGCAAGGGGCTCGTGCAGACCGTGTATCCGCTGAACGACAGCACCGGCCTGGCGCTGACCACGGCGCGCTACTACACCCCCAGCGGCCGTCTGATCCAGCGCGACTACACCAACACCTCGTTCTTCGATTACTACTACCGCAAGAACCTCGACACGAAGAACACGATGGACGCCAAGCCCACCGACAGCGGCCGTATCGTCTACGGCGGCGGCGGCATCGCGCCCGACGAGAAGTTCGAGAGCCCCAAGGCGAGCAAGCTGCAATCCCAGGTGATCCGCAAGTTCGCGCTCTTCAACTACTCGGCGAAATACTTCTCCACGCACAGCACCAAGCTGAGCCGCGAGTGGCAGCCCGACCCGGCCGTGATGACCGACTTCCGCGACTACCTCGCCAAGGAAGGCGTGACCTTCACGCCCGAGGAGTTCGACGCCGACCGCGAGTGGCTGCGCAATCAGCTCCGCCGCGAGATGTTCATCACCGCCTTCAGCCAGGACGAGGCGCGCCGCATCGCCATCGAGACGGATCCGATGGTGCTCAAGGCGATCGAGTCGCTGCCCAAGGCCAAGGAGCTTCTCGAGAACGCCAAGAAGCTGATCGTGCAGAGGCAGAATCGCCGATAAATCATCCGTGAGCGACCGGTCCGCCCCGCAAATCACCGTACTGGACGCGGGGGGACAGTACTGCCACCTCATCGCCCGCCGCGTCCGCGAGCTCGGCGTCTATGCCGACGTCATGCCCGCCGAAACGCCCGCCGGGAACCTCGCCGAACGCCGCGGCGTCATCGTCTCCGGCGGCCCCTCGAGCGTCTACGAGCCGGGCAGCCCGACCATCGACCCGGCGCTGCTGCGGCTTCCCGTCGCCCTGCTCGGCATCTGCTACGGGCAGCAGCTCATGGCGCACGTCCTCGACGGCGAGGTGACGCCGGGTGAGCGCGGCGAGTACGGCTTCGCGCAACTGGAGATCGACCGGGACGCGCCGATTTTCGCTAATGTGGACAAGCGCCAGCGAGTCTGGATGTCGCATCGCGACGTGGTGGGCCGCGCGCCCTCGGGCTACGAAGTCCTCGCGCACACCGAAACCTGCACCATCGCGGCCATCGCCGACGCCGCCGGACGCCGCTACGGCGTGCAGTTCCATCCCGAGGTGGTGCACACGCCCTCGGGCAAAACAATTCTGCACAACTTTGTTTTCTCGATCTGCGGCTGCGAGCGCGATTGGGACCCGCGCGGGCAGATCGCGCGCGTCGAGGCGGAGATCCGGCGGATCGCCGGCGACCGCAAGGTGTTCTTCTTCGTCAGCGGCGGCGTGGATTCGGCGGTCGCCTACCGCATGTGCCTCGACGCTCTCGGCGCCGACCGCGTCCACGGCGCCTACGTCGACACCGGGCTGATGCGCGAGGGCGAGACCGAATCGGTCGCGCGCGCCTTCCCGGCCATCCGCATCGAGCGCGCCGCGGAGAGCTTTCTTTCGGCGCTGGCCGGCGTGTGCGACCCGGAGGAGAAGCGCCGCATCATCGGCGGCAAATTCGTCGAGGTGCAGGAGAGAATTCTGCAATCGGGCCGCTACACCGACGACGAGTGGATTCTCGGGCAGGGGACCATCTACCCCGACACCATCGAATCCGGCGGCACGGCGCGCGCCGATCTCATCAAGACTCATCACAACCGCGTGGCCGGGATTCAGAAGCTGATCGACGAGAACCGCATCGTCGAGCCGCTGGCGTCGTTCTACAAGGACGAAGTGCGGCAGGTGGGGCGCGAGCTAGGCGTGCCCGAGGAGATTGTCGGGCGGCATCCGTTTCCGGGGCCGGGGCTGGCGATCCGCTGCCTGTGCGCGGCCTCGGACGCCGGGCCGGTACGCGTCGAAGAAGGCTGGATCGTGCCCGTGCGGTCGGTCGGCGTGCAGGGCGACTCGCGCAGCTATCGCGCGGTGCTGGCGGTGGAGCGCTTTCCCGAGGAGTCGGCGAAGCTGCACGAGATGGCGACGCGCCTGGCGAACGAGCGCACCGATATCAACCGCGTCGTCGCGTTGGCGGGCGCGAAGTCGCCGGTCGCCGGGATGCGCGTACGCGCGGGCGATCTCAGCGCGGAGCGGCTCGACCGGCTACGTCGCGCCGACGCCATCGTGCGGCGGATGAGCCGTGAGAGCGGCTTCGAGGGCCGCGTCTGGCAGTTTCCCGTCGTTCTGATTCCGTTCGGCGATGACGGGCGTCCCGACTCGGTGGTGCTGCGCCCCATCGATTCGGTCGACGGCATGACGGCGGAGTCGGTGGTGATGGAGCGCCCGCTGCTCGAGGCGATGACGGCCGAACTGCTCGCCGTCGACGGCGTGTGCGCGGTCGTCTACGACCTGACGCACAAGCCGCCGGGGACGATCGAGTGGGAGTGACGTGCTCTACCGTCTCTCGAACGTCGCCGTGCGCTTCGAGGCCGAGACGGCCCTCGACATCGCGTCGATGCAATTCTCCGCGGGCGAGTTCGTCGCGGTCGCCGGCGAAAACGGCGCGGGCAAGTCGACGCTGCTGCGGGTGATGGCGCGCCTCTGCGGCGAGTACTCCGGCGAGTGTTTCTTCGAGGATCGCGAGCTGCGCTCCTGGGACCCCGTGGAGTTCGACGCGCGGGTCGCCTACGTTCCCCAGGGCCTGTCGATCGAGATTCCGCTGAGCGTTGAGCAGGTCGTGCTGCGCGGCCTGCCGTCGCCCGCGGCGGCGGAGGAGGCGCTTGGGGTCACCGGCACGCTGCGGCTGCGGCGCCGCGATTTCCGCACGCTGAGCGGCGGAGAGAAGCAGCGGGTCCTGCTCGCCGCGGCGCTGGCCAGGCGGCCCCGCGCGCTGCTGCTCGACGAGCCGGTGCGCTATCTCGACCTGGCCCGCAAGGTGGAGGTGTTTCGGATGCTCCGCGAGATGGCCGGCGCCGGAATGCTCGTCGTCGCCGCCACTCATGAGGAGACGGAAGCGGTCGCGTGCGCCAGCCGCGTCGAGAGGCTCGTGGTGAAGTAATCTCTACCGTCGCAAGGGCGGAAAAGCGGCGACGGTCCTTCGCACCGATTCCGGCAGTCCATCACAGCTTTCCCTTGCGTCCTCTTCCGTCCAGCCGAAGAGCGGCGCATGGTCGGGGCTTCCGGTGCGCGGCGTCCATATAGTCTTGCCCGTTTCGTTGACGTAGCCGAAGCGTCCGTCGTCTGTCCAGAACGGCGCCACATCGCCGTAGATGAATCCGGGCGAGTCGCGGTATGGCAGGAAGAACCGGAACTTCCCGTGCCTGTCGATGAATCCGGTCCTCGTTCCCAGCTTGGCCGCAGCCAACGTACCTCCATGAAACGACCCGGCCTCGTCGAACTGAAAAGGAATGGCGACGCGGCCTTCGATGTCGATATATCCCCATCTTCCGCGCTGAGAGACCGGTGCAAGACCGCCATCGAATCGGCGCGCGCCATCGTATGCGAGCGGGATAACCGGGTTCCCTTTCCGATCGAGGAATCCCCACCGATCCGCCCGGTGGACGGGAACGCGCCCCTCGTTGATATCACCGAAAGCGTCGTACCCGTCGGCGAGCGTTTTGCCTCCCCGGTCGATTAACACGAATCGCCCGTCCTGTTCCGCGACGGCTACGCCTTCGAAAAAGTAGAAAGCCGCGTCGAAGCGCGGAGGAATGACAACACGCCCCGAGGTGTCGATGAAGCCCCATCGTTTCCGTACGGCGACGGCGGCAAGCCCTTCCGAAAAGGGCAGGGCCTCCTCGTAGAGGGGCTGGATTCGCAGGTTCCCGGCGGCGTCGGCGTATCCGTAACGCGAGCCGTTGAAACGCGGCTCGAGTCCATCGAGATTTTC
>CAZEVY010000152.1:0-8609 GCA_964515555.1 uncultured Solibacteraceae bacterium | reverse complement strand
GATGCTCGCCCGCCGCGGGCTCGACTCGATCCGCGCCAGTATCTCCTCGGCGCCGTAGCCCCGCGATCCCGCCAGCACCAGCCGCCAGCCGTCCCGTTGGAGCCGCTCGAAAGCCTCGATCAATCGCGCGACGTTCTTGCGCCGCTGCAATGCGCCGACGAACAGAATCACCGGCTCTCGCGCGATACCTTCGATCCGCCCGGGCGCACGCACGCCGTGCGGGATTACACGAATCCGCCCGCGCTCCACGCCGAGGTATTCCTCAACCTGACCCGCCGTGAAGCGCGACACGGCGATCACCAGGTCGCTGCGCGCGGCCGCTTCCCGCGCCTTGGCCGCGAATCGGCGGCGGAAGTCGGGCGACGAGTAGTCACCGGTCAGGACGAACAGGTCGTGGAAGGTGGCCACGACGCGCCGCGGCGCCCGGGTCGGCACGCGCTGGTTGAGCGCATGCAACAGGTCGGCGGCCACCGCGCGATTCTCCCACAGCAGGCGGCGCGACGCATTCGAGGGCAGCCGCTCGCCCAGCGAAGCCACCAGGCGGTGCGGCCGGTAGCACCAGAGAAACTTATCGCCGCCGCGCAGCGCGGCGAGTCCGCGGAGAATCTCGCGCGAGTACGCGCCCACACCCGAGAGGTTTTTGCCGACGCTGTAGGTGGCGTCCAGAGCGATGCGCAACCGGTGGCCTCGCCCGACCGGTCGCCGAGCGGTCGCCCGGCGACGGGCCTCAGCCCGTGCTGGACGCTCCGGCGGCCGTCGGTTCGAGCCTATTCTCCCACAGCGACTGTTCGACCGACGCCAGCAGATCGTCCAGCGTCATCCCGGGGCGCGAAACGCCCAGGACGGCGCGCATCGGAATCGCCTCCAGCCGCGCGGCCGTCACCGAACCCGCCCCGATCGCCGCCGCAGCGAAGCGCCGCTCGCCGACCCGGGCGAGCACGTCGCTCGGACGAAAGACGCCCCGTAGCGTCTCGGCGGCGCCGATTACCTCCAGCGGCTCGCCGCTCGCCGTCTCCATCAGAACGATCACCAGCGGCAGTCCCAGTTCCCCGGCGATGGCCCAGTGGCGTTGCGACAGGGCTTCGAAGGCGGCCGCGTTCGGAAGCCCCGTCAGCTCATCGACCATCGCCACCGCGCGCCATGCCGCCAGCAGCCGGTGCCGCTCGATGGCCACCGCAATGGCGCGAGCCAGCGGCAGGCAGTCCAGCTCCGGCTTCAGAAGGTAGTCCTGCGCGCCGCGCCGGACGAATCCCAGCGCCAGCGCCTCGTCTTCGGGCGAAACCAAGGCGATCACCGGCAGACCGGGCGCCGACTCGATCAGGCGCGAGCAGGCCGCGGGGCCCTCGGGGCCCGTCAGGTCGACCAGCGCGACGTCGAACGTGGCGCGCCGCACCAGATCGAGGGCCTGGTCGGCCGTGAACGCCGGTGTGGCCTCGCACGGACGCAGGGTCGGGCTCTGAAAACAGCGTTCGGAAATCTCCGCTAACGCTTCTTCCACGAGGCAACGCTCACCGGCGTCGTCCTCTACCAGGAGAATGCGGACCGGATCGCTGCGCATTGCTACAAGCGGTACTCCTTCAGTTTTCTGTAAAGAGTCGTCCGCCCGATGCCGAGCAGTTGCGCGGCGACGGAGCGGTCTCCCTTGGTGTAATCCAGCGCCTGAACGATGGCGCGCTTCTCCAGCTCGGTCAGCGGGAGCACGCCCGGCATGGCGGCGCCTTCACCGGCCACGAGCAGCGTCCCGCCCATGGCCCCGGCCCCGGCGCCCGCGACCGCGAAGCGCGCTTGTGCCTCGCGCGCGCGCACGAAGTTCTGGAGCGCCGACGGCAGGTCGGCGACCCCCAGCAGCGGGCCCGAGTGCAGCGCCACCATGTGCTGGATGCAGTTCTCGAGCTCGCGCACGTTGCCCGGCCAGTCGTAGTCGAGCATGGCGTCGCGCGCCTCGCGCGTAATGACGTGATTGACGCCGTGGCGGCCCAGAAAATGGTCGATCAGCGGCTCGATGTCGTCCCGGCGCTCGCGCAGCGGCGCCAGGCGCATGGTGACGACATTCAGCCGGTAATAAAGGTCGCGCCGGAAGGCGCCGCGCTCCACCTCGCGCGCCAGGTCGCGGTTGGTCGCCGCGATCACGCGGAAATCCGACCGCCGCGGCTCCAGCGATCCCACCGGCCGGTACTCTTTCTCCTGGAGCACCCGCAGCAGCTTCGCCTGGAACTCCAGCGGCAGCTCGCCGATCTCGTCGAAGAAGGCCGTGCCGCCGTGCGCCATTTCGATCAGCCCGGCCTTAGAGACCACCGCGCCGGTGAAGGCGCCGCGCGTGTGACCGAACAGCTCACTTTCCATCAACGGTCCGACCAGGCTGGAACAATCGATCGTGACGAACGGCCCCTCGGACCGCGACTGGTGAATGGCTTGCGCCACCAGCTCCTTGCCGGTGCCGGTTTCGCCGAGAATTAACGTGGGCCAGACTCCAGGCCCAACTTTGTTGATCAACCGCAGGAGTTGGCGGGTCGCCGCCGAGTCACCCACGATCCGATGGGTGCACTCCGAGAGCCGTGGCATCATTTGGGCGATTAACGCCGCGGCGGACCGTCCTCCTGTCGCGCCCCGGCGTGCTCCTTTAAGTTAGTGGTAAAGACGAATACAAAATCTACAGCAGAATCGGTATCCCTACAATTCCGCAGGGGTAGGAATAGTAAGGAATTGAAGGGTATGGCCTACCCCCTCTTTGGGGTGACGGCCCAGTACCCTCTGGGGATATACGACGGGTGCGGCCCTACTCGGCGGTCGCGAGCGCTTCCTCGATCGGCGGCTTTCCGCGCCGGGCGTAGCGGATCGTGCCGCCCTTGCCCACGAGGTACACCGTCCGCCGCACGACGAAGGGCGCGCCGGCCCGGTACATCTTCGCCACCCGCTGCCCGGCGTCCACCAGCAGCGGAAACGGAAGGTTGTGCTTTCGCTTGAACCGCTGGTGCTTGGCGGCATCGAACGAGTTGACGCCGACAGCGAGAATCTCTCTTTCCTTGAGCCGTTCCCAGAGGTCCCGCACCTCGCACAGTTGTGAAGTGCAGACCGGCGTGTCGTCGGCGGGATAGAAGATGATCAGCACGTTCCGCCCGCGCTGCTGGTTCAGCACGAATACGTTGCCCTCTTCGTCGGGCAAGATGAACGGCGGCGCCGGCGACCCCAGCGCGAGCGGCTTCGAGAAGAGCATGGTCGGAAAGGTACAGTCTACTCCACCGCCATCGTCACGGCGTTGCTCGATCGGCCGTTCGCCGCGCGGACCACCACCACTGCGGCCGCGCCCGTCGCCGCGCCCGCCGGCACGACCGCGTTCACCTGGTCGAGTCCTTCGAAGCCCGGCGCGCGCCCGGCGAAGAGCACAACGGCGTCGGCGCCGCCGATGGTGACGGTGACGCGGGGATCGCGACCCAGACCGGTGCAGTAGATCTCGACTGCTTCGCCGCGTCGCGCCGCGCGGGCACCGGGACCGGCCACTGTCGCCGTGTTGCCGATGAGAATCGCTCCCTGCCCGCGCCCCGACTCCTCCAGCGAAAAGATCCCCGGCGCAGCGTCCTCCAGGTTCACGTTGAACACGGCGCTGGACGACCCGGCGTTCGACACCGCCACCCGCGCCGCGCCGGTAGCGGCGCCCGGTGGGATCAGGAAGTTCACTTGCCGCGCCGATACGAAGATGAGCGGGACCGGGGCGTCGTTCACCCGAACCTCGACGGCGTTCATGCGCACCGGCAAGGGAAGCCGCACGGCCGCCTGCTCGCCGAACGAAAAGCGCTCGCCGAACAGCGACGCCAGGGCTCCGGGCGCCAGTCCCTCCTCGAAGCTGGCGGCGTTGCGCGCGCCGCGCGCCTCGATCGTGGGCGGCTGCGCCGGAGGAAGGTAGAACACCTCCAGAGTCGGCGAGAAGAACGCGCCCGCCCGCGGCCCGCCGCTGGGCGCGAAGATGCGGTCGTCGATGGTGGCTCCATAGAGGCCGTGCCGCGGCGTGATCATGGGCGCGAGCGCCCGCCAGGTGTCGGCGGCCGGATCGTACTCTTCGTTCTGCCGATAGGTCGCCTCGGGCGTGCCGCTGTCTCCCTCGCCGCCGAACACCTGAATGCGCCCTCCGATGGTTCCGCTGCCCGGACCGCCTCGCCGGGTCGGAATCGGCCGCCGCGCCCGCCAGGCGTTCGTCGCCGGGTCGTATTCCTCGTTGGCGGTGAACTCCTGCGCCGCGCGGCCGGCGATGGCGTAGAACTTCCCGCCGGCGGCCTGCGCCGTCAGGTGATCGCGCGCCGTCGGCATGTCGGGCAGTACCGCCCATGTGCGAGCCACCGTGTCGAACACCTCGAAGGCCGCCGAGCTGATGCCGCCGAGCAGTCCGCCGGCGACGTAGATCTTCGTCCCGATGGCCGCCACGCCGCTGGCCGCGCGCGGCAGGTTCATGCGCCCCACCGTCTGCCAGCGGTTCGTGGACGGGTCGTATTCATAGGTGTTGCCGTCGGTGAACGCCGACCCGATGCGGATCGCGTCGAGAAGATACAGCCTGCCGCCCGCGGCCGCCACGTTGCAGTGATCGCCGCCGCCGTCGAGCGGCGCGGGCGCGCCTTGCGTCCAGGAGTCGGTGCGCGCGTCGTAGATGTGAAGCGAGTTGATGGACCCGCGCGGCGTCAGGCCGCAGACGACGTACATCCTGCCGCCGATGGCCGCGGCCGAGGCTTCCGTGGCGAAGTCCGGGTAGTCGGCGCGCGGCTCCCAGATGCCCTGTGCACCGGCGCGGGCGGCGCACAACAGCAACGCCCCCGCCGTCCTCGTGAGAACCTCTCGCATGGTCCGCACTACTACATCAGACCACTTCCATGAACCCGATGAACACGGGGCGCGATCCGTTGTTGCTCCCTTTCCTGGCGCTGGCGCTGGGCATCGTCGCGTCGCGATTTACCGGTCTTGCGGCCGGCGAGGTGATTCCCGCCTTCACAGCCGCGGGCGTGCTCGCGGCCGTCGCCCTGTGGAGGCGCCTGCCTGTCGCGGCCACCGCCGGCGTCTTCGCGATCGTTCTGCTGGGCGGCGCTCTCGTCGAGATCGCGCACCGGCGCGAGCCTCCCGCCGATCTCGCCTCGCCGCGCGACGCCGCCATCCGGGGATGCGTCGTCGAGCCTCCGGTGATGGACGCCGGGCGGCAGTCGTTCCCGATCGAGTTGCGCCCCGGCGTGCGCGCGCTCGCTCGCGTTTACCTGCGCGACGAGGAACCGCCGCCCGCGCTCCACTACGGCGACCGCGTGGAGATCGACGCGCGCCTGCGCCCGCCCGGCGGCTTCCGCAACCCGGGGGGCTTCGATTATACGGGCTACCTGGCGCGCCAGCACATTTACGCGCTGGCCTCGGTGCGCGGGACGGCGCACGTCCGGCGTCTGCCCGGACGCTGCGGATCGGCGTGGATGGCGTGGATTCACGCCGTTCGCGCGCGCGCGCTGGAGCGCATCGGACGGCTGCATGCCGGCGACGCCTACACCTCGTCGATGATGCGCGGTCTGCTCGTCGGCGACGACTCCGGCGTCGACGACGCCTGGACGGAGAATTATCGCCGCACCGGAACCTATCACGCGCTCGTCATCTCCGGACTGCACGTCACGCTGCTGGCCGGCATGGTGCTCCTGCTGCTTCGAGTCTGCGGGCTGCGCGCCGGGCCGGCGCTGGCGCTGGCCGCCGTGTTCGCCTGGCTCTATGCGCTGGTCGCCGGCGCGAGCGCCCCCGTGATGCGCGCCGCCGCCGGCATGACGATGTTCTTTCTCTGCCGATGGTTCTACCGGAAGGCGCGGATCCTCAATCTGCTCGCGGCGGTCGCCATCGCGTTCCTGATCGCCGATCCCGATGCGCTGTTCGACACCAGCTTCCAGCTTTCCTTCCTATCGGTGGCGGTGATCGGCGCGCTGGCGGCGCCCTGGATCGAGCGGCGCAGCGCCCCCTACGCGCGGGCGCTCGACGGCCTCGCCGATCACGACCGCGACCCCCGGCTGGAGCCTCGGGTGGCGTCCTTCCGCGTCGAGCTGCGTCTGATCGCCGAAACCATCGCGCTTTGGACGCGCCTGCCGTCGCGCGTGGCGCTGTGGCTGCTGACGCCGCCGCTGCGAGCCGGATTCTGGGTGCACGATCTCGCAGTGGTCTCGGCGCTGATGCAGATCGGGCTGGCGCTGCCGATGGCGCTCTACTTTCATCGCGTCTCGTTGACCGCCGTCGCCGCGAACCTCCCGGTCGCGGTGCTGCTGAATCTCGCGATCCCCGCGGGCTTCCTGGCGGTACTCACGGAGTGGACGCTTCCGGCCGCGGCGGCGCGATGGCTGCTGGCGGCGGCCGATCGCGCGGTCGCATGGCACGCGGCGTTCGAGCCGCACTGGCGCGTGCCGGACCCGCCGCCGTGGCTGGCCGCGGCGACGATCGCATCGCTCATCGCGTGCGCGTTCACGCTGCGCGCCCGGCCGCTCCTCCGCGTCGTGGCGGTGGCTGCCCTCGTTGCCGGAGCGGCGGCAGTGGTATGGCACCCCTTCGCCCCGCGCGTGGCGGCCGGCGACCTGGAAATGACGGCCATCGACGTCGGCCAGGGCGACGCACTGCTGGTCGCCCTGCCGGAGGGCAAGCTCATGCTGGTGGACGGCGGCGGACTGCCGGAGTTCCGCAGTGGCCGGCGGTCGCGACTCGACATCGGCGAGGATGTGGTGGCGCCCTACCTCTGGAGCCGCTCGATCCGCCGCCTCGACGTGGTCGTCGCGACGCACGCCCATCGGGACCACGTCGGCGGCCTGGCAGCTATCGTCGAGGCCTTCCGCCCGCGCGAGCTGTGGATCGGAACTGCCCTCGGCGGCGCCTCCGGTGAGCTGCTCGACGCGGCGCGGCGCGCGCGGGCGCGGATCGTCTGCGTGGCGCAGGGCGATCGGATGGATCTGGGCGGCGCGCGCGTCGAAGCGGTCGCGCCCCCCCGGGATTACGCCCCCGCGGCGGGACCGCGCAACAACGATTCCCTGGTGCTGCGCCTCTCCCACGGCCGCCACACCTTCCTGCTGACCGGCGACATCGAGGCGGGCGTCGAGTCGTCGCTGGTCGGCGAGGGAATCCTCGCCCGCGCCGATGTGCTGAAGGTCGCGCATCACGGCAGCCGCACATCGACCACGGCGCCCTTCCTCGACCGCGTGCGTCCGGCCTTCGCGATCGTCTCAGCCGGGGCCGGCAACGCCTACGGCTTCCCGCATCGCGAAGTGCTCGCGCGCCTCGAGAGCTCGGGAGCACGCGTGTTCCGGACGGATCGCGACGGGCTGGTGACGGTTCGCTCCGACGGCGTGCGTATGCATGTCGATGCGCCCTCGCGATGATTACGGTTTCACGGCCAGCAGGCTGTCGTTGGGGTCGAGCGACACCTTCACCGGCGCCTGCCGCAGCGGCATGGTGAACGACACCGGGTCGGAGGCGGTGCGCACCCAGCGCGTTACGGGCTTCGCGCCGCGCACCTGCACTTCCACCGGCGCCAGCGCGCTGAACTCGTCGGCCACCTCGGACTGCGTGACCGTCACGGTCAGCTCGAGCTTAGGCGCCTTGCCCTTCACCGAGTGGGAGACGCGAAGCGTCGGCACGCCCGTACCCTGAATCCAGTTCTCGACGAACCCGTCGAGCTTCGCGTCCGGCATCCCGGCGGGGACGAACCCGGCCGCCAGGGAGAAGAACTTCGCGGCGTCAATCGGCTGGTAGCGGTAGCGCCGCGCCACCTCGCCGAGCATCTTCAGGAACGCCTCGTCGCCCAGCCGCCGCCGCAGCATGTGCACGATCCAGCTTCCCTTCTCGTAGATCACCACGCGCCAGGCGTCGGGCGAGTGCGACGACCGCAGCCGCAGCCCCCAGCGGATCGGGCCGATCGACTCGCGCGTGTTGCCGTCCTCGTCCTTTTCGAGCAGGCGCGTCTTGTAGGATTCCAGCACCGAGTCCAGCGCTCGCGCGCCCCGCCGCCGCTCCAGCATCATCAGCGCCGAGTAGTTGGCGAGCGCCTCCATCAGCCAGTCGTCCTGGTAGGAGGTCGAGCTGACGACGTTGCCCCACCACTGGTGCGCCGTCTCGTGCGCGTGCAGCAGCTCGGAGAAGAACACCTGGTGAGCCTGGCCGCGCGCGCTCGCGGGCCGCGAACTCGGATCGAGGTACGCGAGCGTCGAGAGATAAACGATTCCCGGAAATCCCTGGCCGAAGACGCCGGGAATCGGCGAGACCATGAGCGTCTTCACCGACGGCGGCCCGAAGTGCTTCGTCATGAATTCGAAGGCGTCGCCGACCTCGCCGGCCATCGCGTTCAGCCGCGCCGTGGGATCGGGCGGCGCCGGCGGGGGAAACACCATCAGGTCGCCGGGGCGGGTCTGGGAACGGCGGCCGGGCATGGGCGGCGGAGGCAGAACCGGCGCCTCGCGCATGCGCGGCTGTAGCGCCTCCTCAACGCGTCGGTTGGCGTAGACCTCCACCGAGTAGCCGGCGCGGTCGCTGCGCACGCTCTCGAAATCGCCGAGATTGAAGCCGGCCAGGCGAATCGGCTCCGGGGTCCGCCGGCGGACGGTGCGCGTCGCGCCTTCCACGCGCTCTTC
>CAZEVY010000151.1:0-8891 GCA_964515555.1 uncultured Solibacteraceae bacterium | reverse complement strand
TCTGGCCATACATCGCCAAACCCTTGCGATCCAATTCGTTGAAGTGGTCCCAGGTGGCCCAATGGGGGACGAGGTTCGAATTGGCAATCAGGACACGCGGTGCGTCAACGTGCGTCTTCACCACCGCAACCGGCTTGCCCGACTGCACCACCAGGGTTTCATCGGCTTCCAACGCTTTCAGGCTTTCAACGATCAAATCGAAATCCTTCCAGGTCCGTGCGGCGCGGCCGCTTCCGCCGTAGACGACCAACTCGTGCGGGTTCTCCGCTACATCCGGGTGCAGGTTGTTCATGAGCATCCGCATCGCCGCCTCGGTCAGCCAGGATTTGGCGGTGATTCGAGAGCCGGTGGCCGGATAGATGGTGCGAAGGCTGTGGCGCGGGTTGGTTGTCTCAGTACGTCTCACGGGATTCGTCATCTCGGTACTCCCTTGTGATGAGGAGAGCTCAGCGCGGTCGACGGCCTGGATCAGTGCACCGCAGCCCAGGGGCTACCGCGGTCCGAAGTGGCGCGCGGAAGCGACATGGCGAGCTCTTCGAGTCGTCTCAGAACGGCGGCGAGAATTGGCCGCAAGCGCGCGGCGCGGGTTTCTGAATAGGCAAAAGGCGGAGCTTCACTGGTCAGATACGCGGCCTGGGCCAGCTCCATCTGGATGGCATGCACGCCGCCGGCCGGCTGACCGTAGTGACGCGTCGTCCACCCCCCTTTGAAGCGTCCGTTCAGGAGACTGCTGTAGTCTTTGGCACCGGCGCAAGTGCGGTGGACCGCTTCCGTGACGGCAGATGCGCAACTGGCGCCGCTGTTGTCGCCGATGTTGAAATCGGGCAACACGCCTTGGAACAGGAACGGAATGCGAGAGCGGATCGAATGGCAGTCGTAGAGCACTACCACACCACGCCTCGCACGGATCCTTTCGATCTGCGCCGCCAGCGCGAGGTGATAGGGGGCGTGGAATAGCCGTCGGCGCCGCTCGACGTCTTCCGCGTCCGGCTCCCGACCTTCACACCAGATTGGCCGGCCATCGAAATCGGTCAACGGACAGAGCCCGGTAGTGTTCTGGCCGGGATAGAGGCTCGCTCCCGAGGGGTCCCGATTGGCGTCGATCACATAGCGGTGGAAGGTCGCGCGTACCGTCGTTGCGCTCGGCAACAGCCCTTCGTACAGGCGGTCGACGTGCCAATCCGTGTCGCCGAGCGCCATGCCCGTGCCGTTCAAAGCCGACGCGATATCGCCGGGCATCTCGAGGCCGGTGTGCGGCATGGCGAGAATGACGGGGGAGTCGCCCTCGACAACTTCGACGGGAGCGATCATCGCCTTGAGCCTCCTTCAGCGCCGGAATGGGAACTCGATCCAGCCGGGTGTCCTATTGCGCTCCGCCATCCGGCCCGCCGAAGAGCGTTTCGTGCGGCGGATTGAAGCCGATTCGATAGGTGAGCTCGACCGGGTGGTTGATATCCCAGATCGTCAGGTCGGCCCGCAGGCCTGGGGCGATCATCCCGGTATCGGCGAGCCCCAGCGCTCGTGCCGCTTCCCGGGTCACGCCAGCCAGCGACTCTTCAGGCGTCATCCGAAACAGGGTGCACGCCATGTTCATCGCCAGCAGCAGCGAACTGAGTGGCGAAGAGCCGGGGTTGTAGTCCGTGGCGACGGCGATCGGAACTCCGGCCCGGCGCAACGCGTCGATTGGCGGCAGCTGGATTTCACGGATCGCGTAACAGGCGCCGGGTAGGACGACCGCCACGGTTCCGGCCTCGGCCATGGCGGCAACACCGGTGTCATCCAGATACTCGAGATGATCAGCCGACAAGGCGCCGTAGGATGCGGCCAGCGCGGCGCCTCCGTTGTTCGAGAGCTGCTCCGCATGGATCTTGACCGGCAGACCGAGCTGCCGGGCGCGGTCGAAGAGGCGGGCGATCTGAGACGGCTGGAAGGCGATCCCCTCACAGAACCCGTCGACCGCATCCACCAGGCCCGCCGCATGAGCCGCTTCCAGCGCAGGGATGCATACCTCGTCGATATAGGCATCTGCCCGTCCTGAATACTCAGGGGGCACGGCGTGGGCGCCGAGAAAACTGGTCCGGATTCGGACCGGCCGCGCCGTGGCGAGCTGCCGGGCGACGCGGAGCATGCGAAGCTCGGTGTCGATGTCGAGGCCGTAACCGGATTTGATCTCGATGAGCGCAACGCCCTCGGCCATCAACGCATCGACGCGTTTCAGCGAATCGCGCATCAAGGTGGCTTCGTCCGCGGCGCGCGTCGCCCGCACCGTCGAGACGATGCCGCCGCCGGCGCGCGCGATCGCTTCGTAGCTAGCCCCTGCCAGGCGCATTTCGAACTCGCGGGCTCGGTGGCCGGCATGAACGATATGGGTGTGGCAGTCGATCAGGCTCGGCGCGACCACTCGCCCTTCGAGATCGCACCGCGGCAGATCGGCAGCGGCTAGCGGAACCGCGGAGGTGTGGCCGACCCAGGCGATCCGGGCATCGCGCACCGCCACTGCTCCGCCCTCGATGAGCCCGTAAGGCGCGGCGCCCGGCGTCATGGTCGCCACCGTCGCGTCAGTGAGCAGAACGTCGCCGCGCATCTCCGGAGCTCCTCGCCTGTGCAACGTAGGCCGGCGCAACTTCGTCAAGATCTATACAAAAACCACCACGCGGAAGAAGAGCACGGAAGGGATCGCACGGTCAAAAGGGTAGAGTGACGGCGACCGGAGGATTGGATGCATTGACGGAATCTCGGTCCCTGTCCTACGTGAATGAGGCCGATGAACAGCATTCTGGCGCGATATGCACTGCTTCCCAGCGGCTGGGCCGAGAACGTGGAGGTGGAGATCAAAGCGGAGGGGACGATCGGCGCGGTGCGCACGGGCGTCGCGGCCGCGGAGAGCTCGGACCGAATTCTGCTGGCCGCACAGTCGAATGTGCACAGTCACACTTTTCAGCGCGCCATGGCGGGGATGACCGAACGCCGCACGGCCGGCCGCGACAGTTTCTGGACCTGGCGGACGCTCATGTATCGTTTCCTCGAACAGCTGACGCCCGCGCAGTTCGAAGCCATTGCCGCCCTGGCCTTCGTCGAGATGCAGGAGACGGGCTTCGCCGCCGTGGCTGAGTTCCACTACGTCCACCACCGGCCAGGGGGCGCGCCTTATGACAACCTGATCGAGACTTCCGAACGGATCTTCGCCGCCGCGGCCCGAACGGGGATCGGCCTGACTCATCTTCCCGTCCTCTACAGTTATGGTGGCGCTGGCGAGGCGCCGCTCGCTGGCGGTCAGTTGCGCTTCGCAAACGACGTCGAGCGCTTCGCGCGGTTGGTCGAGATGGCGCGAACTGCCGCGGCGCGCTACTTGCCCGGCGACGCCCGCGTCGGCATTGCCCCGCATTCGCTGCGCGCCACGACGCCGGCTCAGTTGGCGACCGTCACCGAGCGATTTTCGGACACGCCGATTCACATCCATATCGCCGAGCAGCCGAAGGAGGTCGCGGACATCGCCGCCTGGCTCGGGGCGCGGCCGGTGGAGTGGCTGCTCGGTGCGCTCGCCGTCGGCCCCAACTGGTGCCTCGTGCATGCGACGCACATGATCGATGCCGAGACCACGGCGATGGCCCGCTCCGGTGCCGTCGCCGGGCTTTGCCCAATCACCGAGGCCGATCTCGGCGACGGCCCCTTCAACGCGCCTGCCTATGCCGCGGCGGGCGGTGCGATGGGTATCGGATCTGATTCCAACGTACGGATTTCCGTTTCCGAGGAGCTTCGCTTGCTGGAGTACAGTCAACGCCTGCGCGACACCGCGCGCAATGTGTTGGGGGCCGGGGACGGATCGGTCGGAGACACGATCTACCGTTGGGCGCTCTCGGGCGGAGCCCGGGCCCTGGGCCGGGCCTGCGGCGAGATTGGCGAAGGCAAGTTGGCGGATCTGGTTGGCCTCGACGGTGGACACGTGGCGTTTGCGGCGCTGCGGCGTGAGCAGGTTCTCGACGGCTGGATCTTCGCTGCCGGCGACCGTGCCGTTCGCGATCTGTGGTCGGCGGGTCGCCACTGTGTGCGCGACGGCCGGCATATCGCGCGCGATGAGGTCGAAACGCGCTATCGATCAGTGATCCGGGAACTGGCCGCCCAACTGTGACAGCGGGAGGGCAACCAGGGGAATGACCGACGAGCAAGTCAAAGCGAGCCTGCGGGCCGGTACTGTCGACCGGGAATGGACGCCGGGAGCGCCGACCCCAAACGAGCAGGCGATCGCCTGGCCGTTTGCCTCCATCGGTGAAGCGCTCGCCGCCATGGCGGGGCGCTACGGCACCAGGCCGGCGTTGCGGTTTCCCGAGACCGGCCGCAGCCTCACCTTCTCCGGGTGGTACGAAGCGTCGCGCCGGCTTGCCGCGGGATTGACGTCGCTCGGGATCACTGGCGGTGACTACGTCGCGCTGCTGATGGAAAACCGCGTCGAATGGCCGCTGGTGCAAGGCGCCGTGGCGCTGCTGGGCGCGGTGCTCGTGCCCCTCAACACGCACTACCGGCGCGATGATCTCGCATTTGTGCTCAAGCAATCGCGCGCCAAGGCGGTCGTCCTGTCGCCGCGGTTTCGCTCCAACGAGTATCTCGCCAACGTGCTCGCTTTGCGCCCTGCGCTGCCGGAGCTCGAGCACGTCGTCCTGCTCGACGGTGAGGCGCCCGGGTGCGCGTGCTATGCGAGGCTGATCGAAGGTCCTCCGTCCGCCTCGCTGCCGAGAGTCAAGCCCGAGGACATCGGCTCGCTGCAGTACACCTCCGGCACCACCGGCTTCCCGAAGGGCGCGCTGCTGACGCACGAAGGCATGCTCGGCAACGACATGATCACGCCCAACCGTCTGGGAATAGTGCCAGATGATCGGTGGACGTCGATCATCCCACTGTTTCACTGCGCCGGCTGTATCATGAATGTGCTCGGGTGCCTGCAGGTCGGCGCGTGCTATGTGGGTGTCTCGCACTTCGAGCCGAGACTCATGTTCGAAGTCATCTCGGATGAGCGCTGCACGGTCTTGAGCGGCGTGCCCACCTCATACCTCGCGATGCTGGAGCATCCCCAGCGAGCGCGTTTCGATCTCTCGAGCCTTCGCACCGGCACCTGCGGCGGCGCGGACACGGACCCGGGAATCTTGCGCCAATGCGCCGAGGCGTTTCCCATTCCCTATGTCACGCAGGTGTACGGGCAGACCGAAGCCTCGACCCTGATCGCCTGCCCCGCCTTCGACGATCCCTTCCGCTTCGAGACCGCGGGGCCGCCGCTCGACGGCCTGGAGGTCCGCATCACCGATCCGCAAGACGGCGCCGTGCTCGGCAACGGGGCGATCGGGCAGATCGAGGCGCGGGGCCCGATGGTGATGCGCGGCTATTTCGAACAACCGCAGGCCAGCGCGGAGGCGATCACGGCGGACGGGTGGCTGAGGACGGGCGACCTCGGTTACCTGCGTGCCGATGGGCGCCTGGTGATCGCCGGCGGAAGACTCAAAGACCTCATCATCCGCGGCGGGGAGAATATCTATCCCGTGGAGATCGAGAATTGCCTCAGACAGCATCCGGCGGTCGAGGAAATCGCGGTCTTCGGGCTCAGGGATCGCTACTACGGCGAGGTGGTGGCAGCCGCCGTGAAACTGAAAGGGGAAGCCGATGCCGACCAGTTGTCGCGCTTCTGCGGCGACGCGATCGCCAAGTTCAAGGTGCCCTCGCGCTGGTTCGCGGTGGAAGATTTCCCGATGACCTCGAGTGGCAAGGTGAGGAAAGTGGCGCTTCGCGAGCTCGCGGAGCACGGCAAGCTCGAGAAGTTTTCATGATGTCGGTCGCAATCGGCGCCGTGCTCCACCAGAGCGTGATCCCGTCGAGAGTTGACACCGCCGCGGCGATCGGTAACACCGGCGTGGAGGTGGTCTCGACACCAGCCCTGATCAACTATTTGGAGCACGCCTGCCACAGCCTGATGTCCCCGCACTACCAGCCGGGCGAAGGGAGTGTCGGGTTTCGGGTGTCCGTCGACCATGTCGGGCCCGCCGTTGCTGACGCGCCGGTGGACGTGGAGGCGACGTTACAGAGAATCGACGGGCGCAAGTTCGAATTCGGCGTGACCCTGAGGCAGGGTGAGCGCGTGGTGATGCAGGGCACATACACACGGGTGCTGGTGGACTTGGCGCGCTTCCGCGCGCGAACGGCGCAACGGACCGCAGCCACGCCGGAGGGGGCCGTCACCGGGCGTCTCGACTTCTGGTTCGATTTCAACAGTCCGTGGTGTTATCTGGCCAGCTTGCGCATCGGTGCGATCGCGCGACTCCGTGGGCTCGGGGTGGACTGGCGGCCGGTACACCTGGCGAAGCTCAACCGGCGCATCGATGGTCGCAGGCCGCTCGAGGCAAACGCCGCCTTCGTCGACTGGTACCGGCAAGACCTGTCTGACTTCGCGGCGCTGCAAGGCGTCGACGTGCGCTATCATCCGCGCTTTCCGCTCCGGACCTCGCGGGCGCTTCGCGCCAGTATCGATGCCGCGGACAAGGGTTTGGCCGAACCATTCGTGCAAGCGGTGATGGCGGCCTACTGGAGCGAGAACCGGGATATCGAAGACCCTGCGGTCCTGGCCGCGATCGGAAGATCGGTCGGCCTCGATGCGGCGCAAATAGAAACCGCCTGCGCCAATCCGGACCACAAAGCGAGGATCGAGGCGAATTTGGAGGACGCGATTGCCGCCGGTATCTTCGGGCTGCCGACAACCGTGTACGACGGCAAACGCTACTTCGGCAACGACCGCCTCGAGCTGCTGGAGCGCCATCTCGACCGCCGGCGGGATCAAGAAAGGGCGATCGAAAAAGGAAGCGGGTGACCCCACGCCTCATTTCAGCGCTCGCGTCAGGTGCGAAGACGTGACGGCGCGATTCGAAGGGGAGAATGACCGATGCCAGGTGAGGTGACGGTGCCACGCGCCAAAGTGGCGCTCCTAGTCGTCGACATGCAGAACGGGTTCTGTAAGCCCGAAGGGTCATTCGCAAAGCTGGCCGAGGGCCGCGGCTTGAGCATCGAAATGTGCGCCGCCGCCGTGCCTCAATGCCGCCGCCTGGTGGAAGCGGCCAGGGGCGCCGGAATCCCGATCGCCTTCATCAGGTACGTCTTCCATCCCGGCTATGTCGACGGGGGAATCCTGGTGGCGAAATATCCCGCGATGGAGCAGGTCAAATCGCTGGCCTATGGTTCATGGGACGCCGAGATCGTCGACGAGCTTCGGCCTCGTGAATCCGACATCGTCATCGACAAGTCGCGATACAGCTCGTTCTATGGGACGAGGCTCGAGCCGGTCCTAAACGGCCTGGGGGTAGATTCTCTCGTCGTCTGCGGGGTCACCACGAACGTGTGCGTGGAAACCACCGTGAGAGACGCCAGTCAGCGGGACTACAGGGTCTTCGTGCCTCGCGAGGCAACCGGTGAGTTGAACCGGGCGCGGCATGAGAACGCCCTGGAGATCATGGACTACGGCTTCGGTTGGGTCGTGTCGGTCGATGACGTCATCTCCTCCTGGACCGGCGCGGGCGGTGCCGACTAGCACGAGGGACGACGGCGCTCCGGGTTCGTAACTGAACTATCCAAACCCTGAGAAGCGCTTACCATCTCGGGTATCGTCACATTCGGGGCCGACGAGTCCAGCGCGGTATGGAAACGCCTGCGGCAGTGGATGAAGGCGCAGGGAAAATCGGTCGCGGTAGCATTCAACCCTTCTGGAAGGGCCTGTCGTTTACGCCGAATGGGCCGACCACCGATGACCCGCCTCCGAGCCAGCCAGGTGCCTGGTTCGGGCGGGCAGGCGCGCATTCACACACGCGCACACACACGATCGAAGGGTGGGGAGATATGCGAGCGATTTCGTTCGACAGGTTCGGCGGGCCGGAGGTGCTGCGGGTCGCCGATGTGGCCAAGCCAGCGCCGGGTCCGCAAGAGGTGCTGGTCCGCGTGCATGCGACCAGTGTCAATCCGGTGGACTGCCAGGTCCGTCGCGGCGACTATCCGCAGTCCGTCTCCTTGCCCGCCATCACCGGCCACGACGTATCGGGAGTTGTCGAGGCCGTCGGCGTGGCCGTGCGACGGTTTCGGCCCGGCGAGGCGGTGTATTACATGCCGCCGATCTTCGCGGCGCCCGGCAGCTACGCCGAGTATCACCTCGCCGATGAGCGGATCGTCGCCACCAAGCCGCAGAACCTCGACGACCGGGAGGCGGCGGCCGTGCCGCTGGTCGGCACGACGGTGTGGGGCGCGCTGGTTGAGCGCGCCGCGCTACGGGTGGGCGAATCCATCCTGATTCACGCCGGCGCCGGGGGTGTCGGATCGATGGCCGTACAGCTTGCCCGCGCCATCGGCGCCACCGTCCTGGCGACCTGCAGCCCGCGCAACGCCGAGTGGGTCGGCTCGCTGGGCGCGGATCACGTCATCGACTATCGCGGCACCGACCCCGTCGAGGCGGTACGGGAGGTGACCGGCGGTACGGGGGTGGACGTCGTCCTCGATGCGGTCGGCGGCGACGCGCTCGAGCGCGCCCCCTTTGCTCTGAAGGCTGGTGGGCGGGTGGTGACGATCGTCGATACGCCCCGGCCGCAATCGCTCTTGGAGGCGTGGAACCGCAACGCCGCCGTCCACTTCTTCTTCGTTGCGCCGAATGTCGCCGCGCTCGATGCGCTGCGCGGATTGCTCGAGGGCGGCCGCATTCGACCGCTCATCGATTCCGTCCTCCCGTTGGAGGAAGCCGCGGCCGCGCATGCGCGGCTCGAACGGGGCGGCGTGCGGGGCAAAGTCGTGCTCGATGTGCGATGAACCCAGTGGACGGGAATGGGGTAGACGGGAATGGGGACGTAGGGCCGGGTCGGCCGGGTTGTGTTCTTTCT
>CAZEVY010000150.1:0-8895 GCA_964515555.1 uncultured Solibacteraceae bacterium | reverse complement strand
ATCATGGCGGCCGTCATGGCGAGCGACTCGCAGATTCTGGCTCTCTCGACCATGTTCACCGAGGATGTGTTCGCCTTCTACGGGCACAAGGAGCGCTTCGGCGAGGAGGTGCAGGTGCACACCGGCCGCCTTTTCGTCATTCTGCTGACCATCGCCGCCTACATGATCGCCCTCCGCGCGCCGCAGCCGATCTTCGACATTGCGATCCAGTACGCCTTCTCGGGATTCTGCTGTCTGGCGACGCTGCTTCCGGCGGCGCTGTTCTGGCGCGGATCCACCAAGTGGGGCGCTCTGGCGGTGACGCTTTGGACGGCGGCGGCGATCGCCGCGGTGGCGGTGTTCCAGTCGGCTGTGGCCGCGCCGGTCGGCCGCCCTATCGTGGTGTGGAGCCTGGGCGGCGTCGACGTGCTGGCGCGGACGCCGGGCGGCACGTCGGTGTTCGGCTTCCTGCCGGTCGTGCCGATGCTGGTGGTTTCGTGCCTCTTGATGTGGGTGGTGTCGTCGCTGACGCGGAAGCCCTCGGCGTCGACGCTGGCGCGTTATTTCCGGGAGGCGTAGCGGATTGAGCATCCGGGCATGCTTCGACTCGGTGAGTCCCTGATTCACCACATCGGGGGGGCAGTCCGCCGGTCAAGGACGAAATCAGGGTACTGTCAGAATCTGACCCGGAGAAATCGCGTGCAACGCCTCCAGAATTACATCTGTCAGGGGGAGCAAGTCTACGAGCTGGTTAGTCCTGACTCGAACCAGAAGGATGGAGAGCCGCCGGCTTCGGGGCGCCTGATGGCCTAGGCCTTGATCCACCGTGATCAACACGTCATAGCCGGCAGCCTCCGCCTCCCGAATTAGGTCGCCGTTCTTCCTTCCCTTCAGACCAGCCCATTCCGCGGTATGGGTTTCATGCGCGCCTAATGCATGCCGGAAGTCGAGCGGTAGGCATTCGTCCAGAAGAATCTTCACGCGATCCGTGCGAAGAGCGATTCTTTGGCTTCCTCGAGCGCCTGTACGGCCATCGTGCGAGAGACGGTTGGAAACTGACGTAGGAAATCGTCGAGGGTCTGACCGCCCTCCAGATAATCGATGAGGTTCTGAAACGGCACGCGCGTTCCGCGAAAGCAGGGCATGCCGCTCATGATCTCGCGATCGACGACGATCACCGGCTCAGTCATGCCTCTATTCTAGCGGCCGGCCGGTTGGGGCGGTTCAGGCGACTAGTCGAACGGGAAATCCGGGCGGGCCGTCTCTCCGGTCGGCGACTTGGCGAGGAACAGGTAAGGGTTGATCGGGTTGCCGCCCTGCCGGACTTCGTAGTGCAGATGCGGCGACGTCACGCGCCCGCTGGCGCCGCTGGCGGCGATGATCTGCCCGCGGCGCACTTCCTGTCCTGGAATCACATCGAAGCGCGACAGGTGCGCGTAGTAGGTTTGCAGCCCGCCGCCGTGGTCGACGATCGCCAGGCGCCCGTAGTTGCCGCTCCAGTCGCACAGCGTCACTACGCCGTCGGCGGTGGCTTTCACGGCCGTGCCGATCGAGGCCGATATGTCGACGCCCGCGTGGAAGGAGCCGTCGCCCGAAAATGGATCGGTGCGCATACCCCAGTAGCTCAACAGCCGGCCGGATACCGGCCACAGGCTCGGCCGTACGTTGGCCTGCCACAGCCGCGGGATGTGGCGATAGAACTTGGAAAAGTTCGCGCTCCGCAGAAAGTTGTAGGTCTCGATGGTGTCCTTGTACCCGGGCACGAGCGGCGCTTCCACGCTGATGTCCGGCGGACCTTCCAGCTTTCGCTTGATCCCGTAGGCCAGCGAGACCTCGGTCGCGAACAACTGGAGGGTGGCGAGCTGCTCGTTGGCCTGGACGTTGGTCCGCTGCAGCTTCTGGTACTTAGCCCGCAGCGACTCGAAGTCCTGGCGTAGCGAGTTGTAGTTGGCCACCTTGAGGGCCATCCGGCCGTAGCTGGTAATCACCCCCATCGCGGACACCAAGCCGATGGCGGCCAGCACCAGGATGGCGTACACGACCTGGTGGGGGATGTGAAGACGGCGCAATCGTCCGTGGAAGGAATGGGCGAGGACAACGATGAAGTATTGCTGTTTCATTAGTTGTTTTGCCGAACTGCCGAATCCGTCCGACAACGCCTATGATCCGGCCGCAGGATCCATCCTTGGGATTAATGGGTTACGGCCGATTAACTAAGCTGTGATGCAGAAACGAAGGTATCAAACCTCGCAGCCCTGTGTCAAGTCTTAAATACAGTTGTTGTTTAGAATCAATACTTTAAGTAGAGACCGCCGATGCCGTCGCGGCTCGCTACAGGCGGTCCCGACCGCCGACCCGGTGGATGGCGTTCACCAGCCGCCGGTATGGGACCTTGCCGTCGAACGCGATCCACTCCCCGTCCCGCCAGCTCGAGTGGTACCACCGGACCAACAGCGCCAGGTGCTCCGAGCGGACAACCGCCGGGAGTGGCTGGGGCGCCATCCCCTCGATCAACTCGCGCAGCCGCGCGTCCATGGACGTCGACAGTTCGCCCGGCGCCAGGCTCAGCCTCAGGGGCGCCAACCACCCGCCGCCGCGCATCCCCCACAACTCGACCGCCTCGGCCGCCGCCGATGGCGTCACCGCCACGCCGTCGAGCGACCGGACGTCGCGCGCCAGTTCCCCCGCCAGCCGTGTCACTGCGGCGATGCGTTCGACCCGCTCGTGCTGCCGCGCCGCCTCCTCGAACTCCATCTCGGCGCTGAGACGGTCGCGGGCCGCCGACGCGTTCGCGAGAAGCGAAGCCCCTCCGGTCGCCAGGAACTCGCCGACCCGCCCGGCCTCGCCGGCATACTCCTCCACGGTGACGACCTGTTGACAGGGCCGCATGCAGCGGCCCATCTCGCCGTAGATGCATCCAGGATGCTCGGGCGACGGCGCGAGATCCTCCTGGCAGCGCCGGAGCTGAAACATGTCGAGGAATCCGCTCTCGAACTGCTCGGCGGCGGCGCGCGTGGCGAACGGTCCATAGTAGATGTTGGCTCCGGTCGATCCCAACCGCGCCGTAACCTGCGTCCGCGGGAAGCGGTTGGTCGCGATGAGTTTCACGTACGAGGGAAAGCGCAGCCGCAGCAGCCGCGTGTACTCGCCGGGGAAGTGCCGCCGCGCCAGTTCGTACGACACCAGCGATTGCTCGAGCGCCGACCCCGTCGGCCAGTAGTCCACCCGCTTTGCCACGGCGCGCAGGCTCAGCATGCGCGACGCCCGCGAGCGTTCGCCCACCAGGCGCGCCAGCCGCCGGCCAAGCATCGCCGTTCGCGCCAGGTAGGGCGCGCCCTCGCCCGGCCACACCAGGAACACGGCCGCCGATTGGGGCAGCGCGGCGACGGCCGGGTCGTCCGGGAGCGCGATCGTCTCCGGCTCAGGAAGCGTCATGCCTGAGACTTATTGAAACAGGCTCAGGTACTGCGCCGCCGTGGCTGGCGGGAACGAAGCGATGCCGAGGTTCTCGGCGACGTGTGCGGTCCGGCCCATACCCGCCAGCGCTACGGCGATTCCCGGTGTCGAGCGTGCGAACTGGAGCGCACACTGTGCGTCGGTCAGCGGACCGGGCAACCGCTTGCGGACTTCGGCGGGGAGGTCGCGGGTCAGCCGCGATTGCAGCAGGCTGGCGCTGGCGACCACCGTCAGGCCCAGCGCTTCGGCGGCTTCGAGCGTGCTCTTCGCCTCGCCGTTGACCTCCTCGCGCTTGATCGTGAAGGCCTCCGCCATGCCGAGGTTCAGCGGAAGCTGGATGAATCGAAAGTGGTGATCCTTTCCTCCGGCCTTCGCGGCCAGCTCGGCCAGCCGCGCCAGCGACAATCCCATCCGGTCGCCGGGGCGTGTGCGAAATCCGTTCCACGTGGCAGCGCCGTACCAGCGGATGGCACCCGCGGCCACAAGCGACTCGAGGCCTTCGAACGCACGGGCCATGCGATCGTAGAACTCCTCCGGTGCGGCGTATTCGAGCTGAGTCTCCGGATTGTGCAGATAAAACACGTCGATCGTCTCCAGGCCGAGGTTGACGCGGCTGCGATCGAGCTGGTCGGCGAGGAACGAGGGGGCCAGCGAATGCATTCCGCCGGCCACGTCGTCGCGTCCTAGAGACGGAGGCACGGCGCCGGGGACCAGGTATCCGGCCTTGGTGCACACGACGAACTCGTCGCGGCGAAGCTCTCCGGCCTCGATCATGCGCGCGATCGCCGCGCCGATATTCAACTCTGAATTCTGGTGACGGTAATTCAACGACGTGTCGAGGAAATTGATGCCGCCGCGTAGCGCCGCCTGCACTGCGTCGACATAGCCGCGGTCGGCGGCCTCGTCGCGCGCGCCCAGGTAG
Source organism: uncultured Solibacteraceae bacterium (assembly GCA_964515555.1). GTDB lineage: Bacteria > Acidobacteriota > Terriglobia > Bryobacterales > Bryobacteraceae > CAZEVY01. Next base: position 4,538 of record CAZEVY010000150.1, on the reverse strand, counting down.
GTCCCCAGTCCCAGACTGGATACGGTAAGATACTGCGCGAGGCGGTAGAATCCGCTCGCCCCGTGCGCCGGAAGCCGGGTTGCGTAGTTTGCGGTGCCTAACTGAGTCGCGTAACCGGTATGCATTCGGAATTATCATGATAATCCATGCAACGGCTCGGCAACTTGAGTCGTCAATGCACTAAACCGACTTTCCGGGAGGGCGGATTATGAGGAAAGCATTTCTGCCTCTGCTCGTTTCGGCCTGCGCGTGGGGCCAGGCGGTCGTCGCGCCGCAACCGATTACGCCTCCGCCGCCGGGCGGGCCGGGGGCCGTCCCCGCCGCGGTCGCGAGCGACCCTTCGCAACTTGCCATCATCGAGGGCAAGGCGCTTCACGTTTCCACCGGCGAGCCGCTCCGCAAGGTGAACCTCTCGATGATGGCCGTCACAACGGCCGCCGGACCGCGACGTCAATACGCGGTCACCAGCGATGCCGAGGGGAAATTCAAGATCGCCGGCATCGAGCCGGGACGCTACACCCTGACGGCGACGCGCTTCGGCTTCGCGCGGCAGGTTTACGGGAGCCGCGGAGGGTTCGGCCAGGGAACGAACATCACGCTCGCCCCGGCGCAGAAAATGACCGACATCGTCTTTAAGCTGACGCCGCAGGGCGTCATCATGGGGCGCATCCTCGACGAGGATGGCGACCCGATCAACCAGGTGTTCGTGCAGGTCAACCGCCTGCGGTTTCAGGCCGGAAAGCGGCAGATGACGCCCATGAGCGGCGCGCAGACCAACGACATCGGCGAATTCCGAGTCGCCGGGCTGATGCCGGGCCGCTATTTCCTGAGCGCGACCAACCGGTCCGGGATGTTCATGGAAGCCGCGGTGAACACCCAGCCGGCGCCCGAGGAAGCCTACGGAACCGTTTACTATCCCGGCGTTGTCGATCCGGCGGGCGCCGTGTCGATCGACATTCAGCCCGGCGCCGAGGTGCGCGGCGCGGATTTGCGGATGATCAAGCAGCGCGTCATCCGCATCCGTGGACGCCTGGAGAACGCCGCCCGCCAGCAGACCATGATCCAGCTCCTGCCGAAGACCATGGACATCTCGACGATGATGGATCGCAGTATGACCACGGCTCGGCCCGACGGCGTCTTCGAGTTTCGCAACATCCGGCCCGGATCCTACGTCGTGATCGCCCAGGTGCATGACGGCGATTTTCGCGGATTCGCACGCGCGCCCGTCGAGGCCGGCGACCGCCACATCGACAACCTGGTGCTCACAATGCAGCCGGCGTTCTCCATCAACGGTCGGCTCCGGATGGAAGGGCAGGCGCCGCCCGCCACGGGACAGCCGGCCGCTGCGGCGCCCTCCATCCGAGTTAATCTCCGCCCCTTCGACCCCAACCAGATGATCTCGTTCGGAGGCGGCTCCGGTCTGGTCCGCGACGATGGCACCTTTATCCTGCAAGGCGTCGTCGGCGATCTTTACCAGATCGACGCCTACGGCTTGCCCGACGGGGCCTACGTCAAGTCGGCGCGGATGGGCGAGCAGGATGTCCTGGAGAAAGGGCTCGACCTGACGGCCGGCGGCGCCGGCGGCGCCATCGAGATCGTTGCCAGCCTGGATGGCGGGCAGGTCTCCGGCACTGTCGTCAACGACAAGGACGAGCCGGTCACCAGCGCGACCGTGACGCTGGTCCCCGCGGTCGGGCGCGCGCGCGTCTTGCAAAGCTACAAGCAGGCGAATACCGACCAGTCGGGCAGCTTCGTCATTCGCGGCGTATCGCCGGGCGACTACAAGGTGTTCGCCTGGGAGGAGGTCGACCCCATGGCCTGGCGCGACCCCGAGTACGTCAAGCCGTTCGAGGCCAAGGGCAAGGCCGTCACCATCCGCGAACGAGGCTTCGAGAACGTCCGCCTGAAGTGGATTCCAAACGACCCCGAGCGGCCGCAATAGCGCCCGCGACGGAGATCGGCTCAACGCTCTTTCTGGTGTTGGCCAGCCACCATTCGCGCGCTTCCATGATCTGTCGGGCTGCGCGCCTGGTGATGGTGACCCGCGCCATCAGCGCCGGAATTGGGACAGCAGCGTAGCGGCGTCCAGCGTTTCACCGCGGTCGGCTTCGGCGACCGCGAGCAGCAACCCGGCTTCGTCGTCGGCGCTCAACTCAAAACTGGATTCGTCGGCAAGAATGACCGCGACTTCTGCGCCGTCCGCGAGGGGTTCGCCCTCGACAATAATGCGTCCATTGGACACATGCCCTCTGGCGATTCGCATGACCCGATGTTACCGCTTCAGTCGGGACGGCTGGGCAGTTTCCTCTATGGCATGCGCCGCCATGTTTCATTCCTGAGGCTCGCGGGCTACCCGACGTTCCGGCTTCACCGGTCTTCCAGGTGCAGCACCGTCATCGCCTCGTGCTCCTTGCCGAGCCATTTGCGCCCCATGATCCGGAAGCCGCCCATCAGGAAGCCCATGATCAGCGCACCGACCAGAAGCAGCCCCGTCAGCGCGAAGATCGCGATCAGCATGTCGCCGACGTTGCCCTCCTCCTTGGGCGTGCCTTCGTTCCAGGAGATGGTGGCGCGGTAGCCCACCAGTGCCAGCAGGCGCTCGGCGTCGTCGCGGTCCGGCGGCGCAAGAATCACCGCCACCAGCGGACCCGACCGCTTCGCCATGGCCCCGGAGAGCTTCTCGAATTCCGCCAGGCGCTCGCGCGCCACGTGAGGAGTCGGGTACGAGATAACCGCCAGCTCGAGCTCGGCGTCCTTGGTGCGAAAGCGGCCCAGCTGCGCTTCGGCGCCGGTGTGAAACGCGACCAGCGAGGGCGGCACCTTCCCCCAGAACTTCTCCAGCGTCGCCGGCCCCATCACGAAGCGCTCCGAGTTGGCCACGCGCCCCGCCGCCGGCAGGTAGCTCGAAACCGGGGGCAGCGCCGACTGGTCGAGACGCGGCAGGTACGCCAGCAGCACCGCCAGGTCCTCCGCCTTCGGCTGGAATCCGTGAAAGTCGAGGACGTAGTTGCCGTACGCCAGCAGCACGCCGTCGTCGGTCTCCACCGCCAGCTTCTCCGCCTTCGACGGCTGCGCGCCGGCCGGCCGCATCCACTGGAAGACGCCGAGCGCTCCGGTGGGATCCTTCAGCCGGTACGCGGTCGCCTGGAAATTCCGCACCTCGGACTCGTAGGCGGCCCGTTCGGCAAGCTCCAGCCCGTACTCCTCCCACACGGCGCGATCGTCGAGCGAGACCGGCCGCACCGCAGCCCGCCGATGCGCGGCCAGCTGCTCGGGCCACACGGATTGCCCCCACGCGAACGGCGCCGCGACCGAGAAGAGGATCAGGCCCCGCAGCATCTTTTGTATTTCTTCCCGCTTCCGCAGGTGCAGAGGTCGTTGCGGCCGATCTTTTTGCCCTTGGCCACGGGCTTGGTCTCGGCGCCCGGTCCGCCGCCCACGAACTGCAACTGCGCCATTTCCTTCTCTTTCTTCCGATGGATGTTGCGCGTGTAGTCCGCGAAGGCGCCCTGCGCCGAGGGAGAGGGTTCGTCGGGAGGAACGGTGACAGGCACACCGTCGGAATCGCCATTGTCCCCGCCCTCCGGGCCGCGGGGCGCGTACATGCTCTCGGCCGGTTCCGCCTGGAGAAAGAAGAGGTACCGCACCGTCTCGTCCTCGATGCGGTCCATCATGTCCTGGAAAAGCTGGAAGGACTCCTTCTTGTACTCGACCAGCGGATCCTTCTGGCCGTAGCCGCGCAGGCCGATGCCTTCCTTGAGGTGATCCATCGACAGCAGATGGTCCTTCCACTGCCCGTCGATCACGTTGAGCATGATGATGCGCTCGGTCTCGCGCATCACCTCCGGTCCCACCAGGGACTCCTTGTCCTGGTACCGCCGCCGGAGCTGTTCGAGCACGTGCTCCTCGATCTCGACCACGCCCATGTCGCTCAGGTCGCGCGGATGAATCTTGACGCCGAACTGCGAGAGCACGTCGGTCTGAAGCCCGTCGAGGTTCCACTGGTCGGGCCGCGCGTTCTCGCCGCAGTGCCGGTCGAGGAACGTCGAGACGATGCCGCGCACCATTTCCATGACGCGCTCTTTCTGGTCGACGCCCTCCAGAAGCTGCCGCCGCATGCCGTAAACGGCGACGCGTTGCTTGTTCATCACGTCGTCGTATTCCAGCAGGTGTTTGCGCGCCGCGAAGTTCTGCGCCTCCACCGCCTTCTGCGCCGCGGCGATGCGCTTGGTGATCATGCGCGATTCGATCGGCACGTCCTCTTCCATGCCCAGGCGCAGCATCAGGTTCTGGATGCGCTCGCCGCCGAAGATGCGCAGCAAGTCGTCCTGGAGCGAGAGGAAAAACTTCGAGCTGCCGGGATCGCCCTGGCGCCCCGCGCGCCCGCGGAGCTGATTGTCGATGCGCCGCGATTCGTGCCGCTCGGTGCCGACGATGTGCAGGCCTCCGGCCGCCACCACCTCGCCGTGGGGGGGCGGGCGCGGCGCCGGGACAGTAACGTAAAGTGCGTGCAAACCCGGCGGGGGGACGCGGAAGAA
>CAZEVY010000149.1:0-8995 GCA_964515555.1 uncultured Solibacteraceae bacterium | reverse complement strand
ATCTGCGTTCATCTGCGGCCAATAATAGAATCCCGCTCACACCATGTACATCCCGCCGTTGATCTCGATCGTCTGCCCGTGCACATAGCGCGACCCCTCCGAGCACAGGAACACGATCACGTCGGCCATCTCCTCGTTGGTCCCCAGCCGCCCCGCCGGCGTCATCCGCACCACGCCCTCCAGCATCTCGCGCGTCGAATATTTCTCGTGAAAATAATTGTCGACCGTCCCCGGACTGATGGCGTTCACGCGAATCCCCTTCGGCGCCAGCTCCTTCGACATCCCCTTGGTCATCGCCGCCACCGCCGCCTTGGCCGCCGCGTAGATGGTCGCCCCAGGACCGCCGCCGTGCCGCGCCGCGATCGAGCTGACGTTCACGATCGCCCCGGCGCCCTTGCGGATCATCGCCGGCGCCACCGCCTGCGTGATGAACCACAGGCTGCGCGCGTTCAGGTTCATGATGCGGTCGTACAGATCCTCGGACATCGAGGTCAGCGGCGCGCGCTCCACCAGGTGACCGGCGTTGTTCACCAGAATGTCGAACTCCTCCCCGCCGAGCGACGCGATAAACGCCCGCGCGCCTTCGACCGTCGCCAGATCGCCGCCGACGATCGAACCTTCGGCCCCGGCCTCGCGCACCGAGGCCAGCGTCTTCTTCGCGCCCTCTTCGTAGCCGCCGTAGTGGATCGCGACGCGGCGCGCGCCCGCACGCGCCAGTGCAATCGCCGTTGCCGCGCCTATGCCGCGGCTCGCGCCCGTCACCAGCGCCGCACGTCCCGCGATTCCGTTGTCCAAGTGCAACCTCCTCACCGCAATAGATTGATCGTCTGCGTCACCACCAGCGCGTTGCAGAAGTCGATCAGAAACGCCCCCACCAGGCTCACCGCCAGAAACGCCGCCGGCGCCGGACCGTGCTTCTTCACGAGCTCCTGCATGCAGCCCATGGCGTTGGCCGTGGTGCCGAGCATGAATCCCGAGTAGCCCGTCGACATCACCGCCGCCTCGTAGTCGCGCCCCATCACGCGATACAGAAAACTCCAGCACAAGGCCGCCATCAGCAGAAGCTGCGCGACCAGAATCGTCAGCACCGGCACGGCGAGATGGATGAGCTCCCACAGCCGCAGCGTCAGCAGCGCCATCACGATGAAGATGTCGAGCGCGATGGTGCCGATCTGGTCCATCCAAGCCGGAGAGATGCGCGCGAAGCCCGTGGCGTCGTCGATGTTGCGCAGCGCCGCGGCTACGATCATCGCGCCGATGTAGGCCGGCAGAATCATCCCGAGTTTCTCCAGCCCGAGACTCACCAGCGTCCCCAATCCCATCGAGACGCCGACGACCACGACATTCGACATCAGCGACGATTCCGCCGCCTGCTCCGTCTCCGCCACTTCGACGCCCGGATCGACCACCGACGACCGTAGCCCGTGCCGCCGGATCAGCCTTCCGCCGAAGTATCCGCTGATGAGCCCGCCGATGGTGATGCCGAAGATCGCCGAGGCGAGTCCCAGCACCGTCGCCGACGGCACGCCCAGCTTCTCGAAGGTCGCGCCGAAGGCCAGCGCCGTCGCCGGACCGCCGGTGAGCGAGATGGAGCCGGCCAGCATGCCGATCAGCGGATCGAGTCCGACGGCCTTGGCGATAGCGATGCCGACCGCGTTCTGAAGCACCAGTCCCACGGCGGCCATCGCCAGAAACACCAGCACCAGCCGTCCGCCGGTCCTCACCAGCCGCAGACTCGCGTTGATGCCGACTGTCGTGAAGAATCCGACCATCAGCACGTCGCGCACCGCCATGTCCATCTCGAAGTTCAGCACGCGGTCGCGCATGGCGAACACGGCCACGGCGTAGACCATGCCGCCGGCGATCGAGGCGGGAATGTTGACGCGGTCGAGAAACGGAAAGAGGCGCTTGATCCAGCCGCCCAGCACGATGCCGAAGCACGCCAGGCCGAGCACCTGGATCGACGTGAGCGTGAGCACGGGGATCAATCGGCCACTCCCTCCATCCAGTGGTGAATCAACACGGTCGCCTCCCGGCTTCCGGTTGCGGATCGCGCGTGGCGCGAAATCTCGCCGTTGCGCGTGAAGCCGAGTTTCTCACAATGCCGCACGGCACTGCCGCGCTTGACGGCGTCCATCGCCAGCAGGGAGCGGCATGAAGCTGAATCCGGCTATGGCCGCGATGGCGTCGGCGGGGGTGAGTACGCGAACGGTCACGGTCGCTCTTGTCCGGCGAACAGCGTCCGGGGTTCGTCGGCCTCGCGATCTTCTTCATTGCACTCCGGCCGCGGGTGGACACTGATGTCGACCATGCGAAAAGTATAGGGCGGCCTCCAGCGCACGAGGAAGTAGGTTGGCTGTGGCAACTCGACGCCGACCTGCCACAGATCGGGCATTTCCATGCAGTGTCGTGTGGGATAGAGAAACTCTCCATAGATGAATCGCGGCGCCGTCAGCAACTGATGCCACTGATGCAGCCGGGACTGGGCCCCGGGCGCCGACCATGCCGAGCTTTCCGGCCATGAGCTCTGGAGCCACTCGTCGACGAAGTCCCGAGGGTTGAGCGCGACGGGATCAATCCTTTTGGCAGTCTTGCCATCGACAGCATACTTCAACACGACGGGCCGGCTGTGGACGCCCGTGTCGATGCTCCCGACGGAGAACTCAATGACGGCGCCCGTTGAATATGCCTGACCTAGCTGGTAGTTCAAGTAAGCGTCTCGACGCCCGTCCACCATAAGGAACGAAGCCGACGTGCCCGGGTCGATTCTCCAGAGCCGGTAGTAGACGGGATGCCAGGCTGAAGAGCACCAAGGGTTGTGGCCGATTGTCAGCACGAGGCGGTGTTTGATACCGCCGTATACGCGGGATGTGAAGACGCCATCAAAGTTCTGCGGCGTGTACTCCTGGTCATTGCTCGCCGGTTGTTCGCTCTGCCAATAACGCCGCCATTGGCGGCTGTCGCCTCGAGTGTACTCATAAAGGTAGGCCGATTCATCGTAGCCACAAACGATTCCCAACCCGGTGATGATGAGCAGTCCACCACTCCGAAACTCCACCCGAATCCTTCCGACAAAGCCAAGGTAGTTCGCCTCGTCACAGCTGGCGTCGTCGCAACGGAGCTTCGCTTGGTCGATTTCAGTGTTAAGGCGTTGGGCGAACAGGATCGCGTCGCCTTCCTTCCAATTGAGGCCGGGCAGTCTTGACTCGATCCACTCGCGTAACTGGCGCTTGGCGACGTCGAGCAGCGGTTTTCCGCGGGTGGAGTATTCCTCACGCTGCTTTCGCAGCTCAACCAGCGTGTCGCGGAGCTTCGTCAGTCCGGCGTCCTGGGCGTATAGCCCGGCGGCGAGCAACCAGACCACCGCGCGCATGGCACTACTTTTCCACCGGCAGACCCGACTGGGAAAGCGCGCGCCAGCCGCCGTCGAGCGAGATCGGATTCGTGTACCCCATCTTGCGGAGATTATCGGCCACCAGCGCCGAGCGGAATCCGCCGCCGCAATAGAGGACCAGCACAGTGTCCTTATCCGGGACCTTCGATTCCACGTCGCGCTCGATGATTCCCTTCCCCATGTGCACCGCGCCGCGCGCGTGCCCCGCCGCCCATTCGCTCTCCTCGCGCACGTCGACCAGCACGTGCGCATCGCCCGAAGCGACCATCTTCTTATACGCGTCAATGTCGATCTGCCGAATGCGCGACTTGGCGTCGTTCACCAGCTCCAGAAAACCCGGACTATGTTTCATTCCGATTCCACTCGCTCGATGCGGGCGCCGAGTCCCGCCAGTTTTTCCTCGATTCTCTCATAGCCCCTGTCGATGTGATAGACGCGATCCACCACTGTCTCCCCGCGCGCCGCCAGCGCCGCCAGCACCAGCGACGCGCTGGCGCGCAGGTCCGAGGCGATCACCGTCGCGCCCGTCAGCTCGCGCGGACCCGCCACGATCGCCTGCCGCCCCTCGATGCGGATGTTCGCTCCCATGCGCGCCAGCTCTTGCGCGTGCATGAAGCGGTTCTCGAAGATCGTCTCGCGGATGATCGAGATCCCGTCGGCCTGCGTCATCAGCGCCATGTACTGCGCCTGCAAGTCGGTCGCGAAGCCCGGGTACTCTTCGGTCGTCATGTCCGCCGAATGCGGCCGCCCGCCGCCGCGCACGCGCATCGCCGACGGTCCCGCCTCGGCGATCTCGACGCTGCACTGCCGGAGCTTCGCGGCCAGCGCCTTCAGATGATCCGGCTCGCACCCGTTGACGGTGACGTCGCCGCCGGTGATCGCGCCGGCGATGAGAAACGTACCCGCCTCGATGCGGTCGGGGATGATTTCGTGTTCGGCGCCGTGGAGCCGCGCGACGCCGCGCACGCGGATCGTCGACGTGCCGGCGCCCTCGATCTGCGCGCCCATTTTTGCGAGAAGCGCCGCCAGGTCGGCGACCTCCGGCTCGCGCGCCGCGTTCTCGATGACCGTCTCGCCCTCGGCGAGCACCGCCGCCATGAGAACGTCCTCGGTGCCCGTCACCGTGATGCGGTCGAACTGCACCGCCGCGCCGCGGAGTCCGTTCGGCGCGGTGGCCTCGATGTAGCCGAACTCCTGCGCGATGCCGGCGCCGAGTTGCTCGAGCGCCGCGACATGCAGGTTGATCGGCCGCGCGCCGATCGCGCAGCCGCCCGGCAGCGACACCCTGGCACGGCCCGCGCGCGCCACCAGCGGCCCGAGCACGAGGCTCGAAGCGCGCATCGTCTTCACCAGATCGTAGGGGGCCTCGGGCTCCGCGATCGACGCCGCGCGGACGCGCACGACGCCATCCGGCGACGACTCCACTTCCGCGCCCGCGTGCTCGAGCAGCCGGGTCATCGTGCGGATGTCGCGGACCGGCGGAATGCGCCCAAGCGTGACAGGATCGGCCGTTAGCAGGCAGGCGGCCAGCGCCGGCAGCGCCGCGTTCTTCGATCCGCTGGTCGCGACCTCGCCTTCGAGTCGCGCGCCGCCTTGAATGCGGAATCTATCCATTCCTGGCTCTCTCGATGGCCGCGCGAACGTTGCCTCCGACGGCGTCGAGCAGCTCCGCCGCGCGCGCCATGCTGACGCCCGTCACTTGCGCAACGATGCGCCGCGCGCGGTCGGCGAGTTTTTCGTTGGTCGGCTGCACGTTGATCATGAGATTTCCGTAGACGTAGCCGAGGCGAATCATCGCGGCCGTCGAGAGCATGTTGAGCACGAGCTTGGTCGCCGTTCCGGCTTTCAGGCGTGTCGATCCGGTGACCACTTCCGGTCCGACCAGCGGCGTGATCGCGATATCGACGGCGCGCGCGAGCTCCGAATCCGGCGTGCAACTGATACCGATGGTCGCCGCGCCCAGCGCCCGCGCGGCGCGCATCGCGCCGAGAACGTAGGGAGTTCGGCCGCTGGCGGCGATTCCGACCGCCACGTCGCCGGCGCCGAAATGGTGGGAGGCCAGGTCGCGGGCGCCGGCCTCGGGGTCGTCTTCGGTGGCCTCGGTGGCGCGCCGCAAAGCCCTTTCTCCTCCGGCGATTACGCCATTGATTCGCCCATGTTCCACGTGGAACGTCGGCGGGATCTCGGAGGCGTCGAGAACGCCGAGACGGCCGCTGGTACCCGCTCCGACGTAGAAAACACGGCCATTACGAGAAAACCGGTCGACGATTACGTCCACGGCGCGGGCGATATTCGCTATTTCTTCGCCGACAGCGGGCGCGACGAGCGCGTCCTCGGCGTTCATTACACGGAGGATTCCTTCGGTGCCGAGCGTGTCGATGTTCGCCGACGCCGGGTTGGACTGTTCCGTCAGGAGTTTCGAGAGCGCACAGGGCGCCGCGGCATCCTTGCGGGACCCGCCTACGCCGCCGCGGCGCTCCGTTGTGCGCGGTTCAGAAGCACGGCTCAAAGGACGCCGGCCTTTTTCATGACGGCGGTGGTGGTCTCGAATCCGAGGCGCGCGCCGGCCTCGGGGTCCATTTCCTTCAGGCCGCGGCCGAAGATCTCGGGACTCACGCCGCCGGTGTAGCCGATCTTTTTCAGCGCGCCGAAGTACGCCGTGAAATCGATGACGCCTTCGCCCGGCATGAGACGCTCGTTGTCGCGGATCTGGTCGGGCGGCACATCGGGCGCGTCGGCCACCTGCACGTGCACGATGCGATCGCCGGCGGCGGCGATGTCGGCGAGCGTGGCGCCGGCGTGACGCCAGTGCCAGGAGTCGAGCATGAGGCCGACGTTGGGCCCGCATTCTTTCGCGAAGGCGAGCATCTCGTCCATGCGCCAGATGAACTCGTGCGGGCGGAGCTTGCGCAGATGGACGGGACTGACGAATTCGATGGCGAGGCGCACGTGCGAGCGCGCCAGGATATCGGCGCAGGCGGCAAGCCGCGACTTGATGATGGCGCGCATCTCGGCCTTGGGCGTATCGGTGGACGGCATGAGATACGTTCCCATGGGGCAGCCGAGAGCGGCGGCGAACTGCGCGGCGGGTTCGAGGCGTTCGAGACCCTGCTTGTAGGTAGCGTCGTCGCGCCGCACGTCGACCGGGAGTCCGGCGATGGCGGGAGTGAGCTTCAGTGAGGCGAGAAGCGACCGGGTCGCGTCGAGACCGGCTTCCATGGCGCGGGAGAGATTGAGGTCGACGCCGCGGTAGCCGACTTTGGCGGCCAGGTGCGCGAAGTCGGGCCAGGGAACGCGATTGGCGGTCAGGGTTCCGTTGAGGGAGGCGTACATGGGCGCATTCTCATCTTAAGACACGGCGTGGAATGCGCGCGTTGCGACCCTGATATACAATGACCGCGAGGTCATACCCATGCAAGAGTCCATTCCATCCCCGAAACCGGAGCTCTCGCGCCGGTCCTTCCTCAAACGTTCCACCGCCGCCGGGGGCGCGACGGCGTTCACCATCGTCAAACCGGAGCTGGTCCGCGGCCAGGGCAAGGCCATGCTCAAGGCAGGACTCATCGGCGTCGGCGGACGCGGGCGGCAGGCGGTCAACGACCTGCTGAGCGGCACCGAGAACGTCGAAGTGGTCGCGCTGGCCGACGTGTTCGAAGACCAGCTCGAAAAGAATCTCGCGTGGATGAAAAGCGATCCGCGCAACGCCAAGATCGCCGAGCGGGTGAAGGTGGACCCGGAGCACCGCTTCGTCGGTTTCGACGCCTACAAGAAGCTGATCGCCTCCGACATCGACATCGTGATGCTGTGCACGCCGCCGGGTTGGCGGCCGATGCATTTCGAAGCGGCGGTGGAGGCCAAGAAGCACATCTTCTGCGAGAAGCCGTTCGGCACGGACCCGGTGGGCGTGCAGCGCTTCATGCGCGCGGCCAAGAAGTCCGAGGAGATGAAGCTGACGGTGATGAGCGGGGCGCAACGCCGCGCCAACCGGCAGTACGTCGAGACCATCGACAAGATCAAGAACGGCGCCATCGGCGACATCACGGCGGCCTACGCGTACTGGGTCGGCACGCCGGTGATCCAGCAGAAGGAGCGCAACGCCAAGTGGGGCGAGATGGAGTGGCAGCACCGGGCCTGGTATTCGTTCGTGTGGATTTGCGGCGACCAGGTGGTGGAGCAGCATCTGCACAACATCGACGTGATCAACTGGGTGATGGGCACGCACCCGGTGAGCGTGGCGGCGCACGGCGGGCGGGTGTGGCGGCCGAACACGGAGATCTACGGCAACATCTACGATCACCTGGCGGCCGACTTTGTGTATCCCAACGGGGTGAGGATGTCGAGCTACTGCCGTCAGTATCCGGGGAACCTGTATCGCAACGTGAGCGAACTGGTGGTCGGCACCAAGGGGCGGAGCAAGTGTAACGACATGGGGACGCCGGGGCCTCGCGACTACATGCATGAGCACACCAAGATGGTCGCGAGCATTCGCGGCGACGGGCCGTATATCAACGAGGCCATGCCGGTGGCCGAGAGCACGATGACGTGCATCATGGCGCGCGAGTCGGCGTACTCGGGCGTGGAGATCACCTGGGACATGGCGATGAACTCCAAGCTCGACCTGATGCCGAAGGCGTTCGGCTACGACGCCAAGCACGAAGTGACGCCGATTCCGGTGCCGGGAGTGTACAAGTTCATATGAAACTCGCAGCGTTGGTTACGGCAGCGGCGATTCTGCCGCTCATCGGCGTGATGGCGCAAGAGGGCAAGAAGGGATCGGCGAAGAAGGGCGCGAGCGACGGCCAGCTCGGCTACGACGACACGCCGTTTTTGCCCGACGGCAAGTGGCGCGTCCACGACATCAGGCGGCAGCGTCCGCGCATGGTCGCGCCGGGGGCGACGCCGGGAGCGCCGCCTTCGGACGCCGTGGTGCTGTTCGACGGCAAGGATCTTTCGAAGTGGCTGATGACGGCGCGGGGCTCCGGGCCGGTGGAGCCGAAGTGGAAGGTGGAGAACGGATACTTCGAAGTGGTGCCGGGGACAGGCGACCTGATCAGCAGGGAGAAGTTCGGCGACTCGCAGATTCATGTGGAGTGGTCGGCGCCGGCGGAGGTGCGGCGTGCGGGGCAGTTCCGCGGCAACAGCGGCGTGATCATCATGAGCCGGTATGAAATCCAGGTGCTGGACTCCTGGGAGAATCCGACGTACGCCGATGGGCAGGCGGGGTCGATTTACGGGCAGTATCCGCCGCCGGTGAACGCGTCGCGGAGGCCGGGCGAGTGGCAGAGCTACGACATCGTGTTCGAGGCGCCGGTGTTCGAGGGCGACAAGGTGGTGAAGCCGGCGTATTCGACGGTGTTTCACAACGGAGTGGTGATGCACCATCGTCAGGCGCACGTGGGGCGGATGGCGCACCGCGTGGTCGGCACGTATGCGCCGCACGGGGCGGAGGAGCCGCTGCTGCTGCAGAATCACGGGGACCCGGTGCGGTATCGGAATGTCTGGGTGCGGCGGCTGGTGCCGTACGATTCGCAGTAGCGGGCAGCGGGCAGCTTTCAGCGGTCAGCGATCAGCTTTCAGCGGTCAGCACGGAGATAGATGAAG
>CAZEVY010000148.1:0-9554 GCA_964515555.1 uncultured Solibacteraceae bacterium | reverse complement strand
GCGGTGGCGATCGAGAGCGCTCTCGCGCAGAAGTATCCGAATGTCGAAGTGATCGTCGTCGACGACGGCTCCGTAGACGGTTCTCAGGAAATCATTGCCGCCTACGGTACTAGGATTACATCCATTTGTAAGGACAACGGCGGTCAAGCATCGGCGTTTAACGCGGGATTTCGTGCCAGCCACGGGAATGTCGTTTGTTTTCTCGACTCCGACGATTGCCTCGATTCGACAGCCATCGAGAGGGTTCTCCCTTCGTTCTCCGACTCGGCGACGGTCCAGGTGCATTGGCCGCTGCGCATCATCAGCCGGGATGGTCGCGAGACTGGCGGGGTTCTTCCCAAACGGGGACCAGCGCCCGTGGACTTGCGGGAGGCGTCGATTCGCGACGGTCCGTTCTACGACTGGAACTACACCACGCCCACGTCGGGCAACGCCTGGGCTCGGAGTTTTCTCGACCTGGTGATGCCGTTGCCGGAACGTGAATACCGGGTCGGCCCCGACGCCTATTTGTTGACCCTGGCGCCTGTTCTGGGGCGGGTCACCTGGATCCCGGACTCGTTGGGCCGCTACCGGGCGCACGGCGCAAACAATGGCTGGGGCCGGTCGATGAGTCAGGAGACAATCGCCGAGGATCTCCGCCGATTTGAATCTTGTTCAGCGGCGCTAGCCGGTTGGCTTGGGAAGCAGGGGATTCCTGCGGATCTCGACGGCTGGCGGCAGCGGAACATCAACTGCCGGTGGATCGTCAAGCTCCAGGCCGCGCGAGAGGAACTGGCGTCGGTGATTCCGACCGGCGAATCGATGATTCTGGTCGATGATTGCGACTTGGGGGAGCAGCCCTTCGCAGATCGAACGGCCATACCGTTTCTCGAAAAAGCCGGACAGTACTGGGGTCCTCCCACGGACGACGCTACGGCGATTCGCGAGCTGGAGCGGCTGCGGAAACGAGCCGGCTTCCTGGTCTTATGGTGGACTTCCTTCTGGTGGCTGGAGTGTTACGCCGGATTTTTCCACGATTTGCGGTCGCGATACCAGTGCGTGCTCGACAATGAGCGGATCGTCATCTTCGACCTAAGGAACTAACCGCCCGTCTCAATGCGGCTTTTCGACAGGCAGGTCGTTGACCTGGTGCACGCCGTTGATGTTCCTGGTCAGTTTCTCGTGGCGGGAGCGACCACATCGCGCTCGTGGCACCATGTCTTGGGCGTCTATGAGGTGAACGGCCCTCCACCCGCCAGGTCACGGTAGAATTCCTCGAGGCGGTCGAGGCAGCGGCGAGACGATGCTTGGCTTTCGACATGCCGGCGCGCCGCGCCGCCCATCTTCTCGCGCAACGCCTCATCGGAGAGCAAGGCGCGCAGAGCTCGCTCCAGCGCGGCCGAATCCCCGCGGGGAACGAGAAACCCGTTGACGCCGTCCTCGATCACCTCTTCGGCGCCGGTGTCGCGGCACCCGATCACGGGCACGCCGCAGGCCATTGCTTCCAAGTAAACGAAGCCGGGCCCGCCCTCGCACAAAGAGGGCGCGGCGAAGACATGGGCGTTCGAGTACGCCTCCGGGAGTTGCTCGCGGCCGACGAATCCGGGAATCTCGACCAGGCCGGGACGGTCGAGTTTCGTCACCAAGTCGGCATCGGGCCGCCCGACCATCCGCAGGCGAAGATGCGGGAACTCCGGCCGCAAACGCTCGGCTGCGCCGACCAGCTCAAGGACTCCCTTGCTCGGCGTGATCTTGCCGGCGAACAAAATCGTCGGACGTGATGCCTTGGCGCCGGGACGTGGCGCGAAATGCCCGATGTCGACGCCGGTGTGGATCACCGGAATGCCGTCCCGTGAGAGACCGTACCGCCGGACGCAGTGATCGGCCGAGTATCGGCTGGACGAAAACACCGCGTCGGCCATACGGAGCGAAGCGCCCTCCATCTCGGCGCCGACGCGGCTGAAGACGGAGTCCGCATCGGGCCAGCCGAGCTGCTCCAGGAACATCGCCAGCGGGCCGTGGATGTGGACGGCTGTGCGCGGCCGCCGCGACCCGGCGAGGCGGTTCAACAGGTAAACGTAGCCTTCTCCGCCCCACTCCGGAAAGTCCACCACGTCGAGCGCCGCCTCGCGATCGAGCCGCGAGAGCGCCACGGCCACTTCCACGCTGTAGGTCAGCCACTCGACGGCCTCGTTGTGAATGTCGAAACGTGTCTCGAGTCCGGCGATCAGGCGGACATGAACCGGTCCGTCCATCAGTTCGCGGGGGTTCGCGTCCGGCGCCTGCGAGATGACGTACACCTGGTGACCGCGCTCGGCCATGCCGCGGGCTTTGAGAAACGTCTGCGAACCGAGGCCGCCTTTGGCGGTGGCCGGTGGATACTCGCGCGAAACGAAGGCGATTCTCATGCTGTTGAATGGCAGAGGTCTCGGGGCGCACGCCTCAATCCGGCGGCGAGCCCCAATCCATCATGGCGATTGCCCATGGCAACTCTGCGATCCTTGATTGTAATTGCCGACGACTTCGGCCCGTGCGCCGGCATTGCGCGTGACATCGTCGCGGCGCGCGAACGCGGTATCGTAACCAGCACGAGCATGATGGCAAGGAGCCCGGCGGCGCGGGAAACGGCAAGAAAGCGCTCGTGGCGCGCTCCGACGATCGGATTCACAGGCACGGGCCGATGGCGAAGCTCTGAAGATCTTCAGGGACTACGCGGTTGAATCCCGCGAGCGCGACGACTTTGCTGCGTCACTCCGGCGTGCCGCCGTGAGTAGAAATCCGTTCCGGATGCTCCACCGCCATCGATTCCGACATCCTGCCAGGTCACTTGAAAGCGCGAGGCAAGGTGGAATAGGGAATCGTTGCCGCGTGGCGGCCGTCCGCCAAACGGCTTCTGGGTTCGGACGGTTTACTCCGCGACAGGTGCTCGTCGGATCGCACTGAGCGGAGCCGACCGGGCCGGCGGCCAGGATTCCGGCGCACTTCCGGCTCGGATGAAGCCTCCGGGAAACGCGTGCCGCTACTTCGCCGCGGCCGAGCGCTGCAATACCGGAAGCTCGATCACCTTGCGCTCGGAAAGCGCCGACTCCCAGCCGTCGGGGAGGTCGCCGTTGTCGGGGCGGAGGAAGCGCCAGTGCTCGCGCTTGATGCTCGCAAGCAGCTCCTTGCGCGACTTGATCTTGAGCGGACGGCCCGGGTAGATCTTACCCATCTTCGCCATCAGCGCTTCCGGCATGGCGCTGGCGAACATGAACAGCGGCCAGGTGAAGTTGGGACCGTTCACCTTGCGCAGCTTCCAGGCCCAGAAGAACAGCGCGCCCAGCCGCCACGCCATCGGCCCCCAGAAGCTCTGAAGCGCGGGCCGCAGGCTCATCTTCCAGGCCTTCATCATGACCTGCCATTGCATCGGCGTCAGCTCGCGGCTTTCGATGACGCCTTTCTTGGCCGCCAGGCGGGTGTCGTGCAGGGGGGTGAAGATCGACGGCACGAAAAAGGCGAACAGGCCGCGGCGCTCGACTTCGTAGAGAAGATCGAGCGTGGCCATCGAGTCGTCGTCGGTCTCGCCGGGGTTGCCGATCATGAGCGTCATCACCGGGAACCAGTTGTTGCGGTTGAGAATCGTCAGGCCGTTGATGACGACGCTGGGCCAGTCGTCGATGGAAAACGGAACGCCCTTGCCCGGCATGATCTGGCGCGCCATGCGCACCGATCCGGTCTCGACGCCGATGAGCGGCGAGAGCATGCGCTTCTCGGGATGCGTGCTGACCGCCGGCAGCTTGATGGGGCTCTTGGGCAGCAGCTCCTCGGAGAGGCGCTGAATCAGTCCCGGGTCGACCACGGCGGGAGCGATGGTGGAGTGACTCAGAATGTGCTTATCGACGCCCGGCGTGCGGACGATATCGGTGTAGAGATCGAGCAGCGCCTCGCGATTCGGGAAATAGAAGGGCGTGTCGGTGTGCACTTGTCCCCAGATGAACATGTCTTCGGTGGCAAGCGAGATCTGCGAGTTGCCGTCGCGGACGTTGGCGCGCACCGCGTCCATGATCTTCGCCTTGGGCACGTCGATCTGCGGATTCAGGTCGGGCAGACAAAACTGGCAGCGGCGGCCGCAGCCCGTCGTCATCTCGATGACGCCGAAGGTGGTGCGGCGCGAGGGTACCAGGATGCCGTCGCTGCCCGCCGGATGGCTCACTTCGAGGAACTTCGGAAGCTCCTCGCCGCGCAGCGCGCGATGGAAGATGTCGAGGGTCTGCTCGGATTCGCTGCGGCCCTGAATGACGCAGTCGACGCCGAGGTCCTCGTAGCTGTCGGTCTCGGCGATCTGCCAGCCGCCGGAGCCGCCGACGATCACCTTGAATCCCGCGCGATCGGGATGCGTTCGAATGGCCTGGAACAATTCCTTCGAGTAGGCCGAATTGATGGGCTCTTTCGACGACCCGAAGATCGACGCGTAGACGCCGGCGGCGAAGGTCACACCAAGCGGGTTGTGGGTCGAGACGGCGACGACGCGCGTGCGCGGGCCGATGAACTGATCGACGTCGCTCGCATGGCAGGCGACGATATCGCCGGCCGGGAACTCGCGCTGCAGTGCGGCTTCCACGACGCGGATGCCGGCGGGCATGTAGCGGGCCGAGCCATCGGCGTTGCGCTCCAGTTCCTTCCACTTCGGGTACTTGTTGTTGATGATGCCTTCCAGGCGCTTGGGCAGCGAGGCCAGCGCCATCTGGATGAAGTAACCGGCGTGGTCGATGGTCTCGGTCATCGGCGCGGTCAGGACGATGGTCTTGCCACCGCCGGGCGCGGATCGGGACACAGGTTCAACGGCAGGTTGCATTCCTCACCTCAAGCGAAGCAGAAAAATCCAGGATAGCCTGTTTGCAAAGCCGCGCGCACGGCGCCGCTTGCTATCCTCGTGTTCATGAATTGGAAGCGATTGGCGTTCCTTAATGTGGCGGCGGCCGTGGCGCTGGCGCAGGCGCCGGCGCCAGCGGTCCTCAAGCAGGCGGCTGGCGAGATGATCGAGGCGCGGCGCGTCTTCACGCAGCGCATGGTGGATTCGATATTCAGCTTCGGAGAGCTTGGCTACCACGAGGTCAACACCGCCGCCTACGTCACTTCGCTGCTGGAGCAGGAAGGCTTCCGCATCACGCGCGGCGTTGCCGGGATGCCGACGGCGTTCGTCGCCGAGTGGGGTTCGGGCAAGCCGGTGGTGGGCTTCATGGCTGATATCGACGGGCTGCCGGAGACGTCGCAGAAGCCGGGGGTCGCCTATCACGCGCCGCTGATCGAGAACGGGCCGGGACACGGCGAGGGGCACAACGCCGGGCAGGCGGTCAACGTGACCGCGGCGATCGCCGTGAAGACGCTGATGCAGAAGCACAGGATTCCAGGCACGCTGCGCGTGTACCCGGGAGTCGCCGAAGAGCTGCTGGGGAGCCGCACCTACATGGTGAACGCGGGCCTGTTCAAGGACCTCGACGTGATGCTGAGCTGCCACATATCGAGCGACTTCTCGACCAACTGGGGCAACAGCGGCACCGCGCTGGTCTCGACGCAGTACACCTTCCGCGGCCGCAGCGCGCACAGCGCCGGGTCGCCCTGGATGGGTCGCAGCGCGCTGGACGCCGTGGAGCTGATGAACGCCGGATGGAACTACCGCCGCGAGCACTTGCGCACGGAGCACCGCTCGCACTACGTGATCACGCACGGCGGCGACCAGCCAAATGTCGTGCCGCCGCTGGCGACAGTGTGGTACTTCTTCCGCGAGGTCGACTACGACCGGCTGGTGGATCTGCACGCGATCGGATCGAAGATCGCGCGCGCGGCCGGCGAGATGACCGACACCACGATGACCGAGCGCGTGCTGGGCGCGGCCTGGCCGGGGCACTTCAACCGGCCGCTGGCGGAGGCGCTGCACGCCAACATTCGGGCGGTCGGCATGCCGGAGTGGTCGGAGGCCGACGACAGGCTGGCGCGGGCGGCGCAGACGGAGATGAACTCGAAGGTCGAAGGGTTGCGCAAGGAGGTGGCCAACATGCGCGCCGAGGGCGGGCGGCAGGGCGGCGGCGCGGGATCGGACGATATCGCGGAGGTGTCGTGGAATCTGCCGACGATCAATCTGCGCTATCCGGGCAACATTCCGGGCATGATCGGGCATCACTGGTCGAGCGGCATCGCGATGGCAACGCCGATCGCCCACAAGGGGGCGACGGCGGGCGCGAAGGCGCAGGCGATGACGGCGCTGGACGTGCTGCTGAAGCCCGAACTGCTGGAGGCGGCTCGCAAGTACTTCGGCGAGCAGACGGCCGTGACGAAATGGAGATCGCTGATTCCGCTCGACACGCCGCCGCCGGTGCATCTTAACAAGGAGAAGATGGAGCGCTTCGGTCCGCTGCTGGAGAAGCTGAAGTTCGATTCCACCCGCTACTCGACATACATGGAACAGCTCGGGATCAGCTATCCGACGGTTCGCTGACTTCGCCATAGTATTAACTGTTCTGATTCTGATAAATGAATAGTTTCCGCTTGACTAATGTCTGCGGCGACCCTATACTTCACTACATAGCTCCTCCCCCAAGGAGTTCCCGATCCCATGAGCGCAGACGACGGTTATCACTCCCAAGGTCTACCCAAACCGCAGGGTCTCTACGACCCGCGCTTCGAGCGCGACGCCTGCGGCATCGGTTTCGTGGTCAACATCAAGGGCGAGAAGTCGCACGAGATCATCGAGCAGGGCATCCGCATCCTGATCAACCTGACGCACCGCGGGGCGTGCGGCTGCGACCCGGATACCGGCGACGGCGCGGGCGTGCTGATCCAGATCCCGCACAAGTTTTTCCAGCGCGAGTGCGCCGCCCTGGGATTCGACCTGCCCGAGCCGGGACGCTATGGCGTAGGAATGGTGTTCCTGCCGGTGGAGCGGCAGCCGCGCTACCGGTGCGAGGGGATCGTCGAGCGAGTCGCGCGCGAGGAAGGACTCACCGTGCTGGGTTGGCGCGACACGCCAGTCGACCCGGACGCGATCGGCCGCATCGCGCGCGCGTCGCAGCCGTACATCCAGCAGATTTTCATCGCCGCGCCGGACGGCATGGACCAGGACACGCTCGACCGCAAGCTCTACGTGGTGCGCAAGCTGGCCGAGCGCGAGATCGGCGCCTCGGACATCAAGGACAAGGGATTCTTCTACGTGCCGTCGATGTCGACGCGCACCATCGTATATAAGGGCTTGCTGCTCGCCCCTCAGATCCCCCAGTTCTACGGCGAGCTGTCGGACCCGGACGCGCAGAGCGCGCTGTGCCTGGTCCACCAGCGATTCTCGACCAACACGTTCCCCACCTGGCAACTGGCGCACCCGTTCCGCTACCTGTGCCACAACGGCGAGATCAACACGCTGCGCGGCAACATCAACTGGATGGACGCGCGCCACCCGGTGCTCGCCTCCCCTCTGTTCGGCGACGACATCTCGAAGCTGTTCCCGATCGTGACGCCGGGCGGGAGCGACTCGGCCATGATCGACAACGCCGCCGAGCTGCTGCTGCAAGCGGGGCGCTCGCTCCCGCATTCCATGGCGATGCTGATTCCCGAGGCCTGGGATCAGGACTCGA
Source organism: uncultured Solibacteraceae bacterium (assembly GCA_964515555.1). Classification (GTDB taxonomy): domain Bacteria; phylum Acidobacteriota; class Terriglobia; order Bryobacterales; family Bryobacteraceae; genus CAZEVY01. The sequence goes on along the minus strand of CAZEVY010000148.1, from coordinate 1,971 downwards.
CCATGCATCCCGACAAGAAGGCCTTCTACGAGTACCACGCCTCGCTCATGGAGCCGTGGGACGGACCGGCCGCGATCGCCTTCACCGACGGGCGCGTCATCGGCGCGACGCTCGACCGCAACGGCCTGCGGCCGGCGCGCTACATGGTGACGCGCGACGGCCTGCTGATCATGGCGTCGGAGACCGGCGTGCTGCCCACCGAGCCCGATAACGTCGAGTTCAAGGGACGGCTCCAGCCCGGCAAGATGCTGCTGTGCGACCTGGAGCAGGGCCGCCTGGTCCCGGACGAGGAGATCAAGGAGCGGCTCTGGAAGCGGCAACCCTACCGGCAGTGGATCGACGAATTCCAGGTGACGCTTGACGATCTGCCGGCGCCTTCGCGCTGGCATCCGACCGATCACGCCACGGTGCTCCAGCGCCAGCGCGCCTTCGGGTACACCGACGAAGACCTGCGCGTCATTCTCGGTCCGATGGCGGCCGGCGGCGAGGAACCGATCGGCTCCATGGGAACCGACACGCCGCTGGCGTGTCTCTCCGACCGGCCGCAGCCGCTGTTCCACTACTTCAAGCAGCTCTTCGCGCAGGTGACCAATCCGGCGATCGACCCGATCCGCGAGGAACTCGTGATGTCGCTCAAGAGCTACATCGGCACCGAGCGCAACATTCTCGACGAGACGCCGGAGCACTGCCACACGCTGAAGCTCCCGCAGCCGATCGTCACCAACTACGACCTGGAGAAACTGCGTCGGGTTTCGCGCGGGGACTTCCTCGCCACCACCATTCCGATGCTCTTCAAGGTGGACGGCGGGGCGGTGGAGCTGGAGCGCGCGCTCGACGGGCTGTGCCGCCGCGCCTCGCTCGCCATTCAGAACGGATACACGCTGCTGATCCTGACCGACCGCGGCGTCGACCGCAACTACGCGCCGATTCCGAGCCTGCTGGGTCTCTCGGCGGTGCACCATCACCTGATTCGCGAGGGATCGCGCACGCAGGTGGCGCTGATCGTGGAATCGGGCGAGCCGCGCGAGGTGATGCACTTCGCGCTGCTGATCGGCTACGGCGCGAGTGCGGTGAATCCGTACCTGGCGATCGAGTCGCTGGAAGACATGACGCGCCGCGGCCTGGCCGGCGATGTGCCGTTCGACACGGCTCTCAAGAACTTCAAGAAGGCCATCAACAAAGGACTGCTGAAGGTTTTCTCGAAGATGGGCATCTCGACGCTGCAAAGCTACCGCGGCGCGCAGGTGTTCGAAGCCATCGGCCTCAACAAGGGGCTGGTCGACCGCTATTTCACCGGCACGGCGTCGCGCATCGAGGGCGTCGGGCTGGAGGTGCTGGCGCGCGAAGCGAAGATGAAGCACGACCACGCCTTCGCGCCGGTGACCGAGGCGGACACCGAGCTCGCCGTCGGCGGGAACTATCAGTATCGAGTGCGCGGCGAGTATCACCTGCTGAATCCGCTGACGATCGCGAAGCTGCAACACTCGGTCCGGCAGGAAAGTTTCGCGAGCTTCCAGGAATACACGGCCATGATCGACGATCAGAGCAGCCAGCTCTGCACGCTGCGCGGCCTGATGAAGTTCCGCAACGGCCGCAAGGCGGTGCCGCTCGACGACGTCGAGCCCGCCAAGGACATCGTGCGGCGCTTCGCGACCGGCGCGATGTCGTTCGGGTCGATCTCGAAGGAGACGCACGAGACGCTCGCTATCGCGATGAACCGGATCGGCGGGCGGTCGAACACCGGCGAGGGCGGCGAGGACGAGGCGCGTTTCGCGCGCGACCCGAACGGCGACTGGCGGCGTAGCGCCGTCAAGCAGGTGGCCAGCGCGCGCTTCGGCGTGACGATCCACTACATGGTCAACGCCGACGAGCTGCAGATCAAGATCGCGCAGGGCGCCAAGCCCGGCGAGGGCGGCCAGCTTCCCGGCCACAAGGTGGACGACACGATCGAGCGCATCCGCTACTCGATTC
>CAZEVY010000147.1:0-9745 GCA_964515555.1 uncultured Solibacteraceae bacterium | reverse complement strand
ACGTGCGGGCCGCGGCAGAAATCGATAAAACGCGGGCCGAGCGTGTATTCCGAGAAAATGTCGTCGGCTTTTTCGGAAATCAGCTCGCATTTCATGTGCTCGCCGGCGGCGGCGTACTTCTGCAGTCCCTCGGGCTTGGAGGTGAGCACGCGCTCGTAGGGCAGGTCGCGCGCCTGAATCTCCCACATGCGCTTCTCGATGGTCTCCAGGTCCTCGGGGGTGAAGTGCTCGGCGCGCTGGAAGTCGTAGTAGAAGCCGGCCTCGGTCGGCGGACCGATGCCGAGCTTCGTCTCGGGAAAGAGCTCCAGCACGGCGGCGGCAAGCAGGTGCGCGGTCGAGTGGCGGTAGACTTCGAGCGCCTCGGGATTGCGCGAGGTCAGGATTTCGAGCCGGGCGTCGCTTTCGAGCGGGCGCGTGAGGTCGCGCAGCTCGCCGTCGACGCGAGCGACCACGGCGTCGTCGGCCAGGCGCTGGCCGATTCCGCGGGCCACGTCGATGGGCTTGACGCCGGCGGGGTGGCTCTGCGTGCTGCCGTCGGGCAGCGTGATGGTGATGTTGCTCATGAGGCCGTGAATCCAGCGTATCACGCCGGTCCGCGGACTCTGGCATGATGGGCAGTTCGATGCCGCCGAGCTTCCGCATCGCCGTCCTGGCCGGGGACGGCATCGGCCCCGAGGTGATCGCCGAGGCCATCAAGGCGCTGCGCGCCGCCGAGTCCCGGCTCAACGGCGTCCGGCTGGAGTTCGTTGCGCTTCCCGCCGGCGCCGGCGAGTATCTCCGGCATGGCGATCCTTTGCCCGCGGCGACGCTCGACGCCGCCCTCCACGCCGACGCCATCCTGCTGGGCGCGATGGGACTGCCCGACGTGCGCTGGCCCGACGGCACGGAAATGTCGCCGCAGATCGACCTGCGCGAGAAGCTCGACCTTTATCTCGGTCTCCGACCGGTGGCGCTCTACCATGCCCGCGACACGCCGCTGGCGGGACTCGGCGGCGGCGACATCGACATTCTTATCGTGCGCGAGAACACGGAGGGGCTTTTCTACGGCCGAAAGTCGAGCCGCCGCAACGGATCGCGCGAAGTGCGCGATGTCATGCGGGTCTCGCGCCTTGCCTCCGAGCGGCTGTTTCGCGGCGCATTCCAGCAGGCGCGGCGGCGGCGCGGGCTGGTGACACTGGTCGACAAGGCCAACGTGTTGCCGTCGATGGCGTTCTTCCGGCGTGTGTTCGATGAAGTAGCGCCGGAGTTTCCCGACGTACGCACCGAGCGTCTCTACGTGGACGCCGCCAGTCTTCACCTGGTTCGCAATCCGAAGCGATTCGACGTGATCGTTACCGAGAATATGTTCGGCGACATTCTCTCCGATCTGGCGGCGGGGCTAGTGGGCGGCATGGGAGTGGCGCCGTCGGCCGATATCGGCGAGAAGCACGCCGTGTTTCAACCGGCGCACGGGTCGGCTCCGGACATCGCAGGGAAGGGAATCGCCAACCCGACGGCGGCGATTCTGTCGGCTGCCATGATGCTGGAATGGCTCGCTCACCCGGAGACGGTCCGGGCGGCGGCGATGATCGGCGGCGCCGTCCGAAAGGTCTACACCACCTCCCTCGATCGGACCGCCGACCTTGGGGGTAGCCTTACTACCGCCAAGATGGGCGAGAAGATCGCCGACTGGATAGGGTGAAGCTCCTACCCCTGTCTTCTTAAAGGCCGGTAACGGAACTGAAATCGAGTGAAGTAATTGTAATAGCCACCAGCGCCATAGTAGTATCGAGTTACTTGAAGGCGATTCGGTGTCCCCGCTGCCAGGGGGGGCGCGTCCGGGTCTCGAGTCCGAAGGGCCCATGGGAGCACGCCACCCGGTTCCTGGGAGTGTACCGTCTGCGCTGCAAGGATTGCGGGCACCGCTTCAAGGCTGGTATCTGGCTGATCTTAAACATGATCTTCGCGAAGTGCCCGAGCTGCTACAGGACGGACCTGGCGGACTGGGACGAGAAATACAACTACCCCCCGAGGCACGTTCGGGCGCTGGTCTACGTTGGGGCGAGGCGATATCGCTGCGTTCCCTGTCGATTGAACTTTGTCAGCTTCCGGCCGTGCAAAGAGCGATATGTGCCCCCGCACAAGCGGCCGGATTGGACGCCTGCTTCGGCTCTTCCTCTGACGCATTCCTCGACCACGGGCCGAGAGGTCCGGCACGCCGGGAACGGAGTTCCCTCCGAGGTCGATGCGGAGAGGTCCGGTCGACGTGCGGTGGTGGTGGAGGGCGCGACGGTCAGCGCTATCCTGGAGCCGGAGCGCGACGCGGAACCGGTCGGGCCAATTTCGGCGCGAAGCGATGCCCCACCGGAGGAGTCATCCGGAGACGGCGAGACGCCTGCGGTCCGGCCTAGCAGCGATCGTTACGCGAAGTGCCCGGAGTGCCGGGGCCACGAACTGCATCGCTGGGCGTCACCGCTGCCTCTGCACGCTCGCCTGCTGGAGCTGCTGGGCGGGAACGCCTACTGGTGCAGTACGTGTGACCTGAAGTTCGTGACTTTCCGCCGTCGAAAGTACAAGCGGGCGACGCCGCGCGCGGGGCCGACGCGGAGAAACCTGTCTACGCGCAAGGTGAGACCGCGTAGCGCTGTTTGAAGCGCGGGATCAAAGTTCGAGGCGTGTGCAAAAAAAAGTGGTTCCAAGTGACCCGATTTCCAGCTTGCTCCCCGGCCGGCATGCACGACCTGAGCGCGGCAACCCCGCGTGACTGGACGGTCCGCCTCTTGCTCCCCGCAGCCGCTTTTGGGCGACCGCGCTTCAATGCTTAAGGCCCGCCTGCTCGTCTCGCAGTTAGGAGCCGGTTTCTCGAAACGGCCTTTCACTCGCCCGCAGCGAATCCCGCCTCACGGCGCTCTCCACGGCGGGGTCGACGCTCCCGGCCTGTTTCTTCGAATCCCGACCGAGCCGCTCCCAGACCCGTTCGGTTGCGAACTCCCCACCTCGGCGACACCAGTCATCGCCGGGGAGGCTCACCGCCCGCAACCCGTTGCCTGATCGCAACCCGGTCCCCCTGAGATCCACATCGCTCCGCCGCTCCCCGTCGGGGTTTTGGCCCCTCCGGATCAAAGCGCTCGTCTCGATTCGATCTCAGGAAGCTCGCCTGGACTCGACGCCCGATTTCCCTTCGCTCCCCGCCAGCGGCTAGTTATAAGCTCTCCGCCAGCGGATCATCGTTCCGGGTCCGCTACGCCTCGCCAAGCTTCGCTGTTCCTCGAACCTCTTGGAACCATGTCTATCTTGGATGCAAACGCGGTTACAGTCAACAGGAATGTGCGCTCTACCGCGCTGTTTCCTCAACTATTTCTATATTTGGAATCAATGACATACGGTGAAGCGTCTGTGCCCCGGCTGTGGATAAAACAAATGCGATGACGAATGTTGGATGGATGCGCGCCAGCCTATCGGGTGCGCTTCAGAATCATCCCGGTGTCGGTGGCGAGCCACAGGTCCTCGCCCGACCAGGCCAGCATGGCGCGACGGCCGATGACGCGATAGTCGGTCGCTGTTTCGCGCCACGTGCTGAGATCCGTGCTCTCCGCCACCAGGACACGGCCCGGAATCGGCGACTGAACGATGCGGCCCGCGGGCTCGATGGCGGCCAGGTAGGTGACGCCGTTCACGGTCGCCATGTCGGTGACGGCCCGCTCGCGCTCCCGGTAGACGCGCGTCGAAGTCTTTCCGGCGGCGATCAGGTGGACCTCGGACGGGTAATCGAAGGCGTCCTGAAACTCGATCAGGAACAGCCGCGGCGGTGTCGCGAGCCGCAGCCGCGTGATGCGGCCGAAGACCGAGCCGGCGTCGCCCGTCCAGGTCTTCCCGCTGTCCTCGGTCCAAAGGCGGACCGAGAGGGACGGTAATTGCATTCGCCGCTGCTCAGGCGCCATCCAGGGAGGAATCCTGGGCTCGACCCGGCTGGGGGGGATCGCCCACCCGATCACCATGCCGCTCGACGGGCCGGCGAAGTCGACGACGCTGTAAACGGTGCGCTCGGGGGTGGTGGGCGGTTCCTTTTCGACTTTGACCGGCGTCCACTTGCGCCCGCCGTCAACGGTCGACAGGAACAGCTTGGGTGCGCCGACCGCCCAGCCGCGAAGGGCATCGGCGAAGTACACCCGCAGGATTCCCTGACGGCCCCAGATCTTGCGCCAGGTCCGGCCCCCCTCCTCGGTGGTCCACAGGCCTTTCTCGGTGACCATCCACCCCAGGCTGTCGTCGAGGAAGAACAGCGATCGCGGGATTTCGCGAAGCCGCTCCTGCCGCCACGTGGCGCCGCCATCGTCGGTCACCAGGGCGACGGGACGGGCGTCGCCCTCGCGCTCCAGCACGCCTACGGCGATGCCGCGCTTCGGCGTGACGAACTTGAGGTCGACCAGGGCGAGGGCGGTTCTGTCCTCGTCGAGGAGGTACTGGAGCTGCCATGGCTCGCGCGCGGGCGGCGACTGGGCGAGCGCGCAGATCAGCGCCGCCGGGAGAATCGCCGCGCGCATGCGCCTCAGCGGGAGCGGGCGCCGGGGCCGCTCGAAAGCACCAGGTCGAGATGATCGTCGGCGTCGACGTTGTTCTGCGCCATGCGTGCCAGCACCAGAAGGCAGCCCACCTGCTCGCCGGCCGTCGAGAGCATCTCCAGCTCGTCGCCGGAGTGGGAATGCGGCGCCCGGTGCTGCACGTTGATGACGCCGACCACGCGGTTTCGCGCAATCACCGGCGCCGAGAGGAAGGCTTCGTAGGTGTCTTCCGGGAGATCGCGAAAGTGCTTGAAGCGCGGATCGCGATAGGCTTCGCGGGTAATGGCGAGGAGCCGCCTTTGCGTGGCGACCCACCCGGTAAGTCCCTCGCCGAGGTTCAGGCTCACCGTCCCGATGGCGGAGGGGTTGGGCGGATTGGAGGCGCACAACACCAGGCGCCCCTTGTCGACCAGGTAGAGCAGGCAGGAATCGCACCGCACGAACTCGGCGACCAGCCCGGCGATGGCTTGCAGGACCTCCTGGAGACTGAGGTCGCGCACCATGAGCCGGCTGATCTTCTGATGGAGGCGAAGCTGCTGTTCGGTGCGCTCGAGCTGCTGTTCGAGTTCTCGGAGGCGGGGCACCGCCTTCATTATCACAGAAGTCCGGCGAGAGGGTGCTAGCGTCCCGCGGCCCTCAAGACCGACTTGCGAATGACCTCGAACTCGGGACTTCCTGGAACGAAAAACTCGAAGTGTCCGGCGGAGTCCACCTCGACCACGCCGGGCTTGCGCGCGCCGTGCGCGGCAACCGTTTCGTAGTCGCGGAACAGGCGGCGCGGCACCGCGCGGTCCTTGGCGCCGTAGATCAGCGTCTGGGCGGCGGCCAGCGGCAGCAGCGCGTGCGGCGACCCGTGACGATAGCGATCGGCGACGTCGGCAGGAGTCCCGCCGAACAGCTTGATGTGCCGGTCGCCGCAGACGTTGCGGCCGTAGTCGACGAAAGCCTCCATGTCGGGCAGCCCGGCGATGGAGACGACCGAGGCGATCGGCAGCGGGTCCTTGGAATGAATCGGACTCGAAGCGGGAATGCGCCCGCGGCCGGCGGCCCACAAGGCCAAATGTCCCCCCGCGGAGTGCCCCGCCGTCACCACGCGCGTGAGGTCGATCGGAAACTTCTTCGCCAGCAAGCGCAAATGGTCGATCGCCGCGCCGGTGTCCTGGAACGTCCCTGGCCATCCGCCGCCCTCCTCATGAACACGGCGGTACTCGATGTTCCACACGGCGACGCCGTCGCCGGCGAGCTGAGTCGCGAGGTTCGACATGAACGTCAGGTCGGCGAACTCCGCCCAGCAGCCGCCGTGAATCAGCGCGATCACCGGGTAGGGTCCGAGGCCGCGGGGAAGGCGCAGTTCGCCGAACTGCTGGGGCAACGCCCCGTAGGATTCGCGGAGATCGGGGGTCCGCGAGGGGAGCTTGACGATGTCGGCCGGACGGACCTGGGCCAGGCAGGCGAGCGCGGCGGCGCTCGCCACCCAGAGCAGCCTACTGTTCACGAATGCAGAATAGCGTGTTCTGGCTCCGCAGAATGAGGTCGCCGCCGGCGATGGCGGGCGTGGCGACGAAGAACTGGTCGTCCATCTTGTTGGTGGCGAGCACCTCGAACTTCTCGCCCATCTTCACGACCACGACGTCGCCCTGTTCGGTGGCAAGGTAGAGCTTACCGTTGGCGCCCACCGGCGACGCCTTGAACTGATAGGCGCCCAGACGCTGTTGGAGGTAGTACGGCTCGCCGGTCGTCGCGTTCAGGCAGCTCAGCATGCCGTTATCGGAAACGAAGTAGAGCTTGTTGTCGTGCAGGACTGGCGAGGCCGAATAGGAGTTGCCGCGCTGGTTGGTCCACACAATGGCGTCGGTACCGGTGAGATCGCCGGTGCGGCCGAGTCGGATGGCCTGGAGATTGGGGTCGCGGTGGCCGCTCATGACGAAGACGACGCCGTTAAGATGCACCGGCGCCGGGATCACGTTGGAACCGAGACCCGACGCCTCCCATACGATCTTGCCGGTACGCAGATCGTAGCTGCGCGTCTTGTTGCTGGCGCTGACGACCACCTGCGTCGCCCCTCCGACCTTGACGGCGAAGGGCTGCGACCAGGAACTCTGTTCCTCGCGCGAGTGGCGCCACAGCTCCTTGCCGTTATTGGCGTCCACCGCCACGACGAAGGAGCCGGACTCCTGGTCGAACTTCAAGACCAGGACGTCGTCGGCCAGCAGCGGCGCCGATCCTTCGCCGAAGGAGAGGCGCATGCGCATCTGGACGTCGAAATCCTTCTCCCAGAGGAGCTTCCCATCCAGATCGTAGGAGTAGAGGCCGCGCGAGCCGAAAAACGCCCAGACGCGCTTGCCGTCGGTGACCGGCGAGTTCGAGGCGTGGCTGCCGTACTGGCGGTGATAGCCCTCGTGCGGCTTGGAGGTTCGGGCTGTCCGCTCCCAAATCACCTTGCCGGACTTCTTGTCGATGCAAAGGAGAACGAACTTGTGGTCGACGGCCGGACCGGCGCCACCGCCCGCGCCGCCGCCCTTTTTTCCGCCCGGCCCGCCCGGGCCTGGCGCCGCGCCTGGTTCGGGGGCGGGAGGGGGAGGAGCTTCGCCGGCAGGAACCGCGGTGGTCACGAAGATCCGGTCGCCCCAGATGACCGGGGAAGAGTGGCCGCGGCCCGGTATGTTGGTCTTCCAGCGCACGTTGCGCTCCGTGGTCCAGGTGACCGCGGCGTCGCCCGCCGCCATGCCGTCCTCATTGGGGCCGCGCCATCGCGGCCAGTTCGCCTGGGCCAGGGAGGCGGTCAGCAAGAAGATACAAGTCCAGTGTGCGGATTGAATGACCTTCATCTTTCGAGAGGCGTAACGCGCGGGCCAGGAGGTTACCGGCGTTATTTCCAGTCGTGCAATTTGACAGCCGCGGCAACTCTGTATCATACTGTTAGGGTTTGCGAGTTTCTCTTCTGCCTCTGTGCTACCGCTACGGTGATTGACGCGTCAGCGTTACACTGGAGCCCGGCCAGGGGCCGGCCCCGAGGTTCTCCCGGCGAACGCCGATAGGGCATGGGCTAGTCCGAAGTAAAACCCTCGCGTTTTTGAAAGCGGTTCGAATAACGCCGTTTTCAGGTGCGGTTTCGCAATATGTGCGCGCGAGCGAGTTTCCGTCGCGCGCCGGCGACTAACAGACAGGCCGGATGCGGCTTCGGGTGCGTGGTGGGGTTGTGCGCCCGTTCCCCGGCAGGCGACAGGGAGCGATAACAGAGTGCCGACGTTCAATCAGCTTGTCCGCAAGGGGCGCAGCGCGCCGCGCTACAAGACCGCTTCGCCGGCGTTGCAGTCGTGCCCGCAGCGCCGCGGCGTGTGCACCCGCGTCTACACCACCACGCCGAAGAAGCCCAACTCGGCGCTGCGCAAGGTGGCGCGCGTGCGGCTCACCAACACCATCGAGGTGACCACGTATATCCCCGGCGTCGGACACAACCTTCAGGAGCACTCCATTGTGCTGATCCGCGGGGGACGCGTGAAGGATCTCCCCGGCGTGCGCTATCACATCATCCGCGGCACGCTCGACGCCGCCGGCGTGGCCGACCGTAAGCAGGGCCGCTCCAAGTACGGCGCCAAGCGGCCGAAGGCATAGAGGACGACATGCGACGACGACGAGCCGAGCCGCGCGAAGTTCTGGCCGATCCGGTCTACAACTCGACGCTGGCCGAAAAGTTCATCAACTCGATGATGTGGGACGGCAAGAAGGCCGTCTCGGCGGGCATCTTCTATGGCGCGATGAACATCATTCAGGAGCGCACCGGCGAGGAGCCCCTGAAGCTGTTCAAGAAAGCCGTCGAGAACTGCCGCCCGGTGCTCGAGGTCAAGACGCGCCGCGTGGGCGGCGCCAACTACCAGGTGCCGGTCGAGGTGCCGGCCAACCGGAGAACGTCGCTCGCCATCCGGTGGCTGCTCATCAGCGCCCGGAGCCGGCCCGAAAAGGGCATGCACGAGAAGCTCGCCTCGGAGCTCAACGACGCCGCCAACATGCGCGGCGGAGCGATCAAGAAAAAGGACGACGTACACCGCATGGCCGAAGCCAACAAGGCCTTTGCGCACTACCGCTGGTAACACCCATGCCCCGCACCGTGCCATTAGAGAGGATGCGCAATATCGGCATCATGGCGCACATCGATGCCGGTAAGACCACCGTCACCGAACGCATCCTTTATTACACGGGCCGCACCTACAAGATCGGGGAAGTGCACGAAGGCACCGCCACCATGGACTGGATGGAGCAGGAACAGGAACGCGGCATCACCATCACCTCGGCGGCGACCACCTGCGAGTGGCGCGACATGCAGATCAACATCATCGACACGCCCGGCCACGTCGACTTCACCGCCGAAGTCGAGCGCAGCCTGCGCGTGCTCGACGGCGCCGTGGCGGTGTTCGACGCCGTGGCCGGCGTGCAGCCGCAGTCGGAGACCGTGTGGCGGCAGGCCGACAAGTACCAGGTCCCGCGCATCTGTTTCATCAACAAGATGGACCGCGTGGGCGCGGACTTCTTCCGGTCGGTCGAGACCATCGTCGACCGCCTGAAATGCCGGCCGGTGCCGGTGCAGATTCCGATCGGCGCCGAGGACAAGTTCCTGGGAGCCATCGACTTGGTGACGATGAAGGCGCGGGTGTGGCGCGATGAATCGCTGGGCGCCGAGTACGACGAGGTGGAGGTGCCGGCCGAGCTGCTCGAAACCGCGCGCGAGTGGCGGGAGAAGATGATCGAGGCGGTCAGCGAGGTCGACGACCACCTGATGGCCAAGTTCATCGAGGGCCAGCCGGTGACCGCCGGCGAGATCATGGCGGCTCTACGCAAGGCGACCGTTTCACAGCGCATCTTCCCGGTGATCTGCGGCGCGGCCTTCAAGAACAAAGGCGTCCAGAACCTGCTGGACGCCGTGGTCGATTTCCTGCCGTCGCCGCTGGACGTGCCGCCTATCCAGGGGATCGACGTCAACAATCCCGAAAAGAGCCTCGATCGCCGCCCGGACGACAAGGAGCCGTTCGCCGCTCTGATCTTCAAGATCATGACCGACCCGTTCGTCGGGCAACTCGCCTTCCTGCGCGTCTACTCCGGGACATTGACGGCCGGCGAGATGATCTACAACGTGGCGAAATCGCGCCGCGAGCGCGTCGGCCGCCTGGTGCGCATGCACGCCAACAAGCGCGAGGAAGTCCAGGAGG
>CAZEVY010000146.1:0-9749 GCA_964515555.1 uncultured Solibacteraceae bacterium | reverse complement strand
AGAGCGTTCTGTGCCTGCCGCCGCAGAGCACCATCTCGATCGTGAGGCGCTTGGGCGAGCCGTCCGGCGCGACGCCCTTCAACACCAGCACGCGGCCGGAGGGGTGCGCCGCCTCGGCGCATCGTCGCAGGATGGCGGCGGCCTCGCGATCCGGCCAGTCGTTGATGACGCCGCGGAGCACATAGAGGTCGGCGCCGACGGGCAAGGGATCGAAGAAGCTCCGGCCCACCGTCGTGAACCGGCCATCGGCCAAGTATTCGCGCGGCACGCGCGCCACGGTGGCGGGCAGGTCGACCAGCGTGCCGCGGACGCCGGGGTGGGCGCGGAGGATTTCGGCGAGCATGGCCCCGGTGCCGCCGCCGACGTCGACAACGGTGCGGATGGTCTCCCAGCCTCCTTCGATCCCAATGTCCGCGCTGGGGAGGCCGTGGCCGAGAGGCCCCATCAGCTCGTCGAAGGCCGCGCCGATGTGCGGGTTCGCCTGCAGGTCCTCCCACCAGGGACGTCCGAAGATCTCGTGGTAGGCGGGCGCGCCGGTGCGGACATAGCCGGGCAGAGTCGCCCAGGCGCGCGCCATGCGGCCGCCGACGCCGTTGAGATCGAGACCGAGGCGCAGGCCGGGGTCGAGGAGTCCGCGGGCGGCGTCGTTGAGGACGAATCGGCCGGGCGAGGGCTCTTCGAAGACGCCCTTGCTCGCGAGGTGTCCGAGGACGCAGTGCAGGACTTCGGCGTCGCAGCCGGCGGCCTCGGCGAGTTTATCGATTCCGGTGACGCCGTCCCGGATGCGCTCGGCGATGCGGAGCGTGGCGGCGACGTGGAGGCACCAGGGAGTGCAGAGGTCGGCGAGGGCCCAGAGGTCGTCGGACATGTGGGCATTGTCGCAAGAGCCGGCGAGGAGCGCCGGTGGCGATCGCCGTGTTCGTCAGGGCCAGTCCGCGCCGGCCTGCACGATCCCGTTCTCGGGCACGTCGCCGTGAATCCGCGCGCCGTTGCCGATCTTCGCCCAGGCGCCGATCCTCACCCCGACGTTCACCAGTACGCCCATCCCGACCAGCGCGCCGCGGCCGACGCGCACATCGCCCGCCAGCACCACGCCCGGCGTGAGGTGCGCGAATTCGCCGACGATGCAGTCGTGCGAGACGATGGCGCCGGTGTTGACGATGGCGCCGAACTCCACCTTCGCCGCCGCGCCGATCATCGCGCCCGAGAATACCTGCACGCCCGCCGCCAGCGCCGCGCTGGGCTCGACGATGGCCCGCGGGTGCACCACGGCCGGAAATCCCAGTCCGATGCGCGCCAGCTCGGCGAACTTCTCCACCCGCAGCCGCGGGCGCGCGAGTGCGCCGATGCCGACGATCGCGAGGCGCAGCCCGTCCTCGTAAAGCGGCGTCAGGCGGTCCGATCCGCCCAGCACGGGAACGCCGAGCAGGTCGGCGAAGGCGGGCGGGGGGGCGGCCACCACACCGATGACGCGCAACGCCGCCTGCTGGCGCAGAACGTCGATCACCATCTTCGCGTGGCCGCCGGCGCCGAGAATCGCCACCGCGCTCGCGTCCAGTCGGCAGTCGAGCGCGGGGCCGTCGCGGCGCTCGCGCAGATAAGCCTCGGTGATCAGGGCCTCGCGCGGCAGGTCGGCCAGGCGCAGTCCCATCTCGCGCGCCAGCTTGAGGGCCGGCTGCGTGATACGCAGTCCGGGCGGGACCGGCTCTTCGGCGGGCGGCGCCTCAGGGCCTCGCGACGCCTCCGGCGGCGCGGCGCCGATCTCGAACATCGCGGCGCCGGCGGTGACCTGTCCGCCGCGCGCGATCAGCACGCGATGTACGTAGCCTTCGGCCTCGGCCTGGACGTCGAAGGACGCCTTGGTGGTGGTCAGCACACAGAGCAGGTCGCCCGGACGCACGCGGGCGCCCACCTGGACGCACACCTCGGCCACCTGCGCCTCGGGTTCGTTGACGCTGAGCAGCGGGGCCTCGACGCGCGTGATGACTTCCACCAGCATGCGATCATCCTCCCGCCGCGAGCGCGGCCTCGACGATATCGCCGGCGCCCGGCAGTACCGCGTCCTCGAGCGGTCGCGTGGAGGGAATCACGGCGTCGCGCGCCGCCACGCGACGGATGGCGAGGCCCTGCCGCGCGCCCAGTCTCTCGGCGGCGACGGCGGCGATTTCGGCGCCCCATCCGAGCGATCCCGTGCCTTCCTCGGCAACCACCAGCCGCCGCGTGCGCGAGACCGAATCGAGCAGCGGCGCGGCGTCGAGCGGCGCGAGCTCGGTGAAGACGACGGCTTCGGCGAAAACCTCGCGCTCCATCGCCAGGCGCGTCATGGCCTCGAGCGCCAGCTCCGACATATAGCCGTAGCAGGCGATGGTCACCGAGGGCGCGGGCGCGCCGGCGAGCCGGGCCTGAATCGTCCCGCGCGCGCCGCGGCGAATCTCCAGCCCGGCGAGGCGTGCGACGTCGCGCACCTCGCACGTGTACAGCAGCTTGTGCTCGACGAACAGCAGCGGATCGGCGGTGTCGCGGATGGAACGCTCGAGAAGCGCGGCGGGGTCGTCGATGGTGTTGGGCGCGACGACGCGCAGCCCCGGCACGCCGAGGAAATACTTTTCCAGCGACTGGCTGTGCGTCGGCCCGTAGCCGCGGCGTCCGCCCATGGGCGTGCGGATCACCATCGGCACGCGCACCTGGCGGTTGTACATCCAGCGGAATTTGCAGGCGTGGTTGACGATCTGGTCGAAGGCGAGAGTGAGGAAATCGCCGAACATGATTTCGACGACAGGCCGCAGGCCGCGCATCGCCATGCCGGCGGCGACGCCGGTGATGGCGCCCTCGGCGATCGGCGTCGTGAGGACGCGGTCGGGGAATCGCGTCGAGAGGCCGCGCGTGACTTTGAAGGCGCCGCCGTAGGGGTCGAGGATGTCTTCGCCGAGCAGGATGACGGCGGGGTCGCGCTCCATGGCGGCGTGCAGGCCCTGGTTGAGCGCGGTGAGGACGCTGCGGGGACCGGGGGCCGCGGTCGTCTTCATCGAGGGCTGCGCCGTCATGCCATCAGCTCGCGCGCCAGATTGGGAAGACTCGCGGGATCCGGCCAGGGATCCTCCTCGGCCAGCCGGAATGCTTCGTCGACCTCGGCGCGCGCGCGCTCGGCCGCGTGCTCGTAGTCGGCCGCTGCGAGTTGGCCGGCGAGCAGCGGAATCGGGTCGAAGCGGCGCCGGCCGGCGATCTCCGACTCGTCTCGCGTGTCGTCGCCCTTGGAGTGGGGCGCGAGGCGATAGGTGCCGATGATGAGCGCGCCCGCGGATTGCGTCTCGCGCACGCGGGCCACCACCTCGGCGGACGCGGCGGCGATGGCCAGCACGTCGGTGGTCGCGATCTCGACCGGCTCGATGCCGAAGGCGCGGAATCGCGCGGCGATGCCGCCGGCGAGGTTCATGGCGATGGGCGTCGACTGAGCGTAGCCGTTGTTTTCGACGACGAAGGAGATCGGCAGCTTCCACAGCGACGCGATGTTGAGGCTTTCGTAGACGGCGCCCTCGCCGAGCGTCCCGTCGCCGAGGAATACCGAGACGATGGCGCCCGCGCCGCGGCGCTTTTCGGCGAGCGCCATTCCGGTCGCGCAGGGAACGATGCCGCCCTGAATGCCGTTCGAATAGAAATTGCCGAACTGGAGGTGCTGGCTGCCGCCGAGGCCGCCGCACACGCCGGTGGAGCGGCCCATGATTTCGGCGGCCAGGGCGCGCATATCGCCGCCGAAGGCGAGGTAGTGACCGTGGCCGCGGTGGTTGCTGAAGACGACGTCGGTGGGTTCGATGGCGTGGAAGTAGCCGACGCAATCCGCCTCCTGGCCGATGCAGGTGTGAGTGGTGCCGAAGAGCTTGCCCTTGCCGAATAGGTCGAGGGCGCGCTCCTCGAACATTCGTATACGGAGCATCCCGAGGAGGAAGCCGCGCTTCTGTTCCTCGTCGAAACCCGTTGACGCGGAGTTGGTTGCACGCCCCGGCGCCTCCGGTGTGCGGCCGGACGCACCCGCCGTGCTGCGTTTGGCGCCGGTCATCGCCATGTCCCTGAGTAGTTAGTGCGGGCTCCGGAGGTTTGTCGCAGGAAAACTCGAGCGCTTCGGCGACAACCACCGCCAGGCCGGGCCGGTCGACACGCGATGGAGTGCGGCGCCGGTTACGCGACGCAGGCTTCGCCGGCGAGCGAGTTGGGGCCCGAGCGCGTCACTCGCGCCTCGAGATAACGTCCCGCGAGCGGGCCGGGATCGCCGGGGTGCGTGAAGTTGAGAATCCGATTCTGCGACGTTCGCCCGATCCACTGGCCGGTCGCGGGCTGGAATCCCTCGACCAGCACCTCTTCGACCTTTCCGACCAGCTCGGCGTTGCGGCGGATCTGGATGGCGCGCTGCCGCTCCTGGAGAATCGTCAGGCGGCGGCTCTTCTCCTCCTCGGGGATCTGGCCGTCGAGCGCCAGCGCGCCGGTGTTGGGGCGCGGCGAGTACTTGAAGCTGAACATCGAGTCGTACTCGACGTCCGCGATGAGCTGGAGGGTGCGCTCGAAGTCGGCCTCGGTCTCGCCCGGAAAGCCGACGATGATGTCGGTGGTGATGGCGATGCCACGCGGCGAGCGCTTCATCCACTCGATGCGGCGCAGGTAGTCGTCGCGCGTGTAGAGGCGCTGCATGCGGTCGAGCACCGGGTCGGAGCCCGACTGCACGGGCAGGTGGACGTGGTTGCAGAGGGCGGGATTGGCGTCGATGGCGCCGACGATTTCGCGGGTGAAGTCGCGTGGATGCGACGTCGTGAAGCGCACGCGGCGGATGCCCGCGACCTCGCCCACGCGCGCCAGCAGCGCCGCGAAGTCCCATCCGCCGGGTGAAGGGTCGCGGTAGCTGTTCACGTTCTGGCCGAGAAGTTGAATCTCGGTATACCCCGACGCGGCGAGCTGTCGCGCCTCCTCGATGACGCTCGCGCTGGTGCGGCTGCGCTCAGGTCCGCGGGTGAAGGGCACCACGCAATAGGCGCACGACTTGTCGCATCCCTCGATGATGGTGATGTAGGCGCGATGCGGGTTGTCGCGGCGCGTGAGCGGGGTCTCGAAGGTCTCGTCGGTGGCGAGGCTGAGGCCGGTGACGCGGCGGTCGCCGCGTTCGACCTGGACGAGCAGCTCGGGCAGCTTGTTGTAGCTCGCCGAGCCACAGACCAGGCCGACGTGCGGCGCGCGGTCGAAGATCTTCTCGCCTTCCTGCTGCGCGACGCAGCCGAGTACGCCGAAGACCTTGTCCTTGCCGGCGCGTTTGAACTGCTGGAGCCGATGGAAGACCTTCTGTTCGGCCTTGTCGCGGATGCTGCACGTGTTGTAGAGGACCAGGTCGGCTGCCTCGGGCGTGTCGACGGCGCTGTAGCCTTGGGCGACGAGGGTGCCGACGACTTTCTCGGAGTCGTGCACGTTCATCTGGCAGCCGAAGGTTTCGATGTAGAACGTCTTCATCGGGGGATGCTTCTATTGTAGCGGTGCGCCGCGGGCGCCCGGAAAGGGTGCACCAACTCGCGTGTGAGCGTGATAGAGAGTCAGCCCACAGGCTGCCGCCGGCGTTCCGTCTTCGGGCCTCGGTCGCGGATGATGTGGCCTAGCGCCCGCAGAGCTTTGTTGACTGACTTGGGATCGGGAAAGACTTCAGCGACGTCGGGGTCGAGGACCACCATGATCGTGTCCTTGGTGAACCGGCCCGCGTATTTCCCGCGAACGCCGCCGGAGAAGTCGTATTCCGGCAGCATCTCCTCGGCTGCTTGCTTAGAACGTGTCTTCTTCATACTTTCTTCGTTTGTGCCGGGTCGCGAGTCGAGCTGATGATTCGAATTACATCCCACGCATCCGAATGTACCGCTACCACGATTCTATTTCGATCAGACTGTCCGATGGTCACGAAACGATCCTCTTTCGTTGAATGTAGCGGATCGGCGATGGTTACGGAGAGGGTATCTCGAAATACCGAGGCGGCCTCTTCGAAGGGGATGCCATGCTTCCGGAGGTTCGACCGGGCCTTCTCCGGGTGCCACCGAAGAACGGTCATGTCTCTGTCTCTGCCCGTTCCATCCGAGGGCTAACGACGTTCGACATCACCCCTCTTCCAACTGGAATCCCCCGGCGACGCTCGTCCACAGTACTTCCGACTCCCGCCCGTGGAGCGCAAAATGTCTGCCGCACCAGGTCGCACGACTGTTCATGGCCGCGCTCGTAGAAAATCCGGCCAATTCGGCGAAAGCTGCCCGGAGGTCATCGGCGGGACGGATCCGGCACGCCCGCCTGTGCAGCCAGCCAAGCGGCTGTTTCTGTCTGCCAGTTCCACTCGAGCAAAAAGCCGTTAAACCCCAGGGGGGTCTTCAACTCCGGTTGATCCTCCCGTCCCAGAAAGCGGTACACCTGTCTGGCCGCAGCCACAGCAAGGCGAACATCCTCGACTGGGGCGTGCCGGTCGAGCGTGGGAGCGATGAGGTACATCGGGCGAGGAGCGATGCAGGCGAGAATCTCGTCGTAATCCACTGGCAGCCGCGCCTCCTGGCCGACAAAGTGGCCGACTCTGGGAAGAAGCCCATGCAGATGGGAATAGTGCCGGAGGCCCTCGGTGCCCTTCCGCGGGGTGTGCAGTCGCAAAGGGGCGAATCCACAGCATGCCGCCAAACCGGTCACTCTATCATCTAGGGCGGCAGTGAACAAGCCAACTTTGGCGCCCAGCTCGTAGCCCAAGAGGTAGACTTTCGAAGTGTCGATCTCGGCCAGAGCGACGACGGCATCCAGGGCGGCGCGCGTGTCGGTCACCATTTTGCCTAGGAGCGACCATTTCGGGAACCGCTCGTAAAAGGTTCGGGCCTGCTGGACACGAGTACCAAAGCCGATCTGGTCAAACGCGAAAACGGCAAATCCACGTCGAGTCAGGATATCCAAAATGAACGCGAAATGCCTAGAGTATCCTGTTGCATAGCTGTGGGGATGCAGCCACAGAACCAGCGGTAGCTTGGTTCCGGCAGGCAATCTGCCGCGGGCGGAAGTCGGTCGGTTGGTTGTTGGTGGCTGAGGATCCGGTTTCAGATAATAGTACAGATCCCCACGGAGGTCATCACCAAAACCGATAGAAACCGAAATTGCCCCCGCCCCCAGGCGCATTGGCCGGGGGAGCAGCGTGGCGAGGAACCCGCTGCTGTTCATGCCGCTCAGGTACCTGGGAGGGCGCAGGCTGGGCTGGACACGGTACGGTACACCGGGCGGTTCCTTTCCCATAAGCCAGTGAATCCGTTCGTGGATACTGGATCGGCGTTGTGGCCATTCGGCAGCGGGAAGATCGGGGTGAATAAAGTCTCCGATCCGTCGCGTTGGATACCGCGCTGGATCAATGGAGTCTTTTGAGGCGGCCTGCCAATTCTCGAACGCGTACCCGTTGATCCAAATCTCGATTTTGGGAAAGGTTTTTAGACCGAACACGCTGTCGGTGAAATCGAAGTATCGTTCGACGTCCTCGGGTGCGCTGGCGTGCTCGCCAGGCTGCTGGTATAGCCCCAATCTTTCTTCATGTCCCAGCAGTCGATAAACGCGACGCACCGATCGATAGTTTTGCTCTACTCCCCAGGGATTCCCCTGACCCTCCGTGTAGGCATGGGAGAACAGAAGTCCCCGCGGGGCCACTAGAGCCATCAACATGTTTTGATCCACCGGCAACTTGTGCTCGCGGCCGGCGAAGAAGCGCAGCCTGGGGTGGAACCAGTGCGAGAAGTATCGCGTGATCTCTTCCAGGGTTTCGTTGACGAAGGGAGCCGTTGCGTACCGCCAGGGGATCTCGGCCCCGGTGCAGCCTCGCGAAGGAATTACAGCCGTGATGCGCTCATCGAAAGCTGCGGCCAGAAGCGAGGTCTTCGAGTTGCGCGAGTGAGCCGAGATGGCGATCTTTTTCGTGTCAACGACAGGGAGCGTGTACAGGTAATCGACTGCCCGCATGGCTCCCCACGCCCACCGTGCCTGACAGGAGAAATCGTAATCCGGGTACACCTCAATCCACTTATCCGCATCATCTACCGGGATGTAGGTTGTTTCGGCCGCCGAGTAAATACACCCTAAGTATCCTCTGCGCAACGCCACGTTGACCCAGGGGCGCTTGCGAGTGTGATTGGTGAGGAATGTAGGAAACGGACCGGCGCCCGGAGGGATCAGGACCTGCAAGTGTAGAATGCCCCGGTGCTCGGGGCCAAACTCAAGCAGCACTTCTTCGACCGTGATCGGACCTTCGCGGCGCCTGTCGGTAACTGTGGCTCGAAGATTATCGGGGGGCGGCGGCATCCGGCCGAAGACCCATTGCTCGAATTGCGCCCGGATCCATTCCCTTTGCTTTCGCCACTGCGCCACCGTCCGGATGGGGGTCCTGCGTCCGTTTTCTACTATGACCAGGGGATCAGGCAACTCCGGGATCGATGGCATGGCCTCGAAGTCGGGAGGCAGCTCGCCGGAGCGCTCCAGCCAATCCTCCCACATCTTGTCGACGGCATTGATTCGACCTTGCGGCCAGCCTGTGGACGGCAAAATCTTGATTAGTTCGTCCCGATAGGCTCGCCGGCGAGCCAGGGAGACGTCGGCGCCCCTGTGCACACTGGCAGGAGAACCTTGTGGAAGTGCAATTCCCGGAGCGCCTAGCCCCGATACAACGCTGGCTAAGAAGTTTCTGCGGCTGAGGTCTGACCCTGGGTAAAGGGGCACAGGGGGCAGGATATCACGCTAGGGTGGACCAGTTCTAGTTGAAGATTGGTAACGGCGGCGGCCGATTCCATAGAATTCGGTTGCCAAACTCAAATCCCAAGAAGGAGCCAACCGCCGTGAAGAAACCATATCAGATCGTGACGCAGCTGCCGAGGAGTCGATCGCCACGGTTCGAGCAATTCTGCCAGCCAACGGGCAGATCCTGTTGCACATGTTCAGCTCATCGAAAACGCCAGCGACAGTGGTGAGCGTACTCCATGAAATCCAGATCCAGGCCAGGAGGCGATCCTGATGCTCAGCGCCGAGCAAGTCGCCGGGACGGGAACACCTGGAAAGCCCAGCGGCGAGATTCGCTGGCACGGCTCGCAGCCGGGCAAGATTAAACTCGCCGACCGCGCTCTTAGAGTCCAACGTCCGCGCCTGGGTCATAAGCGCGACGGCGAAGTGCAGATACCGGCCTACGAGCAACTGCGGCGGGATCGCGGCCTCCGCCAGCAGATGCTTGTGGCGCTGCTGCGCGGCGCCTCCCACGCGCCAGTACGAGGAAGTGCTGCCGAAGATGGCCGCAGCGGTGGGATGAGGCGCAGCTCCGTCAGCCGGAGGGGAACAAGCTCGACTCCGGATACACGCCCCGGTGGCGGAGCACCATCGCTGGTTGCGTCAAGTGCTGCGAGGTCATTACGCGTACCACGGACTGCCGGGCAACTTTCCTGTGATGAATGCCTTCCATCAACAGGTTCGGCTGCTCTGCTTTCGCTCGCTCGGCGGCGCAGCCAGCGGCAGTGCCCTGGGACGGCTACAGCGTGCTGCTCCAGCGCTTGTCCCTCCCCACGCTCCGCATCACTCACTCGCGAGAGGAACAGCGAGATTAATCGGGGTTACCTTCGGGAAGAGCTGTATGCGGGAAAGCCGCACGTACGGATCTGTGAGGGCGAAGGCCGAATGGCTGAGCTACTGAGGATGTCCCAACCGTAGTTGAAGGTCGGTGACGGCGGGCAGTTCATCTTACG
>CAZEVY010000145.1:0-9758 GCA_964515555.1 uncultured Solibacteraceae bacterium | reverse complement strand
GGAAGGCGAGATCCCAGGCCGCGTACCACGGATACTCCCACTTGTCGGGCATCGAGACGACGTCTTCGTTATAGACGTGCACCCATTGCGCGTTGCGCCCGTGCCGGCGCTCGGCGGGCGGCGCGGGACCCGACGGGTCGCCCTTAATCCACTCGTCGACCACGTAGTGATAGAACTGCTTCGACCACAACAGTCCGGCGAACGCCTGCCGCTGGGCGTTCCGCGCGTCCTCGGGCAGATCCGCCGGCGCGAAAGAGTAGAACTCGTCCGCCTCGCGGCGGCGCGCCGCGAAGACCTCCTCGAAATCCGACGATGGCCCGCCCAGGGCGCCCGACGGGCGCAGCCGCATGCGAATCGAAACCTCGCCGTGCGCGGGAATCTCAAGGGGGTACCAGCCGCAGGCCTTGGTGCCGGGGTCGGGCTCGGTAGCCTCGAAGCGGTCGTGAATCACCAGCTCGTGGAAGGCGTCCTTGTACGCGCGCGCGCTGCGATATCCCCACAGGCGCTCGGTGTTGCTTTCATTCTCCGTGAACGCGAACCGGGGACAGCTCTCCATCCACATCGCGTAGCGGCCCAGCGACGCCTCGGCCGCCTCGATGGTGTCGCCCGAGAGGCCGCGCACCGAGGGCTTCGCGCGCCCCGGCGACCAGCTCCAGGTGTTGCGGAACCAGAGTGTCGGCAGCACGTGCAGTATCGCCGCTGCCGCACCGCGATTCACCGCCGTCAGCCGCACCAGAATGTCGTCGACATCCCCCTTGGCATATTCGACGAAGATGTCAAAGTAGCGGTCGTCGTCGAAGACCCCGGTGTCGGCCAGCTCCAGTTCGGGACCGCCGCGCCCACGCCCGCGATTCTCCTCCACCAGTCGCGCGTAGGGGAACTCCGTCTGCGGGTACTTGTAGAGGCACTTCATATAGGAGTGCGTCGGCGTCGAATCCAGGTAGTAGTAGCACTCCTTGACGTCCTCGCCGTGGTTTCCCTCCGGGCCGTTCAGCCCGAACAGGCGCTCCTTGAGGATCGGGTCGCGCCCGTTCCAGAAGGCGAAGGCGAAGCACAATCGCTGGTGATTGTCGGAGATGCCGCAGAGGCCGTCCTCGCCCCAGCGGTAGGCGCGCGACCGTGCGTGATCGTGTGGAAAGAAGTCCCAGGCCGTGCCGTGCGGACTGTAGTCTTCGCGGACCGTTCCCCACTGCCGCTCGGAAAGATACGGACCCCAGCGCCGCCAGTGCCGAAGGTGCTCGGCGGCTTCCTGGACTCGCGCCGCCTCGGCGTTCATGTCGGGTGGATCCTCAGGCCGGGAGGGCTTCGACGAGTTCGCGCCGATACTTGCAGTCGCCGTTCGGACACTGCGCGAAGGCGCCGGCCTTGAGGCGCTTTTCGAGAAGATACGAGGAGCCGCACTCCGGGCACTTCTCGGCGATGGGCTTGTTCCAGGCGACAAAATCGCAGTCCGGATAGCGGTTGCAGCCGAAGAACGTCTTGCCGCGCTTGGAACGCCGCTCGACGATCTCGCCTTCCGAGCAGTTCGGACACTTCACGCCGATGGTCTTCTGCTTGACGAACTTGCAGGTGGGATAGTTGCTGCACGCCGTGAACTCGCCGAATCGCCCGTATTTCATGACGAGCTTGTTGCCGCACTGCGGGCAGTTCTCGTCGAGCGCCACGTCGGCCTTCTTCTGCTGTCCGGCGCCGACCTGCTTGGTGGTCTTGCAGTCCGGATATCCCGAGCAGGCCCAGAACTGGCCGAAACGGCCCTTCTTCAGGACCATCTCGCGGCCGCAGTTCACACAGTACTCGGCGGCGTCCTGCTCGCCGAGGTCGCCCTCGCCGTCCTGGTTGGGAATCTCCCGCGTGTTGGTGCACTCCGGATAGCCGGTGCAGGCGATGAAACTGCCGTGCTTGCCCCACTTGATCACCATCGGACGGCCGCACTTTTCGCACACCAGATCGGTGGGCTTCTCCATCCGCTTGATGTCTTCCATCTCGGTCCCGGCGCGCTCGAGATCGACCTTGAACTTCTCGTAGAACTCGGCCATGGCCTCGCGCCAGTCGAGCTTGCCTTCCTCGATGTTGTCGAGCTCGTCCTCCATGCGAGCCGTGTAGGTGATGTCGAAGATGTCGTCGAAGTGGCGCACCAGCAGATCGGTCACCACCATGCCGAGCTCGGTGGGATGGAACTTGCCGCCTTCCCTCTTGACGTAGCCGCGCTCCTGGATGGTCGAGAGAATCGAGGCGTACGTCGACGGCCGGCCCACGCCGTCGGCCTCCAGCTCCTTGACCAGCGTGGCCTCGGTGAATCTCGGCGGCGGCTCGGTGAAATGCTGCTCGGGCGCGATGGAGCGGAACTTCAGCGACTCGCCCTCGGCGACCGCTGGAAGCTTGTGTTTCAGCTCCTCGTCCTCTTCGTCTTTCTGGTCCTTGCCCTCTTCGTAGACAGCCAGGAATCCGTCGAACTTCGGCACGGTGCCCGTGGCGCGGAACAGGTACGACGCCTGGTCCGACCCCTGCGCGGTGACCTCGACGGTGGTCTGGTCGAAGACCGCCGGCGTCATCTGGCTGGCGACGAACCGCATCCAGATCAGGCGGTAGAGCTTGAGCTCGTCCTCGGAGAGGAACTGCGCGACGGCCTCCGGCGTCCGCTCGGCCGAAGTGGGACGAATGGCTTCGTGCGCGTCCTGGGCGGCTTTCTTCGTCTTGTAGAAGTTCGGCGATTCGGGCAGATACTGCGCTCCGTAGCGCTTGCCGATGAGCCCCCTGGCCTCCTGCAAGGCATCCGCGGACACGCGCACCGAATCGGTACGCATATACGATATGAGCCCGACCGAGCCCTCGCCCCCCAGCTCGACGCCCTCGTAGAGCCGCTGCGCCAATCCCATGGTGCGCTTTACCGAGAAGCGCAGCTTGCGGGCCGCCTCCTGCTGCAGCGTCGACGTGATGAACGGCGGTACCGGGTGACGCCGCTTCTCGCGGGTCACAACCGATTTGACGAGGTAAGCCGCGCCCTCCAGCGCCGACGTGATGGCCTTGGCGGCGGCTTCGTCCGGAATCTCGACGTTCTCGTCGTCGCGCTTGGCGAGCCGTGCCGCCAGCGCCGGAGGCTTCTTCGCCGCCAGGCTGACGTCGATCGTCCAGTACTCGCGTTTCTCGAAAGCGCGTATCTCGCGCTCGCGGTCGACGATCAGCCGCAGCGCGACCGTTTGCACACGGCCCGCCGACAGCCCCCGCCGGACTTTATCCCACAGCAGCGGCGAAATCTTGTAGCCGACCAGCCGGTCCAGTACCCGGCGGGCCAACTGCGCCTCCACCAGCCGGATATCGACCATGCCGGGCTTCTCGAAGGCCTTCTTCACCGCGTTCGAGGTGATCTCGTTGAACATCACGCGGTAGACTTCGGGGCCGGAGTTCTTCTTCGGCTGGAGTTCCTCCATGAGGTGGAAGCAGATGGCTTCGCCTTCGCGATCGGGGTCGGCGGCCAGGTAGACGGCCTTGACGCCTTTGGCCGCCTGCTTCAACTCCTGGATGAGCTTGCGCTTTCCTTCGATGACCTCGTAGCGCGCCGAGAAGTCGCCGTCGACGTCGACGGCCAGGTCCTTCTTAGGAAGATCTTTGACATGTCCCAGAGACGCCTTCACGACGAAGTTGGCGCCGAGGTACTTACCGATGGTTTTCGCCTTCGCCGGGGACTCGACGATGACCAGAGACTTTGCTGCCATGTGAGAGTGTGAAACGTCAAAACCCGTGCCTGGGTTTCGCCCCTTCAGGCTAGCACAGGGGTCAACCCGGCAATGTCAAGAGCGGGCCTCGACGGCGGGGCCTATGTCGGCCTCGACGCGATCCGTCCATAGTTTCAGATACTTACGGCCCGGAAGCTGCCGAACCACGCCCGCCATCTCGAGCTCGAACAGGGCCGCGACCACCTCGGAGGACGAAAAATCGGGCAGTTTATCGAGGAGTGCGTCGATGTGCGTGGCCTCGTCGACCGCCAGCGCCTCGAGCACCGCTCGCGCGACACGGGCGCTGGGTCCGGCGATCACGTTGGTGTCGGCCGAATCGGAGCCGCCGGGTGCGGTCAACACCGGCAGCCGTCGGCGATCAACAGGCGAAAGCTCGGAGATGAGGTCGGCGACGTCCTGTACGAGCTTGGCGCCCTGCTTGATCAGCAGGTTCGGTCCCCAGCTCATCTTCGAGGTAATGTTGCCGGGAACGGCGAACACGTCGCGGCCCTGGTCCATGGCGAGTCGCGCGGTGATCATGGAACCGCTGTAGGGCGCGCCCTCGACCACCAGCACGCCGGCGCTCAGGCCGCTGATGATGCGGTTGCGGATCGGGAAGTTCTGCGGGTGCGACGGCGTCCCCATGGGGAACTCGGATACGACCAGGCCGCGGGTGGCGATCTCCTGGGCGAGCTTTCGATTCTCCGAGGGATACACCAGGTCGACGCCGCATCCGAATACGGCTAGTGTATCGCCACCGGCGGCGAGAGCCGCGCGATGCGCCGCCGTGTCGATGCCGCGCGCCATGCCGCTGGCAATGACAACGCCGGAGGAGGCGAGCTCGCCGGCCAGCCGCTCGGTCGCCGTCAGGCCGTAGGGGGTCGGGCGGCGCGTTCCCACCACGCCGAGGATCACCGAATCGAGCAGCTCGACCCGGCCCCGTGCGTAAAGGACCGGCGGGGCGTCGTAGATGTCCTTGAGGCGCGCCGGATAGGCGGGGTCGGTCAGCGTCACCAGGCAGGCGCCCGAATTGAGCATTCGCTCGACATGTTTTACCGCCTCGTCGAAGGTGCAGCCGCTCGAGATGCTACGCGCCACCGTGCCCGGAAGTCCACGCGACTCCAGCTCCGACGGCGTCGTGCGGAAAATGGCCTCGGGCGTCTTGTATCGCCGCACGAGCTCGGCGAATCGGACCGCGCCCAGGCCGGGAACCAGGTGCAGCGCGACCCATTGAAGTTGCTCTTCCTGGTTCATGGATCGAGAGTCGCGAGAGCGCGCTAAGGAGTTGGTGCGCCGGGAGAACGGAATGTCTCACCGGATTCTAAGGGAGCGCTGCTGAAAGCACCACTTGACAGTGGTGTTGTAATGAGCTACGCTTTCCATGGAGGCCATAGTGGTCGATCTCACCTCCTCGTCCCGCGCCGACCTATTCATCCCGCAGTCCTTCGATCGATATACCCCGGAGCAGCACGACACATGGCGCCGCTTGTTTGCGCGCATGAGGCCGCGCTGGGACCAGCACGCCAACGCGCGGTTCCTGGAAGGCATCGGGAACCTTTGCCTGCCCGACGGCAGAATTCCCCGGCTGGAAGAGGTGAACGCGTTCCTCTGCCCGCTTACCGGCTTCCGTGCGCGCGCCGTCTCCGGTTACGTCCCGGCCTTTGTCTTCTTCGACTGCCTGCGGCGCCGCGAATTCCCGACCACCGTGACCATGCGCCCCGCCGCCCGCCTCGACTACCTGCCGGAGCCCGACATCTTCCACGACATCGCGGGTCATGTACCGATGCACACCGACCCGGCGTTCGCCGCCGCGCTGGTCCGCTTCGGCGACTGCGCGCACGCCGCCGCCGAGAGCGCCGCCTCGATCCGCGATCCGCTGGCGCGAGCCGCGTGCATGGCGAGCCGCATTCGGGCGATGGCGCGATTCTTCTGGTTCACCATCGAGTTCGGCCTGATGCGCTCCGGCGACCGCCTGAAGGCCTACGGTAGCGGCCTGCTGAGTTCGTTCGGAGAGCTGGCTGACGCGATCGAATCGCCCCGCGTGCGGCGCCGCCCGCTCGAGCTGGAGCGCGTGGTGAATCAGCCTTTCGACATCGACCGCTACCAGCCGCTGCTCTTCATCGTCGAGTCGTTCGACCACCTTTTCGAGGAGGTCGACCGGCTGGAACGCTGGATGCGCGACGGACGGCTCGACTCGGTCGCCCCCGGGGAGCCCGAGCTGAACGCGGCGGATCTGGAGAGCTTCCTCAACGCCGGGCTCGTCCACTGAGGCGCGCACGGCAAAAGCCGGTAAGCCCGATGCGGCGGCGGCAGGCTCCTACACCAGCACGGTGAACGCCGTCTCGGTGCGCTCCACCGGGCGATAGAGCGTGTCCCGCTCGGCGGGTGTGCGGCCCGCGGCGCGTATCAGTTGCAACAGCTCCGAACGGCGGAGCGACTGCGAGGTGGTCGCCCCAGCGTCGTGGTAAATCTTCTCCTCCACCACCGTGCCGTCGATGTCGTCGGCTCCGAATCGCTGCGCGATCTGCGCGATGCGCGGTGTCATCATGATCCAGTGGGTCTTGACGTGCGGGATGTTGTCGAGCATCAGCCGCGATACGGCGATGTTTTTCAGGTCGTCGAACCCCGAGGTCGAGGCGATGTGCGCCAGCGGCGTGTTCGCCGGATGAAACGCCAGCGGAATGAAGGTCACCAGTCCGCGCGTCGAATCCTGCAACTCGCGCAGCCGGATGAGGTGGTCGACGCGATCCTCTTCGTTCTCGATGTGCCCGTAGAGCATCGTGCAGTTCGACTTCAGCCCCAGCTCGTGCGCCGTGCGGGCGATCTCGATCCACTGCGCGCCGTCGATCTTGTGGTCGCAGATGACGCGGCGCACACGGTCGCAGAAGATCTCCGCGCCGCCGCCGGGCAGCGACTCGACGCCGGCGTCCATGAGACGCACCAGCACCTCGCGCGGCGAGATCCGCCCGCGCTGGGCCAGATAGGCGATCTCCACCATCGTGAACGCCTTCAGGTGCACTTGGGGAAACCGCACCTTCAGGCCGCGCAGCATCTCGCAATACCAGTCGAGCGTCAATTCCGGGTGCAGTCCGCCGACGATGTGAAACTCGGTGATGGCTTCACTCCAGCCGTGGCCGGCGATCTCCCAGACCTGGTCGAGCGACATAGTGTAGGCGCGCGGGTCCTTCACGCGTTTGCCGAAGGCGCACAGGCGGCAACTGGCGACGCATACGTCGGTCGGGTTGATGTGGCGGTTGACGTTGAAGTACGTGGTGTCGCCGTGCAGGCGCTCGCGCACCACGTTCCCCAGCCATCCGACTCCGAGCAGGTCGGGCGATCGATAGAGCGTCAGGCCGTCGTCGTAGTCGAGGCGCACACCCGCGTCGACCTTTTCACGGATCGGGTGGAGGCGGCTGTCTTCGAAGGAGGGTTTCATTTGCTCCACGCGGCCGAGCTGATGAAGAGATCCGCTGCCCAGAAGAAGAAGAATAACACGCTGACGTAGCCGTTCACGGTGAAGAACGCGGCGTTGACGCGCGAGAGATCGTGCGCTTTTACGAGGCTGTGCTCGTAGATCAGCAGAACCGCCACGGCCGCCAGGCCGGCCACGCTTAACGCGCCCAAGTCGAAACTCGTCAGCAGCGCGACCAGGCACCCGAGCATCGCGACATGAAACAACCGCGCGACCGTCAGCGCGCCACCAATTCCCAATCGCCTCGGTAGACTGAACAGTCCCTCGCGCCGGTCGAATTCGTAGTCCTGGCACGAGTAGATGATGTCGAAGCCCGCCGTCCACAACGTCACAGCGGCGGTCAGCCAGAGGATGCGCGAGTCGAGCGCGCCGGTCACCGCTATCCACGCCGCGGCTGGGGCCATGCCCAGCGAGAACCCGAGCACCAGGTGCGACATGGTCGTGAATCGCTTTGTGTAGGAGTAAATCAGCACGATCGCCAGCGCCACCGGCGCCAGGCGAAAGCACAGCGGGTTCAACATCCGCGCGGCGACGAGGAACACCAGCGCGCTCGCGCCGAGAAATCCCCAGGCGAAGCCGCGGCTCAGCACGCCCGCCGGCAGGTGGCGCGATTTCGTGCGGGGGTTGCGGGCGTCGATGTCGGAATCGACCAGGCGGTTGTACGTCATCGCCGCGCTGCGCGCACCCACCATCGCCACGACGATCCACAGGGCCTTCCGGGCGAACTCCATCGTCGCGACGCCCGACTCGCGCGCCGCCAGAAGGGCCGCCGTCAACGCGAAGGGAAGCGCGAAAACCGAGTGCTCGAACTTGATCATTTCGAGCGTCCAACGGAGCTTGCGCGGGAAAGCGGGTGACATGCGATGGTGCGGACAGCCGGCGGTTACGGTTACATTCTATTAGATGGCGCGCGCCCTCGGCTTTCAACGGATACTCCTGGCCGCCCTGTTGTGCGCGGCCTGCGGACGCAAACCGGCCACGGTCGACGATTTCCACACGCGCGAAGTCATCCTGCCGAACGGATTCAAGCTGCGCGCCGAGGTCATGGTGCGCCCCGAGGACATGATGCGCGGGATGATGTTCCGCGATGAGTTCCCGGAGGGCCGCGGCATGCTCTTCATTCACGGCGGTCCGGGAAAGTACTCTTATTGGATGTACCAGGTGCGGATTCCACTGGACCTCATATGGATGGACTCCGAACGCCGCATCGTGGAGATGTCGCCGGACACGCCGCCGTGCAAGACCGCGGCCAGCCAGTGCCCCACCTACGGCGGCAAGGAATCCGCGCTTTCCGTGCTGGAGCTTCCGGCCGGCAGCATCGCGCGGCACGGACTGCGCGTCGGCCAGACGATTACCTATTAGGAGACCTCGCGAATGGACGCAGCTCAGCTCCGGCTTCTCCTCGACCAGGTGCGTGACGGCGCGCTCACCACCGACGAGGCCATCGAGCGCCTGCGCCACCTGCCGTTCGAGGATCTCGGCTTCGCCAAGCTCGACCATCATCGCGCGCTGCGCCACGGCATGCCAGAGGTCGTCTTCGGCAAGGGCAAATCGCCCGAGCAGGTGCTGGAGATCGCCACGCGCCTGCTGGAGCGGTCGAGGAACCTGCTGGCAACGCGCATCGACGCCGCCACCGCCGCGATCGTCCGCGATCGTTTCCCCGAGGCCGAGTATTTTTCGCTCTCCGGCGCATTGCGCGTCTGGGGCGACCGCACGGTGCACGGCAAGGGCCGCGTGGCGGTTGTGTGCGCGGGCACCAGCGACATCCCCGTGGCCGAGGAAGCGCAGGTGACCGCTGAGGTGATGGGCAACGAGGTCGACACCATCCACGACATCGGCATCGCCGGCATCCACCGGCTGATGAGCAACCGCGAGCGGCTCGCCGGCGCGCGCGTGATCGTCGTGTGCGCGGGCATGGAGGGCGCGCTGCCGAGCGTGGTCGGCGGGCTGGTCTCGTGTCCGGTAATCGCGGTGCCCACCAGCGTCGGCTACGGCGCGAGCTTTCACGGCCTGGCGGCGTTGCTCGGGATGCTGAACAGTTGCGCGAGCAACGTCGCGGTCGTGAATATCGACAACGGCTTCGGCGCCGGCTACGTGGCGAGCCTGATCAACCGCGCGTAGAGGCGGTTAACGGGGCTCGTCGGGCGCAGTCTCGGTGGACTCCGCCGGCCGGGGTTTGGCATTCGCCGCGCGCTCGGCTTCGACGCGAATCTGCCGTTCGGCGCGCATGGTTTTCTCTCGCTCCCAGCGGATTGCTTCCCGCAGCGCCTGAGGGTCGGCGACGAGCCGCGGCGATACCGTGACGCCGTTGCTGCCGGCGGCCCGCACAGCTGCCGGCGCCGCCCGATGCGGCTCCATCTTCAGTTGCCGCTCGGCAGCGGCCTGCTTGGCTTTCTCCCAGCGGATCGCGTCGAGTTCGTCCTGCGAGACGATTCGCCGCGACTCGGCCGATGCGGCCGCCGTGGCGATCATCGCCAGTCCGCAGATCAGGGAACCGATTCGTCGCATGTAGTTTCCTCCTGTCGTCGCTGAAGAACTTGCAGGTACGATGCCAACGCGCAATTGCTTGGTGG
>CAZEVY010000144.1:0-9774 GCA_964515555.1 uncultured Solibacteraceae bacterium | reverse complement strand
CTGAATTAACGGCCCGCTCCTCGCGCCGTGCGAGAATCGGGAAACGTGCGCACCCCTTCGTGGCAAGCGTGGCTCGACCAGGCCGGCGTCCCGACAGCCGCCTTCCTGATCGCCCTCGTCGCGCTGCTGGCCGCGCGATGGCTCCTCTTCTCCCGCCTCGGCCGCCGGCCCGGCGGCTACTGGATCACCTTTCTCCAGACCATGCGCCTGCCGTCGTTGTTCTGGTGCCTGGCCGCCGCGCTCGCCGCCGCCCTGCAATTCCCCGAGCTCACCGCGCGCCAGGAAGCGCTCATCGGGCGCTACATCGTCATCTTCCTGATCCTCAGCTTCTCCCTGTTCGCTGCGTCGCTCGCCGTCCGCATGATCGCCCTCTACGGCGAGCGCCAGCACATGCCCTTCACCGTCGTCGGACTCTCGCGCACGCTGGTCTACATCGTCGTGCTGGCGATCGGCGCGATGATCCTGCTGCGCTACCTCCAGCTCTCCATCACCCCGCTGGTGACCGCCTTCGGCGTCGGTGGACTCGCCGTCGCGCTGGCGCTCCAGGACACGCTCGCGAACTTCTTCGCCGGCGTGCACATTCTCGTCGAAACTCCCATCCGCGTCGGCGATTTCGTGCAGCTTTCGAGCGGCGAGGAGGGCACCGTCACCGACATCGGATGGCGCACCACGCGGCTGCTCACCGGCGCGCAGAACACCGTCGTCGTCCCCAACACCAAGATCACCACGCTCATCCTCGTCAACCACAGCCTTCCGACGCGCCTCCAGGTCCTCTCCGTCCCCATCGCCGCCGGCGTCGACGCCGACCCGCGCCGCGTCCTCGAACTCGCCTCCGAAGAGGCCGCGCTCGCCAAGAATGTCCTCGCCGAACCGCCGCCCGCCGCCCTCCTCGACCCCGGACTCACGCCCACGCACCTCGGCGTGAAGGTCGTCGTCCACATCGCCAACCGCATGGATCGGGATCCCGCCGCCAGCGACGTGCGCCTCCGCATCCTCGAGCGATTCCGCCGCGAAGGCGTCCCCATGAGAATGGAGCCGCGCGCCGATGCGCCTCGGAGTTGACGCCGGCGGCACCTTCACCGATTTCATCGTCCTCCACGACGATGGCCGCATCGAGAGCTTCAAGCTGCGCTCGAATCCGCGCGCGCCCGCCGAGGTCATCCTCGAAGGCGTGCGCCGCGCCGCCGGAAACGCGCGCGTCGAAGTCGTTCACGGCTCCACGGTGGCCACCAACGCGCTGCTCGAGCGCAAGGGCGCGCCGACCGCCTTCCTCACCACGCGCGGCTTCGAGGATCTGCTCTTCATCGGCCGCCAGAATCGCGCCGAGCTTTACAACCTGACGCCCGCGCCGCGGCGGCATCTGGTCGAAGCGCGCAATTGCCTGGGCGTCGGCGAGCGATCGCACTTCGACGGCGCCGTCGAGCGGCGTCCCTCGGCCGCGGAGCTGCGCGCGCTGCGCGGGAAGCTCGAGCGCCGCGGCGTGCGCTCGATCGCCGTGTGCTTCCTGCACTCCTATCGCAATCCCGAGAACGAGCGCGCCGTCGTCCGCGCGCTCGCCGGCGAGTGGTTCCTGTGCGCCTCGCACGAAGTCTCGCCCGAGTTTCGCGAGTACGAGCGCGCCTCCACCACCGTCGTCAACGCCTACGTCGGGCCGCTCATGGACGCCTATCTCGCCGAGCTCGAGCGCGACCGCCGGCGCCGCTTCTGGATCATGCAGTCGAGCGGCGGATCGCTCACCGCCGGCGAAGCGCGCCGCCACGCCGTGCGCACGGTGCTCTCGGGACCCGCCGGCGGAGTGGTCGCCGCGGTCGAGATGGCGCGCCTGGCGGGATTCCCGCGCGTACTCGGCTTCGACATGGGCGGCACTTCGACCGACGTCTCGCTCTCCGACGGCCGGCCGCTCGAAACCACCGAGTCCTATATCGACGGCTTTCCGATCCGCGTGCCGATGCTCGACATCCACACCGTCGGGGCGGGCGGCGGCTCGATCGCGCGCGTCGACGAAGGCGGACTCCTCCGCGTGGGCCCCGAGAGCGCCGGCGCCGACCCGGGTCCGGCCTGCTACGGCTCGGGCGGCGACGCGACAGTCACCGACGCGCACGTCGTTCTGGGCCGCATCGGCGAGGCGCAGTTTCTCGGCGGCCAGATGCGCATCGACCCGCGGCGATCCGAGGCCGCCGTCGACCGCATCGCGAAGAAGCTCGGCGTCGATCGCGTGGCCGCCGCCGCGGGAATACTGCGCGTCGCCAACGCCGGCATGGAGCGCGCCATCCGCGCCGTCTCCATCGAGCGCGGACACGACCCGCGCCGCTTTGCGCTGGTGGCCTTCGGCGGCTGCGGCGGACTGCACGCCTGCGATCTCGCCGAGCAGCTCGGCATCTCGACGATTCTCGTGCCGCGCTACGCCGAGGGTCTCTCGGCGCTCGGCATGCTCCTCGCCGACCGCGTGCGCGATTACGCCGCCGGCGTTCTCGGACGGCCCGATCCGGCGTCGGCGTTCCCCGCGCTTGAACGGCGCGCGCGGCGCGAAAGTCCCGCGGCGAAACTGGAACGCTTCGCCGACATCCGGTATGCCGGTCAGAGCTACGAGCTCACCATACCCTGGACCGCCGACCCGGCCCGGACGTTCCACGTGGAACATCAACGCACCTACGGCTATTCTTCGCCGGAGCGGGCGGTTGAAGTGGTGACCGTGCGCGTTCGTGCGAGACAAGTGCTTGAAAAGCCGAAGTTTCGGAAGGCGGCACCGGCCGATGTTCCACGTGGGACATCGCGGCTCTGGGTGGGCGGACGGTGGCGGAGCGGGGTGGCGCGGGGTCGGGGCGGTTCGGTGCGGGGGCCGGCGCTGATTCTGGACTACGGGGCAACCACATTGGTTTCAATCGGTTGGAAGGCGGGAACGGACCGGATCGGAAATCTTATACTAAAATGTGAATAGATACTTGACAACGTAGCACGCATATTTTATATTGGCTGTGTAAGTAGATTCCAAACAGGAGGTACACACCAATGACCACTCTTGCCAAATTCGATCCCTTCACCGACTTCGCGGACTTCCCGCGCTCCCTTCGTCTGTTCGGAGACACCTTCGGCCGGCTGTTGAACGAGCCGGTGGCGGGCCGCCCCTGGGTTCCGGCGGTCGACGTCTACGAGACCGACGAGGCCATCACTCTGAAGGCCGACGTGCCCGACGTGCGCATGCAGGACATCGACATTCGCATGGAGAACGGGACGCTGACGCTCAAGGGCGAGCGCAAGTTCGAGGCCGAGAAGCAGGATGCGGGCTACCACCTGATCGAGCGGCAGCGTGGGGCGTTCGTGCGCTCCTTCGCGCTGCCGGACACGGTGGAAGCCGAGAAGGTCTCCGCCGGCTACCACAACGGCGTGCTGACGGTGACCCTTCCGAAGAAGGAGATCGCCAAGCCTCGCACGGTGCAGGTCAAGGTATCGGCCAACTAAGCGCGGCGGTGTGTGCGGGTGGGGCGGCCCTGACGTGGCCGCCCCCCGTGTCACAATAGATTAAGGAGGCTACATCCGATGAACCACCTCAAAACCGTCCTGCTGCTGGGGCTGCTGAGCGGACTCCTGGTCGTGGGAGGGGGCGCGATCGGCGGCCGGAACGGGATGTACATCGGCCTGGCGTTCGCGGTGGTGATGAACTTCGCGAGCTACTTCTTTTCGGAGAAGATCGCGTTGTCGATGTATTCGGCGCAGCCGGTCTCGCCGCAGCAGAATCCGCACATCTACTCCCGGGTGGGTCCGCTGACCATGGGGCTGGTCCAGCGCATGGATATCCCCATGCCCAAGCTGTGGGTGATCCCGGAAGCCTCTCCCAACGCCTTCGCGACCGGGCGCAACCCGGCCAACTCCTCGGTGGCTTTCACGGCGGGCCTGCTGGAGCTGATGAACGACCGGGAGCTGGAAGCGGTGATCGCGCACGAGCTGGGGCACGTGAAGAATCGCGACATCCTGATTTCGAGCATCGCGGCGACCATCGGCGCGGCCATCACGGCCATGGCGCACATGGGGCAGTTCGCGATGATCTTCGGCGGGCGCTCGAACGACGACGAGGAGGGCGGCCACGGCGGCATGCTGGGGTCGCTGCTGATGATCTTTCTGGCGCCGTTCGCGGCCATGCTGATCCAGATGGCGATCTCTCGCACGCGCGAATACGCGGCCGACGCCACGGCGGCGCGCTACACGGGCTCGCCCAACGGCATGATTGCCGCGCTGGAGAAGCTGGAGAGCTGGTCCAAGCGCGTGCCCATGGACGCCAACCCGGCCACGGCGCACATGTTCATCATGTCGCCCTTCGCCGGCGGCGGCCTGATGAGCCTGTTCTCGACGCACCCGGCGACGCGGCAGCGGGTGGCGCGGCTGCGGTCGCTGGCGGGGTAAGGTCGCGGGGTCCGCTCGCTCACGCTCGCGGCTCTCCAGTCGACATCGCGCACAACGCAGCGGGGCGCGAGCGTCGACTGCAATCATGGAGCGCGCCCCGCGCTGTGCGCTCAGAAACGATGGTTGTGCGGCATCGGTAGCGTCGGTACGGAGTGCGTGGCGCGGTGCGGCGCTCCGCTATCCTGATACGGTGGCTCACACCTCTCCCACTCCGCTCGCCTTCTTCGAGAACATCAACGCCTACCAGCGCACCGCGGCGCTGAAAACGGCGCTCGACCTGGAAATCTTCACCGCCATCGCAGACGGGGCCGCCGACGCGGCCGCCATCGGCGAACGCTGCGGCGCGTCGCCCAAGGGCGTCCGAGTGCTGTGCGACTACCTTGTCCTCTCCGGTCTGCTCACCAAGACCGGGGGGCGATACGGCCTGCCGCCCGATTCGGCGCTGTTCCTGGTGCGCCATTCACCGGCCTATCTCGGCGGCGTGCGCGAGTTCCTGCTCTCGCCGCTTCTCACCGGCGGATTCGAGCGCCTCACCGAGGCCGTGCGCAAGGGCGGCACGGCGGTCCAGAGCACGGTGGCGCACGACAACCCGATCTGGGTGACATTCGCGCACGCCATGGCGCCGATGATGCGCGGTCCGGCCGAGGCGCTGGCCTCGCTCGCCGAATCGACGGGTCCGGCGCCGGCGCGCGTGCTCGACATCGCCGCCGGGCACGGACTGTTCGGCATTGCCATGGCGCGCCGCTTTCCCGAGTCCGAGGTGACGGCGCTCGACTGGCCGACGGTGCTCGACGTGGCGCGCGAGAACGCCCGCGACGCCGGGGTCGACCTGCGGCATCACACCATCGCCGGGAGCGCCTTCGACGCGGCCTTCGGCGGCCCCTACGACCTGGTGCTGCTGACGAATTTTCTCCATCACTTCGATTTCGCGACCTGCGAGCGGTTGCTCGCCAAGGTCCGCGCCGCGCTGCGGCCGGGCGGACGCGCGATTACGCTGGAGTTCGTCCCCGACGACGACCGGCTGCGGCCGACGATGTCGGCGGCCTTCGCGCTTATGATGCTCGCCGGGACGGAATCGGGCGACGCCTACACGTTCGCCGAGCTACAGGCGATGTTCGCCGCGGCCGGTTTCGCGCGCAGCGAGATGCACGAGCTTCCGATGACGGTGCAGGCGGCGGTGGTGTCGTACCGGTAAGACAATGGCCGGCACGAAGGATACACCCCAAGACAAGAAAGTGCAGTCCCCTAAGGGCCCTGGCACGGCTGCCGACAAGCCCGATGCCGGACCAGATGCAAACAGCCCCTACACCCATCCTGGCAGGCCCAATGGCTCGCCGAGCATGAGCACCTTCGAAAAGACTATCTCTGTACTCGGCGTAATTGTCGCGTTGATCGGTTTGTGTATTCTGGCGGTTCAGACCAGCATCATGAACACACAGACAAACCTGACAATGAAGTCCCTGGAGGCGACCATCGAGCAATTCCGTTTGGATCAGCGGGCCTGGATGGGTGTGGAACACATGCAAGTTAGCTCGCTAACGATAGGCAAGCCATTACAGATAGATATTAAGTTCCGAAACAGCGGCAAGACACCTGCGCGAAACGCCCGTATCAGTTGGGGTTCACATAGAAGGAAGCCGACGCGGGAAGACATAAAAACGCAGACCTTCGAGGAGAGTGCCGAATTCTCGCTCGCTCCAAATGCACCGCACACAGCGGTATTGTCAGCAAAGAGCCTTATAGTAAGAGACTCTATCGCTCAGCTCGACGCCGGCAAGATCGTCTTTGGGGTGTTTGGAACTGCAATCTACCACGATGTGTTCACCCAGACGCAAAGGAGAACAGAGTTCAGCGGATACTACACGCCGCTCACCAAGCCGGTCTTGGCATTCTGCGAATTTGGAAATAGCATAGAGTAGGTTGCGAGTCACCGAGGTGCATGGCGATTCTGAAGTCCTGACGCGCCTGGTAAGCACTTTCCAAGACAATTCCCCTGACAGAAGGCTTGGCCCAGCCCTGGACGAGAGATCCACAAATTACGGCGCGACGATCTTCGATTCCGCTTCCTTGGCGGTGGACGGAAAGTACCCGCGCAAGAAGTCGATGTAAGCGCGCCCTCGCCGGCGTCCGTTGTTGTGCTGGATCTCCAGGCGCTGAAGGAAAACCAGGATCCCGAGCAGGTCGGAGTTACGGATGGAGTGGACGCCGGTGTCCTCGGCGATCTTTTCGCGAAACCCGTCCAGCCGCTTCTGGAACCGCTCCTGGATCTCGGCCGCGTAGGGATTCGACGGGCGCGTCTCGTAGACCAGCCCGCTGTCGAGCGTCCGGAAAGTCCGGACGATGGCCTCCAGTGCCTCGCGGACATCGGCGTCGACGGCGCTTTGCGTCGCCAGCACCGACTCCAGGAGGAAGTGCGTCGAGATCAGGTACAGCTCCTGGTTGGCGCGCAGGAAGTCCTCGGTGATCTTGATGTCGAGGTGGGGAAACTCGCGCGGGTCGACGTCGCGCTCCTTCTCGTGGAGCCGCGCGTCGCGCAGGTACTCGCAATCGAGCGGGCAATCGACCGTCATCTCGCGCTCGGCGCCGCAGCAGGGCGCGCAGATGTCGCCGCGCACTCCGGGGCAGTAACGGCGCGGCTTACGTTTCTCGCACAGGACGCACTGGCTCATCGGCGCCCTAGGCGAAACGGTCGGCCTGGCGGTAGGCCTCGAAGCACTTCTTCATGCCGGCCTCGCCGGGAACCGAAAGGCCGTGCTCCATGCCGAGGATGCCCTTGAATCCCTTTTCGTGAATGGCCTTGAAGATGTTCGACCAGTTCAGCTCGCCGGTGCCGGGCTCGCGGCGGCCGGGCACGTCGCCCACCTGGAAGTATCCGATCCAGTCCCAGTACTTGCGGATGTGGTTGATGACGTTTCCTTCCGAGATCTGCTGGTGGTAGATGTCGAACAGGATGCGCACGCTGGGGTGATTCACCGACGAGATGATCTGGTGCGCGTGCTCGCTGAAGACGACGAAGTAGCCGGCGTGGTCCACGCGGATGTTGAGCGGCTCGAGCACCAGCACCATTTTCGTTTTCGCGACGATGTCGCCGGCGCGCTTCAGGGCCTCGATGCAGTTCTTCGTCTGCTGCTCGAAGGAGAGGTCCTTGACGCCCAAGCCCGAGCAGACCGTGGCGCACTCGTTGCCGACGATTCCGTGCATCTCGACGCCCTTGCGCACGTCGGCGAGGAACTTGTCGTGGAAGCGCGTGTCGCACATGGCGTCGCCCTTCCAGCCGCCGGAGTTGACGACGAAGACGCCCATGTTCATCTTGAGGTCGTCCATCTTCCTGCGGATGGCTTCCAACTCCTGCGGCGTGTGGCGCGCCAGGCCGTTGTACTCGAAGGCGCGGAAGCCCCACTCGGCGTAGATCTCCAGTTGCCGCGGCACCGGCACCTGGGCGCCGGGGAAGCCGATTCTCGGCGCGTAACGCAGGTGGTACTGGTGGACGGACTGGGCCTGCGCGGCGAGCGGCGCGAGGGCCGCGGCGGAGAGTAGCTGACGACGATTCATGTTCGCCTCCGGGGAAACCTCATCGTAACATCAGCGGATCGCCCCTCTTGGATCCCGCGAAGGCGCGGTTGATCTCCTCGACGAACGGGACCAGGGCGCGGAATCGCCTGGCGACCTCGTCGAAGAGCTTCGGCGTGGCGGCGAGCGGGCCTTCCAGGGTGACGAACAGGACCCAGTTGCGGCGGCGGAGCAGATCGCCGGCCGGGTGATCGGCGGCGAAGCCCTTGGGCATGCGCGGCGAGGGCTGGCCGTGGAGATCGCCCATGAGCGGCTTGAGGCCGCGCGCCTTGAGGATGGCGTGGAGCTTTTCGTGATGCTCCGCGAGGTGATTGCGCACGGCGAGCGTCTGTTCGGGGCCGGGCATGTAGACGCCGCCGGCGACGTCGACGCTCCTGGGTTCGACGCCCACGTAGAAGCCGGCGCTGATGTGCTTGGCGAGGCCGCGGCGCCAGAAGCTGGCGGCGACGTGGGTCTTGTACGGGGTCTTGTCGTGGCTGAAGCGGGTGTCGCGGTAGATGCGGTAGATGGCCTTGGCGGGATCGGTGACATAGTCGGGGGCGTCTTTGGCGAGGACGGCGTTGAGGGCGGCGGCGAACTCGGTCATGGGCCCTTTGACGTGGCGGTCGTAGATCTCCTTGCGTGGTTGGAACCACTCGCGATTGTTGTTGCGCGCCAGGGCGCGCAGGAAGGCGAGGCCTTCGGGGGGAAATCCGCGAAACGCGGCGGGCATGGGGTCCTCCTCCATCGAGCTTACTCCGGCGCGGGCGCTGGAATCCGGGCGCGGGGTTGCGGGTGAATCCGCTCCTTACAGTCGCGGCTCTGTCAACGCGAGCCGGAGGCCCGGAATGTCGGCGAAGTCCTCCGGGTTGACCGTCCACAGCGCGGCCTCCCTGAGGATGACGCAGGCGGCGATGGCGAGATCGATTTCGCGGCCGCGCGCCCGGCGAACCGACCGGTAGAGCCGCGCGCTGAGCGCCGCCTCGGCGGCTCCGAACGGAATCGCCGACTCGGACGGAAACAGCGCCTCTTGCAGGCCGATCTCCTCCGGCAGGCGCGGCCCGCGCAGCCACTCATAGAGCACCAGAGAGGGGATGACGAACCTTTCGCCGCTCTCGCCGGCCCGTCGCAAGGCGCGCGCGAGGGGGCGCTCGCGGGTCAGGCCGAGGACCAGGACGGAGGTATCCAATACGATCACGAGCGCCGTCCTCCGGCGCGGCGCGACCGCCGAATCTCGCGCAACTCGCGCTCGGCCTCGCGCTGCGGCCGCCGGGGAATCCGAGCGATGCCCTCGTCGAAGACGCGCAGCCACCGCATACGCTCGGCCTCGGTCATGCGGCCGATGCGATCGTAATAGTCGTGAACGGCCTCGCGGATGACCTGGCTCTTGGGGAGCGCGAGGCGTCGCGCGGCGTTCTCCAGGCGGCGGATGGTGGTCTCGTCGAGGGTGAAGGTCGCCTTGACTGCCATATCGATACCATATTGCCATATCGGCTTGGTCGCCGTACCAGTGTGCACATCCACAGGACCGCGGCCTGCGAATTCCGTCGACGGAGGCCCCGTGCGCCCCGCATCTGCGGTACTCTGTCGGCGAGGGCGAATGGCGACTCACGTCGAGCTTCGGGACGGCGGCTACTACGTGGCCGGCACTCGTGTCTCGCTCGACTCGATCGTCGAGTGCTTTCGCTCCGGTCTGTCGCCGGAGTCGATTCTTCAGGAATTCGACACCTTGACCCTCGCCCAGGTTTACGGTGCGATCGCATATTATCTCGACAATCAGCCGGCCGTCGACGCCTACCGGTCGCGCCAGGAGATTCGGTTTCGCGA
>CAZEVY010000143.1:0-10567 GCA_964515555.1 uncultured Solibacteraceae bacterium | reverse complement strand
CGAAAGTCACAGGTTATTCAATCCGGTGTCCACCGGAGGCAAAGCTGACAACTGACAACTGTTCGCTGTTAGAATGGAATCGTCCGCGGTGGCTGTAGCTCAGCTGGTAGAGCGCTGGATTGTGGTTCCAGTGGCCGAGGGTTCGAACCCCTCCAGCCACCCCACCCTGACACCTCACACCTGCCACCTGACACCCTTCCCCCCGCCCGTGACATTCCCCACACCGCCGACACCTTCTTGAGGAGGCCCCCGATGTCGAGCATCCTGCCCATCCTCGCGATCGTCTGCGTAGCCGCCGCTCCCCTCTCCGGCGCCTGCAAGGGCCGCATCAACGGCTCCTTCGAGGACGTCTATTACGTCGAGCTCTACGACCCCGACATCGCCAATCCCGACGACCAGACCATCGGCTACATCACCGTCGACCGCAACAAGAACGAAACCTGGTCCATGTTCTACACCGCCC
The DNA here is from genome assembly GCA_964515555.1 of uncultured Solibacteraceae bacterium. GTDB lineage: Bacteria > Acidobacteriota > Terriglobia > Bryobacterales > Bryobacteraceae > CAZEVY01. The sequence continues at coordinate 10,104 of CAZEVY010000143.1, read as the reverse complement.
GGCCCTTCTCCAAGAGGCCCATCACCAAGAAGGATCGCGACGCCTGCCTGGGCGTCTCCCTCCCTCCGCCGCCGCCCTTGTCCCAGACCCGAGGCGCCGCCGGCGAAGGCGCCACCTTCCTCGCACCCCAACCCGTCGCCGCGGCCGACCTTAACGCCGACGGCCTCTCCGACATCGTCCAGGCCGACTCCGCCCGCAACTTCATCTCGATCTGGCTCGCGACCGCCGGCGGCCGCCTCCCCTCGAACCCCGTGAACATCACCGTCGGCGCCGCGCCCACCTCGGTCGCCGTCGGTGACTTTAACGGCGACGGCCGCCCCGACCTTGCCATCGCCCTCTACGGCGCCCCCTTCCAGGGCAACAACGGCGGCCTCGCCATTCTCCTCGCGAACGGCGACGGCACCTTCCGCGCCCCGGTCTCCTATTCCGCCGGCGTCGGCCCCTCTTCGGTCGAAGCCGCCGACCTCGACGGCGACGGCCGGCTCGACCTCGCCGTCGCCTCTCGCGGCGGGCCTCAGAACACCGTCGGACGTGTCGGCATCCTGCTCGGCAACGCCGACGGAACCTTCCGGGCCGCCACCCTCATCGCCGCCGGGGACTCTCCCGAGCGTGTCCTCGCCGTCGACCTCGACGGCGACTCGCGCCTCGACCTCGCCGTCAGTAACGCCGGCGCCAACGCCGTTTCGATTCTCCTCGCCACCGGCGGCGGACAGTTCCGCGCGCCCGTCGCCATCCCCCTCGGAACCCGCACCGACTTCCTCGCCGCGGGCGACCTCAACGGCGATTCCCGCCCCGACCTCGTCGTCGGTCTCCCCAACGCCGGCGCCCTGGTCGCGCTCATCAACCGCGGTGCCGGCGCCTTCCAGGCCGGCGACCGCTTCCTCGGCGGCCTGCGTCCCGAAAGCCTCTCCCTCGCCGACCTGGACGGCGACGGCGACCTCGACATCCTCGTCGCGCCCCAGTTCCGCAACCGCCTGCTCGCGATCCTCGGCCGCGGCGACGGCACGTTCTCGGCCCCGAAACTGCACACCATCCCGCCCGGCGCGCGCTCCATCGCCGCCGCGGATTTCAACGGCGACGGCCGACCCGACACCGCCGTCGCGGTGGGAACGCCGGGCGTCGCCGTCTCGCTGGGCCGCGACGGAAACACCTTCGCCGATCCCGTCCTGGTCCCCATCCGGCAGGGAGCCGCCGGAACCAGCGCGAGCGCGGTGGCGGCCGCCGACTTCAACCAGGACAGCCGCGTCGACCTCGCCGTGGCCGACGCCGACGGCGGCGTCGCGGTGATGGCCGGCAATGGCGCCGGGGGATTTCAGATCGGCTCGCGAACCGCCGCCGGCCCTTCGCCCATCGCCATCGTCGCGCGGGATTTCAATGGGGACGGAAGAATGGATCTTGCCATCGCCAATAATGGGACCAGTCAGGATCTGAATTCCGGGAATATTTCAGTGTTATTGGGCGCGGCGGGTGGGACATTTCAGGCGGCGGTGAATTATCGCGCGGGCGTGCGCCCGGGAGCCATCGCCTCGGGCGATTTCAACGGCGACGGCCGGCCCGATCTCGCGGTCGCCAACGGCGGACAGGGTTTTCCGCGGACCAATGGCAACGTCTCTGTCCTGCTGGCGACCGGCGCCGGCGTCTTTGCGGCCGCCGTGAATTATCCGGCGGGGTCGAATCCCGTCGCTGTCGCCGTAGCCGACTTCAATGGCGACGGCCGCGCCGACCTCGCCGTCACCACGGCGCTGCCGCGGGAAGGGGATTCCGGCGTCGCCGTTCTCATCGGAGTCGGCGACGGGACCTTCCGCCCCGCCGTGATCCTCCCGGACGATTTCGGTGCGGGCGCGCTGGCCGCTGTCGACGTCAACGGCGACGGCCGGCAGGATCTCGTCATCGCGCACTGCTGCGGCTCGACGGCCATGTCGCTCCGCCGGGGCGTCGGCGACGGGACGTTCCAGGCAGCCGAGCCGTTCCTGGCGGCGCTCGAGCCGATGGCGCTGGCGGTGGCGGATTTCAACAGCGACGGAAGACCGGACCTTGCGGTCGCCGGTGGATCGCGCGAGGGTTCGCTGGTCTTCCTGCGGAACTCCCCACCGCCGGCGCTGGTGAACGTCTCGGCGGCGAGTTTCGAGGGCGGCGCGCTGGCGCCCGATTCTATTGTCGCGGCATTCGGACAGCGGCTCGCCACCACCACCGCCGGGGCCGATGGCCCGGGACTCCCGGAGACCATTGCGGGAACTACCGTGCGCGTCGCCGATTCCGAGGGCGCCGAGCGCGCGGCCAGGCTGTTCTTCGTTTCGCCGGGACAGGTGAACTACCTCGTGCCCGCCGGGACCGCGACCGGTGCCGCGCGAGTCACCGTCGTCTCGGGCGACGGTACCGTGTCAGTCGCCGGCGCGGGCGTCGATACCGTCGCCCCGGCGTTCTTCACGTTGAACGGCGATGGGCTGGCCGCGGCCAACGTCCTTCGCGTGCGCGCCAGCGGCGACCAGATCGTGGAGCCAGTATTCGACGTCGAGCCGGGGACCAACCGCGTCGTCGCGCGGCCCATCGACCTCGGCCCCGCCGGCGAGCGTGTCTTTCTGCTCCTCTACGGCACCGGCATCCGCGGGCGCGATGCGGCCGCGCCCATCCGCATGAACATCGCGGGATTCGTCGCCACGGCGGCTTATGCCGGGGCGCAGGGCGATTTCGCCGGCCTCGACCAGGTCAACGTGCAGATTTCTCCGGCGCTCCGCGGGCGCGGCGTGGTCGATATCGTGTTCCAGATCGACGGTGTGCCGGCCAATACCGTCCGCGTCAGGATCCAGTAAACCGCCCCGCGCTTGTTTCCCAGCCGCGACCACAGGGAGCGGTCTGCATGGCGCCCCGGTGATTCACAATGAAGGCGTGACCTCCTCGCGCGTCGGCGAACTCGCCGAGGCCTGCGGCTTCGAGCTCGCCGGCGTCGCCCGCGCCCTTCCGCTTCCCGAAGCGTCGTACTACCGCGACTGGGTCGCCGCCGGCATGGCGGGCGAGATGCGCTATCTCACGGATCGCCGCGCGGACCTGCGCATGGACCCCAGGTCGCTGCTCGCCACGGCCCGCACCGTCGTCTGCGTCGGTAAACTCTACAACGGTCCCGAGCCGTACTCCACCCGCCTGTCGCCCGGCGAGCGCGGCTGGATATCCCGCTACGCATGGGGCGACGATTACCACGCCGTGCTGCGCGAGGGCCTCGAGCGCCTGGCCGCGCTGCTCGCACAGGAAGCCGGCCCCTTCGACAGCAAGATCTGCGTCGACACCGCGCCGCTACTCGAGCGGTCCTACGCCCGCCAGGCGGGCCTCGGCTGGATCGGCCGGAACACCTGCCTCATTAACCAGGACGGCGGGTCGTGGTTTTTCCTCGGCGAGATGCTGACCTCGCTCGAGATCGCCCCGGACGCTCCGCCGTCCGATCGCTGCGGCACGTGCACGCGCTGTATCGACGCCTGCCCCACGCAGGCGATCGTACCGGCCGAGGGACCCGGCTGGGCGCTCGACTCCCGTCTGTGCATTTCCTATTTCACGATCGAGCTGCGCGGCGAAATCCCCGAGGACATGCGCGAGGGAGTCGGCGCGCACGTCTTCGGCTGCGACATCTGCCAGGATGTCTGCCCATGGAATCGCCGCGCCGCCGTCTCGGAGGCCTTCCCGCCCCGCGCCTTCGCGCCGCCGCTCGCCGCGCTCGCCGCCCTCTCGGAACAGGAGTTCCTCGAAATGTTTCGCGATACGCCCGTCCCCCGCGCCCGCTACGCCGGCTTCCTCCGCAACGTCTGCGTGGCCATGGGCAACGCGGGCAGTCCCCGCTTTCGCGAGCCGCTCGAACGCCTGGCGGCGCACGCCGACCCGCTCGTCGCCGGACACGCACGCTGGGCGCTCGCCCAGATTGCAGCCTCATGATTGCGGCATCATGAATGTGGATGGTGCTCGCTCTCGCCTCACTTCTGTGGATGGCCGATTTCTCGCTCGTCGTCCGCGGCTTTGACCACTTCTACAATCTTGAGTACGACCAGGCCATCGCCCTCTTCGAGCGCGCCGCCGCCGCCCAACCCGACGCGCCGGAGCCCCGCAATCACCTCGCCCAGGCACTCCTCTATCGCGAGATGTTCCGCGCCGGCGCCCTGGAAAGCGAGCTCGTCAGCGGTGGGAATTCCTTCCTCCGGCGCGAGAAGGTCGAGCCTTCCGCCGCCGTCCAATCGCGCATCTTCTCCCTGCTCGACGAAGCCGCCCGCCTCGCGCAGCAGCGTATCGACCGCGACCCGCGCGACGCCCGCGCGCTCTATCACCTCGGCGTCTCGCACGGCCTCCGCGCCAACTTCCTGTTCATCGTCCGCAAGGCCTGGCTCGACGCGCTGCGTGAGGCCACCGCCGGGCGCAAGCTGCACAATCGCGTCACCGAGCTCGACCCCGCGTTCCTCGATGCGCGCCTCATGCAGGGCATGCACGACTACGTCGTCGGCAGTCTGCCCTGGACCTGGAAGCTGCTCGGCTTCCTGGCCGGACAGCGCGGCGACCGGGATGAGGGCATCCGCACGCTCGAGAAGGTCGCCGCCGGGGGCGATCTCAACCGCCGCGACGCCGCCATTCTCCTCGCCGTCGTCTATCGCCGCGAGCGCCGCCCGCGCGACGCCGTGAAGCTGCTCGACGAGCTGATCCGTGTCTACCCGCGCAATTATCTGTTCCGCCTGGAGCTGGTCCAGATGTACAGCGACCTGGTCGAGAAGCAGAAAGCCCTGGACGTGCTCGCCGCCATCGAGTCGCTTCACCACGCCCGCCGCGACGGCTACGATCGCATGCCCATCGAGAAGGTGTATTTCTCCCGTGGCACGCTCCAGTTCTGGTACCGCGACTTCGCGGACGCGGCCGCGAACTTCCGTCGCGTCACCGCCCGCGCCGACGACCTCGACCTCAATACCGCCCTGACTTCCTGGATGCGTCTCGGCCAGGTGCAGGATGTCCTCGGGCGCCGCGAGGACGCCCTCGCCTGCTATCGCAAGGCCGTCGCTCTTGCGCCCGACTCCGAAGTCGCGAAAGAATCCAGGAGGTATCTGCGTTCTCCCTATGTGAGGAGAAAACACTGACTCACGAGGAGCTCATCCGCGCCTTCCGCGCCATGCACATGGCGCGCCGCCTCGACGATCGCGAGATCCTGCTGAAGCGGCAGAATCGCATCTACTTCCAGATCTCCGGCGCCGGCCACGAGGCCGTGCAGGCCGCCGCGGGCCTGCTGCTCAAGCCCGCGCACGACTGGTTCTTCCTCTACTACCGCGATCGCGCTCTCTGCCTGATGCTCGGCGTCACCGCCGGACAGATGCTGCTGCAAGCCGTGGGCGCGGCCGCCGACATCGCCTCGGGCGGCCGGCAGATGCCGTCGCATTGGGGCGATCCGGCGCGGAACATCGTGAGCGGTTCCTCGCCCACCGGCACGCAGTTCCTCCAGGCGGCCGGATGCGCGCAGGCCGCGCGGATGCTCGCCCCCGAATCGGACGCCATCACGCTGGTCGCTTCCGGAGAAGGCGCCACCAGCGAAGGCGAGTTCTGGGAGTCGTTGAACGTAGCCTGCCTGGAGCGGCTGCCGCTGCTGTATCTGGTCGAGGACAACGGCTACGCGATTTCGGTGCCGGTGGAGCATCAGACCGCCGGCGCCAGCATTTCGAAGCTCGTCTCGGGATTCCCCGGCCTCCACATCGCCGAGTGCGACGGTACGGACGTGATGGCCTCCTACGACGCGTTGCGCGGCGCCGTGGAATATTGCCGCGCGCGGCGCGGTCCGGCGCTCGTCCATGCGCACGTGACGCGGCGCTACTCGCACTCTCTCTCCGACGACGAGAAGCTCTATCGCACCGAGGCCGAGCGTGCGGCGGATGCGGCGCGCGATCCGGTGACGAAGTTTCCGGAGTGGCTCGTCGTCGAGGGCGTGCTTGACCGGCACGCCTTGAAGCGCATCGTGCATGAAATCGATGTCGAGATCCAGATCGCCACCGAGACCGCCCTGGGCGCCGAATCGCCGTCCCCGGAGAGCACTCGCTGCGCCTTATATTCGCCATCCGTCGACCCCTGCGCAGAAATGTTCCACGTGGAACGTCACCCGGCCGGGGACCCGCGAACCATGGTCGACGAGATCAATCTGACCCTCGCCGAGGAGATGGAACGCAACCCGCAAGTCGTTGTATTCGGTGAGGATGTCGCCGATTGCAGCCGCGAATCCAACCTCGGCGAGATCAAGGGAAAAGGCGGCGTCTTCAAGGCCACCCAGGGCCTACAGCGGCGATTCGGCGCCGCGCGATGCTTCAATTCCTCGATCGCCGAAGCGGCTATCGTGGGACGCGCCATCGGCATGGCGTTGCGAGGCCTCAAGCCGGTCGTCGAGATTCAGTTCTTCGATTACATCTGGCCGGCGATGATGCAGATTCGCGACGAGCTTGCCACCATGCGCTGGCGCTCGAACGGGGGTTTCGGCTGCCCGGTGGTGATTCGCGTCGCCATCGGCGGATACCTCACCGGAGGCGCTGTCTATCACAGCCAGTGCGGCGAATCGGTGTTCACGCACATTCCCGGGCTGCGTGTGGCGATGCCGTCCAACGCCGAGGACGCCTGCGGCCTGCTGCGCACGGCCATCCGCTGCGACGACCCGGTGCTGTTTCTCGAGCACAAGAAACTCTATCGTGAGGCGTACAATCGCGCGCCGCACCCGGGTCCGGATTTCACCATCCCGTTCGGCCGCGCGCGCCTGGCCAAATCCGGACAGCACCTGACGATCGTCACCTACGGCGCGCTGGTGCAGAAATCGATGCAGGCGGCGGCGGAGATCGAGCGGCGCGTTCCGGACGCCTCCATCGAGGTGATCGACCTCCGCACGCTCTCGCCCTACGACTGGGCGGCGATCCGCGCCTCGGTCGAGAAGACCAGCCGCGTGATGGTCGTCCACGAGGACACGCTCTCGTGGGGCTACGGCGCCGAGATCGCCGCGCGCATCGCCGGTGAGCTTTTCGACAGGCTGGATGCGCCCGTCGGGCGCGTGGCGGCGCAGGAAACCTGGGTCGGCTACAGCCCCGCGCTGGAGGACGCGACACTGCCGCAGGTCGCCGACGTGGTGCGCGAGGCGGAGCGGATACTCGCGTACTGACGCTGTCGCGCCGCCGCAGCGGCGAAACTCTCATTCGTTTGACAACATCCCGTGAATTCAATATGATGGATATTCCCGGACGCGAGCGTCACCTACCTGTTCAGGGTCCCCGTCTCCTGCGCTAGAATCGGGGAGCGTCTCGCCCCGGCAATTCGAGAGGTTGGGATTCAGATAACCAGATGGCCGCTCCGAAGCCGGCGCGATTCATAAGACCTCACCGGGGTATGGACCACTTCATCGTCTTCACGGGCACGGCCAACGCGCCGCTGGCGGAGGAGATCTGCCAGGCGCTGAACTGCCGGCTCGGCGATCTCTGCATCAAGACGTTCGCCGACGGCGAGGTCTACCTCCAAGTGCAGGAGAACGTGCGCGGCGCCGACGTGTTCGTCGTACAGCCCACCTGCACGCCCGTCGACCGGCACGTGATGGAGCTGTTCCTGATGCTGGACGCGCTGCGGCGCGCCTCGGCCGAGCGCATCACCGCCGTGCTTCCCTATTACGGATACGCGCGCCAGGACCGCAAGGACAAGCCGCGCGTGCCGATCTCGGCGCGGCTGATCGCCAGTCTGCTCGAGCGCGCCGGCGCCGACCGCGTGCTGGCGCTCGATCTGCACGCCGCGCAGATTCAGGGCTTCTTCGACGTGCCCGTCGACCACCTGTTCGCCACGCCCGTCTTCATGGAGTATTACAAGCCCGACTCGATCGACAACCTCACCGTGGTCTCGCCCGACGCCGGCGGCGTGGAGCGCGCGCGGGCCTTCGCCAAGCGGCTGAACGCGCCGCTGGCGATCATCGATAAGCGCCGCGAGGAGCACAACGTCGCCGAAGTCATGCACATCATCGGCGAAGTGGAAGGAACCAACTGCCTGATGGTGGACGATCTGATCGACACCGCCGGCACGCTGGTGAACGGCGCCAAGGCGCTGCTCAAGCAGGGCGCGCTGAGCGTCTCGGCCTGCGCCACGCACGCGGTTCTCTCCGGACCCGCCATCGCGCGGCTGGAGGAATCGCCCATCAGTGAGGTGGTGGTCACCAACTCGATTCCGGTGCGCGAGTCGGTCCGCAAGTCGCCGAAGTTCCGGATTCTGTCGGTGGCGCCGCTGCTCGCCAAGGCCATCGAATCGATCCACGAGGAATCGTCGGTCAGCACATTATTCGTCTGAGAGGTCAGTGAAATGAGGAAGGACATCACCGTCGCGGCCGAGCCGCGCTCCAGCCGCGGGAAGAACGAGGCGCGCCGGCTGCGCGTCGCCGGGCGCATCCCCGCCGTGGTGTATGGAACGGGGGGAGACTCGATACCGGTGGCCGTCAGCCCCAAGGAGCTGCACCGCATCCTGCACAGCGCCAGCGGTCACAACACGATTTTCAATCTCGACGTCGGGGGCCGCGAGAACACGCCGGTGATGGTGGTCGACTGGCAGATGGACCCGGTGACCGACCGCATGCTGCACGCCGATCTCAAGCGCATCGACCTCAGCAAGTCGCTGCTGGTGAAGGTGCCGGTCCACACCTCCGGCGAGTCCAAGGGCGTCAAGCAGCAGGGCGGCCTGCTGGAGCTGATCACGCGCGAAATCGAAGTGGAGTGCCTGCCCGACGACATTCCCGAGCATCTCACCGTGGACGTGACCGAGCTGATGCTGAATCAGAACATCCGCGCGCGCGACGTGGCGCTGAGCGGTTCGATGAAGCTGGTCTCGCCGCCGGAGGCGGTGATCTGCCACGTGATCACGATCCGTGTCGAGGAGAAGCCGGCCGAGGAAGAGGCCGTCGTGGCCGCGCCCACCACCGCCGAGCCCGAAGTCATCAAGAAGGGCAAGAAGGAAGAGGAAGGCGCCGCCGGCGAGGCCAAAGAGAAAGAGAAGAAGAAGAAGTAGCGTGCGGTGCCGGATTCCGAGGATCGGGGGGTGGGGTTGCCGGCGGGATTCCGCGCGCAGCCGTGGCTCGTCGTGGGCCTCGGAAATCCCGGCCCCGAGTACGAGACGTCGCCGCACAATCTCGGTTTCCTGGTCCTCGACGAAGTGGCCGCCAGAAACGGGATCGCGGTGAGGAGCCGGGAGTCGATGTCGGTGGTGGGCCGCGGAGAGATCGCCGGCTCGAAGGTGTGGCTGGTGAAGCCGCAGACCTACATGAACCGGAGCGGCGCGGCGGTGCGGGCGCTGCTCGAGCGCGAAGAGCTGGGACCGGAGAACCTGCTCCTGGTCCACGACGAGCTGGCGCTGCCGTGGACGTCGCTGCGCATCCGCCCGGACGGATCGTCGGCCGGACACAACGGCGTGCAGTCGGTGATCGACAGCCTGGGCACCGACAGGTTCGCGAGGGTGCGGATCGGGGTCGACCCGGGACATCCGCTGACCGACAGCAAGGATTACCTGCTATCGCCGATGAGGCGGTCGCTGTATAAGGAACTGGACGAGCTGCTCGAGTATTCGGCGAGAGCGGTGGAGTCCACAATTGCCGAGGGCGTCGCTCAGTCCATGACGAAATTCAATCGTCGCGCCCGGGGCTCAAACCTGGAAGAGAAATGAGAATCTACGAGGAGTTGTTCATTATCCGGCCGGACGCCGGCGAAGAGCAGATCGACGCCTTCGTCGCGCAGTTGCAGGCGCTGATTTCCGGCGCCGGCGGCACGGTCGACAAGGTCGATAAGTGGGGGCTGCGCAAGCTGGCCTATCGCGTGAAGAAACGCGAGGAAGGCTTCTACATCCTGGTGCAGTTTCACAGCGGCGCGGAGCTGATCAAGGAAGTGGAGCGCCGGCTGCGCGTATCGGACCTGGTGTTGAAGTACCTGACGGTGCGCATCGACCAGAAGCTGAAGTGGCTGGAGAAGCGCAAGAAGGCGCGCGACAAGCGCGCCGCCCGCAAACCGCCTCCGCAGGCGCCCGTGCCGGCGGCCCCGGCGCAGCCGGACCACGCGGCTCCCGGCGCGCCCGCAGCGGCCGCCCATCCGGCGCCGGGCGCCC
>CAZEVY010000142.1:0-10881 GCA_964515555.1 uncultured Solibacteraceae bacterium | reverse complement strand
CGTAAGATGAACTGCCCGCCGTCACCGACCTTCAACTACGGTTGGGACATCCTCATATCGGACTCGTCGTGATGGAAGCGCGCCCGGTGACCGAGCAGTACCAGGCGCCGCAAGCCGCCGGAAAGACGAGTGAGCAAATGACGCCGGGAGTGGTGAAACACTACTTCGCGGTTCGTGGCGAGATTCGAAATCGCGGCAACGGCGTCCTGCACCTCGACGGGATCGAGTTGGCCTCGGAAATGACTACGACCGAGATTACCTACAGGCAGAGCGTAACGACGTTCGGGCACTCCGCGTCGGGGAGATTCGAGGCGACCAAGACGGCTGTCGAGGCCAAGAAGATCGAGCCGGGCGGAGCGCTGCCGTTTGAGGTGCGTCTCGATTCACGCATTCCTGAAAGCGTGGTGGTCGAAATTAAGATCGTGCCGCAGGGCGGCTCACCGCGGCGTCTGGGATCGTACCGGATCGCCGCCGCCCGGGCGCGGACGCAGCGCTGAGTCGCCGCAGACAGTCCACCCCGGGCGGACGATCGCGGCCCGGGCTGGTGCAGGGCGGACCGCGTGAAGTGTGCTGGGCCTGGAGGCCCCACCTCAGAAATTGAAGCGCAGAGAGAACTGCATGCGGCGCTCGTTGCGCGCCGAGGTCACGCGTCCGAAGCTGGTCTGCGTCTGCGCCCCCTGCGGGTTGAACTGCGCCGCGGTGCCGATGGCGTTGAACTGCGTGTGATTCGGCGCGTTGTACATCTCCCAGCGGAACTGGAAGAACTTGCCCTCGCGGACCGGGAAGTTCTTGAAGATCGACACGTCGTGGTTGTTGAATCCCGGAAGCCGGAACTTGGCGTTATTGCAGTTGTTGCCGATGTCGCCCCGGCCCGACGGGCGCGCGAAGACCGCGGTGTTGAACCAGCGGTCGATGGTGCGCTCGCCGCGCGTGAGCTTGGCGTCGGCGGTCTGGACGATGCCGCAGGATTCGCCGCCGCCGGTGAAGTCGAAGTTATCGGTGGTCGTGAAGCTGACGTTGGAGAGCTGCCCGTTGGCGAAGGTCGTCACGCCGGAGACCTGCCAGTCGTCGAGAATCCACTTGGAGCCGGCGAACGGCAGCGCGCGGCTGCCCTTGGGAATGTCGATCACGTAGCTGATGTTGGCCACGTGCTGCTGCACGCCGAGATTGCGGCTGCGGGCGGCGGTCGATGGCAGCGGGTTGTTCTGGTTCCAGCCGTTGGAGGTGCCGCCGGCCCAGGTATAGGTCCCCGCCAGCTCGACGCCGCCGGTGAAGCGGCGGTTCAACTGCACCTGAAGCGAATCGTAGCGCTCGGTGGTCGCCGGGCCGCCGATGTTGATGTCGCCGAAGCCCGGAATGGGACGCAGGAACACGTCGGGGAGCGCGCCCGCGCTGGCGCTGGTCGCCGTCGCGTTAACCGTGGTGTCTCGGCTCTCGGGCCGGAATCGCACTCCGGCGGGCAGCGCGTTGAAGTTGTAATTCTGTTGGTTGTGGTGGGTGTTGGTGCCGACGTAGGCGACGTCGAGCACGGAGTTCCAGCCGATGTCGGTCTGAATCCCGAAGGAATAGTTGTAGGTCACCGGGAGTTTCTGCTTCTTCCAGAACCCAGTCGCGCCCGAAGGACTGGTGGGTCCCACGCCGGTAAAGAAGGTGTTGATGTCGGTGTAACGGATGGTCTGCGTGAAGCTGAACGCCGGACCCCCGCCCTGGATGGCGGGGCCGCCCGTGGCGCGGTGATAGACGCCGAAGCCGGTGCGGATGGCCATCTTGCCGTTGCCGAACACGTCCCAGGCGATGCCCAGGCGCGGATCGAACTGGATCGGCAGGTTCTCGTAGTAGCCGCGCTCGCCGTTAGGCGCGTAGCTGGGGTCGTCCTGCGTGACGATGCCGTTGATCTTGCAGGGCGTCCTGGGTGTGATGGGTCCGCAACTATAGCCGGTGCCGGGGACCATCAGTCCGATGAACGGAGTCGGCAGGATCTCACCGGTCAGGGGATTCTGCGCGCGGCGCGCCGTGCCCTGCAAAACGGGGCGATACAAGACCGGAGGCTTGCCGCCCCAGGTGGGATCGAAGCGATCGAAGGTGAAGGTGGAGGATTCGCCGTTGCCCCACAGCGGGTAGCCCCAGCGGTACATGCGCAGTCCGATATCGAACGTCAAATTGCGGCGCGCCTTCCAGGTGTCGGTCACATACCAGGCCCAGGTGGACTGGTAGAAATTGTCGGGCACGCGGCCCATGGATTCGGTGTAGGTGGTGACGTGGCCGAGGACGGCGTTGGCGTAGGCGAACTGCGCGTTGGTGGGATCGTTGCCGTCGTTGGCGAAGCTGAACTCACCGGCGAAGGTGCCCGATCGCGCCTGGCCGAAGCGCTCGTGCTCGCGCAGGATGCCGGCCTTGAAGGTGTGGGCGCCGCGGTTCCAGGTCAAGTCGTTGCGGATGGGGAAGGCGGTGTCGGCGCCGGTGATCGGCCAGCGGCCGTCGTAGGTGATGTTGGGCACGTCGGACTGGCCGAGGCCCGAGTTGCGGCTGCTTTGCAGCGTCCCAAACTGGACACGCGGGATCAGGCCGAGCGGATTATTGCCAGGCGCGATCTGCGGCAGGTTCGCGAGCGCCGGGAAGGTGCGTCGCTGGATTCCCGCAAGCGCCTTGTCGTCCTCGGGGGGGCCGAACTCGGTGCTGTGGAAGACTCCGATGTGAAACTCGTTTACCATGCGCGAATTGATGATGCGGGTGTAGGTGACGGTCCCCTGGTCGGCGGTGAAGTCGTAGCGCTGGCGCACGAGGCCCCAGGGCGAGGACCGGCCGGCGACCTCCCAGCCGACGGACTTCGTATACCAGGTCTGGCGCTTGATGCTGATGGTGTCCCTGTCGGTGGGGCGCAGATCGAAGCGGAACAGGTGCTGGCGGCGCGGATGCGGGATGCTCGGCTCCTGGGTGATGTAGTTGAAGCCGGCGCCGGTGGCGTTCGGCAGCGGCGTGATGTTGAGTAATGCGAGGCCCTGTGCGTTAATCCGGTTGGCCGGAATGATGTTGCCCGCGAACGGCTGAAGATTCAGCGGATCGCGCACCGGAATCAGGGCGCCGGCCGTGGTTCGCGTCTGCGAGAAATTGCCGGCGCGCTCGAGCGGCGTCGCCATTTGATAGGTGCGGAGCTGGTTGACGTCCTTCAACTGGGTATCGTCGACCGAGTAGAAGAAGAACATCTTCTTGCCGCCCGGATTCAGGATGGGAATCGCCACCGGGACGGGGCCGCCGATGTTGCCTCCGAGCGTCGAGTAGCGGTAGACGGGCTTTCGCTGGCCGAGCGCGTTGTTGAAGAAATTGGTGGCGTTGAACATCTCGTGGCGCTTGTACCAGTAGCCGGTGCCGTGGAACTGCTGTCCGCCGCGCTTGGTGATGAAGTTGATCTGCGAACCGCCCTTGAGGCCGTGCTCGGCGGTATAGGTCGCCATCTGCACGTTGACCTCGGCAATGGCGTCGATGTTGGTAGCACCGGAGAAGTTGGTCCCGCCGCCGCCGCCGTTGCCGCCGTCGCCGCCGTTCACGCCGTCGACGTATACGGTCTGGCCGGCGCCGCGTCCGAGGAAGACGGGCACGGGTGTCGCGAAGCTGCCGCCGAAGGTGTCCTGGTCGACGCCCTGCTGCACGCCGGGCAGCAGCCGCAGCAGCGAGATGGGATCGCGGCCGCGGATGGAGATCATGGCGACCTGCTTGTTGTCGAGGATGGCGGCCTGGTTGGAGGTCGCTGTGGCGACCAGTTGTCCCTGCGAGGTGACTGTGACCGATTCGGACACGCTGCCGACTTCGAGCTGGATGTTGCCGAGCGCCAGCCGTCCGGCGGCGAGCACAACGTTGCCCTTGCGATCGACGGGCCGGAAGCCGGAGGCTTCGATGCGCAGTGTGTATGTGCCGGGAACCAGCGCGGCGAAGCCAAAGTCGCCGACGTCATTAGTGGTCGTGGATCGTTCCTCGCCGGTGGCGACGTTGACCAGCTTTACGGCGGCGCCGGGAACGACGGCGCCGTTGGGATCGGTGACCGTTCCGATCAACGAGCCGGATTGCGTTTGAGCGAGCGCTGCCAGGACAAAGGCCAGCGCGAGTGCGAATACCAGAGCGATTCTCTTCATGGAACCCCCAGACCCCTCTCCGGTCGGCGAAGACCGTGTGCGAGTGTTGCGCATGATGCAACACCGCCTGCACTTTGAGAGAGCGATGATAACAGGGAATCGCAGACGCGTCAAGGGTTGGCGGGTGGATTTCCACGCGGAAACACGTGAACTTTAACGTTCACACCGACAGGCGGCAAAGCCGGCCGTGGCGGGCATGGAGCTCACGCGGTGGGGGTTCCGGCGAGCGCGGCGGTGATGGCGCCGGCGGCTTCGTGGACGAGGCGCGCGAAGTCGGAGTAGCGCTCCTCGGGCATGCGCGCGAGCGGGGCCGAGATGCCGATGGAGGCGATGACGGCGCCGTCGCGGTCGCGAATCGGGGAGGCCATGCAGCGCGCCTCTTCAACGTACTCGCGGTCGTCGATGGCGAGATCGTCGGCGCGGATGCGGGCGCAAGAGGCGGCCAGGTCCTCCAGGGTCGAGATCGTGTGCGCGGTGTGGCGGTGGGGCGGGGCGTCGCCCAGGATGGTGCGCAGTTCGGAGAGGCCGCAGTCGGCCAGCAGCGCCTTGCCGTGGGCGGTGCAATGCAGGGGCACGGTCTCGCCGGTCTGACCGGAGACGACGATCATCTGGTTGGCGCCGGGGTAGTGGTCGATAAACAGGGCGCGGGCGCCTTCGCGGACGGCCAGGTGCGCGGTCTCGCGCGTGCGGACGGCGAGCGTCTTGAGATGCTGGTCGGCGGCGGCGATGAGGACGTTGCTCCAGTCGTACTTGCGCGAGAGGCGCCAGACGGAGGGGCCGAGGATGTAGTCTTTGCGGCCGATGGGATTGGCGAGGAAGCCGCGGCGCTTGAGGGTATTGGCGAGGCGGAAGACGCTGGAGCGATCGATGCCGAGCACGCCGGTGAGCTGACCGAGCGGGACCGGATCGCCGGACTGCGCCACGGCCTCGAGAATGGCCAGGCCGCGGTCGAGGCTCTGGATGGAAGGTGTTTCGTTCCCCGTGATTCTCATCGTCGGCAATGATATCAGCTTGACGCCGAGTTTCGCATAGGTTGTGCCGATGTTCGGGGCGGCGGGGTCCGTCGCGGTCGTGGACGGCACGAAACGATTTGACGAGGCACGGGCGCGGGAGTAGTCTTAGAGGGGAGAGCGTCGGGGCGTCATGAGTCGCTACATTCCTTCCCGGAACTACTGGTCGGCGGGAGTCGTCGGGCTGCTTTGCTCACTGTTTTCCGCCTGGTGCGGACTGGAATGGAGGCCGGCGTTCATCCCGGCGGCGCTGTTCCTGCTGAGCGCCGTGGTGCTGGTGATGCTTGCCACGCGTCCGCCAGTGGAGATTCGGCGCGACCGGCTGGTGATCGGGCGGCGGGACATCCCATGGGAGCGCATCCGGCGGATCGACCGGACCGCATGGCGGTCGCCACTGGTCGTGCGGCTGACGCTAGCCGACGAGTCGCGGGTGCTGCTGATTTATCCGGGCGAACCGAACGCCTGCCGCGGTCTGCTCAACCAGTTATTGCGGCAGTCGCGGGCGGCGTTGATCGACGGCGCTCCGCACCCGCATTTCTGGGGCGAAGGCCTGCCGTCGGGCCCGAACGCGCGGGTGCTGGCGTCGCCGAAGTACCCGCTGCTTCGCCAAGAGGACGAAGCCGAGGTCGAGCGGCTGTTTCAACTGCTTAAGACCGTCGGTCATATCGACCCGAAGAACGCCGACGACAAGTGAGGTCTGCGGAAGTCCTGGCGGAACCCGTCGTCCCCGCCCGCCGAGCCATGCGAGCGCGCCTCGTTCGCTGGCTTCCGGTGCTGATCGCCCTGATCGGCCTCGCCGCTGCCCGGGAGTACTGGCTGAGCGCTTTGGGACGCTTCCTGGTGCTCGCCGAATCCCCCCGGAAGGCGGACGCCATCGTGGTGCTGGCGGGCGACTGGAACGGGCTGCGCATTCTGCGCGGGGCCGAGCTGGCCAGCCAGGGCTACGCGCCGCTGGTGTTCGTCAGCGGGCCCCGCCATCACTATGGGCTCTTCGAACACGAGCTGGCGATTCCGTTCGCGGTCCGCCGCGGATATCCGGAGAGTCTCTTCATTCCGCTTTCGATGACGGGCGCCAACTCGACGCGCGAGGAGGCCCTGCGCATTCTGCCGGAGCTGCGCCGCCGGGGAATCCGGAGCGCGCTCGTGGTCACCAGCAACTATCACACGCGGCGCTCGACGCGCATCTATCGCGAGCTGGCGGGCGACGTGGAGGTGCACGTGGTGGCGTCGCCGGACGCCGCCTTTCGCCCCGACCGCTGGTGGCGGAGCCGCGACGCCCGGAAGATCTTCCTGCTCGAGTGGACCAAGCTGGTCACATCGCTGTTCGGGATCTGACCGTGCGGAACGCCCTTCGCATCCTCGTCCCTTACCTGGCCCGCCGGCGCGGACGGGTCGCGCTCGGCATCGGGGCGCTGCTGCTCAAGGATATCTTCGCGGCGCTGATGCCGCTGACGATCAAGAACGCCGTGGACTCGCTGACGGGCGGCTTCGCGATGGACCGCCTGGTGCTGTTTACCGCCGCGTTGGTTGGCATCGCGGCGGTCAAAGGCGTGTTCCAGTACTGGATGCGGGTAATCCTGATCAGCCTCTCGCGCGACGTCGAGTACGACATGCGCAACGACCTGTTCGCGCGCCTGGTGACGCTCTCCGGCGATTTCTACGGGCGCGTGCGCACCGGCGATATCATGGCGCGCGCCACCAACGACCTCAACGCCGTCCGCATGATGATGGGGCCGGGAGTAATGTACTCGGCCGAAACGGCGCTGGTATTTCCGCTGGCTGTGGCGGTGATGGGGTCGGTCGACTGGCAGCTGACGCTGGTGACGCTGCTGCCGGCGCCGCTGGTGAGCGTGGCGGTGGTGTTCTACGGCCGGGCGATTCACTCCCGGTTCGAAAAAATCCAGGCGCTGTTTTCCGACATCAGCAGCCGGGTACAGGAGAATCTCACCGGGGTGCGGGTGATTCGCGCCTACGCCCAGGAGGAGGCGGAGCTGGAGCGCTTCGCGGCGCTGAACCGGGATTACATCACGCAGAACCTGCGGCTGGTACGCATGTCGGGCACCTTCCAGCCGATCATGCAGGGGCTGATCGGCCTCTCGTTCCTGCTGGTGTTGTGGGCCGGGGGATACCGGGTGCTGTCCGGCCAGATCACGCTGGGCAGCTTCCTCATGTTCAACTTCTACATGGGCATGCTGGTGTGGCCGATCGTCGCCATGGGCTGGGTGGTTAACATCATCCAACGCGGGACGGCTTCGCTCAAGCGCCTCAGCCAGGTGTTCGAGGAGCGCGCCTCGATCGCGGCCCCGGAGAAGCCGCGGCCGCTGCCGCAGCCGATGCGCGGCGAGATCGAGTTCCGCAATGTCTCGGTGTGCTACCCGGGCGGCGGCGGGCTGCGCGATCTGAGCCTGACGATTCCGGCCGGATCGACGGTGGCGATCGTGGGGCACACCGGAAGCGGCAAGAGCACGCTGGTGCACCTGATCCCGCGGCTGCTCGATCCCGACGAAGGTGCGGTGCTGGTGGACGGCGCCGACGTGAGGGAGTACGATCCGGCGGAGCTGCGCCGGGCGATCGGCATGGTGCCGCAGGAGACGTTTCTGTTCAGCACGACGCTGGCGGAGAACCTGGCATTCGGCGCCACGGGCGCGGGGTTCGAATCGCACGCCGGGGCCGTGGACGGGGACGGCGCCAGCGGCGCCAGCGAGGAGATTCGCCTGGCCGGCGAGCGCGCCGGGCTCGGGCCCGACGTCGCGGGCTTTCCCGACGGCTACCAGACCATGATCGGCGAGCGCGGCATCACGCTCTCGGGCGGTCAGAAGCAGCGCGCGGCGATCGCCCGCGCCATTCTGCGGCGTCCGGCGGTGCTTATCCTCGACGACGCGCTCTCGAGCGTCGACACGCTCACCGAAGACCGCATCCTGGGCGGATTGACGGGCGTGATGCGCGAGCGGACAACGATCCTCATTTCGCATCGGGTTTCCACGGTCCGCAACGCCGACAGGATTTTCGTGATCGAGAAGGGAACGCTCGCCGAACAGGGCACGCACGCCGAGCTGCTCGCCCGGGCTGGCTTTTATGCCGATCTCCACCAGCGCCAACTGCTCGAAGAAGAACTGGAGACAATCTAAGCCGGGAACGGATAGGGATTTCTCTTGAAATCCCCGAGAATTCACGATATATTCGGATTGGTTAACGGGGCGGCCGGCACTCCGAATGCATCCGAGCCAAGCCAGTCATACCTCCACGGCCGCGCCCGGCTACTGGGCGCCGCTGGGCGACCAGGCGGCCGCGAGTCTCGATGAGATCGCCTCGATGGCCGCGCGCTGGCTTCACGCACCCGTGGCGGTGGTGTGGCTGGCCGACGACCATCCGGGATGGCTCCGGCGCTGGTTTGGCGCGGCGGCGGGATGGTCGCAGAGCGACCTCGCGATCCTGGCCGAGGCGCTGGCCGGAGACCGCCCCGAAGCGGTGGTCGACGCGGCCGCCGATCCACGATTCCTCTACAGCGTGCTGGTCTCCGGGCCTCGCCGGCTGCGCTTTTGCGCGTCCGCCCCGCTGATCGACGCGGAGGGAAACCATCTCGGCGTTCTGATGGCAGCCGCCGGCGCCCCGCGCCAGGTCCGTCCCGAACGCCTGGAGGGGCTGGCGGGACTGGCTCGCCTGGCGGCGCTGGCGATCCGGCAGTGGGAGGCGGCCGGGGCGGCGGCGGAATCCAGTTTCGGCGACGAAGCCGGCGGGGGCCGCTGGGAATCCATGCTGGAGCATGCCGGCGACTTCGTGTACACGCACGATCTGCGCGGGCGGCTGACGTCGGTGAACCGCGCCGCCGAGGAGCTGACCGGCTACCGCCGCGAGGAGCTGCTGGCGATGAACTTCGGCGAGCTGGTGGCGCCGGACCATCGCGAGACGGTTTCGCAGATGTTGCTGGCGCAATACGGCGGGGGTCCGGCCGGGGTGGTGGAGCTGGCGCTGCGCACGCGTGACGGCGCGACGGTCGCGGTGGAGGCGCACGCCTATCTGCTGTTCGAGCGGGGCCTGCCCGTCGGCGAGCTGGGGTTTATCCGGCCGGTGCGCCGGCCGCCGGACCCGCGGTCGCACGACGCCGTATCGGGATTGCCGAACGCGCGCGGCCTGACGCGGCGATTGCAGAGCGAGCTGCAAGCGTGCCGCTGGCGGCGCGCCCCGCTGGCGGCGATTCTCATTGAAGTGACCGGCCTGCGGCTGGTCAACCAGGCGCTCGGCTACGAGGCCGGCGACGTGCTGATCGAGGCGCTGGCCCGGAGGTTCAGCGACTGTCTCTCCGAAAACCAGTGGCTCGGAAGGCTGGGGGGCAATCGATTTG
Organism: uncultured Solibacteraceae bacterium; assembly: GCA_964515555.1. Classification (GTDB taxonomy): domain Bacteria; phylum Acidobacteriota; class Terriglobia; order Bryobacterales; family Bryobacteraceae; genus CAZEVY01. The sequence continues at coordinate 1,402 of CAZEVY010000142.1, read as the reverse complement.
TCGTCGTGTGGAGCGGCGCCGCGGACGCCGCCGCCGCCGAATCCCTGGCGCTGCGCCTGCTGGAACAAACGGCGCCCCCGTTTCCCTGGGAGTCCAACGACCTGTTCGTCAACGCCAGCATTGGCGTGAGCCGGTTTCCCGCCGACGGCGACGACGCGCTCACGCTGATCCGCCGCGCCGAGAAGGCCCTTCGGCGCGCCGGCGCGCGCGGCAGCGGAGCGCTCGGCTTCTACTCCCCGGACCTTCCCGGAGGCGCCACGGAACGGCTGGAGATGGCGACCTCCCTGCATCGCGCGCACGACAGCGGCCAGCTCCGGCAGATCTACCAGCCGCAGTCGGACGCGCTCGGCCGCTTGACGGGCTTCGAGGCGCTGCTGGCCTGGGACCATCCCGCGCTGGGGCGGCTCGCGGCGCGCGAGTTCATCCCGGTGGCGGAGGAGTGCGGCCTGATGGCGCGCTTCGACGCCTGGATGTTGGCGGAAGCCTGCCGGCGACGACGACGCTGGCAGCGCCCGGGCGCGCCTCGGGCGCGCATCGCCGTGAACGTCTCGGCGGCGGAGTTCGCGCGGCCGGATTTCGTCGACCTGGTCCTTCAGGCGCTGGCGGCCAGCGGCCTCGATCCGCGGCTGCTCGAGATGGAGATCACCGAGAGCGTGCTGATGCGGGACTTCGAGGAGTCGGCGCTGAGGATCGACAGCCTGCGGGCCATCGGCGTCGCGCTCGCGATCGACGACTTCGGAACCGGATACTCGTCTCTCAGCTACCTTCGCCGGCTGCACGTCGACGCGGTGAAAATCGACAAGTCGTTCGTCGACGAGATCGACCGGCCGACGGGGAGCCAGGGACTGGTGGAGAGCATCATCGGCATGGTGCACGGTCTCGGGCTGATCGTGGTGGCCGAGGGAGTGGAAACGGCGCAACAGTGGGAGGCCCTGCGGCTGGCGGGCTGCGACCGCATGCAGGGGCACTTCCTGAGCGCTCCCATCGAGGAGGAAGCCGCCGAGCGGCTGCTCGCCGATGCCAGACCGTTCGCGGTGGGCTGACGGGCGGACGCACAGGAGAAGCGGCCGATTCCCTCAGGGTTGACGCAGCCAGCTTCTCCTGGCGAACTACCCGGGGATCGCGAGGCTGCGACACCCGCGCGCTCCCATCCTCTGGGACGGCGCGCGTGGACGCGCGGTTGCTACTCGGCCAGCGTGAAATTGATGTCGACGGTGGTGATCACCTCGACGGGCTTGCCGTTGAGATAGGTCGGCGCGTAGCGCCACTGCCGGACGGCTTCCTGCGCCGACTCGACCAGCGCCGGATGCCCGTGAACGAGCGTGAGGCCGGCGACCGAGCCGTCGGCATCGATCTGGACCTCGAATCGCACTTGTCCCTGGAGGCGCGCCTGGCGGGCCGC
>CAZEVY010000141.1:0-11119 GCA_964515555.1 uncultured Solibacteraceae bacterium | reverse complement strand
CTCGAAAAGCTCTCGGCGGCGACCAATCGCCACCCGCCGCGCCTGACGGCCGAGGCGCTCGATCTGCTGGTGGCCTACCATTGGCCGGGCAACGTGCGCGAGCTGGAGAACGCGGTGGAGCGCGCGCTGGTGATCAACCGGTCGGCGGAACTGTGCGCGGAGGATTTCTCCTTCCAGTTCCGCCAGGCGCCGGCCGCAACCGGCCTCTCGCTCGACGATGTGGAGCGGGCGCACATCGAGCGGGTGCTGCGCGAGTGCCAGAACAACCACTCGCGCGCGGCGCGGATTCTCGGCATCGACCGCACGACGCTGTACAACAAGCTGCGGCGGTATCGCGCGGACCATGCTCATTGACCTGGTGCCGGTGGGCCGGAACGGGCCCGGTCTGGCAAAGCTGGCTGCCGGGATCGAGCGCGCGCTGGACGTGGAGTGCCGGGTGCGCGACGACGCCGTCGACGCCGAGCCGGCTTATGACGGCGCGCGAGGCCAGTATTATTCGACGGCGCTGCTGGCGCGAATCGGCGATGGCGGGGCCGGGAGTCCCGGCGCGGCCCGGGAGGGCCGCCCCACCGGCGCCGACCGGCTGCTCGGCGTCACCGCGCTGGACCTTTATGTCCCGATCTTCACCTTCGTCTTCGGAGAGGCGCAGGTCGGCGGGCGCTGCGCGCTGGTGTCGTCCCACCGGCTGCGCGAGGAGTTCTACGGTCTGCCGGCAAACGAGGCGCTTTTCGAGGAGCGCCTGTTGAAGGAGGCGCTGCACGAGATCGGCCACACGTTCGGGCTCCGCCATTGCGACCGCTGGAACTGCGTAATGTCGTCAACGCACGCCGTCGAGCGGCTGGACGTGAAACCGGCGAGCTTCTGCGAATGGTGCGCGACGGCCCGGCGGCGCGTGATATCGTGAGCGGATGATCGCTCTCGGGGTCGATGTCGGCGGTTCGAAGATCGCCGGCGCCCGTGTCGACCAACAGACCGAATTCCTGCAAACCTACACGGCGCCGACGCGCGCCGCCGAAGGCTACGACGTCTCCCTCGGCCAGCTCCACGCGGTCATCGACGAGTTGATGACGCCGGACGTCGCCGCCATCGGCCTGTGCGTGCCGGGACCGCTGAATCCCAAGACCGGCGTGGTGTTCAATCCGCCGAATCTGCCCGGATGGCTGAACGTTCCGCTGGCCGAGCTGGTGGCCGCGCGCCACGGCGTGCCGTGCCTGGTGGAGAACGACGCCAACGCCGCCGGACTGGCCGAGGCCCGCTACGGGGCCGCGCGCGGCTACTCGACGGTCTTCTACGTGACGCTTTCGACCGGCATCGGCAGCGGCATCGTGCTCGACGGCCGCATCCACCACGGCAAGAACGGCGCCGCCGGCGAGGGCGGTCACGTCACCATCGACTGGCGGAGCCCTTCGGTGTGCAACTGCGGGGTGCCGGGCTGCATCGAGGCGCTGGCGTCCGGCGTCGCCCTGGCGCGCCGCGGAAAGGCGCCCGAGCGGCTGGCGGCCGAGGACCCCATGGCGCTGCTGGAGGTCTGCGAGATGCTTTCGGCGTGGCTGGGCGGCGTCGTCAGCCTGCTCGACCCCGACATTATCGTGATCGGCGGCGGGATGTCTCGGATCGGCGACCCTTTGTTCACCCGGCTGCGCGAGATGACGCCGCACCGGACGATCAACCGCTTCGCGGCGGAAACGCCCATCGTCCCGGCGGCGCTGGGCGACCGCGGCGCGATCCTCGGCGCTGCGGCCGCTGTGCTAGATTTGACACCATGACGGAGAAGCTCTCGCGCCGCCAGCTCGCGCGCCTGTTCACGGCGCCCGCGATGGCGACCACGTTCCTGCCGCTTTCCGGACGCTTCGCCGCCTGGGCGCATCCGGCGGAGAAGAAATGGCTCACGCGGCCGCTCGGCCGCACGGGCCGGGAGGTGACCACCTTCGGACTGGCCGGCGGCAACAAGGTCATGTGGGAGCTGCCGGGCGACGAGGGCGTAGAGATCGTCGTCAAGGCGGTGCGCCTGGGCATGACGTACCTCGAAACCGCCAATAATTATCAGCTCAGCCAGCGGAATTATCACAAAGCCTTCCGGATTCTCAACCTGATTCCGGGCGAGCCCGGCTACGACGCGGCTCTCCGCGGCCGGCTGTTCCTGGCGACCAAGACGGGTCTGCGAGACTCGGTGGTCCGTGACGGCGGACGTCCCCGCGGGCGCTCGGCCGGCGGCGGCGCGACGGCCATCGACGACCTGATGCGCGCCCTCACGCAGTTCTTCGGCGACGGCAAGGGATTCATCCCCGAAGGGGCCTACCTCGATCTGATGCAGATCCACTCGCTGCGGGACGAGGCCGACGCCGAGTCGGTTTTTGACGGACTCGAGAATCCCGGCGAGTCCCCGCGCGTTGGCGCGCTGGCCGGTCTGATCGACTTCCGCGACGGCACCAATCGCACCGGTCTGAACCCGGGCCACAAGAAGTACATCCGCCACCTCGGCATCACCGGCCACGAGAATCCGACGGCGCACATGCACGCCATGCGGCGCGACAAGCGCGGGGACCTGGAGACGCTGCTGGTGGCGATCAATCCCAACGACCGGCATTATTTCTGCCACCAGACCAACTCCGTACCGGTGGCCGCCGCCAAGGGCATGGGCGTGATCGGCATGAAGGTCTTCGCCGACGGCGCCATGTACGGCCTCGAGAAGCGCTACGCGAGCCGGCCGGGACAGAGCGTGCTCAGCGTCGGACAGCCGGGCAAGGTCGACTACAAGGACTTCCTGCACTACACGCTCGGGGCGCCGGGCGTGGCGACGCTGATCGCCGGCATCGGCCTGATCGACCGCAACAACGATCCCGGGCGCGACCAGTTGGCCGCGAATCTGGCGGCCTGTCAGACGAACGAGCCGATGAGCGCCGCGCGGCGGCGAGAGATCGAGGATCGGACGACGCAGCTGCACGGCTCCGACAACAACTTCTTCCAGCGCGTGTCGAGCGGGCTGCTGGCGCCGCAGACGGTTAAGGTCGAGCGGCTGGAGAAGGGATCGAAGGTGTCGTGGAGCACGGCGTTCGCCGGCGGCGACCCGATCGCGCGCTACGAGATCTACCGGCGCGAGGAGAAGATCGCCACCGTGCCCTTCCGTCCGCAGGCGACCGAGGAGCCGTTCACCGTCACCGATGAAGCCGCTCCGGCGAGTCATTCCGGCGGCGTGTGGTATCGCGTGCGCACGGTGGACGCCGCCGGACGCTGGGTGGATTCAATTTCGGCGAAAGCCTGAAGGCGCCGGCATCGCGCGACCGGGCCCGGCGCCAGGAGGTGCACATGCCCAAGCTCGCCAGGCGCGACCTGCTGAGGGGCGCCCCGGCGTCCGCGCTCGCCGCCAATGCGGCGCAAACCGCGAAGCCCGTCGATTGGGGCAAGGTCCGCGAAGACTTTCCGTGGCTGAAGAATCGCCTGTGGCTGACCGCGGCGGACTACCATCCATTAAGCGTGCGCTCCATCGCGGCGATGGAGCGTCACATCCGGTTCCGCGGCTACGGCGAAGGCGGCGGCGGGAGCTCGCCGTTCGGCGCCGAGGAACTGGCGACCAAACAAATGTTCGCCGAGCTCATCCACGCGCGGCCGAGCGAGATCGCCTTCACGCAGAGCACCACCGACGGCGAGAACATCGTCATCGCGGGGTTGCGGCTGGGCGAGGCCAAGGGAAACGTCGTCATCGACGACCTGCATTACCAGGCCTCGAAGTACATGTACCGGATGCTGGAACGCGAGGGGCGCATCGAGCTGCGCATCGTGCGGTACAGGGAGATCGACGGGCGCTGGGCGGTGCACGCCGAGGACATGGAGCGAGCCATCGACCGGAACACGCGGCTGGTGTCGCTGGCGCTGGTGTCCAACATCAACGGGTATTTGCACGACGTACGGCGCACGGCGGCGGCGGCGCATCAGCACGGCGCCTACCTGTACGCCGACATCATCCAGGGCGCGGGCGCGACGCCCATCGACGTGCGCGCCATGGGGATCGACTTCGCGGCCTGCGGCGCCTACAAGTGGCTGATGGGCGACTTCGGGTTCGGGTTTCTGTTCGTGAAGGAGGAGTTGCAGGAGAAGCTCCAGCGGTCGCGCTACGGCGTGCGGCAGTATTCGAGTCCGGGGGGAGCCCAGACCGACGCGCAGTTCCAGTTGCGGCCGGGCGCGGCGCGGTACGAGTCGGGGAGCTTTTCGTATGTGGGCGGGACGTGCGCGCACGCGGCGCTCCAGTACATACGGGAACTGGGGGTGGCGAACATTCGCGCGCACGCGAAGGCGCTGACGGAGCGGTTGCAGAAGGAGATGCCGCGGCTGGGGTACCCGGCGCTTACACCCGCTGGGAACGACACGCCCATCGTTAGCTTCCGGGTGAGCGACTACGCCGCGACGTCGGCGAAGCTGCGCAAGGCGTTCGGCGGAACGGTGGTGGCCATGCGGCGCTGGGAGTTCACGGGGCCGAAGGGCGACGTGAGCGTGATTCCCGGGATGCGGGTGTCGCCGAGCGTCTACAACAACGACGCGGACATCGACCGGCTGCTGGCGGCGCTGGCGTGATGCGAAGCCGCTGGGGCTACGCCGCGCGCGGCGACAGCAATCCGCGCGCGCGCTCAGCCAGGGCCGCCCAGGATCGCCGCATCAATCGGAATATTTTCGGCGCCAGCCATACGAAGAGCGCCAGGAATCCGAGCACCACCGCGAGCGCGATGTAAGGGTGCGCCAGCACGAACCAGGCGGCGATGGGCACCGCCAGGTCCTCGGCCAGACTCAGGCCGATGTTCGAGAAAGGCTCGGGGCTGTGGTTCACCAGCAGCCGGGCGCCCGCCTTGGTCGCGTGCGCGGTCAGGCCGACGCCGCCGGCCGCGAGCGCCATCAGGACGTTGGTCGAGCGGTCGGTGGCGCTCACCGCCGCCAGTCCCAGGGCAGCCGCGCCGATCGGGCGGATGAAGGTGTGCACGACGTCCCAGAGGCTGTCGACCCAGGGGACCTTGTCGGCGACGAATTCGATGACATAGAGGATGCCGGCGGCGGCGAGCACGCGCCCGTCGCCGAAGATCTGAAGATCGGCCAGCGCGGCGGGGAGCGCGACGAGCTGAAAGCGGACCATGAGGCCGACTGCCAACACGGTCGCGTAGAGTCGCGTGCCCGCGAGAAGGCCCAGGCCCAGGGTCGAGCCGACCAGTTGAAGCGTCTCCATTGTGCTCTTCTGAGAATACGCCGGCGCGGGCCGGGAAGTTCGGTGACAGAATACCAGTTATGCGCCTCGCCATGCTCCTTGCCCTCGCCGGAATCGCCGCCGCCCAGGAGAAACCGTTCCTCACCTCGGAGCTGATCTTTCCGCTGGAGCACTGGCACAACCATGCTTCGTCGGTGGTCGAGCTTCCCTCGGGCGACCTCTTCACGGTCTGGTACCACGGCTCCGGCGAGCGCACCGCCGACGACGTCATCATCGAAGCCTCGCGTCTCCGCCGCGGCCGGCGCGAATGGGACCCGCGCGTCACCATCGCCGACACGCCGGGATTCCCCGACTGCAATCCCGCGCTGCTGGTCGACTCCAAACGCCGCCTGTGGCTGACGTGGCCGGTGATCCTCGCCAACGAATGGCACACGGCGCTCGCGAAATACCGCATCTCGACCGATTACGCCGACCCGTCGCGACCGCCGCGCTGGGAGGTCTCCGAGGACATGCTGTTCGTCCCGCGCAACTTCACGGCGAAGGTGCGAGAGGTCATCTCGCCGTGGCTCGCCGCGGCCGAGCCGGGGTCGCAGCGCCATGCGTATCTGAAGCGCCTGCACGACAACGCCGGCGACAAGTACTTTTCCCGAATGGGCTGGATGCCGCGCGCGCACCCGGTCGAGCTGCCGTCGGGCCGCGTGATCGTGCCGCTCTACTCCGACGGCTACGATTTCTCACTGATGGCGATCACAGACGACGGCGGACGCACCTGGTCGACCAGCGATCCTATTGTGAGCGCGGGCGGCGTACAGCCGACGATCGCGCGCAAACGCGACGGCACGCTGGTCGCCTACATGCGCGATAACGGCCCGGCGCCCAAGCGCGTGCTGGTGACGTCGTCGAAGGACGACGGGGTGACGTGGTCGACGGTGACGGATACGGACATACCGAATCCCGGAGCGGGCCTGGAGGTCATCAACCTGAGGGATGGAAGCTGGGCGATGATCTTCAACGACACCGAGCGCGGCCGTCATTCGCTGGTCGTGGCGCTGTCGGACGACGATGGGGCGTCGTGGAAATGGCGGCGGCGGCTGGAGTACGACGATCGAGGGCAAGGGGCGGCGGCGTATCACTATCCGTCCCTGATACAGGCGCGCGACGGGTCGCTACACGCTACCTATAGTTACTTCCTGAATCACCTGCCGGCCGGGGCGGCGCGCAAGTCAATTAAGCATGCGCACTTCAACGTCGCCTGGGTGAAACAGTAGCGATCAAGCTGACAGCTAACAGCTATCAGCTATTAGCTAAGACACCTGACTCGCGTGCCCTTGAGAGGGCTTACAGATCAACGGGTTCCGCCCCTTAGCACACCCCATTGCAGTGGTGTGGTTGCCGGAAATGTAACAGGTCGCGGCCCGATTCCCCTTGATTTCATTGGGCTAAGCATAGTATGTTAACCCCACAGGACGTTTCTGTTACGTACGTGACGTACGTGCACATTCATTACGAGGGAAAGGGTGCCATGAGGAAGGTTTCGATTACTATCGCGCTTTGCCTGGCGGTGCTGCTCGCGATGCCCGCCTACTCCCAGGTTCTCTCCGGAACGATTTCCGGAACGGTGGTCGACCAGACGGAAGCGCGCATTCCCAGCGCCAAGATCGTGGCGACCGACGTCGCCACCTCCAGGAAGTTCGAGGCGATTTCGGATGCCGCCGGCACGTTCCGACTGTCGAGCCTGCCGTACGGGTTCTATCGGGTGGAGGTCGAGGCGGCGGGCTTCTCGAAAACCGTAATCGAGCGCGTGCAGGTCACGGTTTCCGGCGTGGCGGTGGTGATCGCGACCATGGAGGTCGCGCGCGTCGGGACCGAGGTGCAGGTCGAGGCCCTTCAGAGCGTCCTTCAGACCGAGTCGGTTGAGGTCAAGAACACGATCGATCGCGCTCTGCTGCTCAACATGCCCCTACCGACCCGCAATCCGCTCGACCTTGTGCGCACCATGGCCGGCATCGCGGCTCCGACCGTCGGACTGGGCGGCGACGCTTACGTTCACGGACTGCGCGGCAGCGCCACCAACCTGACGCAGGACGGCATCAACGTGGCGGACAACTTCGTGAAAACCAGCGCCTTCTTTGCCATCAGCGCACCAAGCGTGGACTCCATCGGCGAGTTCAACGTGTCGCTCGGCGGCATCGGCGCCGATGCCGGCTTCGGCGCGGCGCAGGTGTCGATGGTCACCACGCGCGGCACCAACGACTTTCACGGCGCCATCGTGTGGTTCCAGCGCAACGATAACCTGAACGCCAACACCTGGTTCAATAACGCCGCCGGGCACAACGCGGACGGCTCGCAGCGTCAACGTCGGCCGTTCCAGTTGCAGAATCGCGTCGGAATCAACGGCGGAGCGCCGATTTTCATCCCGAAGATCTACGACGGCCGGAACCGGACCTTCATCTCCGGATCGTACGAAGCTTTCCGCGAGCCGGTTTCGCGCCCGCGAACGCGCACGGTGATGACGCCCTCGGCGAGGTTGGGACAGTTCACGTACACGCCGACCACGGGCGGCGGTCCCCGCACCGTCAACCTGTTGACCACCGGCACCATCGGCAACGCGACGGTCGCGCCCACGCTCAACCAGAGCGTGATGAGCTTCTACAACTCCCTGGTGCCCACCGACGGGCTCACCGATTCCGGCTGCACCGGCGACGGGCTGAACATCCGTTGCTATCCGTTCAATCTCCCGGGCAAAGGCATCCAGGACCGCTACTCGATCCGGGTCGACCACAACCTTACCGACAAGCACTCCCTGGAGTTCGTGTTCAACCAGGCCGATTTCGACAGCACGCCCGACCTGCTCAACGGCATCGAGCCGGCGTTTCCGAAGTCCCTCGGCGGCGGCCAGCGCTCGCGCCGGCAGGTGCTGGTGTGGGCCTTCACCTCGGTGTTCAGCGCCAACAAGACCAACGATTTCCGCTTCGGTTATCAACGTGCGCCGGTGGCCTTCGCGTTGGACGAGACCTTCGCGGGCACACAGAACCAGCAGTTGAACTACGCCGGCGTCACTTCGCCGACATTCACCTGGACGAACCTTCCCCAGGGCCGCAATACCCCGGTGCGTCAGTGGATCGACAACTTCAATTGGGTTAAGGGATCGCACAATATGCGGATGGGCGGCGAGTACCGGCAGGTGCTGGCAAACTCCTACTTCTTCAACGTCGTGGTGCCCCGCATCCAGCTCGGCTCCAACACCGCCAACCCGAACGGACTCACAGCGACCACGCTGCCCGGCATCAGCGCCGGAGACCTCTCCAACGCCCAGGCCGTCTTCCACAACGTCACTGGCCTGCTTTCCAACCTACAACAGGGCTTCAACCACACCTCGCCGACCTCGGGTTTCGTGCCGGGCGTGCCGCGCACGGTCGATCCGATCCAGCACTACCTGTCGTTTTACTGGCAGGACACCTGGCGGTTCCGGCCGAAGCTGAATATTCAATTCGGCGTTCGATACGAACTACCGGGCGTCGTAAACCTGCGCAATAAGCTGGCCCTGCTTCCGGTCAACGGCCTGGAGGGCGATGTCCAGTTGAATTTCGCCGGACCTGGAACCGGCCGCCCCATCTACAATCTCGACAAGAACAACTTCGCGCCGTTCCTGGGCTTCGCCTGGACGCCGGGCAAGGGCAACAAGACGACCATCCGGGCTTCGTTCTCGTCGCACTATCTCCAGGATGGATTTACCGTGTATCAGCTCGCTTCGACGGGAAACACCGGACTCTTCGCCACCCCGACCAACACAACGCCCACCGGTGTCTTCCGGGCGAGCAACCCGCTCCCGTCGCCGCCGGTGGCCGCGTTCCCCGTGTCCCAGCGCGCCAACTTCCTTGCGAATTCGGGTGTTGCCCTGTGGGACTTCCCCAAGAACTTCCGCACCCCGTACGTACTGGCATGGAATTTCGGCGTCCAACGCGAGCTCTGGAAGCGGCTAGCCTTCGAGGCCCGCTACACCGGCAATCACTCGGTCAAGGGCATCCGCTCCTACAGCATCAACGAGCTCGACCTTAACAGGAACGGCTTAATGAACGAGTTCGTGAACGCACAGCGAAACCTGAGCATCAATAGCGCCGCCAGTGTGGCCGGTTTCGCGAACACCGGCCGCGCCGGACAGGTCGCCACGCCGCTGCTCGACCGCTTGTTCACCGGAGTGGCCGCGGGTTCGGCCTATGGCTCGTCGGGCTTCGTCACGAACCTTCAGCAGAACCAGGTGGGGGCGTTCTGGGATACGATCCGCCGCTCGCCGACCTACCTTGCGAACCGCGACCCGCTCGGTCTCAACTTCTTCGTGCCCAGCCCCTACGCGGCCGGCGCCAACATCATGAGCAATAACTCCTGGAGCTATTACCACGGCCTGGAAGTCGAGCTCAACCGGCGATTCTCGACCGGCCTGTTCCTGGCGGCCAACTACACCTACAGCAAGGTTCTGGCCGACACCAGCTTCGTCAACAGCCAGACGGAAACCCAGAACTATCGGGCGATCAACAACCCGCGGCTCGACAAGGCCCCGGCCGGCTTCGATGTGACGCAGGCGTTCAACACCGCGATCATGTACACGCTGCCGATCGGGCGCGGGAAGGCCATTCTCTCCAACGCCCCGAGCGTCTTGAACGTCCTCGTGGGCGGCTGGCAGTTGCAGTCGTTCACGCGCTGGTCGACAGGGTCGCCCTTCACGATCAGCTCCGGGCGCGCAACCACCGGGTCGCTGGTGGGCGAGACGGCCATGATCCGCAACATGACCGCGGACGACATCTCCAAGCAGCTCGGAGTGTTCCGCCATGGCAGCGGCGTCTACTGGATCAATCCCAACTCCGGACTGGTCAACATCACCAGCGCCGGCGCCTCGCGGGCGGTGTTCTGCACGCCGACCCAGACGACGCCCTGCTTCGATCATCCGGGCGCCGGCGAGTTCGGAAACCTTCCGATCAACGGCTTCCGGCTGCCGCGCTTCTTCGACCAGGATTTCTCGGTGAACAAGATGACGCGGTTCTACGAGCGCTACGCGTTCGAGATTCGCCTCGAGTTGTTCAACGCCTTTAACAACGCCAATTTCAGCGGTGCGCAGACCGGCATCGACAGCACCACCTTCGGCCGCCTGCAAACTACCGTCGACACCTCGCGCGGCGGCGGCGTCACGGCACGCATCATCCAGTTCGGCCTGAAGTTCCACTGGTAGAAACAGGCGGAATACCACTACGGGGCGCCGGTTCGACAGCCGGCGCCCTTTTTGTTTGGGCGTCCTGCGACCCGGTGTTACAATACGGGTTTGATCGGAGGAGATCGAATGCAGGCTCGCTCCGGGGTTTATCCGCTGGTGAGTGTTTTGCTGAGCGGAATCCTCGCACAGCAGCCGCCGGCGGCGATTCGCCTGGAGGTCGTCGAAGGCGAGGGCGCCATCAACAGCATCGCCGAGCGGCGCGCCCGCGACCCCGTCGTCAAAGTCACCGATAACGCCGGCAATCCCATCGCCGGCGCCAACGTCACCTTCGTCACGCCCGACCTGGGCGCCGGCGCCAGCTTTCCCACCGGCAACATCCACACGGCGACCACCGGCGCCGACGGCGTCGCCACGGGCGTCGGCCTGAGGCCCAACAACATCGCCGGCGAGTTCCAGATTCGCGTGACGGCGTCCTTTCGCGGACAGAGCGCCACGGCGGCCATCACGCAGACCAACGCCGCTCCGGCGGTGAAGAAGAAGAGCGGCGGCACGATCATCGCGATCCTGGCCGTGGTCGCCGGCGGCGGCGCGGGCGCGGCGCTGGCGCTCGGCCGCAAGAGCTCCACAACGCCGTCCACTCCGACTACACCGACGCCGCCCACCACGCCGGCCACGACGGTCGTGCCCGGAACCGGGAGCTTCGGTCCGCCGTGACGCGCGCGATC
>CAZEVY010000140.1:0-11121 GCA_964515555.1 uncultured Solibacteraceae bacterium | reverse complement strand
TTGCCGATGTCGATCTGGCCGCAGGCGATGTCGTACTTGCGCCCGTCGAGCGCGAAGCACTTGGTGAGTCCCGTGACGGCGTGCTTGGTGGCGGTGTAGGGGACGTGGTTGGGGCGCGGCCGGTCCGCCGAGATCGACCCGTTGTTGATGATGCGCCCCCCGCGGGGGGTCTGCTCCTTCATCATGCGGAAGGCGCCCTGCGCGCACAGGAACGCCCCGGTGAGGTTCACGCTGACGACGGCGGCCCAGGTCTCGTACGGCATGTCCTCGATCGGAATGCCCGGCGCGTTGAGGCCGGCGTTATTGAAGAGCACGTCGAGGCGGCCGAATTCCGTCTGGATGCGCGCGAAGAGCGCGTTGACCGATTCGGGATTGGCAACGTCGGCCGGCACGACGAGCGTGCGGCCGCCCGCGGCCATCGAGGCGGTCTTCTCCAGCGCGTCGGCGCGGCGTCCGGCGAGCGCCACCGAGTAGCCGGCGGTGTGGAGCGCGAGCGCCGAGGCGCGGCCGACGCCGCTTCCCGCGCCGGTGACGAGTGCGAACTTCGGAGTCATGGCGCGGCGATGGGTTTGAGGGGCTGATCGAGTTTCTCGGTGGTGGAGGGCCGCACGGTGACCAGGATGCCATGTTTCTCGTGCTCGGCGGCGAACTCGGGGGCCCTCACGGCGCCCGGCTCGATGCCGGCGAGCGCGAACAGGCGGTAGTCACCCGGCTCGACAGTGCGGAAATGGAAGCTTCCGTCGGATTGCGACTGCGTTTGTTGGGCGCGATGCGCGTCGCCGAGCGATCGCGGCAGCAGCGCGACATAATGAATCGCGAACTCGCCGGGTGTCGTCGCGACAGTTCCTACCATCTCGCCACCGTCGGCCGCGACGACGACGTCAAGGGCGCCGTCGCCGCTCGACGACAGGTCGAGGTTGTCGCCCGGCAGTAGCTCGTCTTTCCAACGGACGTTCTTGACGTATGCGCCCTTCGGAAGATCCGCCACCACGAGACGGTATCGGATGGGCAGCAATCGGAACGTGAAGCGGTGATCGTCCGAAACGCTCCCTTCCGGCCTTCCGAAGTAGGCGTCGTCGTCCGGGTCGGGGATGAGCAATACGCGCCGGGCCGGCCATTCAACCCCTGCCGGCAAGGAGATCGATCCGCGCATGGAAATCGTGGGACGTAGCGTCAGCCACACCTCGACATCTGAAGACACAATCTCGACCGTCTGGCTCGCGGCCGAGACGTTTCCTTCTATATCGAGCCGCGCGAACACGCGATATTTTCCGGGTGGAAGACCTCGTATCACCCAGGCGCCGTCGGCGCGGCGCTGAATGCTCCGTCCCGACAGGTACAGGTCGAGGGGTTTAGTGTCGACGTGCAGCCGCTGGTCGTTCGAGTTCACACGGACCGCGATCTGGTACTCGCGCCCGGCGGCGATTCGGAACTCGACGTCGCGGCGTTCCTCGCCAGCCGCCAGTTCGATAAGGACGGCATCGGACGGCTTGCGCGCTCCGGGATAGAAGGTCCGCGCGAGACCATCGTCTCGCGGGCTTGTCGGGGAGCGCGATGCCAAGATGTAGTACCGGCCCGCCGGAACGTAATAGATTCGGAATTCGCCGCGGTCGTTGGTGGTGGACGAGCGCACCTGTGACAGCCGCTTCGTTCCACCCTCGTATCGGTGTCTCGCGGCCTGCACGTAGACGTTGGCGATCGGTTCGCCTTCGGCGTCGAGCACACGGCCGCTGATCGCGCCTAGCGGCACCAGTTTCACGATCACACCGCCGACCGGTTGACCCGCTTCGACGCGCACGATGGCCGCGGCGACCGGGTCCGCGAAGCCTTCGCGTGCGGCGCGGAGAGTGTGTTTCCCTAGCCCGACCGCGCGGACCAGGAATCTCCCGTCGGCGTCCGTGACGGCGGTCGCCGGAGTGCGCTGCCCGGCGCCGGGATTGAGGTCGACGAGCGTGACGGTCGCCCGGCGCACTCCCACGCCCGTGATGCTGTTGACGACGCGGCCCTCGACGGTGGCTGTCTCCTGTCCGGCGAGCAGCGCCGCGAACAGGAAACCCGCCGCGAGGGCCTTCATGGCCGATCCGAGATCAACGGGACCCGCTGTTCGACGAGAACGCGGGCCGACGGGCGCACCGTCACGCGCACGCCGCGCTTCTCGTTGTCCTTGGCGAAGTCGGGATCCTCGGCGGCGCCGGAATTTATTTCCTCCAGGGCCGCGACCAGGTACTCGCCCGGCGGCGCGGGCGGAAACGTGAACGCGCCCTCGGGGTCGGCGCGGGTCTCGAGTCCCTTCGCACCGCCGTCGGCCGAGAACGGCGCCAGCACGACCGCGTAGGGACGAAGCAGCCCGGACGATGGCAGGGCGATCGAGCCCGTCACGGACCCGGTGTCGTTCGCCAGGATCAGCTCGAGCGCGCCGCCGTCGCCGGACGAGAGATCGATCCGGAAGCCGGGCCGGTTCTCGCCGTTCTGGCGCACGGCTTTCAGGTAGAGGTTCGGCGGCGTCATCATGCGGACGGCGTACTCGCCGGGCGGCACGCCGCCGATCTGGAAGGTCGAATCGGGCTGAACGGTCGCGTTCGGCGACTGCCCGTCGGGACCGTGCAAGGATCGCAGGAAGACATGGATGGGAGCGCGCGCCCCCGCCGGCATCGTGACCGAACCTTTTACCGTCGACGGCGGCCGCAGCGTCAGAAGAACCTCCGCGGCGCCGGGAAGTTCGACGACCTGAACGCCCATCAGCATCGCGGCAGTCTCGTCCTGCAGGCGCGCGGTCACGCGGTAGCGGCCGGCGTGCAGCCGGTCGTATTCCATCGTCCCGTCAGGCCGGCGCGACACCGAGGATGCGAATCCGCGGAACATCGGTTCGCCATCGAGCGGGTGGATCTCGATGGCGGCGGCATTGACGCGTGGGCCGGCCGGAGTGGTCCGCACCGCCAGCTTGTACAACGGTTCGAGAGGCAGCCGGAAATCGACGCTGCGAAGCTCCTGTCCGGCGGCGACCTCGATGGTGGACGCCTGCGACGCCTGCCGCGCGCCGGGATAATACGACGTTCCGAACCCCTGGCTTGAGCCACCCCAGAGCGCCACCTGGTGGTGATGCGCCACAAGGTAGTAACGCCCCGGCATGATGTCGAAGATGCGGTACTCGCCGCGGTCATTGGTGTTCGCCGAGCCGCCGGCGGGCGACAGTCGGCGGCGGCCCTCGAAGTAGCGGTAGCGGGCCAATTGCACGGTGGCGTTGCGGATGGGATCTCCGTCCTCGTCGACGATCTTGCCGGCGACGACCGCCAGGGGCTCCAGTTTGACGACGACGCTTCGGAATCCCTGGAGCGGGTTGAGATTCACGATCGGCGCGTAGGTTCCCATCTGGGGATCGATGAAGCCCGGGCGCGACGCGGTGACGCGATAGTCGCCGCCGGCGACGCCATGGAAGACGAATCGACCCTCGGCGTCGGAGAGCACCGTCCGCGGCTGCACCGGACGGCCGGATCGGGACGGCGAGAGGCTGAAGAGCACCACCGCGGCCTTCTTCAGCGGCTCGCCGGTGACGGCGTTCACCACCCGGCCGTCGATCGCGCCCGGCTCGCCCGCCGGCGGCAGTCCGGGGTCGACCGTCTGGGCCGCCAGCAATCCGGCGAACAGAGTTGCGGCCGCGAGTTTCACTGACTGCCAGTTTCGCCTGGAATCGCCCGCAACTGCAAGGTCTCCATGCCTTTCTCGCGGATACTCACGCTTTTCGCCGAATTCTCGTAAGGCTTCACGTATTCCGGGTCCTGCCAGGAAAGCTGGTCCACCTCTTCCCACGCGAATACCCGGTAATCCCCCGGCGCGATGCCGCGAATCGTGAAGGCGCCCGACTGCTCCGCCGTCACGCGCTTATACAGGTGCTGCTGCCGCGCGCGGCTCGCCGACGGCATCAGCGTGACCGTCGCACCGGGCACAGGCTCGCCCTTCTCGTTGGTCACCGTCCCCGAGATCTGGCCGCCGTCCATGCTGGCGACGACATTCAGCATCGCGCCGGGCGAGCCGTTCGTCAGGTCGACGCCGTGCTCCAGGGCGTCGCGATCGCCGAGGCGCGCCGACTTCAGATATGCCCCGTCGGGCAAGCCACCCAACGACACCTGGTACTTCTCGGCGACGAGATTGCCGACCTGAAAGGCGCCCGTCTTGATCTGCCCGCCGCCGCCGGGCCCCATCGGCACGCCGCGCATCGGCTCGGCAGCCCGAAGGAGGACGCGTACGTTGCCCTCGGCGGCCGGCGCGTCGGCGCCTTCGACCTTGTAGGTCCCGCTCAACTGAAAGGCCGGCTGGAGCATCAGCGCGACATTATCGAGATCGCCGTTGCCGATCTCGACCGGGACGCGCGCGTAGTTGAGCTGCTGCCCTTCCATCGTCTGCGCGCTGAGCACGTACGACCCCGGCGGCACGTTGCGAATCTCGAACTCGTTGCCGGGCGGCCGCGTGGTGGACTGCCGCCGCTCGCCCTGCCAGCCCTCCGTGCTGCGCACGTTCAGGCTCACCATCACCGGACGCCGTCCGAGGTTGGCGACACCGACGCCCTGCACCACTCCGCGTACGCGAAACACGCGCTGCTTCATCAGGCGCAGGTCCATGCCGCGCAGCTCGGCGCCGGCCTGGATGTCGATGGGCGCAGCGCCCGACGGGTCGAGCGTGCCGGGATAGAACACGGTGGTGTAGGCTTCCTGCGCCACCGGCTGGTCGGCCCAGGACGGCGCCATCGGCCCCGCGCGGAAGCCGATGTTGCGCGCCATCGCGCTCAGGTAATAACGCCCCGGCGTGAGGTTGGCGAGGCGGAACTCGCCGATGTCGTTGGTCTGCACGCTGTTGATCTGCGTCATCTGGCGTTGTCCCCCGGCGGCGCGGATGCGGTTGACCTGGACGGTGGCGAAAGCGACGACGTCGCCCTCCTCGTCGAGGACCTTGCCGGTGATGACTCCCTGCGGCACCAGCTTGACGAGCACGCCGGTGACTTTCTGCGCCTTGTCGAGCACGATGGGCGCTCGCGTGTAGTTCTGGCGGACGAAACCGGTGCGCTCGGCAAAGATGGTGTAGCGTCCGGGCTCGACGGCGGCGATCCGGAAGTTGCCCTCGGCGTCGGTGGTGGCGGTGTAGCCGCGGCGCGCGCCTTCCTGGGGTCCGCCGTTGAGGGTGATGGCGGCCTTGCGAATCGGCTCGCCGGTGCGGGCGCTGATGGCGCGGCCCTGCAGGCTGGCGAGCTGATCGGGCGGGGTCGGCGGGGGCTGCTGGCGGACGGGGCGGTCCATCGGACGCTGTTTGGGCGAGGGAACGGGGGGCGGGGGCTGCTGAGCGAGCAGGGCGAGGGCGAGGATCGCGGGGGCCATGCTGATTAGACGACTGCCGCGCCGGTGGGTTTCCCGCGAGTGTGGGTCTTTCTCCGCGGTACTAAAATGAGTTATGGCAACCGCGACCGAGGCGCTCGTGTCCCCCGAGGTGATGGCTCGCTACGAGCCGGTAATCGGCCTCGAGGTCCACGTCCAGCTCGCGACGCGGTCGAAGATCTTCTGCTCCTGCCCAACGAGCTTCGGCGCGCCGCCGAATACCAACGTCTGCCCTGTCTGCCTGGGGCTTCCGGGCGCGCTACCCGTTCTCAATCGCGCCGTGGTCGATCTCGCGGTTCGCGCCGCGCTCGCGCTGAACTGCCAGGTGCGCCCGATGTCGCGTTTCGCGCGCAAGAATTACTTCTATCCCGACCTGCCCAAGGGCTACCAGATCTCGCAGTACGAGCTGCCGCTTGCCGAGCACGGCTCGGTGACACTGCCGGCGTCCGGTAAGACCATCGGCGTCACGCGCGTGCATCTCGAAGACGACGCCGGCAAGAGCCTACATGACGGCTTCCGCGACTCGGACCGCTACACCTACGTCGACCTCAACCGCTGCGGGACGCCGCTCATCGAGATCGTCAGCGAGCCGGACATGCGCGGCTCCGACGAGGCCTACGCCTACCTCACCGAGCTGAAGCTGCTCCTTCAGTTCTGCGACGTCTCCACCTGCGACATGGAGAAGGGCCACCTTCGCTGCGACGCCAATGTCTCCGTACGCCCGCGCGGTCAGGAGAAATTCGGGGTCAAAGCCGAAGTGAAGAACCTGAATTCGTTTCGTTTTCTCAAAATGGCGCTCGATTACGAGATCCAGCGGCAGATCGCGATCGTCGAAAGCGGTGGCACGGTCCGGCAGGAGACCCGGCTCTACAATCCCGACACCGGCGAGACGGCCGCCATGCGCAGCAAGGAGCACGCGCACGACTACCGCTACTTTGCCGAGCCGGACCTGCCGCCGCTCGGCATCAGCGATGCATGGCGCGAGTCGATCCGCGCGTCGATGCCGGAGCTGCCCCCGGCGCGGCGCCGGCGGCTGGTCGAGGTGTACGGGCTGCGCGACTACGACGCCCAGGTGCTGACGCTCGATCGCGCCACCAGCGATTACTTCGAGCGCGTGGTGGCGGCCGGCGGCGACGCGCGCCTGGCGGCCAACTGGGTGACGGGCGAGCTGATGGCGGCACTCAAGGCCGACGGCCGGGAGATCGGCCAGGCGCCGGTGAGCGCGGAGAACCTGGGCGCGCTGGTGGGCCTGATCGCCAAGGGCGAGATTTCCGGGAAGCTCGCCAAGGAGATCTTCCCGAAGATGGCGGCGACGGGAGAACCGCCCGCGGCCATCATCGAGCGCGAGGGGCTGCGGCAGATCAGCGACACCGGCGCGCTGGCGGCGGTGATCGCCGAGGTGATCGCCGCCAATCCCAAGCAGGTGGAGCAATACCGCGGCGGGAAGACCGCCGTGCTTGGGTTCCTGGTCGGAAAGGTGATGGGAGCGACCAAGGGGCAGGCGAATCCCGGAGCCGTAAACGAGCTTTTAAGGGAAAAGCTGAGTTAATTCGTCGAAGTCCAGCGGGAATTCTTTAGTACTTCGGCACGGACGAGTCGACGCGGTCGCTCCAGGCGAGAATTCCGCCCTTCATGTTCTTCACCTTCCGGAAGCCCGCCTGCTTCAGGAAGTCCACTGCCTTGGCGCTGCGAATGCCGCTCTTGCAGTGCGCGACGATCTCGTCGGCCGAGTCCAGCTCGTGCACCCGTCTCGGCAGCTCGCCGAGCGGAATCAGCCGCGCGCCCGGAATCCGGCAGATCTGGTATTCGTGCGGCTCGCGCACGTCGATCAGAGTGAAGCGGTCGCCGCGGTCCTGCCTGGCCTTCACCTCCACAGGGTCGATCTCCCCTTCGGCGAGTCCGGGCGGCGGCGCCGGCTCGTGCTGCGGCACGCCGCAGAACTGGTGGTAGTCGATCAGCTCGCGCACCGTGGGATGATCGCCGCAGACCGGGCACTCGGGGTTGCGGCGCAGCTTCAGCTCGCGGAAGCGCATCGCCAGCGCGTCGTAGAGCATCAGGCGGCCGACCAGCAGGTCGCCCGCGCCCAGAATCAGCTTCACCGTTTCGGTCGCCTGCACGACGCCGATCAGGCCCGGCAGAATGCCGAGTACGCCGCCCTCGGCGCAGCTCGGGACTAATCCCGGCGGAGGCGGCTCAGGATACAGGCACCGGTAGCACGGGCCTCCGGGATACGCGAACACGGTCGCCTGTCCCTCGAAGCGGAAGATCGACCCGTAGACGTTGGGTTTCCCCGAGAGCACGCAGGCGTCGTTGACGAGATAGCGCGTCGGGAAATTGTCGGTGCCGTCGACGACGATGTCGTAGTCCTTGAGGATCGCCATGGCGTTCTCGCTGGTGAGCGCCACTTCGTGCCGATCGAGCTGGATGTGCGGGTTCAGGTCGGCCATGGCCTCGATGGCCGAATCGAGCTTCTTGCGGCCGACATCCTTGGTCGCGTGAATGATCTGGCGCTGGAGATTCGTAAAGTCGACCACGTCGAAATCGACCAGCCCGATGCGGCCCACGCCCGCCGCGGCAAGGTAGAGGCCGAGAGGCGATCCCAGGCCGCCGGTCCCGATCAGCAGCACTTTGGCCTGTTTCAGCTTCAACTGCCCATCCATGCCGACCTCGGGCATGATCAGGTGCCGGCTATAGCGGAGAATCTCCTCTTTCGACAGCGCGACGGCGGGCGGCGCCTCCAGCACCGCGCTGCCGCCGGCGATCGACGGCACGATCGAGATGGTGTCGCCGTCCTTCACCGCCGTGGCGTCGCGGCTCAGGTAGCGGATATCGTCATCGTTGACGTAGACGTTGACGAAGCTGCGCAGCTTGCCTTCGTCGGTGTAGAGCTGCCGCTTGAGATCGGGAAACTGCGCCGTCAGCGCGGCCATGATTTCGCCGACGGTCGCGCCGGCGATCTCGACGGTGTCGTGCTTGTCGACGTATTGACGCAAGGGGGTAGGGATCAGGACTTTTGCCATGTCGAACCTCGATCAGTATAAGAGCGCTTCTTTGTCCGCGGCCGTCTGGTCGGCGTTGGGCAGGAAGCTGTTGGCGTGGTCGAACTCGCCGTTGCGAATCGAGAGTACCACAAACGAGTACCACGGACAGGAGTTCTTCAGGTCTGTCTCGGAGAAGTAGGCGTCGCAATCGGGATGCGAGTGGAAGATGCCGACCAGGTCCAGACCCTGGCGGCGCGCCTCGCGGTCGGCGGCCAGCAGATCCTCGGGCCTCAGCTCGTAGCGCGAGCCTTGCGGTCCGCGATGAGCGTTCTCCATCGGGATCGCCTGCCGCACCGTTTTCTCCGCGCCATCCACCGAGCCGAGCATGGCGCCGCAGCACTCGGCGGGATAAGTGGCGCGGGCGTGGGCGACCATGGCCTCCCAGGCGGCCTTCTCAATCCGGATCATTCCAGAACTCTTCGCTGAGATACTTTTCCGCCCCGTCGCACAGCACGGTGACGATGAGCGCCCGATCGCCGGCCTCCACGGCCCGCATGCCGGCCAGCCGCGCGGCGACGACGTTGGCGCCCGACGACAGGCCGACCAGCAGGCCCTCCTGGCGGGCGAGGCGGCGGCACATCGCGTAGGCGTCCTCGGTCTCGAGCCAGACGTTCTCGTCGGCGAGCTTCTCGTCGTAGATGGGCGGGACGATGGCGGTCGGCATGTGCTTGAGACCCTCGAGGCCGTGGAAGCCCGACGAAGGCTGCGCCGAGATGCAACGCACGCGCGGGGCGTCGCGCTTCATCCGGCGGCTGACGCCCATGAAGGTCCCGCTGGTCCCCATGCAGGCGACGAAGTGAGTGAGGCGGCCGCCGGTCTGTTCCAGAATCTCGACGCCGGTGGTTTCGAAGTGCGCCTTCCAGTTCGCCGGATTGCTGTACTGGTCGGGGTAGAAGTACTTGTCCGGGTCGGCGCGATAGATCTCTTTGCAGCGGAGGATGGCCCCGTCGGAGCCTTGGCCGGGGTCGGTGAAGATCATCTCGGCGCCGTAGGCGGCCAGCATGCGCTTGCGCTCGACGGAGGCGTTGCCGGGCAGGACGAGCTTCACCTGGTAGCCGCGCGCGGCCCCGATCATGGCGTAGGCGAGCCCGGTGTTGCCGCTGGTGGAATCGAGGATGACACGGCCGGGCGTGAGGCGGCCGGTGGCCTCGCCGTCGAGGATCATGTTCAGGGCGGCGCGGTCCTTAACGGAGCCGCCGGGGTTGAAGAACTCGGCCTTGGCATAGATTTCGACGCCGGGCAGGTCGGCGGAGATGCGCGAGAGGTGGAGGAGGGGGGTGTTGCCGATCTGCGCCAGGACGGAGGTCGGCGGGTGGGGGAGGAGTTTGGGGAGAGCGATGGCCATGGGGTCGCGGGAATCCTGACTGAAATGGTCCTCTTTCTATTGTAGATAGATGATCCCAATGTCTGTCAAGATTCGGAGATACGGCGGCGGTTGGGTTGCGGCGACCCCGTGCGGCTTGCCTTTGCCCGTTGAAGGGCGCGAAGGTCCGCCCTGTCCTGAAGTCGGCCGGCTGCTTGTTTCGCGTGGACCAGGTCGTCGAAGCCAAGGTAGAGTGCCTCGACTGACCCAAACCTGCCGGGGACGCGCTTCCGCCACGCGGCCCCGAAATCGTCGATCCCCGGCACGCTCGAGACGACATCAATGCGAACTGGGGCGACGCCCAGCTGAACGATGGTCGCAGGGTCGGAGAAATCCTTGGCACGATATCCAAGATTCGCGCCACCGAAGAAGTCCCTCACGGCACCGAGCGCCTTGCGGGCGTTCGACGGGGCCGGGTCGACCAGGATGTCAAGATCCTTGGTCGCGCGGGGCCGTGCGTGAAGCGCCAGTGCGTGCGCCCCGATTATCAGGTAACGCACGCCATGGGCGTTGAATGCGGCGATAAACTCTTCGTAATCGCGGGACGGCATCGATGCCTCGCGCCCTCAGGCAGCTCTCCAGAGCGTCGTGGACGGCGTCGACGCGCTCGCCCGGCGTCATCGCGAGCCAGAAGCGGAGATCCTCGTCCTCGGCCTCCGACTTCCGCACCTTGGCGACGGTCCAGACCTTGCCGCCGCGCCGGACGCGCACGACCTTTTCGGGCATCGCCTACTCGGCGAGCGTCTCCTCGCCCGGCTCGTCGCCCAGGCCGCTGAAGATCGCCCGGGTCTCCTCGTCGTAGCCGGCGATGGAGTCGGTCATCAGGGCGGCCTCGGCCTCGGCCTCCGGCGCCAATTCCTCCTCCACCACGTCCTCGCCGGCGATGCGCACCCGGCGATAGTAATCCATGCCGGTTCCCGCCGGAATCAGGCGGCCCATGATGACGTTTTCCTTGAGGCCGCGCAGGTAGTCGACCTTGCCGTTGATCGACGCCTCGGTCAGCACGCGGGTGGTCTCCTGGAAGCTGGCCGCCGAGATGAACGAATCGGTGGAAAGCGACGCCTTGGTGATGCCGAGCAGCACCGGGTTGCCCCGCGCCGGACGGCCCGGCGCGCCCTGCACGCGATCGTTCTCCTCGCGGAACTTGAACTTGTCGACCACCTCTTCGGGGAGAAACTCGGTGTCGCCGATGTCCTCCACCTTCACCCAGCGCATCATCTGGCGGACGATGACCTCCAGGTGTTTGTCGTTGATGGTGACGCCCTGGAGCCGGTAGACCTCCTGGATCTCGTTGACCAGGTGCGCGCCGGACTTCGAGCGGGGTCATGTTTTCGGCCATCGGGTGATGGCCACT
>CAZEVY010000139.1:0-11297 GCA_964515555.1 uncultured Solibacteraceae bacterium | reverse complement strand
GCAGGAGCGCTCACCGGCACACCCACCAGCTCGGGGCCGTTTTTCACGTTCTCGATCCGCGCGACCGACGGCCTGAACGCGTTCATCGACGAATCCTTCACGCTCAGCATCAACCCGGCGCTGGCGATCAGCACCAACAGCCCGATGCCGAACGGAACCGTCGGCACGCCCTACAGCCAGACGCTGTTCGCGACGGGTGGAACCGGTTCGGGCTACACCTGGACGCTCGAGCCGGGCGGCACGCTGCCGCCGGGGTTGACCATGAGCGTCGGGGGCGCCATTACCGGCACGCCGACCGGACCCAGCGTCAACAGCTTCACGGTCAAAGTGACCGACAGCGGCGGCAACTCCGTCACCAAGCCATTGCAGATATCGGTCTTCGCCGGTCTGACGATTTCCACGGCGTCGCTCGCGAGCGGAACCGTCGGCACACCCTATTCGCAGACGCTGGCCGGCGCGGGTGGAACGGGATCCGGCTACAGTTGGACGATCGTGACGGGTGCGTTGCCCGCGGGCCTGGCGTTGGACGGCGGCTCGGGCGCCATAACGGGTACGCCGACAGGCTCGGGCGTCGCGAACTTCCGTGTGCGGCTCACCGACAGCTCGGCGGCGTTCACCGAGCGGGACCTCAGCATCGCCGTGAATCCGCCGGTGACCATTCCGACGGCAAACCCGCTTCCTACCGGCACCGTAGGCATCGCCTACTCGCAGAACTTCACCGCGACCGGCGGCACGGGCGCGGGCTTCGGCTTCGCGCTGGCGCCGGGATCGGGCCCGCTGCCGCCGGGACTGGCGCTGAATCCGGCGGGCAGTTTCGCGGGCACGCCCACCGCGGCGGGCGCCTACAACTTCACTGTCCGCGCGACCGACGGCGGCGGCAACTTCGGCGACAAGGCGATCACCGTCACCATCAATCCGGCGCTCGCCATCGCCCCGAACACGCTCCCGAACGGCACCACCGGAACCGCGTACTCGCAGACGCTCACGGCGACCGGAGGCAGCGGCGCGGGCTACGCCTTCACGCTGGCGCCGGGATCGGGACCGCTTCCCGCGGGCCTCACGTTGACCGGGGGCGGAGGCATCACAGGAACGCCGAGCGCGGCGGGCGCGGCGACGTTCACCGTCCGCGCGACGGACTCGATCGGCGCGTTCATCGACAAGACCTACACGATCAGCGTCAACCCGCCGGTGACGATTCCCACGGTGTCGCCGCTGGCGGCGTCGACGGTGGGGGTGGCGATCAATCGCCCGTTGAGCGCGGTCGGCGGGACGGGCACGGGCTTCACGTTCACGCTGGCGCCGGGATCGTCGCTGCCGGCGGGAATGACACTGAGCGCCGCGGGCGTTCTCGGCGGAACTCCCACCGCCGGCGGCGCATTCAGCTTCACCGTTCGCGCCACCGACAGCTCGGGCGCATTCGGCGAGAAGACCTTCAACCTGACGATCAACGGAGCGCCGTCGATCACCACCACCGCGCTTCCGGGCGGCGGCGTGGGCGCGCCTTACAACCAGACGCTGGCGGCTTCGGGCGGCACCGGCACCTACACGTGGACCGTTTCGGCCGGCTCGCTGCCGCCGGGTCTGACGCTCAACGGCGCCACCGGCGTCATATCGGGCACGCCGACCAATGCCGGGAGCTTCCAGGCGACGATTCGCCTCACCGACGCCGTCGGCGCGACCATCACAAGGGACTTCGGCGTCGCCGTCACCAGCGGCCTCGCCATCAACAATGCGCGCGCCTTGCCGCGCGGCACCACCGGCACGCTTTATTCGCAGGTGATGAACGCCACCGGGGGCCTGGCGCCCTACACCTGGGCGATCACCAACGGCGCCGCGCCGGCGGGCATTACGCTCTCGACCGCGGGAATCCTCGGCGGCACGCCGACGGCGACCGGCACGTTCACCTTCGAGATCGCGGTAACCGACAGCGGCGGCAACACGACCAACGCCAACTTCACGCTGATCGTCGGACCGCCGCCGGTGATCAGCCCGGCCGCGCCGCCCAACGGACAGGTGGGCGTCGACTATACCTTCACGTTCGGGGCGACGAGCGGGACGCCGCCCTACACGTGGTCGCTGGCGCTCGGTCCGATGCCGCCCGGACTCACGCTGAGCGCGGCGGGGGTGCTCTCGGGCCGGCCGACGCAAGAGGGCTCGTACACCTTCTCGGTGCGCGCCACCGACGCCGCGGGCGCCTTCGTGAACCGCTCGGTGACGGTCGCGGTGGCGGCGGGCCTTGCGATCATTTCGGGGGCCCAGCTTCAGGCAGGGTCGCTGAACGTCGACTACTCGCAGCCGCTGGCGGCGGCGGGCGGCACGGCGCCGTATCAGTGGTCGATCACGGCGGGCGCGCTGCCGCAAGGTCTGACGCTGAACCCGTCGACCGGGCAGATCGGCGGGCGGCCCACGCAGGCGGGCACGTTCAATTTCACGGTGCAGGTGCGCGACGCGGCAGGAACCACGCGGACGCAGGCGATGTCGATCCTGGTGGTCTCCGGTCTGGCGATCACCAATGAAACCGCGCTGCCCACGGCGACGGTCGGCGCGGCGTACGAGCAGCAGCTGGCCGCCGCCGGAGGCACGGCGCCCTACGGCAACTGGGTGGTGGTGACCGGCACGCTCGCGCCCGGCGTGACGCTGAATCCGGCGACAGGGATCCTGATCGGCACGCCTACGGCGACCGGCACGTTCAACTTCACGATCGAGATGCGCGATTCGACCGGCGCCACGGCACGGAAGGCCTTCACGCTGATCGTCTCGCAGCCCGGGTTGAACGTCGCCACCTCCGATCCGCTGCCGGCGGCGCGCTACGGCGAGGCTTACACGCAGACGTTGCAGGCGGCCGGCGGATCGCAGCCCTACCAGTGGCGAGTCATTGCCGGTGCGCTACCCGAGGGACTGGCCCTCGAAGCCAATACCGGCCGCATCACCGGATCGCCCACCGCCATCGGCGTGGCGACCTTTACGGTGCAGGTATCCGACGGCGGCGGCCGCATCGCGACGGCGAGCTTCCGCCTCACGGTGAACGCACCGGCGCTGGCCGCGGCGAGCATCGGCAATCCGCCCGAGGTGGTGGCTTCGGCGCAGCAGCCGTCGATCGACCTCTCCATCGCGAGCGCCTATCCGCTGCCGCTCGTCGGGCAGATCACGATGACGTTCGCGCCCGATGCCGCCAACCCGGCCGACGATCCGGCGGTGCAGTTCTCCTCTGGCGGCCGCACGGCGACGCTGCGCATCGCCGCCGGCGCGCTGCAAGCGGCGTTTTCGACGCCGGGCCTGGCGCTCCAGACGGGCACGGTCGCGGGCGTGATCACGCTGACCGCGACGCTTCAGGTGGAGGGCGCGACGGGGGCGCCGCTGCAGACGGTGGTACGCAGCGTGCGGGTGCTGCGCGCCGTGCCGGTGATTCGCACACTGCGCCTGGTGCGCACCGCGAACGGATTCGACGCGATCACGACGGCCTTCACGAACACGCGCGGCCTGGTGACGGCGATCTTCCGCCTGACGGCGGCTTCGGGCGCGAATCTCCAGACCACCGAGATCAGCGTGCCGCTTACGGATTCGTCGAACACGTGGTTCCGCGGCGCGGCCTCGGCGCAGTTCGGCGGGCAGACCACCTACACGCAGTCGTTCACGGTGTCGGGCGGCGGCTCGACGGCGATCGCCTCGGTCCAGGTGACGCTGATTAACAGCGAGGGGAACTCGCTGTCGGCGACGGCTGCGCTACAGTAGTCAGGCCTTCAACACTTCCCGCGCGCGCACCATCAGCGGCAGGTCGGGATCCTCGGGTCCCCGCATGTAGTAGACCGTCGCGGCCAGGATCTGCGGACGCCAGGCGGCGCTCACCAGCGGCAGATCCTCGAAGATCGACGCCGGGTACTTGTAGTAATGCACCTCGGCCGCCTTGCGGTACACCAGCGACCGCGCCGCCGCGGCGAAGCGCGCCGACGACGCCGGGTCGGCGCCGATGCGCAGGACGCGCGAGGCCGCCGTATCCATGTCTTTCGGGATCAGCGACAGCGTCTCGGCGAGGGAATCCCCCGCTGACGGCTCGGCCGCTTCGATCGAAGTGATCTTGAAATCGCGGAAGTTCTTCTCGTTGCGCGCGGCGACGGCCTGGAACTGGCCCATCCATCCGATGCCTTGCAGCAGCAGCAAGGCCCGCGTTTCGGCGTCGGAGGCGGCCTGATAGCAGTGGCGCAGTCCGCTGGCGGCGGTGACCGCGTGGAGGCCCGTGATCACCTGGCCGCCCGAGCATCGCATGCGAATCTCGGCCGCGGCGAGATGCACGGCGTCCCAGACGTCGCCGGGTGCGAGCGCGCCCGACGCCAGCGATTTCGCCGCACCCGCGCACACCTCGCCGGCCGGCGCCGACCGCATCGTCTCCAGCAGGCCGCGCGCCGCGCCGGGTTCTCCGGCCTGTTCGTTCCAGGCGATCTTGGGGGCGATCGCGCGCGCGAGCTTGGCGTTCTCCAGATAGCACTGGTCCTCGAAGACGTAGCCCTGGACGCGCTGCGTCAGCCCGAAGTCGAGCATGCCGAGCACCAGCGACCGCATCACCGGTTCGGCGTGCTCCCAGCCGATGGTCTCCAGCGTCCGCCAGGCGTTGGCCGCGAAGATGGCCTTGTGGCCGATGTTGCGGAAGTCGCGCGCGCCGTAGCGCCACAGGACCTCGATCGCCGCCGCCGGCCCGTGATATCGAAGCAGCGCCGTCACCGCCCGCTCGGCGCGCTCCTGGTCCCAGGCCTCCATGGCGTCGACGAGCTCCTGGCGCGCCCGGGCCGCCGGGACGGAGGCGGCGGGAATGGCGCGCATCGAATAATCGCCGCCGGCGGCGCGCGCGTCGCGGTCCTGCGATGCTTTGAACTGGTCGAGGGCGTAGACCAGGGGCAGCAGGCGTTCGTTCTCCGGCGAATCGAGCGACATGGCGTGCGCCGACCAGATCACGAACAGGCAGTGCAGCGCGAAGCCCGGCGGCCGCGGGTTGACGTTGCGCACGCCCGCCAGGTAGAGTGCGGCCAGAAAGCGCCGATACGGCACACCGGCGCGCAACTGCGCCGCCAGCATCTCGACGCACTTCTCGCGGGGCGTGGTCTCGATGAGCCGCACCAGGGGCTCGATCTCGGCGCGATAGGCGACCAGGGGCGCGACGTCGGCGCGGGCGCGGCGGGTCAGAGCCGCTCCGCACAATCCGAGTCCGTATCCCAGAACGGTTCGTCTCGATGGCATGCTCCCCTCCAACGCGCATGGAGCGCGCGACCATTGTACCGAGTCCGCACCGGCGCCGACGCCGCGGTGTGGGCCGGCCGGCGGCTGCCCTGGACATCGGCGGCCCGGTCGACTATGATGTGAAATCCGGCCGGAACAGGACGCGTTGCCGCTCCACACCGGCCCCGAGGCGACATGCGCAGTTCATCCTCCCCCCGTGTCCCACTTCCTCGTCTTGACCTGGCGGCCTGGCGAGCCAATGCAGGCCTCACCATCGAGCAGATCGAGATGGAAACGAAGATCAGCCGCCGCTTTCTGCGGGCCATCGAAGACGAGCGCTTCGACGAGCTCCCGGGCGGAGTCTTCACCGTCAGCTACCTGAAGCAGTACGCCGCGGCCACCGGGTTCGACGAAGGCGAACTGCTGGCCTGCTACGGTTCGCATCAGGACGACTCCTTCGACGGCGCGCGCCAGCCGCCGCGCCCCGAGGAGACGCTGGCGTCCCGGCTGGGCCGCTGGGCGTTCTCGATCAAGTTGTTCTGAGCACTGCCGTGCGGCGTCCGCCTCCGGCGAGCCGCTGCACGTCCCCGCTTCCAGGTAACGTCCACGCGTGTGCCCTGGAGAGCGCCTGGCGCGGGGCGCGATCCCGGCCGCGGAACCGCGTCACTCGGGCGGCGACATCCAGTATCCCGGCCGTGTCCGCACCTGCAGCGCGGGATGTCCGGGCAGCTTCACTTCGATGCGGCGGAACTCGTTGGGCAGGTTGGCCTCGGGCGTGAAACTCAGCACGTACTGGCCGTGCAACTCCTCGCCGATCGACGAGATGGCCCGCTCCAGCGCGTCCTGCTTGACGAAACCGAGGCGCCGGCCGCCGGTGTATCGCACCAGGGCCTCGGCCGCATTCTCCTTGCCGAGCTGAGCGATCTCGCGGAACACCGCCAGGAGGCTGAATCCGCCGCCGCCGGAAGACGCCTCTCCCGGGCGCGCCGTGAGCGCCGTCGCGTACGCGGAGAAGGTGATCGGGTAGATGGTCACGTTCTCGCGCTGCGCCAGGGTCACGACCTCCTCCAGCGCCGACTTGCTGGAGCGGTCCCGGGCCTCGCCGATCAGCAGCAGCACGCGGCGCCGTCCCGCCGGCCGCTCCGCCAGCCGCCGCACACCGGCCGCCACGGCGTCCAGCATGGCGCTCCCGGCGCCGCGCGCCGAGAGCTTCCGCATGGCGGTCACGACGCGGGCCGGGTTGCGCGTGAACTCCTCCGCCACACGCACTTCGCCATCGAAGGTCAGCACCGACACCTCGCCGCGCGCTCCCGTCACCAGCGGCTCGATCATGCTGCCGACCGGCCGCACGTGGACCAGCGCGGCGGCGGCCACGGCGCTGGTCTCCACGGCGATCACCAGCGAGATGGGCTGGTGGTGCGTGTCGACGTCCACCTTCCTCGGGCGGCCGTTGTCGAGCAGAACGAAGTCGCGCTCGACTAGGCCGTCGTGGAGCTTGCCGCTCGCGTCGGTGACGGTCACCGGCGCCACCACCAGCGGGACCGAGGTGCGTATGGTCGGCGCCTGCTGCGCGATGAAGAGCCAGGCGAGGGCGGCGAGCACGTTTCATTATCGACGGCCAGCGAGCGGCGGGCGTTTCCAGGCGACCGCTGCCTGTTGGCCGCCGCTCAGCCGGGGTGCACACGTTAACGGGCGCGATCTGGAGGGTCCTCGCCGGAAGGGCGGATGTTCTACAATGAGAGTTCCGGTCTCACCGATTCGATGAAACCCGCCCTTTCAGGGGCACGTCTCGTGAAAAGGCGCAGAGGAAAGGAATCTCTAACTGAATGTTGTGCAGGCGTAAGAGCCTGAGGCCTCGCTCTGTCTTTCCCCTGGCGCTCTGTTTGCTGGCCGCTTTGGCAACAGGTGTTTCCGGGCAGCAGCCTCCCGCGCCGCCTCCTCAGCAACCGCCTCCGCCCCAGCAGAAGAAGCAGGCCAACCCCTTCGAATCCGTCCCCGCGACCCCGGTAGAGCAGGCCAAGCCGGAGGAAAAGAAGGCGCCCCCGGCGCAGTCGCCCAAGCCCGCATTCGAAGCTCCCAAGCCGGCTGCGGCCGAGGCCCCCAAGCCCGCCGAAACCGTGGACCCATCGAAGCTGGAGGATGTCATCGAGGCGATCGTGTTCGTGGGCGCGCGGCGCATCCCGCAGGACACGCTCCGCGCGCTGATCTTTTCCAAGCGCGGCGACAAGATCGATCCCGACGCCCTGCACCGCGACTTCATGACGCTGTGGAACCGGGGCACCTTCGACGACATCACGCTCGAGCGCGAGCCCGGCAAGACCGGCTGGATCATCCGCTTCCGCCTCGCCGAGCGCCGCGTGGTGCGGTCGATCAAGTACGAAGGCCTCAAGTCGCTCACGCAGTCGGAGGTGCTCGACCGCTTCAAGGAGCGCCGCGTGGGCCTCTCGGTGGAGACCCAGTACGACCCCAACAAGGTCCAGCGCGCCGTGATCGTGATCAAGGAGTACCTGGCGGAGCGCGGGCGCCAGTTCGCCGACATCCAGCCGGAGGTCCGGCAGATTCCGCCGTCGTCGCTGGAGGTGACCTTCAACGTGAAGGAAGGGCCTAAGGTGAAGGTCGGCGAGCTGAAGATCGACGGGAACCAGGTGTTCAGCGACCGCGCCGTGCGGCGCGCGATGAAGAATCTGAAGCCCATCGGCATCCCCTACTCGATCCTGTTCGAGAACCTGTTCTCCAAGAGCTACGACTCCACCAAACTCGAAGAGGACAAGGACCGGGCGCGGGTCTGGTACCAGGAGCGCGGCTACTTCACGGCGCGCGCCGTCGAGCACAAGGTCGAGGTGAAGGACGTGGGTGGCGGGAAGTTCCGCTTCCCGCTGTTCTACATGAACAAGCCCGGCAAGCGCGCCAACGTGACCGTGGCCTTCGAGGAAGGACGCCGCTACCGGCTGAACAAGATCAACTTCGCCGGCGTGAGGCTCTTCCGCGAGCCGGAGGCGCTGATGGCCCCGGTCTTTCAGATGCAGCAGGGCGACGTGTTCTCCACAGCCAAACTCCGCAAGGGAATGGAGTCGCTGCGCAAGCTCTACGGGCAGTTCGGCTACATCGACATGGTGCCGGAGCCGTCCTTCGATCCCTCGCCCAACAGCGACAACATCGACATGACGCTGGCGGTCGACGAGGGCAAGCAGTTCTTCGTGCGGCGTATCGACGTCTCGGGCAACACCACCACGCGCGACAAGGTGATCCGACGCGAGATTCTCATCGACGAAGGACAGGTGTTCAACACGCAGCACTGGGAGCTCAGCATCCTGCGGCTGAACCAGCTCGGCTATTTCGAGGCGCTCAAGGAAGGCGAGGCCGCCGACATCAAGCGAGACAACAAGACCAACACGGTCGACATCACGCTCAAGGTGAAGGAGCGCGGCAAGAATTCGGTGCAGTTGAACGGCGGCGTCAGCGGCATCGCCGGCAGCTTCATCGGCTTCGGCTACGCGACCAATAATTTTCTCGGTCTCGGCGAGACCCTTTCGATCGACGCGCAACTCGGCGACCGCATCCGCAACGTGACGTTCGGATTCACCGAGCCCTACCTGTTCGACCGGCCCATTTCGGCGGGTTTCACGGTCTACACGCAGCGCTTCAACTTCGACCAGGGCCGCGAGGTCTCACTGCTCACCGGCCGCAACCTGATTCCCTTCTACGAGACGCTCGGTCAGGACAACCTGCTCAACTACGTCTCGAACGGATACGGCTTCACGGCTTTCGCCTCGACCGCCATGCGCCGGCTGGCCTTCGCGCGCGTCAGCCTGACGTACAGCTACGGGCGGCAGAACATTACGACGCTGAGCAACGCTTCGAAGACGTATTTCGAATTCATCAACTTCCAGGGACTGAGCGGCGAGAACGCGCTCCAGGGCATCCGTACCAGCGCCATCACGCCGGCCTACACCTATAACACCATCGACCACCCCATCACGCCGTCGCGCGGACGCAGCCTCTACATCTCGACGCAGTTCGCCGGCGTCGGTGGCAACGTCCGCATGATCGAGCCGACTATCGACTTCAAGCTCTTCCGCGCCGGCTTCAAGAAGGGTCACGTGATGGGCTTTCACGCTCTCGGCCGCTTCGTGACCGGCTGGGGCGGACGCGTTTCGCCGCCCTTCAACCGCTTTTTCATGGGCGGCGAGAACGACATCCGCGGCTTCGAGATTTGGGGGATCAGCCCGGTGGCCTTCGTTCCCAGTTCGACGGCGGTGCCGCTCTACAACTCCGACGGCTCGGCCCGCACGCAGAAGATCATCGTCGACGGGCAGGAGCAGTTCCTTCCGGTGACGCAGAACATCCCCATCTACCAGATGATCTTCCCGGGCGGTGACACGCAGGGCGTCGGCAACTTCGAGTACCGCATCCCGATCGCCGGTCCGGTGACGGTGGCCGGATTCTTCGACGCCGGCATCAACAAGATCATCCGCCCGAGCCAACTGGTTCTGACGCCCGGGCGTCTGGCGGAGTTGAACGCGCAATTCCCGCAGGCGGTGTTTTCGCAGCGCGCCGTGATCGCGCCGCGCACCCAGCAGATGCGCAGCTCGACCGGCGTCGAATTGCAGATCATGATGCCGGTGGTGAACGCGCCGTTCCGGCTCTACTGGGCGTACAACCCGCAGATCATCCAGGAGGCGCTGGTGCCGCCGGTGGTGGTCGACCGGTCGTACTTCCCGAACCAGACCTCGTTTATCAATTCCGTGGCGCTGTTCGGGCAGGCGTTTCCCTACGTCGAGAAGCGGCGAACGTTCCGGTTCACGATCAGCCGGACGTTCTAGGATGGAAGGCTGCTATGATGGATCCACATCGAATATCAGGAGTTGCAGCGTGATTAAGTCAACTTTCCCGGCGGCGGCCCTGCTGGCCGCGGCGGCCCTCTCGGCCCAGACGCAGACCGCGCCCAACAAGGTCGGTATCATCCACATCCAGCAGGCCATCGTAAGCACCCGCGACGGGCAAAAGGCCGTGCAGGCCCTCCAGGAGAAGTTCGAGCCGAAGAAGAAAGAGTTCGAGGGCCGCCAGAGCGCCATCGCCGCCCTGCAACAGGAGCTCAATAAAGGCAGCAATACGATGTCGGAGGACAAGCGGACGCTGCTGGCGCGCGAGATCGACTCCAAGACCAAGAACCTCAACCGCGACACCGAGGACGCGCAGGCCGAATACGAGCAGGAGCAGAACCGCCTGCTCAACGACCTCGGCCAGAAAATGATGGTGGTCATCGAGAAGTACGCGCGCGATAACGGCTTTTCGTTGATTCTCGACGTCAGCAGCCCGCAGACGCCGGTCCTTTTCGCCGCCAACGGGACCGAAGTCACCAAGGAGATCGTCGATCTGTACGATAAGGCCGCGCCGGCCGCTCCCGCCGCCAAGCCGGCCGCCACACCACCGGCGACCAAGAAGGCGCCGGTCCCCGGCACTGTGAAATAGCCCTCCAGCCAGTCGGCCCTACAACCCGAATAAGGTCTTTGCCGGGTACTAAAATAGGGCCTTTGTGCGATTGCCGGCATCCTGCGAAACCTCTACCTTGGAGAAGGGTAGAAGCATAGATGCTTCGAGCAGTGTGCATTTGTCCGGACAATGAGCTGACGGCCAAGCTCGAGGATGTCATTAGCCGCGTCGGGCGGGTCGCGCTGGTCAAGTCGGTCGACAAGTACTTGCAGGAGTACGAGTTGGAGCGATTCCTGCGCGCCCACGCTCCACACGTCGCGTTCGTCAGCTTCGAATCCGTCAACCAGGCGCTGGCGATGTCGGCGCAGATCGAGCGTATTCTGCCGGGGCTCCAGGTGGTGGCCGTGGATAAGGCCTGCGACCCGGCGGCGCTGCTGGAAATCATGCGGGCGGGCATCCGCGAGTTTCTCGCGTATCCCTTCGATGTCAACAGCTTCCAGGCCTCCCTCGCGCGCCTGCACGAAGTCATCTCCAAGCGGCCGGTGCAGCACGACTGGACCGACATGGTCTTCTCGTTCCTTCCGGCCAAGGCGGGTGTGGGTACTTCGACAGTCGCCCTCAACTCGGGGGTCGCGCTGGCGAACCTTTCGCAGGCG
>CAZEVY010000138.1:0-11431 GCA_964515555.1 uncultured Solibacteraceae bacterium | reverse complement strand
GGCTTCGGAATGATTGCGTTCGCGAGCCTGGTCGGCGACTCCCTCGCGCGCGCCGGCGGCCTGGCCGCGGCCGACGGAACCACCGGCGCCGCGAAGCTTGATCATCCGCAGCGCGTCAAGCGCGTCATCTTCCTGTTCATGAACGGCGGCTGCTCGGCGATCGACTCGTTCGACCCGAAGCCCGCGCTCGACAAGTACGACGGCCAGCCGCTGCCCGGCGGCGCCGTCCGCACCGAGCGCCGCACCGGCGAGCTCATGAAATCGCCGTTCACGTTCAAGAAATACGGAAAATGTGGGATGGATCTCAGCGAATTATGGCCGAACCTCGGCGAGGTGGCCGACGATATCTGCTGGATCCGGTCGGTCTACACCGACATTCCGAACCACGAGCCCGCCTGCCTGATGCTCAACACCGGGGCGAACCAGGCCGGGCGGCCCTCGATGGGCGCCTGGATTACCTACGGGCTGGGATCCGAGAACAAGAGCCTGCCCGGCTACGTCGTTCTGTGCCCGACCCTGCCGACGACCGTCGGATCGCCGCTGTGGAGCAACGGATTCCTGCCGGCGATCAATCAGGGCACGTTCATCTCTTCGCGCATCCAGACGCGCCAGAATCCCGACGGCTCCATGGCCGATGAGGAGCCGCCCGCCGACATGCCGGCCGAGGAGGCCAAGAAGGACGGCGAGAAAAAGCCCGAGGCCAAGAAGAAAGTCGTCGTCGAGCAGGCGTTCGATCCGAAAAAGCTCGTGAGTTTCGTCAATAATCCGAAGTTCGAACTCACCGAGCAGCGCCGCGAGCTGGACCTGCTTCAGAAACTTGAGGCGCTTCAGCGGCAGCGCTCGGGCGAGAACGCGCAGGTGGAGGCGATCCTCAAGTCGATGGAAACCGCCTATCGCATGCAGACCGAGGCGCCCGAGGTCTTCGACGTCCGCAAGGAGTCGCAGGCGACACTCGATCTTTACGGCGAGGGCGCCGTCGCGCGCGGCAGCCTCCAGGCGGTCCGGCTCGTCGAGAAGGGTGTCCGCATCGTCCAGGTCTACTATTCGAGCGGCGACCCTTGGGACGCGCACGGCGACATCATGGCGCACAAGACCAACGCGAAGAATTCCGACCAGGCGTTCGCGGCGGTCATTAAAGATCTGAAGCAGCGCGGCATGTGGAAGGATACGCTGGTGGTGTGCGGCTCCGAGTTCGGGCGGACCCCGGTGCGCGAGGTCGGCGGCGGGGGCGGCGGCATCAAGCGTGGCCGCGACCACAATCCGTTCGGGTTCACGATGTGGATGGCGAGCGGCGCGCTCAAGGGCGGCAGCATCTACGGCGCCACCGACGACTTCGGCTTCAAGGCGATCGAGAAGCCCGCGCACGTGCACGACATCCACGCGACCATCCTGTACCTGCTCGGCATCGACCACACCAAGCTCACCTACCGCTACAGCGGCCGCGACTTCCGGTTGACGGACGTCGATGGTCACGTGCTGCACGAGCTGATCGCGTAGACCGCATCCAGCCGAGCCGCGACCGCGGGGAGCGGTCCGTCAGGCGACCGCGACTCTCTCCGCCAGGCGCCTGTCCTCCGCCACAATCGAGCCTTCCCTCTCGCCGCGCGCCAGCACCACCACGCGCGTCGCCAGGCCCATGGCCTCCTCGGTGTTGTGCGTAACGAAGACGATGGTCGTGCCCGTGTCGCGCCAGAGCTCGCGGATGAGCGACTGCATGTCGCGCCGCGTGGCCGGGTCGAGTGCGCTGAAGGCTTCGTCCATCAGAAGAATATCGGGGTGCGTCATGAGCGCCTGCGCGATCGCCACGCGCTGCTGCATTCCGCCGGAGAGCTCATCGGGATACTTAACGCCGTCCGCTTCGTCGAGCCCGAGGCGCGCGAGCCACGCCCCGGCCTCCGCCCGAATCTCGCGGCGGCGTCGGAAGTATCGCGGCGTCGCCCGCCCGAAGAATCCGAACTCGCAGACCTCGGCGCCGAAGGCGATGTTCTCCAGCACCGTCTTATCGGGGAACAGCGAGTATCGCTGCGGGACGTAGCCCCGCGTGCGGTCCGGCCGCCGCGGCTCGCGCCCGCCGATCAAGACGCGCCCTGACGCCGGCCGCTCGGCGCCCAGCAGCAAACGCAGCAGCGTCGACTTGCCGCATCCGGTCTGGCCGAGCAGGCAGACGAACTCGGCTTCCTCGATCTCCAGGTCGATGCCAGCCAGTACGGCGCGCGCGGGCGAGCCATAGGCGACCTCGACGTTTTCCAGGCGGATCAGCGGAGTCATCAGGCCTCGCGATACCAGGGGTGCAGCCAGGCGTTGGCGCGCCGCAGCGCCAGGTCGGCGGCGAACAGCAGAAGGGCGACCCACAGCACGTAGGGGATGATCACGTCCATGCCCATGTGGCGGCGCAGCAGAGCGATCCGGTACGCCAGGCCGTCGGTGGAGGCGATCATCTCGCCGGCGAACAGGAACAGCATCAGCGCCTTCAGGTTGAGGCGGATTCCGTTCAACACGCGCGGCCAGATCTGTTTCAGCACCACGCGGTAGGCGACATCGAAGTCGCCCGCGCCCAGCGTGAAGGCCTTGACGATCTGCTCCCGCGGCACGCCGCGGGCGAGATTGTAGGTGTCCAGCACGATGGTCGGGACCACGCCGATCAGGATCAGCATGATTTTCGACAGCTCGTCGATGCCGAACGCAATAAACAGCACGGGCAAGAGCGAAAGCGCGACGATTTTGTCGAAAAACAGAACCGGGCGAAGAAACAGCGCTCCCGCGTGCGGGAACAGGCCCATGTGCAGGCCGAGAATCACCGCGGGAATCAGGAGCGCGAGGCTGATCAGGAATCGCCGGCCGGTCGCCCTGGTATCTTTCCACAACATGCTGGACCGGAGCCGCTCGATCAGCCCGGCGCCGTCGGGGACCGCCTCGTCCTCTTCGGCGGGGGTCGTGGCGGCGTTCTGGAAGCCGCGCGCCATCTGGGAGAGGGTTGGCGTGACGCGCTCCTCGGGGTTCTCCCGGTGGCGCTCGGCCGCCAAATAGAGATAAATCGCGGCGCCAGCGGCGAACAGGAGCCACGAAAGCGCCAGCACCGAAGTCCGGCGCGGTTGGGCGTGCATCAGGGAAAAGCCGCCAAACATGCTACAACGCGCCTTTCGCCGCGAGCGCCATATAGGTGGAATCGAACCGCAGCCGCACCCGATCCTGCCTGCCTTGCACCGACCCGTCCGGGTAGCGAATCGCGATGTCGTCCGCCGACTTCGTCACCGCGCCGAGCATGCCGCGCTCGAAGCAGAACTGCCGCACGAGCGAATTCTTTGCTTTGAAATCCGCAGATGCCGAGAAATCCACCGCCGACTGCGGCGTGTAGAACATCCGAGTCGTGCCAATCTGCTCCTTATACGACGCCAGCGTGTCCGCCGACCCCTCCGCAATGACCGCGAGAACCTTGTCGCCCGCCGCGCCGCCGGCCGACATGCGCGCCATGGTCTCGTACCACGCACCCGCCAGCGCCTTGGCGAACCGCTGCCCGGCGCCGTCGGCGCGATCGAGCACCTCGCTGCGGACCACGGTGAGATCGAGGATCTCGCCCGGAATCCTCGACGAATCGAACAGGGAGACCGTCCCCTTCTTCTCAAGAATCTGCGAGACCAGGGGTTTCCAGGTGACAGCCGCGGCGACGCTGGTGTCGGCGAGGAAGGCGGCGACGATGTCCGAATCCGAGGCGTTGATCAGGCGCACGCGGCGGCGCTCGGCATCCAGTCCCGCGATCTTCATGGCGCGCTCGAACAGGTACTCGGAGACGGTCTTCTGCACCAGCAGAATCTTCTTGCCCGCGAGGTCCTTCAGCGCGAGA
This sequence comes from uncultured Solibacteraceae bacterium, assembly GCA_964515555.1. GTDB lineage: Bacteria > Acidobacteriota > Terriglobia > Bryobacterales > Bryobacteraceae > CAZEVY01. The sequence continues at coordinate 7,590 of CAZEVY010000138.1, read as the reverse complement.
CCGGCGCGCGCCACCACGGCGTCGTTTCCATTCGAGTAGTCGCCGACGAGGATGCTGGTGGTCGCCACCCCCGAGGCCGCCGGCATGCTGAGGGCGTCCATGTTGGTCATCACGCAGGCGTCGATGTTGCGCGCGACGAAGGCCTCCAGCGACGGGGCGTAATCGAAGCGCTGCGCGCGAATGGCGACGTTGTACTTGTCGGCCCACTTGCGCAGGACGCCGGACTTCGCCATGTAGTGATAGGGCGTCCAGCCGGCGTAGATCGACCAGCCGACCGTGAAGGAGGGCTTTTGTGCGGCGGCCGGCCACCAGAGCAGGCCGAAAAGGATCAGGCCGAATCGATATCGCTTCATGGAACCGCGTAGTCGAACTTGCTCAGCGGCTACGCGGCCGGCTGGCGGGCGTGTAAGGGAAGTATAACATCGCACTCCTCGCGCGCTCCCCCAAAAAAAGTTATGAGCCCCATCGATTTTTTCTTCTCGCCGAACCCCCGTGCCTGTGACATATTGTCCGTATGCGATTCGCCGGAGTACGTGCCCGCAAGCGCGCCCGCATGGCGCTCCGCGTGTTCCTGCGGCTCACGGCGATGGACGTCTGCTGCGGCCCGCCTCGCTGATCGCCCCTCCCCACGAACCGGTCGATACAGAGGAGGTTTCCATGGACGAGTCCGTCCTTTTCGAGGAGGTTGTGCAGCCGGCGGCGACCTGGTCGCACGTGCTGAAGCGCGGCACGGCGCTGCGCATCACCGACGCCGAAGGCGGCGCCAACGCCGGCGCGATCTTCTACAACTGGGAGAATCCCGTCGAGCGCTACAACATGCCCGACACCCTCAAGGCGCAGCACATCGCGCGACTGACGGCCGGCTGCGTCCTCTATTCCGATATGGGCCGCGTGATGTGTTCCATCGTGGCCGATACCGCCGGCTGGCACGACCCGCTAAGCGGCTGCTCGAACGCGGCCCTGGTGGCGTCGCGCTACGGCGAGGCGACTTACCAGGAGCGGCGCAACGACTGCTACCGCAACGCCTGGGACGGCTTCGTCATCGAGCTTGCCAAGTACGGCCTCGGCGCGCGCGACCTGGCCGCGCCCGTGAACTTCTTCAGCAAGGTGGAAGTCGACAATGCCGGCGACATGCGGCTCATCCCCGGCAACTCGCGCTCGGGCGACTACGTCGAGCTGCGCGCCGAGATGAACGTGCTCGTCGTCATCAACACCTGCCAGCATCCGCTCGATCCGAACCCGCGCTACGCGCCCAAGCCCGCGCACCTGGCGATACGCCGCGCCTCGCCGCCCATGCCCGACGATCCCTGTCGCCTCTCGCGCCCCGAGAACGCGCGCGGATTCATCCTGACGGAGCGGTACTTCCTGTGAGCGGCCGCAACCTTCGCGAGAGCGCGCTCGACCCGGCGAGCGCCGTCTACGACCGCATCGTGCCGGCCGGCGAGCCGTGGATACACGAGATCGCGCGCGGGCGGATCTTCCGCATCGTCGACGTGGAGGGCAACCAGGCCGCCGACACGCTCTTCTACAGCGCGCACGACTACGAGGACCGCTACTCGGCGCAGGACACCATTCGCGCGCAGTCGAACATCTATCTGACCACCGGCACGCGCCTCATGTCGTCGAAGGGGAACGTGTTGCTGACCATCGTCGCCGACACCTGCGGGCGGCACGACACGCTGGGCGGCGCCTGCGCCACCGAGAGCAACATGGTGCGCTACGCCATCGAGAAGCGCCACATGCACGCCTGCCGGCAGAGCTTCGTCAAGGCGGCGCTCGAATGGGGGCGCGGCCTGGAGAAGCGCGACATCGCGCACAACATCAACTTCTTCATGAACGTCCCGGTGACGCCCGAAGGCCGGCTGACTTTCGAGGACGGCGTCTCCGGACCCGGAAAATACGTCGAGATGCGGGCCGAGATGGACGTGCTGGCGCTCATCAGCAACTGCCCGCAGTTGAACAACCCCTGCAACGCCTACAACCCGACGCCGATCCGAGTGCTCATCTGGGATGCTCCCTGATGTTCCGCAAGGTCCTGATCGCGAATCGCGGCGCGATCGCCTGCCGCATCCAGCGGACGCTGCGGCGCATGGGCGTCGCCACGGTCGCCGTGTACTCGGAGGCCGATCGTCACGCGATGCACGTCGCATCGGCGGATGAAGCAATCGCGATCGGTCCTTCGCCGGCGGCGGAAAGTTATCTCAACGCGCGTGCGATACTCGACGCCGCCGCGCGAACCGCCGCCGAAGCGATTCACCCCGGCTACGGCTTCCTGAGCGAGAACGCGGACTTCGCGGAGTCCTGCGAGGCGGCCGGTCTGGTGTTTCTCGGGCCGGCGCCCGGGCAGATGCGCGCGTTCGGATGGAAGCATACCGCTCGCGAGATCGCGCGGCGCGAGGGCGTTCCACTCCTCGAAGGCAGCGGGCTTCTGAACAGCGCTGAACAAGCCGGCGAAGAGGCCGAGCGGTGCGGCTATCCGGTGATCCTCAAGAGCACCGCGGGGGGCGGGGGCATCGGCATGCGCGTGTGCCGGTCGGCGGCGGAGATCGGCGAGAACTTCGCCGCGGTGGCGCGGCTCGGCACGGCGAACTTCGGACACGCCGGCGTGTACCTGGAGCGATTCATCGAGCGCGCGCGGCACATCGAAGTGCAGATCTTCGGCGACGGACGGGGCGGCGTCATCGCGCTCGGCGAGCGCGACTGCTCGGCGCAGCGGCGCAACCAGAAGATGATCGAGGAGACGCCCGCGCCGGGACTGCGCGCCGAGGTGCGCGATCGCCTCGTCGAGACCGCCGTGCGGCTCGCGCGCGCCGTGAGTTATCGATCGGCCGGTACGGTCGAGTTCCTCTTCGACGCCGATCGCGAGGCGTTCTTCTTCCTCGAAGTCAACACGCGCCTTCAGGTGGAGCACGGCGTCACCGAGGAGGTCACCGGAGTCGACCTGGTGGAGTGGATGGTGCGCCTCGGCGCGGGCGAACTGCCGCCGATCGAGTCGCTGAAACCGCGCGTGAGCGGCGCGTCGATTCAGGTGCGCGTCTACGCCGAAGATCCGGCGCAGGGATTCCGCCCGAGCGCGGGCCTGCTCACCAACGTGCGCCTGCCGGCCGGCGTCCGCTGCGATACGTGGGTCGAGACCGGCGCCGAGGTCACGCCGTTCTACGACCCGATGCTCGCGAAGATCATCGTGCGCGGCGCCGACCGCGCCGACGCCCTCGTCCGGCTGCGCGCGGCGCTCGACGAGGCTCGCTTCGACGGCGTCGAGACCAATCTCGGTTATCTGCGGCAGGTGGCGGCGACGGGCGAATTCGCCGCGGGCGGCTTCGCGACCGACCTGCTCGCGCGCGTCGGCTACCGGCCGCGCGCCTTCGAAGTGGTGAAGCCGGGCACGCAGACGTCGGTGCAGGATCTACCGGGACGGCTCGGCTACTGGCACGTGGGCGTGCCGCCCTCGGGGCCGATGGACGCGCTCGCGTTCGGCCTCGCGAACCGGATCGTGGGCAACCCGGAGTCCGCGGCGGCGCTCGAATGCACGATGACCGGCCCGTCGCTGCGCTTCCGGTCGGAGGCCGTCATCGCGATCGCAGGCGCGGACATGAACGCGCGCATCGACGGCGAGCCGTGCCCGATGTGGGAAGCGGTTCCCGTCGGCGCCGGTGCCCTGCTCGAGATGGGCGCCGTCGAGGGTCACGGCGCGCGCGCCTACGTCGCCGTGCGCGGCGGCCTCGATGTGCCCGAGTATCTCGGCAGCCGCGCCACGTTCATCCTCGGCCGATTCGGCGGACACGCGGGCCGCGTGCTTCGCGCCGGCGATGTGTTGCACTGGTGCGCCGGCCCGCACCTCGACCCTCCCGCGCGAGCGCCGGAAGCGTCGCGCCCGCGCTACACCGGCGAATGGGAGATCGGCGTGATGTACGGTCCGCACGGCGCGCCGGACTATTTCACGGACGACGACATCGGGACGCTGTTCGCGGCGGCCTGGAAGGTCCACCACAACTCGGACCGCACGGGCGTGCGCCTCATCGGCCCCAAGCCGCGATGGGCGCGCCACGACGGCGGCGAGGCGGGACTGCATCCCTCGAATCTGCACGACAACGCTTACGCGGTCGGCGCCATGGATTTCACCGGCGATATGCCGGTGCTGCTCGGTTCCGACGGCCCGAGTCTCGGGGGCTTCGTGTGTCCCGCCGTAGTCGTCCACGCCGAGTTGTGGAAGCTCGGACAGCTTCGGCCGGGCAACACGGTGCGCTTCCGTTGGATCTCGGACGCTCCACGCCAAGCCATCCTGGCGCGGCGCGGCGACGTCGTCTATCGCGCCTCGGGCGACCGCTATCTGCTCATCGAACTCGGACCCGACCGCCTCGACCTCGACTTGCGCTTTCGCGTCCACGCGCTGGAACAGGCGCTGCGGGCTGCGCGGCTGCCGGGGATCGTCGATATCACGCCCGGCATTCGATCCTTGCAGGTGCACTACGACAGCGGCCGCCTGAGCCGCGAGGCGCTGCTCGAATGCCTGACCGCGATCGAGGCGTCGCCGCCGGAGGCCGTGCCGTCCCGCGAGGTCCACTTGCCGCTGAGCTGGGACGACCCGGCCACCCGCCTCGCCATCGAGAAGTACACGGCGTCGGTGCGGCCCGACGCGCCGTGGTGTCCGAGCAACATCGAGTTCATCCGCCGCATTAACGGACTCGATTCCGCCGACGATGTCCGGCGCATCGTCTACTCGGCGAACTACCTGGCGATGGGTCTGGGCGACGTTTACCTCGGCGCTCCGCTGGCCACGCCGCTCGATCCGCGCCATCGGCTGGTGACCACCAAGTACAATCCGGCGCGCACGTGGACGCCGGAGAACGCGGTCGGCATCGGCGGGGCGTACCTGTGCGTGTACGGCATGGAAGGACCCGGCGGATACCAGTTCGTCGGCCGCACCGTCCAGATGTGGAATACCTGGCGCACGACGCGGGAGTTCGAGCCGGGCTGCCCGTGGCTGCTGCGATTCTTCGACCAGATCCGGTTTTATCCGGTATCGGCAAAGGAATTACTCGAAATCCGCGATCTATTTCCGCATGGGAAGTATCCGCTTCGGATCGAACCCCGGACCTTCCGGCCCGCCGAGTATCAAAGCTACCTCGCCTCCATCGCGGACGACGCCGCGCGATTCAAACAACGGCAGCAGGAGGCTTTCCTGGCCGAGCGCGAACGTTGGGCGGCGGCGCCACGGTTCGATGTCCCCGAGCCGGCCGCGGAACCGCCACTGGAGCGGGACGCGCCGGAAGGATGCGAGGCGGTCCGGTCGCCAGTGACGGCGAGCGTCTGGCAGGTGGCCGTCGAACCTGGTCAGCGCGTCGAGCCGGGCCAGCGAATCGTGATTCTGGAGGCGATGAAGATGGAAGTCGTGGTGGTCGCGTCTTCGCAGGGCGTTGTAGAGGGGATTCACTGTGCGCGCGGCGGCATGGTCACCGCCGGGCAGAGCCTCGCGACGTTGAGGATCGCCTCATGATCGCGGAGATCTTCGCGCGCATTCGCGCCGAAGGCGAGCGGCCCGTCTGGATCTCGCTGGCCGATGAAGAAGCTGCGGTGGAGACCAGCCGGTCCGCCGACCCGACGCTGCCGCTGGCGGGCGTTCCCTTCGCCGTTAAGGACAACATCGATGTCGCCGGCATGGAGACCACCGCGGGATGTCCCGCCTTCGCGTATCGCGCGGAGCGCACGGCCCCGGTCGTCGAGCGGCTCCAACGCGCCGGCGCGACTCTCATCGGCAAGACCAACATGGACCAGTTCGCGACGGGACTGGTCGGCGTGCGGTCGCCCTACGGCGTGTGTTCGAGCGTCTTCGACGACCGCTACATCTCGGGCGGGTCGAGCTCGGGGTCGGCGGTGGCCGTCGCCAAGGGGCTGTGCGCGTTCGCGCTGGGTACCGACACCGCCGGATCGGGCCGAGTGCCGGCGGCCTTCAACAACCTGGTCGGGCTGAAGCCGACGCGCGGACTGCTCAGCATGACCGGCGTCGTCCCCGCGTGCCGCTCCCTCGACTGCGTCTCGATCTTCGCCCGCACGGCGACCGAGGCTGCCGCCGTATGGCGGGTCGCGCGCGGATTCGACGCGGGCGATCCCTACGCGCGCCTGCCGCGGCCGGGCGAGGGCGCGGCGCCATGGCTCGCCGGGCGATTCCGCTTCGGCGTCCCCGGCGATGCGCACCTGGAATTCTTCGGCGACGACGAGGCGGCGGCGCTCTATCGCGCGAGTCTCGCGCGGCTGGAGCAGGCGGGTGGGGAGCGCGTGACCATCGACTACTCGGCGTTCGCCGAAGCCGCGCGATTGCTGTACGCCGGCCCCTGGGTCGCCGAACGATTCGCGGCCGTGGGCGCGTTTCTGCGCGAGCATCCGGGCGACGCGCATCCGGTCGTCGAGAAGATCATTCTCGACGCGGAGCAATACTCCGCGGTCGACGCGCATCGCGCCGCCTACCAGCTCGAAGAGCTAAAGCGGCTTGCCGAAGAGCAGTGGCGCGCGGTTGACGTGCTGGCGCTGCCGACCACCGGGACCATCTTCACGATCGACGAAGTTCTGCGCGAGCCGGTGCGCCGCAACACCGACCTCGGCTGCTACACAAACTTCGTCAACCTGATGGACCTCGCCGCCGTGGCCGTGCCGGCGGGATTTCGCGCGAACGGCCTGCCCTTCGGGATTTCGCTGATCGGCCGGGCGTTCTCCGACGAGGCCCTTCTGGGCCTCGCGCAGGTGTACCTCGGCGAGCCCGCGACCATAACGCCCGCGCCGGGATGCGTGCTGCTCGCCGTCGCCGGTGCGCACCTGAGCGGCCAGCCGCTGAATGGTCAGTTGACGGAACTCGGCGCGCGGCTGGTGAGCACCCGCCGGACGGCCGCGTGCTACCGCCTCTACGCGCTCGCGAACGTGTCGCCGCCAAAGCCCGGTCTCTCCAGTGACCCAGCGCACAACGCAGCCACGGCGCCCCGGGTTCCCGAATCGTTGGGGCGCCCGGCGTCCGCGCCGCGGCGCTGTGCGCTGATGCGAGACGAGGGATTCGCCGGACCGGGCATCGAAGTGGAGGTATGGGCCGTGCCGGAGAACAGCTTCGGGGGATTCGTCGCCGGCGTGCCTCCGCCGCTGGCGATCGGCTCGCTCGAACTCGACGACGGCGCCTGGATCGCCGGATTCGTCTGCGAGCCCGAGGGACTGCGGCGCGCCGCCGAGATCACCTCGTTCGGCGGCTGGAGAGCGTATCTTGGATCGAGGAGATGATTCCAATGACCAAGCCGAAGATTCGGGGACCGTGGGGGATTGCGCTCCTGGCGAGCATTGGCGCCGGCGCGCAGACGACCGGAAGCCTCGACCTGGCGGCCATTGGCACAGACGCCCGCTGGAAGATCGCCGGTCGCACGGCTTCGATGGTCGACATCAAGGGGAAGCGCGCGCTCAAGCTGAGCGAGGGTCCGGGTATGGGAGTCGTCTGGCTCGATGGCTCGGACTTCGGCAACGGCGTCATCGAGGTCGACATACTGGGGCGAAGCGAGCCGGTGCAGGGCAGCTTCGTCGGTGTCGCGTTTCGCGTCGTCGACGCCGTCACGCACG
>CAZEVY010000137.1:7347-11546 GCA_964515555.1 uncultured Solibacteraceae bacterium | reverse complement strand
ACACCGACTGGGACCATCACGACGATCTCGGAAAGCCGCTCGAACAGGTCTGCCGTGAGACCGATCAGCCGACCGCCGCGCTGATCCGCGACCTCAAGGATCGCGGCCTACTCGATTCGACGCTGGTGATCTGGGGCGGCGAGTTCGGGCGCACGCCGATGGCCGAGAACCGGCAGGGCAAGATCGGGCGGAATCACCACATCGACGCCTTCACCATTTTCATGACGGGCGCCGGGATTCGCACCGGCCAGACGGTCGGCGGCACGGACGATTTCGGCTATACGCCGACCGAGCCGATCCACGTCCACGACGTGCAGGCGACCGTGCTGCACCTGCTCGGCATGGATCACACGAAGCTGACGTTCCAGTTTCAGGGCCGTGATTTCCGGCTCACCGACGTCGCGGGGAAGGCGATCGGAAAGCTGCTGGGCTGACGACCGGGGAAGCGGACGCGGGCCGTTACGACGCCGGCTTCATCATCTCGTCGAAGCGCCGCTGGATTTCCTCGGGCGACAGATCCTCCTTGTGCGTGGAGACGACCCACAAGTGCCCGAACGGATCCTCGATGCGGCCCGACCGATCGCCGTAGAACTGGTCGCCGACCGGGATCACGATCTTCGCACCCGCCGCGGCGGCGCGCGCGGCGAAGGCGTCCACATCTTCGACGTACAGGTGGATGGCGGCCGTCGTCCCGCCGAGCGTCTTGGGACTGCGCCGGTATTGAGGGTCTTCGTCGGCGAGCATGATGAGCGCGTCTCCGATCTTGAACTCGGCGTGCGCGACCTTGCCCCCGACGATCAGGGGCGGCATCACCTCCACGGCGCCAAAGCCGCTCCTGTAGAACTCCAGCGCCGCGGCGGCGTCGTGGACGGCGAGGTAGGGCGTCGCGCCGGACATCCCGTCGGGAATCGGTTTCACCATCGGATCGAGTCTCCTATATCGTCAGGAACGGCCGGCCCGCCGCCGCCTGGCGCGTCAGCCAGCCGACGGCGCCGAGGTAGGCGATCGTCACCGCCACCATGAGAATCGACTGTCCCATACTTCCCAACCGCCCGAGGCGCCGGTGAATCAGCCAGCCGGTGATCGGCAGAATCTGCAAGGCGTGCAGTCCCACGGCGTGGGCCACACGGAAGTCGCCCAGTCGCCGGCTCCAGCCGAGAAACGGAATCCCCGGACCGCCGTCGGGTCCGCCGACGGTGTGGGCCTGGTTGATGATCATCCCGAACCCCACGGCGCTCCCCACCAGGAACAGCACGAATCCGAAGGTGATGCCCAGGCTGTAGGGCGCCGGTAGTTCCAGGCCCGCCCACAGGAACAGCAGCGCCGCGGCGGCGACCAGCAGCGTGTTGGCCAGGATCATGATCCCCATCACACCGAACACGGCCGCATCGAAGCCCGTCCCGATGTTGTAGTGCGACGGTTCGCCGCGGATGGCCTGCATGGTGATGCACACGATCTCGGCGAACATCGTCACCGAGACGCCGCGGGCGATCCAGCGGGCCAGGCTCCGCTGCCGCTCGTCGATGTATTGCAGCAGGAAGGCCAGCGTCCAGCAGAAGATGGCAATGCTGGCCGCGAATTTCATCGGCTTGAACCAGGGATTGGCGCCGGTGATCTCACGCGGGTCGAAGGGCGCCGCCCAGAACATCAGCAGGAACAGCGCGGCGTGCACCCAGCCTGTGATCGCCAGAGCGCCGCTCGAATGGTGAATGGTTCTGTAGGCGCCGCGTACCGTCATGCCGTCAGTTCCGCGAGAACACCAGCTCGCCCTCGACCCAGGTGCGGCGCACCTCGACCGCCTTCGACTCCGCGTCCCAGGCGAACTCCACCAAGTCGGCGCGATCCCCGGGGACGAGGCCGCGCTGGCGTCCGGCGATGCGTCCCGCGCGTGCCGCGTTGATCGTCGCCATCGCCACGGCGTCGCCGAGCGCGAGCCCGGCCAGCCGCATCAGGTTCGCGACGCCGCGGTCCATTCTCAGCGACGAGCCCGCCAGGCGCGACTCGCCCGCCAGAGTCACGCGGTCGTCGTCGTGCAGTTCCACGTCGACTTCGCCGAGGCGGTAGCGTCCGGGCGGGCAGCCGGCGGGCGCCACCGCGTCGGTCACGAGGACCGAGCGTTCCAGCCCCTTGGCGCGCAGCGCGGTCTTCAGGAACGAACCCGGCAGATGGATGCCGTCGACGATGAAACTCGCCGTCAGGCGATCCTCGGCGAGTTGCTCCCAGATGTAGTTGGGATGCCGCGCCAGAACGGCGTGCGCGCCGTTACCCAGGTGCGTCGACATGGTGGCGCCGGCGGCGACGGCGTCGGCGATCTGCGGCCCGGTCGCCATGGTGTGGCCGATACTGACCACCACGCCGTCGCGCGCCACGGCCTCGATGTAGGCCGGCGCCCCGGGCCATTCCGGCGCCACCGTGACCAGATGCACGGCGCCGTCGGTGGCCTCCTGCCAGCGCCGGTATTCGTCGATGTCGGGCGCGCGGACGCAATGGCGCGGGTGCGCGCCGCGCGGCCCGTCCTCGGGCGAGATGTGCGGGCCTTCGACATGGAAGCCGGCCATCGAGCGGCCCTCGGAGGGCATCGCCGCCCGGGCGCGTGCGAGGTTGCGGAGCGCACCCGCCATTCCGTCAACAGTCCCGGTGATGACGGTCGGCAGGAAGCGCGTGACGCCGGTGGCGCGGAGCGCGGCCACGGAGCGCGCGATTTCCTCGTGCGGCGTCGTGGGCGAGCAGTAGTCGACGCCGGCGAACCCGTTCACCTGGAGGTCGACCCAGCCCGGTGCGATGTAATGTCCGCCGCCGGACGGCGGGGAGGCTGGCGCGACGCCGCGGATCACCTCGTCGAAGGCGATCTCGACGGGCGCTCCTCCGATGGCGCCGATCCCGATACACTTCATGGCCGACTTGTTTTATTCACAGCTTGTTCACAGCGCCCCGCCCGCAACGTCAACAGCGCGCGGGAGAAATAACTTCTCGGAATCCGCCTTTTCCGCTGGCGCGGCCCGCGGATTTCGGATATCTACAATGAAGATCCTTTGCGGGCGCTCGCCAGGCGGAGATCTCGGGGGAGGTGGCCGTCGGGCGGGCGCCTGCGGATCCTGTTCGATCCGCAGCCGGCGGTTTCCCCATCGCCGCTAGACCCGGACCGGCACTCTCACGGCAGTGAGCCAGCCGTGCCGGTCCTCGATTCCTCCCTCCAGAATCCCGAAGAACTCCCTTTGCAGCCGCTCGGTGATCGGACCGCGGCGCCCGCTGCCGATCGACACGCGGTCGACCGAGCGGACCGGCGAGATCTCGGCGGCGGTGCCGGTGAAGAACACCTCGTCGGCGATGTAAAGCATCTCGCGCGGCACCAGCGACTCGGTGACCGCGATTCCGAGGTCGTCGCAAAGCCGCATTACGCAATCGCGCGTGATGCCCGGGAGCACGGCACAGGAAAGCGGCGGCGTGTAGATCCTGCCGTCGCGCACCACGAAGATGTTCTCGCCCGAGCCTTCGCTCACGTAGCCGGCTTCGTCGAGCGCAATGCCTTCGCTATAGCCATTGACGGCCGCTTCCATGCGGATGAGCTGCGAGTTGAGATAGTTGCCCGAGGCTTTCGACAGCGTCGGCATGGTATTGGGGGCGTTGCGCGTCCACGATGACACGCACACGTCCACGCCCTCGGCCAGCGCCTCCTCGCCGAGATACTTGCCCCATTCCCAGCAGGCGATGTAGACGTCGATGGGGTTGTTCACGCCGTACACACCGATGTCGCCGTAGCCGCGCAGCGCGATCGGACGGATGTAGCAGGCCTCCATGTTGTTCTCGCGAACGAGCTCCAGCATGGCCTCGGAAAGCTCGTCGATCGAGTAGCCGAGATCCATGCGGTAGATCTTGGCGGATTCGACGAGCCGCCGCACGTGCTCGCGCAGGCGGAAGATGGCCGGGCCCTCGGGGGTGCGATAGCAACGGATGCCTTCGAAGACGCCGCTGCCGTAGCTCACCACGTGCGACAGCACGTGGATCTTCGCGTCTTCCCACCGGATGAACCGACCGTTGTGCCAGATTTTAGGCGTCGGTGTCAGCATACCCGTCATTATTGCAGATTCGACGCTATTCCCCGAAGAACGGCTCGCCCGGCTTGCGGTAACGCGCGGCGACTTCCTCGTCGAACTCCACGCCGAGCCCCGGCGCGTCCGGCACGCGCACCGAGCCATCGG
>CAZEVY010000137.1:0-7247 GCA_964515555.1 uncultured Solibacteraceae bacterium | reverse complement strand
TCGTCGAACTCCACGCCGAGCCCCGGCGCGTCCGGCACGCGCACCGAGCCATCGGCGACCATCGGCCCCTCGGCGCCCTTCACCAGTGCATCGAAAAACGGCACGCTGGCGGCGTGCCATTCGAGCGCCAGCAGGTTCGGGATCGCGGCGGCCAGATGCACGCCGGCCATGGTCCCCACCGGTCCGCTGATGTTGTGGAGCGTCAGGTTGACGTAGTGCATGTCGGCCAGATCGGCGAGCTTGCGGCCCTCCCACAACCCGATCTTCTGGACATCCGGGGCGAGCAACCGGAGTCCCGCCTCCGTCATCAGCCGCTCGAAATCGATCCGTTGGTAGTGGTTCTCGCCGGTCGCAATGGCCGTCCGCGTCGCGCGTTGAACGGCGCCGATCGCGGCGATATTCTCCGGCGGGACGGGATCCTCGAGCCACAGCAGCCGGTGCGGCTCCACGGTGCGCGCCAGCTCCACCGCCGACTGCACGTTGTAGTTCCAGTGACAGTCCACCGCCAGTCCGACTTCGATCCCCACCGCATGGCGCACCGCGCCGACCAGCGCCGCCGCGTAGTCGATCTCCGCCGGACTGAGGTCGCGGTTGTACTCGTCGGTCTCGTAGGGCGTCGGCACGTCGACGTCGAACTTCAGCATTCGGAATCCCCGGGCGGCCATTTCACGCGCGCGACGCGCGTAGGACTCCGGCGTAAGGTGTTCCTTCTCCGACGCGTCCCAGCCGTGATGCTTCACGCTGACGACGCCGGCGCGGTCGGCCTGGCCTTCCTTGCGCATCCACTGCGGATGGCGCGGAACCAGGAGCGGCCCGATGCTCTCCAGCGCATCGCCGCCGTGGCAGTCGGCGTAGATGGGCACGCGGTCGCGATACTTGCCGCCGAGCAGGCGCCAGGCCGGCACGCCGAGCTTCTTGCCGAGAATGTCGACCAGGGCGGTCTCAATCCCGAAGATGGCGTGCGCCGTCAGCCCCGGGTAGACGTAGGCGCACGACATGCGCAGCCGCCGCACGACGCGATCGATGGACGATGGGTCCTCGCCGACGAGAATCGTAGCGAACTCGCGGATGACGCCGGTGAGTCCCGGTCCGACGAAGGCCTCGCCCCATCCGGTGATGTTCTCGTCGGTCTCCACCTTGACGATCGTCCAGTCGAAGTTGGCCTCGAGTACCGCGGTGGTGATTCGTGTGATGCGCATGCCGAGAGGAGCATTACACCACGATTCCGCCGCCGGCCCCATGCGACCGCCGGACGGGCGTGAAGACCGGGACGGGCCGCGGCTCTATCGCCGGTGCATCCGCGCAGGGGAACTCGTCGAAGGGGCGTTTCTCGCCGGTTCGGTAGTAATGCAGCAGTTAGGCGATGTCGCGGGCTGTGTAGGCGGCGAGCCACTGGTCCAGGCCGGCGGCCCCGACCTGGTGGAGCATCGCCAGACCATAGGCCGCGGCCTCGCGCTCGTAGGCGGCGATGGCCGGCAACAGACGCTCGTCGACCGGAGGCGTCTGAAGGCGGCCGAGTTCGAAGGCCTCGGGATGCACGTTCCACTGCACGGTGTGGCCGAACAGGTGAACCAGCAGGAAGAGGCGCTGCTCGTCGTCGAGCAGATGGTCGATGTGAATCTCGGCGCCGTCGAGGTCGCCGAGGAGCGGGTCGGGCACGTCCCGGACCACCACCCGGATGCCGCGGCCTTCGATGTAGCGCTCGACGAGTGAGCAGCAGGCGGCGAACGAGGCCATCCGGGTCAGCCTGGATAGCTGCCCGAGATGTAGCTGTGCAGGTGGTTGATGGCCGCCTCCTGCGCCGAGATGATCCACTTGACCAGGTCGCCGATCGAGATGACGCCGACCACCCGGTCGCCCGCGACCACGGGAAGGTGGCGGATTCGGCGGTCGGTCATGACGCGCATGCACTGGTCGACGGTGTGCTCTGGGGAGACGGTCACGACATCGGTCGTCATGATCTCGCCGACCGGCGTCTCGCGGGAATGTTTGCCTTGCAGGACGACCTTGCGGGCATAGTCGCGCTCGGAGACGATGCCGGCGAGCCGTCCGCCCGAGATCACCAGCAGCGCGCCGACGCGGCGGTTGGACATCATCTCTATGGCTTCGTAGACGGACGCCTCCGGCGTCACCGAAAAGACTTCGCGGCCCTTCGTGCCCAGAAGCGTCGCGAGAGTGTCGTGGGCGATTCCGCCCGCTGTGGCGATATCGGTCACTCGATGCCTCCCTGTTTGGTACGGCAGCCGCGCCGGACGCCGCGGAAAAACGCAGTCTCAGTTTACTTGCGAAAGGCGCTCTCCGCAAGCGGTTCGCGCCGATTTGTCCACTTATCGGATGATCCCCTTGCGCACTGCGGGAATGGCCTCGATAGCCGCGCACCGCCTGTCGCGGCCATGCGGTACAATCGAAACCTGTATCACCTGCTCCCGGGTTGCCAGACGCAGCGGCCCTGATACCTATTCCCGGCGACTGGCATGGTAACCGACCTCATCGAGATCGACTCCGACAACCCGACCGCGGAATCGATCGAGCGCGCCGCCGACTGCGTCCGCCGCGGCGAAGTGGTGGCCATTCCCACCGACGCGCTCTACATGCTGGTGGCCGACCCGTTCAATCTGCACGCCGTGGGCAAGGTATTCGTCGCCAAGGGCAGGGAAGTGCACCGCTCGCTCCCCATCCTGGTGAGCGACCTCATGATGGCCGAGGAACTCTCCCCGACTCTCACGACTCGCTTCTATCTCCTGGCGCGGCACTTCTGGCCCGGACCGCTGACCATCATCGTGCCGGCGTCGGCGCGCGTGCCGCTCAAGGTCACCGGCAACACCGGGCGCCTGGCGATGCGGCAGCCGCGCTCGGCCGTCGCCACCGCGATTCTCGAGAAGCTCTCGCAGCCGCTGATCTCGACGTCGGCGAACATCTCCGGCCAGCCGACCTGCCGCAGCGGCATCGACGTGTTCGGCACCATGGACGGCCGTCTGGCGCTGGTGCTCGACGGCGGCATGTGCCCCGGCTCGCCCGGTACAACCGTCGACATCACCGAGCCCCTCTGGCGCGTGATCAAGGAAGGGGCCATCTCGACGCGCGACATCGCCGAGTGCCTGGACTCCGAGACCGCATGAGAATCCTCTTCATCGGCGACATCTTCGCCTCCGCCGGCCGCGCCGTCGTCGGCGAGCGGCTGAAGGGCGTCTGCGAATCGCGCTCCATCGATCTGGTGATCGCCAACGGGGAGAACTCGGCGGGCGGATTCGGGGTGACCCCGGCCATCGCCACCGAGCTGTTCGCGCTCGGTGTCGACGTGATGACCACGGGCAACCACGTCTGGGACAAGCGCGACATCTACGACTACTTGAATTCGAATCGGCGCCTGCTGCGGCCGGCCAATTACCCACCGGGAACGCCCGGGTCGGGGCTGTACATCGCCGAGGCGGCCGGCGTGCGCTGCGCGGTGATCAATCTTCAGGGACGCACGCACATGCCGCCGGTCGACTGCCCGTTCCGCAAGGCCGACGAGATACTCGCGTCGCTCGACGCCGACGTGCGGGTGCGCTTCGTCGACTTCCACGCCGAGGCAACCAGCGAGAAAATGGCGATGGGCTGGTACCTCGACGGGCGCGTCTCGGCGGTAATCGGAACGCACACCCACGTGCCGACCGCCGACGCGCGCGTGCTGCCCGGCGGCACCGCCTACCAGACCGACTCCGGAATGACGGGGCCGTACGACTCCGTCATCGGCGTGGAGCGCGAGGCGATCCTGCACCGGTTCCTCACGTCGATGCCGGTGAAGATGGAGTCGGCGCGCGGGCGCGTGGAGCTGCGCGGAGCGGTTGTGGATGTCGACGAATCGACGGGGAAGGCCCGCGCCATCGAATCGCTGGCGATTTCGCGGTGACATAGAATAGCGAGGACATGCCTCTCGCCCCCGGTACGCGCATCGGCCCCTACGAGGTTGTCGAGATGCTCGGCGCCGGCGGGATGGGCGAGGTCTACCGCGCCCGCGACCCGCGGCTGAATCGCGACGTCGCGCTGAAGGTGCTGCCCGGCATCCTCTCCGAAGATCCCACCCGCATGCAGCGCTTCGAGCGCGAAGCGCAGTTATTGGCCTCGCTGAATCATCCGAACATCGCGACGCTCCACGGGGTCGAAGACTCCGAAGGCGGGCGGGCGCTGGTGATGGAGCTGGTGGAAGGCGGAACGCTGGCGGATCGTACCGCCGCCGGTCCCCTCCCGGTCGACGAAGCGCTCGCCTATGCCCGCCAGATCGCCGACGCTCTCGAAGCCGCGCACGACAAGGGCATAATCCACCGCGACCTGAAACCCGCCAACGTCAAGGTGACGCCGGACGGCAAGGTGAAGGTGCTCGACTTCGGACTCGCCAAGGCGCTCGCCGACGAGCCCGCGCATTCGAGCGTGGCCAACTCGCCCACGATGAGTCTCGCCGCGACGCGCGTCGGCATGATTCTCGGCACGGCGGCGTACATGTCGCCCGAGCAGGCCAAGGGCAAGTCGGCCGACCGGCGGGCGGACATCTGGTCGTTCGGCGTGGTGGTCGCCGAGATGCTCTCGGGGCGGCAGATGTACTCGGGCGAGACGGCGGCCGAGACGCTGGCGCACGTGATCACGAAGGACCCGGTGATTCCCCCCGATGTCCCCACGCGCGTCGCCGCTCTCCTTCGCCGTTGCCTGGAAAAAGATCCCCGTCGCCGGCTCCAGGCCATCGGCGAAGCGCGGCTGATGCTGGAGGACTCGTGGGGCGGCTCTCCAGAGCCGCGGCCGGCCTCAATCCTGATGCCCGCGGCGTTAGCCGCGACCCTGATCGCTTTCCTCGCCCTCGCCTACATCCACTTCCGCGAGCAGCCGCCGGTCGCGCTCACGACACGCTTTCATGTCCTCCCGCCCGACAAATCGAGGAACCTCGACTTTCCGACGATCTCGCCCAACGGCCGCAAGCTCGCCTTCGTCTCGGCCGTCGACGGCAAGCGCCTCTTGTGGATTCGCCCGCTCGACTCGCTCGACGCCGAGCCGCTCGCCGGCACCGACGAGGCCGGGTTTCCGTTCTGGTCGCCGGACAGCCGCTTCGTCGGTTTCTTCGCATCGGGGAAGCTCAAGAAAGTCGACGTCACCGGCGGTCCGCCGCAGACTCTGTGCGACGCCGCGAATCCACCCCGCGGTGGCGCCTGGAACCGCGACGGCGTTATCCTTTTCGCGGCCGCCAACCGAGGCGCGTTGATGCGAGTCTCCTCATCCGGCGGCATACCTTCCGTGGCTACTGCCTTCGACCCGAAGACCGAGGTGAGCCATCGCTGGCCCCATTACCTTCCCGGCGGAAAGCAATTCCTGTACTCGATGACGGCGCAGAAAAACGACGACAGCGCGGTCCTGTTGGGGTCGCTCGACGACAGCCCGACGTCGACGGTTCGGCGCCGCGTGCTGCTCGGGGGGACGATGGCGATGTGGTCGGCGGGACACTTGGTGTTCTCGCGCGACGGGACGTTGATGGCCCAGCCCTTCGACTTGAGGGCTCTTCAGCTCACCGGCGAGCCATTTCCGGTGGCACAGAGAATAGGCATGATCGCGGGCATGGGAGGTTACTCTGCATTCTCGACCTCGCCCGACGGCACGCTGGCGTACCGGTTGGGAGGAGCCGGGGTGTCCCAGCTCGCGTGGTTTGACCGCACCGGCAAGGAACTGGATCAGGTTGGCCGTCCCGACAATCACGCCTCACCCAGACTATCGCCGGACGGCAAGCGGGTCGCGATCACACGGACGGACCCGACCGGCGACATCTGGCTGCTCGAGCTGGGACGCGATGCCGCTACTCGCTTCACCTTTCACCCGCAGGTCGACATGGTTTCCGTCTGGTCGCCGGACGGCTCCCGAATCGCGTTTTCTTCGAACCGCTCCGGAACGCAAGACCTTTACATGAAACCCGCGAACGGCGCCGGCGAGGACGAGTTGTTGCTGAAAACTCCCTTCGGCAAGTTCATCGGCGACTGGTCGCCCGACGGCCGCCACCTGGTGTACTCCGTCCTCGCGGAGAAGACCGGCGTCGATCTTTGGGCCCTTCCCGTCGACGGCGCCCGCACGCCGTTCCCGGTCGTCCAGACCGAGGGCGACCAGAATTTGAGTCAGTTTTCACCCGACGGGCGCTGGCTCACCTACCAGTCCACCGAGTCCGGACAGGTGCAGATATTTGCGCAGGCGTTTCCCAAGGCTGCGGGAAAGTTTCAGGTGTCGACCGGCGGCGGCTATCGTCCCCGGTGGAGCCGGAATGGCCGCGAGATTTTCTATATGAACATGGAAAGGAAGCTCATGGCCGTCGACGTCAAGGCCACGGCGACGACGTTCGAAGCCGGCCGACCCAAGGAATTGTTCCAGACGCGCGCAGTCACGGGCCCTCCCTTTATTCACAGCTTCGACGTCAGCGCCGACGGACAGCGGTTCCTGATCAATACGAACCCCGACATGGGAAGCCCGACGCCGATGACCGTGGTCATCAACTGGGCGGCGCAAAAGAAATGACCGGCCGCGCGCTCGCACACTACCAGGTCGTCGAGAAGATCGGCGCCGGCGGGATGGGCGAGGTCTATCGTGCGCGCGACACCAAGCTCGGACGCGACGTCGCCATCAAAGTACTTCCGGAGGCGCTGGCGCAGGATCGCGAGCGCCTGTCGCGCTTCGAGCGCGAAGCGCAGGTGCTGGCATCGCTGAATCATCCGAATATCGCGGCGATTTACGGGATGGAGAACATCGAGGGCACACCGTTTCTCGTTCTCGAGATGGTGCCGGGGGAGAGTCCCGCCGGGCCGATGCCGCCCGCCGAAGCTGACGCCATCTGCCGTCAGATCGCCGAGGCCATCGAGGCGGCGCACGAGAAAGGCATCGTCCACCGCGACCTGAAGCCCGCCAACGTCAAGGTCACTCCCGACGGTCAGGTGAAGGTGCTCGACTTCGGCCTCGCCAAGGCGCTCGCGGGCGACCCGATTTCCGGGGCCAGCGCGTCGTCGCCGACGCTGACGGTCGCCGCGACACAGGCGGGCGTGCTGATGGGGACGGCGGCGTACATGTCGCCGGAGCAAGCGAGGGGACGGCCCGCAGGCCGTCGCGCGGATGTGTGGGCGTTCGGGTGCGTCTACTACGAGCTGCTCACCGGCAAGCGCCCTTTCGACGGCGACAGCATCTCGGACATTCTCGCGGCGGTGCTGACGGCGCAGCCCGACTGGTCGGCGCTGCCGGAGTCGACGCCG
>CAZEVY010000136.1:0-11740 GCA_964515555.1 uncultured Solibacteraceae bacterium | reverse complement strand
CTCACTCATACCGCAGCGCGTCCACCGGGTCCAGCCGCGAGGCCTTCATCGCCGGCCACACCCCGAAGAAGATCCCGACCATCACCGACACCGAGAATCCCACAGCCACCGCCATGGGAGGCACCTTGGAGGGCAGCGCGGGAACGAGCGTCCCGATCAGCAGCGTCATCAGAATCGAGATGACAATCCCGAGCGCGCCGCCCAGGCCGGTGAGCGTCACGGCCTCCATCAGAAACTGAAAGACGATGTCGCCGCGGCGGGCGCCGACGGCCTTGCGGATTCCGATCTCGCGCGTCCGCTCGGTCACGCTCACCAGCATGATGTTCATCACGCCGATGCCGCCCACCAGCAGCCCCAGCGCCGAGATGGCGATCGAGACCAGCAGGACCATGCGCGTGATGCTGTCGAAGCGCTCGATGATCTGGTCGGGCGTCGTCAGCGCGAAATCGTCGTCGGCGTCGCGGGGCGTGCGGCGGACACGCCGCAGCGCCGACCGTACCTCCTCGATCGCCTGCTCGCGCATCCCGGGGTAGGACTGGAACACGATCAGGTACGCGTTCGACGCCGGATAACGCATCTTGGCCGTCTTCAGCGGCACGGCGATTTGACGGTCCAGCCCGTTCTCGCCGAAGAAGCCGCCCTTGGCCTTGGCGAATACGCCGACCACCAGGTACTCGGCCCCGCCGATGGTCACCACGCGCTCGGCGGCGCGGCCGTCGGGAAACAGGGCCTCGGCGACGTCGGCGCCGATCACCGCGACGCGGCCGGCGCGCGCCTCCTCGTCGGCGGTGAACACCCTCCCCTGCGCGATCTCGCGCGGCTGCGTCAGGAAGGTCGACGCCGTGGTCCCCATGAGCCATATGTTTGACGACTCGTAGCCGGGCACGCGCGCCGTGATCTCGCCGGGGCGCGACCAGATGTAGAGATTCATGCTGGAGCGAAGCACCGAGGGCGCCAGCGCCGGGATGATGTCGGCGTATTCGGGCAGGATCGGGCGGCGCTTGCGCTCGGCGACGCGGCCCTGATTACCCGGCCCCCCGCCGGTGCGCTGAAGGAACATGTTGTCGGGACCGAACTCCTGGAAGAACGTCACGATGCCGGCGCGCAATCCCGTCAGCAACGAGGAGACCGTCACCACGGTGGTAATACCGATCACGATGCCCAGCACCGTCAGCAGCGACCGGAAGCGGTGGGCGAGCAGCGCCGCCAGCGCCATGCGGATGTTCTCGCGTCCCATCTGCATGGTCTACTCCGCCCGCAGCGCGGCCACCGGGTCCATTTTCGCGGCGCGCGACGCCGGGTACCAGCCCGAGAGAATTCCCACCAGGCTCGACACCGCCACCGACAGCACGACGTAGGGCATGGTCACCGGCAGGGTGGCCTCCAACGCGCGGCCGAGAATCTGCGATACGCCCCATCCCAGCGCCAGCCCCATCACGCCGCCGATCACGCTCAGTACCACCGACTCCACCAGAAACTGGAGCATGATGTCCGATCGCCGCCCGCCCAGCGCCTTGCGCACGCCGATCTCGCGGGTGCGCTCGGTGACGCTCACCAGCATGATGTTCATCACCACGATGCCGCCGACCACCAGCGAGATCGCCGTCACCGGCACCACCACGGCGGCGATCATGCCGAGCATCTGGTCGACGAAGGAGCGAATGGCGTCCGGCGCCAGCGTGTCGAAGTTGTCGGGATCGCCGGGCCGCGTCTTGAAACGGCTGCGCAGCGCCGCGCGGGTGATATCGATAGCGGCCTCGATGGAGAGGCCCGACTCCGGGCGCGGGCGTCCGAAGATCGCCATCGACGGCTCGATGCCGTAGAGCCGCGTATAGGTGGTGTCGGGAATCCAGATCTGGTCGTCCTGGGACTGGCCGTCGACCGAGCCCAGCTTCTTTTGAAGGCCGATCACGCGGAACTCGAGGCCGCGGATGGTGACGATCTTGTCGAGGGGCGAAAGAACGCCGAAAAGCTCGTCGCGGACATCGGTGCCGATGACGCAGACACCCTGGCGCGACTCCTCCTCCTGGTCGGTGAAGAAGCGCCCGTCGGTCAGCGAGATCTCGCGAATCTCGGACATGGCGGCCGCGGCGCCCAGGATGGTCGCCGCCTCGAAGTTGTGCTGGCCGGAGCGGACGTCGTCGGGACGGCGGCGGTAGGGGCTGTAGAGGATCCGGTCGCCGGTGGTGACGCGCAGGTAATCCAGGTCGTCGGGCCGCAGGCGCTTGTTGCGCTTGAACTTCCGCATCAGCTCCTCGCGGTCGATGCGGCCGACGTTGGCGATCTGCGCGACCAGGTAGCTATCGGCGCCGAACACCTTGGCGGTGGATTCCATGGCGTAGACGCCCAGCCCGTCGATGGCGGCGCCCACCAGCACCACGCTGGCGACTCCGATGATGATCCCCAACAGAGTCAGGAAGCTGCGGAGCTTGTGGGCGCGCAGCGAGTCCCACGCCAGACCGGTCGCCGTGGCGGCGACGTAGGTGTAGTAGCCGAGACGCGAGCCGTTCTTCATCGGTCCTCTATTCGGGAGACGCTCCGTGGGTCCATCATTTAACGGCAGGGCCGTCCTCCGTGACTGCGCGGGGCCTCGCTGCCGCGCTTCCGGCGCTTACTCCGTCCGGCTAACTCCAGTACCTTTGCCTCCTTGCCGCTTCGGGCGGGATGATGCACACTGGGGTTGGAAGGAAAACCCCGCGCAAGTGACCTCCGGAGAGTCGGCACAGGCTCCATCCGATAAAGACGGCGTGGGAACGTGGCAAGTTCCCGGCTCCCCCCGCATCGAGTATTCGCTGATGGTGATCGAGGAGCTGCGCCGCGCGGTGGAAGAGGGTTTCCAGCGCATCGGGCACGGCGGCATCGAGGTGGGAGGCGTCCTCTACGGGCTCCACACCGAAGGCCTGGTGCGCGTCATGGAATGGCGTCCGATCGAGTGCCAGCACGCGCGCGGGCCGGGCTTCCTGCTCTCGCCGGACGACGAGGAGGGGCTGGCCCGCATGCTCGCCGACGCCGAGCACGACTCGGCGCTGAAGGCGATGGAGGTGGTCGGCTGGGCGCACTCGCACAATCGCACTCGCGTCTTCCTCACCGAAGAGGACCTGGAGATTCACCGCAAGCATTTCCCGCAGCCCTGGCAGATCGCGCTGGTGATGCGGCCGTCGCGCGAGAAACCGACGGCCTGCGGATTCTTCTACCGCGAGGCCGACGGCGGGATCCATGCCGAGGCGTCGCGCCAGGAATTCGAGATTTTCCCCAATCCCAACGTGCCGGTGCGCGAGCGGCGTCCCAAGGAGTCGCTGCGCGACCGGCGGCAGCGCCGCGAGAGCGCGCCATCGGCGGCCGCTCCCGAAGGGGCGGCTGCGGCCGGCCCTGTCCAGTCAGCGTCCGTGGAAACCGCCCCCGCCGCTGCGCCTCCCGAGTCGACGACGCCCGCGATCGCGCCGGCCGCCCGGACGGCGGCGCCGGTCCCCGCGATTCCCGGCTGGCAGCAGCCGCCCCCGCGGACGGTTCCCTGGGGATTCCTGATCGGCGTCGCGATGGTGCTGGCGCTGGCGGCGATCGCCATGGCGACGCACGCCTACTGGCGGCCGCTGGTATCGCCGCCGGCCGATGCGCTGGGCCTGGCAATCAGCGAGACCGAGGGGCAGCTCCACATCAGCTGGGACCGCAACGCGACGCCGGTTCGCGAGGCGGAGCGCGGGCGCGTGCAGATCGCCGACGGCGGCCAGGAGCGCCTCATCGAGTTGGACGCCGCCGAAATGCGCCGCGGATCGGTGACTTACACGCGCGAATCGGAGGACGTGCAAGTGACGTTACGAGTCGCGCGCACGGGCAAGGCGGAGCTTCAGGAGATTTCGAGGTTTCTGGGACCTCCGCGCGCGGCCGCGCCGCAGGAACAGTCGAGCGCGGCGGACCTGGAAGCCGAGGCCGAGCGTCTGCGCGCGGAGCTGAAGAAGGAGTCGGCGCGATCGCAGCAGTTGCGCGATTCCATCCGGGCTCTGGAGAACCGGCTGAAGACGGAGCCGGGCGCGAAGTAGCGCCCAGCCATCGCGGGAGCGGCTTCTGTTACGGCGCGACGGGCGCTAGCGACGTGAAGGAAGACAGATTGAATCGCAGCACCACCACGTAGACGTCGGCCGACGAGGAGGTCAGCTCGATGACTCCCCGCCGCCTGTCCGTCACTGGGAATCGTTCCTTCAGCTCAAACGCGTCGCGCGTGCGCCCCGCGATCGTCATCGGCCCGCTGCCGAAGGGAACGCCGTTGGAATCGAGGAATCGTGCGTTGACCACAGTCTGCACCCCATCCGGATTCGCAACGGCGAGCGAGGTGTTGAAGTCCGACTGGTTGTCGAAGTAGAGAAGCAGGCGTCGGCCGCCCGTCGTCGGCAGCGCCACGGTGCCCTCGGAGAGTACATCGCCACGTTGGCGGAAGACCGCGGTCCCCGCGACTTTCTGCGCACTGACGATCTCGGCCCATCCCTGCTCGAGCGCCGCGGATGTGCCGGCGCTCTCCACCACCGTAAGGCCGCCGGGGGGAATGCGGCGGGTGACCACTGCCCCGAGGCCGGGAACCGCGAACGCCGCTCCGTTCGCCCCGAAGAAGTTGATTGTCACCTGAGCTTCGACCGTGTCGAGGTTCTCGACGATGGCCGTAGTTTTCCACCCCCGGCCATCGGCGACCTGCGGCACGATCCGCCTCGGCGCGAGGGTTGCCGAGGGGTCCACAGGGTCGACCGAGGTGAAGGCGCCATCGGGGTTGAAGCGGAACCCGACCAGGAACACATCGACGTTGGCGCAGGTAAATTCGGCGACGCCTCTGCGGTTCACGGTGGCGGCAAACTCGTCGATCAGGCGAAACGCGCGGCGATTCCGGCCGGACAACGGGAGCGGAGCGTCCAGGAAGCGTGAGCCGTTTTCATCGTTGAAGCGCGCGAAGCCGTTCTCGCAGGGGGCGGCATCGGGGTTGGCGATGGCCACCGATGTGATGAACCTGTTGGTGTTGTCGAAGGGAATCAGCAGGCGCCGCCCGCCGGTCGAGGGAATCGGCACGACTCCCTCGGCGTCCTGCTTTTCCAACCGCTGCCGGAAGATCGCGTAGCCGGCCAGGCGGTTGTCGGTGGCGATTTCAGCCCAGCCTTGGACCAGTTCCGCTGCCGTCCCTTCCGTCTCGATTACCTGGAAGCCGCCGGCGGCGACGTTGCCGGGCACCTCGGCGGTCATGCCGCGTCCGGCGACCGGCAGCGCTTGCGGCTGACCCGTGGCGCTGAAGAAGCGCAAGGTGAACGACGCGGCGACGGTGTCGTTGCTGAGGACGACGACGGTCGTCTTCCAGTTGCCGCCGTCGGCCACCTGCGGCACGACGATGCGCCGAGAGGTGACCGCGCCGGCGCCACCGGTGGCGTTAAGGACCACGACCGTGGAGGCGGTGCCCGCGGTGATCGTGAGGTTCGCGGTCTGCGGTCCCGCGGGCAGACTCGGCAGCAGCGTTACGGTGAGGGTCTGCGGGGTCGAGGTCGCGGTGCCGCTTTCGGGAGAGACACGGGCCCACGGCTTGTCGATCGCGGCGTTGAACGGACGCGCCGGCCCGTTGGTCGAGACGCGGACCTCTCCGGGGGCGCCCCCGAGGATGAGCGACAAGGCGCTGGTGCTGACCGTGAGATCGGGGCCGGCCGCGCCGCCGCTGGCGTTGATGGCGACGGTCTTCGAAGGCGCGCCGGTCGCGGTAATGGTGAGCGTCGCCGTCTGCGGACCGGGCGGAATGCTACCGAGCAGCGTCACCGTGAGATTCACCACCGCCGTCGAGACGGTGGCGCCTGGCGATGTCACCTGCACCCAGGGCTTGTCGACCTGGGTACTGAATGCCACGGGAGGCCCGTTGATCGAGATGCCGACCACGCCGGGTGCGCCGCCGAGCACCAGTGTCAACGTGTCGACCGTCGTCGTAAGCGTCACCGCGCCGCCGCTGGCGTTGATGGCGACCGTCGTCGAAGGCCCGTTAGTAGTTGTGATCGTCAGGGTGGCCGTCTGCGGGCCCGGAGGCAGGCTCGGGAGCAGAGTCACCGTTAGGAGCTTCACCGTCGATCCGACGATGTCACTTGCGGGCGACACCTGGACCCACGGCTTGTCGGCGGCGGCCGTGTAGTTGAGCGTCGGCCCGTTGGTCGAGATGCCGACCTGGCCGGGGGCGCCGCCGAGAGTGAGGTTAAGCGAAGGCGGGCTGGCCGTCAGCGTCGTCGCGACCACATTAACGTACACCTCAATCAGCGCCGCCTGCTGCCCGCGCGAGTCGAGGAACTGGATGCTGGCGCCGTTGATGCCGAGCGGCAGGTTGCGGGTGTCGGCCGTGAGGTCGATCCGCGCCGCTGTTCGGCTTCCGTTGGCTTGCCCGCTGAGCCATCCGGACAGACCGGCGCCATAGCTGATCGCGTACGTGAAATCGAGCTGGTGGTTGAAGCCGCCGAACCCGGCATTGCTGATCGTGGTCACCGCGATCGACCGGAACGGATGTACTCCCCGGGTGAGATCGGTCGTGCTCGTTATGGGCGCCGCGGCCAACCTGGCGTCCCCCTCGACGATGAATGCCACGTCGACTATTTTCGGCAGGTAGCCCGTCGCCGACACTGTAATTCGACCCAGGTAGGGCGTAACGGTCGGAGCGAGCCCGAGCCGCTGCCCGGCGACGTTGATCGCGCTCCCTTGCCGGACCGCCGAAAGCCACGCGCCTCCGGTAAGGGCGGTGAACGCCACGTTGAAGTTCGAGGGACCCGAAACCTGAAGCGTTTCGCTCGTCCGGAAATCCGCCGTTGGCGGAACCGATACGTGATAGTAGAAGCAGACGAAGGGATCGGTCGTCGGAGTGGCAAAGCATGCCGGCGTCGGCGGAGGAGCGGTTACCACAATGGCGCCGACGTTAAGGGTGACCGAAATCAGCAGCGGCGCCGGTCCGTTGGGAACCGCCGACGCGACGGTGATCACCGCCGCGTTCGCCCCGCCCGGCAGATTCCGCGGTTGAAAAGTTACCGTCACCGTACGCGGCGTGGTCCCCGTGTTCGGATTGAAAGTGATCCAGGGAACGTTCGCGGAGATCGTGAAATCGATCGGCACCTCCACGGTACCGATGATGCCGGAAATGAAGCGGTTGACCATCAGGGTCTGAGGGAATGGATTCTGGTCGTCGGTTGCCTGGAGGTTGAACGACGACTGGCTTGCGGTGAAGAATCCCTGCGCCATCGCCGCGGGCGCGAACACAGCAATCAAGAACAGCGTGCGAAGTGTGGCTAACATCTCTCTCATTTTCGGTGATCGTGAAACTCAGCTGTGGCGGGCCACGTCGACGGCCAGTTTCCCGACTCCGTCGCCGTACGACTCGAGCAGCTCGAAGGCCGCCTGCACATCCTCCAGGGATCGCGTGTGCGTGAGCATCGGAACGAAGCGGCCGGGGTGCTCGACGAGAAGCCGCGCGGCGCGCTCCGTGTCGTGATTCGACCGCCGGACGTTGTAGAGCGCGACCTCCTTGCGGCGCAGCACGTGGTACTCGATCGAGATGAGCGGCTCGACCGGAATGCCCGTGAGCACCAGCCGCCCGCCCGCCGCGACCGCGTGAATCGCCTGGTTGATGGTGTTGTCCTTGGCCGCGCAGTCGATCGACATGTCGACGCCGCGCCCGGCGGTCTCCGAGAGAATCGCCGCCGCCGCGTCCACCTGGCGCGGGTCGATGGCGGCGTCGGCGCCGTGCGCCACCGCCATCTCGCGCCGATGCGCCACCGGCTCCACCGCCCAGATGCGTCGCACGCCCGAGAGCCGCAGCACGGCGATCGTCAGCAGTCCGATGGGACCGGCGCCGAACACCACGGCGGTCTCGCCGGGGCGCGGCGCGGCGAACTGCATCGAGTGCAGAATGATCGCCAGCGGCTCCGCCAGAGTCGCCTCGCGCAGTCCGAGTCCGGCGGGAAGCGGCAGCAGGTTGGCGGCCGGGAGATTGACGAGGTTGCGCAGCAGGCCGGGTTCGTCGGGCTGGCTGAGGAATCGCAGCTTCGCGCAGACGTTGTGGCGGCCGCTGAGACAGAACTCGCAGTGGTAGCAGTAAATCGCCGGCTCGACGATAGCGGCGTCGCCGGGCGACCATCCCGGAGCGTTGGATTTCGCGACCACGCCCGAGGGCTCGTGTCCCAGCACCATGGGGAACACCGAGGGGATGTCGCCGATGCCGCCGTCGCTGAAATAGTGCAGGTCCGAGCCGCACACGCCGACATGGGCGACGCGCACCTGCACGAATCCCGGCCGAGGGTCGGGAGGGTCGGGCCATTCGGCGAGTCGAAGCGTGCGAAGACCGGCCAGTTCGGCGACGCGCATCCGTGGGATTACTTCTTGAAGAGCTGGTCGAAGGCGGCGCGCGCGTCGGCGGGAGAGCGCGGCGAGTCGAGCATCTGACCGTTGCCTGCGGCGCCGCTGGAGGCGTCGCGCGCCACGGTGACACGGGCCTCGAAAAGCGCGCATTCGTTCGCCCGATCCTTATACGCGATGCGCTCGGGAATCGGTTTCAGGCACTGGAACCGCGTCGACGGCTCGAAGTGGGCGCACTGCTTGCAGCAGTGCAGCGCGGCGGCGCACTTGGGACAGGCGCCGCGGAAGTCGGTGCCCTGCGGCAGCGTGGTAGCGCAGTTGTAACAACGATAGGCGGTGACGGTCTGCACCATGCGAGGGAGGCGCGGGCCGGTTACGTCGATGGGAAGTTTGGGGCCCTGCGGCTTGGGGCGGTCTTCGCGGCGGCGAAAATCGCCGTCCGAATCCTGGTATCCGCGTTGTCTATACTTGCGATCGTCATCCATGATGGACTATCGCTCCTCTCTCCCATCGATTCAGCACACAAGGGAGCCCGATCGCGGCGATCGCGCCGATCGAGTTCCAAACTCTCGCGGGCCGCTCGCGGCCCTTTGCGCTGGAGGCGTCACTGGCGATGCAGTATCGCACGCAGGTAGTCTTCCGCGCCGGCCGTGAATAGAGCTTGAGCGCACTCGGTCGACTCGGGGATGTCGCTGCTGCGATTGCGGGAGGTCCGTGGGGCTGGGTGGAATTCTAATCTTGGTCTGACCGGCCCCAGCGGCCCTTCACTACCTATGTACCACGGTTCCCGCCGGGAATCCAGCGAAAAGTGCGTTACGTCCGCCCGGGCTAAAACAATTTTGTGGAATGCCGTTTGCGCGGCTCGACCCGCCGACAGCATAATAAGCAGTCGAATCCCGCGATGAGCTTCCGGACAACTTCCTACCACCGGCGTAAAGTCCGCTCCCTGTGGTCGCGGTTCGGACGGGCGTGGGTCCGCTCCCTGTGGTGGCGGCTCGGTGAGGCGCGGCCCGGTGGGGGCCGGTGACGATTCGCCTCATCCTATTGTTCGTTGCCAGCGGATGCTCGGCGCTGATCTACGAGATCGTCTGGCTGCAACTGTTACAGCTCGTCATCGGCTCCTCGGCGGCCTCGCTCGCCGTCCTGCTGGGGACCTTCATGGGCGGGATGTGCCTGGGGAGTTATCTCCTGCCACGCCTGGTGAGGGCGCGACGGCATCCCCTGCGCGTGTACGCGGCCATCGAGCTCGGCATCGGACTCTGTGGAATCGCGGCGCTGGCGGGACTGCCGCTGATCGCGCGCGTCTACGTCGCCGGCGCCGGCTACGGCATGACCGGGATTCTCCTGCGGTCGCTGGTGGCCGCCGTCTGCCTGCTTCCGCCGACCATACTGATGGGCGCGTCGCTGCCGGCCGTCGCGCGCTGGATCACGGCCACGCCCGAGGGTGTCGCGCGTCTGGGCTACTTCTACGGCGGCAATATCGCCGGCGCCGTGCTGGGCTGCCTCGCCGCCGGATTCTACCTGCTGCGCGTGTTCGACATGACGACGGCGACGCTGATCGCGGCGGCGATCAACACGCTGGTAGCGGCCGTCGCCTGGATGCTGGCGCGCCGCGTCGCGGGATCGTCCGCCGAGGCTTCGCCCGCCGATGCGGCCGGTGCGCGGGGGCCGTGGCCGGTCTACGCCGCCATCGCGATTTCGGGCGCGTGCGCGCTGGGCGCCGAGGTCGTCTGGACGCGCGTGCTTTCGCTGATGCTGGGCGCCTCGGTGTACACGTTCTCGATCATCCTGGCGGTGTTTCTGACGGGACTCGGAATCGGCAGCGCGGCCGGCTCGGCGATGGCGCGATCTTTGACACGGCCGCGCGCGGCGTTGGCCTGGTGCCAGGTTCTGCTCATGGGCGCGATCGCCTGGAGCGCGCTGATGCTGGCGCGCTCGCTTCCCTACTGGCCCATCAACCCGGCGCTGGCAACGAGTCCGTGGCTCGTGTTCCAACTCGACCTGGTGCGCTGCTTCTGGGCGATGCTCCCCGCGGCCTGCCTGTGGGGCGCGAGTTTTCCGCTCGCCATGGCGGCGGCGGCGCGTCCCGGACAGGACCCGGGACGGCTGGCAGGCGGCGTCTACGCGGCCAACACGCTGGGCGCGATCGCCGGGGCGCTCTCGGCGGGCCTTCTGCTAATCCCGTGGATCGGCACGCAGAACGCGCAGCGCGTGCTGGTGGGGCTGACCGCCGCCGGTGCGGTGATGCTCTGGTATGAAGGCCCCTCCAGGCCTCGCCTCATTCTTCAGGCTGGCCTTGCCTTGTTGCTGGGCGCCGCGCTCGGCTGGTCGATCGCCCCGGTCCCCTGGGAGCTGATCGCCTTCGGACGCCGCGTGCCCACCACGGCCGGTTGGGGCGAAGTACTTTACGTCGCCGAGGGCAGGAACTCCTCCATCGCCGTCTCCGAGTGGGACGACGGCAAGCGCATGTTCCACGTCGCCGGAAAAGTGGAGGCCTCGAGCGAGCCGCACGACATGCGCGTGCAGCGCATGCTCGGCCACGTGCCCGCGCTCCTGCACCCGAACCCGAAGACGGCGCTGGTGGTGGGTTTCGGCGCCGGCGTCACGGCCGGGTCGCTGGTGCTGCACCCGTCCATCGAGCGCATCGTGATTTGCGAGATCGAGCCGCTCATCCCGCAGGTGGTCTCGCGATTCTTCCGCCGCGAGAACTACAACGTGGTGCGCGACCGGCGCGTCGAGATCGTCTACGACGACGCGCGCCACTACATGCTGACGGGCGCCGAGCGGTTCGACGTCATCACCTCCGACCCCATTCACCCGTGGGTGAAGGGCGCGGCGACGTTGTATTCGAAGGAGTATTTCGAGATATGCCGGCGCCGCCTCAAGCCCGGAGGCACGATGGCGCAGTGGGTGCCGCTTTACGAGAGCGATCCAGGCACCGTCAAGAGCGAGCTGGCGACGTTCTTCTCAATTTTCGCCGCGGGCACCATCTGGGCCAACGAGCTCGACCAGGAGGGCTACGACGTCCTGCTGCTCGGCCGCGACGGCAGCGGCCCGATCGACGTCGACGCCCTGACGCGGCGGCTGGCGCGCGCCGATCACGCCGCCATCGCGCGATCGCTCGCCGAAGTTGGTTTTCCGTCGGCGGCGGATCTGCTCTCGACCTACGCGGGCCGGGCCCCGGATCTCGCCGCCTGGCTCCGCGGCGCGGTGATTTCGACCGACCGCAATCTCCGGCTTCAGTACCTGGCCGGCATGGGACTCAACGCCAATCGGGGCGCGGCCATCTATCGCGAGATGCTGCGGCATCGCCGATACCCGGAGGATCTGTTCACGGTGTCGGGTTCGGACCGCGCGGCGCTGGAGGGCGCCTTGCAGCCCCGGCACGATTGACCGG
>CAZEVY010000135.1:0-11824 GCA_964515555.1 uncultured Solibacteraceae bacterium | reverse complement strand
GGCCACGCCGGGTGCGAGGCCGCGCGCGCCGCCGCGCGACTCGGCTGCCGCACCGCGCTGGTCGCCATGAACCTCGACCTCGTCGCGCAGATGTCCTGCAACCCCGCCATCGGCGGCATCGCCAAGGGCCACCTCGTCCGCGAAATCGACGCCCTCGGCGGCGTCATGGGCGAGGTCACCGACGCCGTCGGCATCCAGTTCCGCCTCCTCAACACCAGCCGCGGCCCCGCCGTCTGGTCGCCGCGCGCGCAGTGCGATAAGAAAACCTATCGCGTGAAGATGCGCGAGATCCTGGAGCGCGAGCCCAATCTTCGGATGATTCAGGCCGAGGTCGCGCGCATCGTCGTCGATGAATTCCATCCTACCGATCCGCGACCTCGTCCTACAGAGCCGCGACCAGAGGGAGCGGTGCGCCGCGCCACCGCCGTCGAACTCCGCGACGGCCGCCGCATCGACGCCGGCGCCGTCATCGTCACCACCGGGACCTTCCTCAACGGACTCGCCCACGTCGGCGAGATGCGATACGCCTGCGGCCGCAACGGCGAAGCCGCCTCCAACCTTCTCGGCGACCAGCTCCGCACCCTCGGCCTCGCCTGGACGCGTCTCAAAACCGGCACCCCGCCGCGCCTCGACGGCCGCACCATCGACTGGGACCGCTTCGAGCCGCAGCACGGCGACCCCGAGCCGACCCCGTTCTCCTTCCTCACCGCGCGCATCGACCGCCCGCAGATCGCCTGCCACATCGCCTTCACCACCGAGGCCACGCGCGACGTCGTCCAGCGGAGCATCGCGCGATCGCCGCTCTACAGCGGCCAGATCGAAGGCCTCGGCCCGCGCTACTGCCCGTCCATCGAGGACAAGTTCGTCAAGTTCCCCGACAAGCCGCGCCACCAGATCTTCCTGGAGCCCGAGGGCCTCGACACCAACGAGGTCTACGTCAACGGCATGTCCACCAGCATGCCGCTCGACGTGCAGGAGGCCATGGTCGCCTCGATCCCCGGCCTCGAGCGCGCCGAAATGATCCGCCCCGGCTACGCCATCGAGTACGACGCCGTCGATGCCCGCGAGCTGTCGCACGCTCTCGAAGTGAAGTCGATCCCCGGCCTCTTCCTCGCCGGCCAGATCAACGGGACGTCGGGATACGAAGAAGCCGCCGGCCAGGGCCTCATCGCCGGCATCAACGCCGCGCGCATGCTGGGTGGCCTCGATCCGCTCGTTGTCGGCCGCACCGATGGCTACATCGGCATCATGGTCGACGACCTCGTCACCAAGGGCGCCGACGAACCATATAGAATGTTCACCTCGCGCGCCGAGTTCCGCCTCCACCTGCGCATCGATAACGCCGATCTGCGCCTCACGCCCGAGGGTCGGCGCGTGGGCCTCGTCGACGATATCCGATGGAACATGTTCCAGGAGAAGATGGCCCAGCGCGCGCTCCTGCTCGACCTCCTCAACCGCAACGGCAAGGCCACCCTCCTCAAGCGTCCCGACGTTCGCCTCGCCTCGCTGAATCCCTCCGCGCTACTAGGGACACCATTATTGTGTGGTGTTCTTGAGACCGTCGAAACCGAGATCAAGTATCAGGGCTACCTGGCGCAGCAGAAACGCCACGTGGAACGGATGCGCGATGCGGGCCGGCGCCCGATCCCGTCGGACTTCGACTTCAGCTCTATCCCCGGTCTTTCCCGCGAGATCCGCGAGAAGCTGGAGCGCGTCCGCCCACTCACAGTCGACCAGGCCGGCCGCATTCCCGGTGTGACTCCCGCCGCGATCGCCGTCCTCGACGTCTACCTCGATCTGGCGCGCCAGACGGCATGAGCGAGTTTGCCCGGCTCCTTCGCGATTCCTGGCCGGCCCTTTCCACGGAACAGCTCTCCCGCCTCGAATCCCATTGCGATCTGCTCCTGCGCTGGAACCGCCGTCTGAGCCTCACTTCGGTCGACGATGTCGGCGAACTGGTGCGGTTTCATTACTTTGAGTCGCTTTTCCTGGGCGCCCAACTGCCGGCCGGACCGCTCTCGATCCTCGACGTCGGGAGCGGCGCGGGATTCCCCGGAATCCCGATCGCCGTTCTGCGCCCGGAGTGCCACGTGACGCTCGCCGAATCCCGCTCCCGGAAAGCTGTTTTTCTCTCCGAAACGACCCGCGACCTCCCGAATGTGACCGTGTTCCCCGGTCGCGGCGAGGATTGGAAGCAGCCCGCCGACTGGGCGGTCGCGCGCGCAATTCCTTTCGAGTCATTGTCTTGGGCGACGAATCTGGCTTGGCTCGGCTCCGCCGGCGAGGGCTCCTGGGACCGCTCGATCCCGGTTCCGGGGACCGTCCGGAGGGTCGTTCACATGCGATGTTCCACGTGGAACATTGGGCCGCAGCGCCCCTGACCCGCCACTCAACCGAGCAATGTTCCACGTGGAACATTAGGCCTGACCGCCCTCCGACCGGCGATGTTCCACGTGGAACATTGACCTTCGACCCCGAATGTTCCACGTGGAACATCGATCGTGATAACATATCCTCTCGATGGGAAAAGTCATCGCGATCGCCAACCAGAAGGGTGGCGTGGGCAAGACCACGACGGCGATCAACCTCGCTGCATCCTTGGCCGCCAACGACTTACGGGTACTGGTCGTCGATTGCGACCCGCAGGGTAACTCCACCAGCGGACTCGGCATTCGCAAGGAGGAGGGCGCCGGAAGCCTCTACGACGTCATCGTCCGCGAGCGGCCGGTCGCGGAAATCGTCGTCCGGACCGAAATGGACGGCCTCGACCTGGCGCCCAGCGATCGCAATCTCGTCGGCGCCAACATCGAGCTGGTCGACGTGGAACAGCGGGAGCACCGCCTCCGGGAAAGGATTCGCGAGATCCGCGACCAGTACAGCTACATTCTGATCGACTGCCCGCCGGCGCTCGACCTTCTCACGCTGAACGCGCTCCTGGCCGCCGACTCGGTGCTGATCCCGATTCAATGCGAGTTCTTCGCGCTCGAGGGCGTATCCCAACTGGTCGACACCATCGAGCGGGTACAGAACTCGTACGGACATCCCCTCAAGATCGAAGGCATCCTGCTGACGATGTTCGACGACCGCACCAACCTCGGCCGGCAGGTCGCCGCGGACCTGCGGGAGTTCTTCACCGGCGAAGTCTTCGAGACCACCATCCCGCGCAGCGTGCGGCTGGCCGAGGCGCCAAGCTACGGAAAACCCATCATCCTTTATGATGTGCGGTCGCGCGGAGCGGAAAGCTACATCAAGCTCGCCAAGGAGATTCTCGCCAATGAGCAAGCCGCCAGAACAACCTCGCCGGGCCCTCGGTAGGGGACTCTCGTCCCTGATCCAGTCGAAGCCCCAGCCCGGGATCTCCGCGCCGGGGCTGATGACGCTGAGCATCCACGAGATCGAGCCCAACCCGCTCCAGCCGCGCAACGTGTTCGATGCGGAGCGGCTGCACGAGCTCGGCGAGTCGATCCTCGCTCACGGACTGGTGCAGCCGCTGATCGTCCGGCGCAAGGGCGAGAAGTACGAACTGGTCGCCGGCGAGCGCCGCTGGCGCGCGGCCAAGATGGTCAAGCTCGATCGGGTTCCCGTGGTGGTTCAGGACTACACCGAGACCCAGATGCTCGAGGTCTCGCTCATCGAGAACATCCAGCGCGAGGACCTCAACCCGATCGAAGTCGCATCGGCGCTGCACCGGCTGCACACGGAGCACAAGGTCGGTCTCGAGCAGCTTGCCATCCGCACGGGCAAGAACCGCGCGACGATCTCGAACCTGCTCCGCCTGCTCAAGCTTCCCGAGGAGGTGCAGCTCCTGATCGCCGAGCGGCGGCTTTCGATGGGACACGCCCGGGCGCTGGCCGGCTTGAGCGACGCCGAGGCGATCACGCAACTGGCGGAGAAGGCGGCCTCCCAAGGCCTGTCCGTGCGGCAGATCGAGCGGATTGTGCAGCGCGCCACCGAGCCCAGGGAACCGCGCGCCGTCGAGAAGGTCGACGCCAACGTGAACGCCGCCATCGATGAGCTGCAGCGAGTGCTCGGAACGCGCGTGCGAATCGTCGCGAAGTCGGAGCAGCGGGGGAAAATCGAGATCGATTATTACTCGCAGGAAGAGCTGCAACGAATATATACTACAATTGTAGAATAAGCCTACCTAACGCCATCGAGAATGGCTATGTCGGATGACTCGCGGACTGACTCGGGCCACACAAACGACTTGGCATCCATCGAGGCCGAGAACCCGGCCGCGCTGGTGCTGCCGATGGACTCAGCACAGGCTATCCGGAACCTGATCAGCCTTATCACCTCGATGGGGCTGCCTCGCGGAGTGACGACGAGTCTGACGGCCACGCTAATCAACATCAACCCGATGATCGTGAATTCCGCCTGCGGAAAACTGAACGCGTTCCTCAGCAAGGTGGAGGAAAGGCTCAATAGTGGCGACCTGACGCTGGCGCAGGCGAACCAACTCCGGGACGCCGCCAATGCGATCAAGGCAGGTCTCGGGTGTTAGGCGCAACCTGACGGAGACCAAACGACCCGCTTTGCTATCCTGAGGGTGTCCGCTGGCGTAGCTCAGGTGGTTAGAGCCACGGTCTCATAATCCGTAGGTCCGAGGTTCGAGTCTTCCCGTCGGCACTATTCTCGTTGTGTCCGGTCCACTCGTGCGTTTGCGTGCTTCCGACGGCCCGGGATGGATCGCTCGCCGACGCGCGGCCGGTGCGAAGTAGATCGTCGCCGTTCCCGATGCGTCACAATAGGAGTGTGAGCATCGAGGAATTGCGCCGGTCGAATAAGTCGCGAATCCTGGACCTGGCGGAGAAATACGGCGCGCGGAACATCCGAGTCTTCGGATCGGTCGCCCGCGGTGACGCGACGGCGGCCAGCGACGTCGATTTCCTGGTCGACCTTGATGCCGACCGGACCCTCATGGACCTCGGCGGACTGCTGATCGGTCTGCAAGAGATGCTCGGGCTCCGTGTCGACGTCGCGACCGAAGGAATGTTGAAGCCCGGGATTCGAGAGCGAGCGCTGCGGGAAGCGGTTCCGTTGTGAGAACGGACCGGGAGCGGCTGGAAGACATCCTGACGGCGATCGACAAGATCGTCGCCAGGACCCAGCCAAGCGGGGAAATGCTCGTCGAAGACGAGATGTTGCAGGTGTGGGTGCTGCATCACCTTCAGATTATCGGTGAGGCTTGCAGGTCGCGTTCGGAGGGTTTCAAACGGGACCATCCAGATACGGTTTGGGCGGAGGCGGCCGGACTGCGGCACATTCTCGTTCATCATTACTTCGAGATTGATGGCGATCAGATTCGGAGGGTAGTCGAGAATGACTTGAATCCTCTCCGCAAGAAGGCGGCGAATCTGCTGCAACGCTGAACTAAGGCGGTGGGGCGCGTCTCGCCTGCTGGCGTGACCTGACGGAGACCGATGAACCTGCTTTGCTATCCTGAAGTGTCGCCGGCGTAGCTCAGGTGGTTAGAGCGACGGTCTCATAATCCGTAGGTCGGAGGTTCGAGTCCTCCCGCCGGCACCATTCTCATTGTGTCCGAACCGGACACATGGGTAACAGAGCTTTCCGCTCTCCGCCGCGAACGGAAGATCCAGGCGAATCCTCACCATAGTCGGCAGTGGTATCGAATATGGTAAACAGGGGCATGGAACCGGCACGGAAGATAACTGTCGAGGTGCCCGCGGAGCTTCTCGACAGGGCGCAGCGAGCCAGTGGCACGGGCGTGACGCAAACAGTACGCGCGGGCCTCCAATTAGTCGCCGCCTCGCAGGCCTATGCGCGGCTGCGTCAGCTCCGCGGCAAGGTCAAATTTTCGCGCACCTGGGCCGACCTGAAGACCGACAGGTGATCACCGCCGATATGTGTTGCGGTCCCAGGCGCTGGCGAAGGGCCGCAAGGCTCGTCTTGGCGATGCCCTGATCGCCCAGAGCTGCATCGACCGCAGGATCCCGCTGCTGACACGGGACCGGGATTTCCGCGTCTTCGCCGGGGCGGAAGGTCTGAATCTGGTGATTACGCCGGACTGACGGGCGGCGTTAGCGGCTGTGGCCAGAACCGCTCCCTCACGGTCGCGGCTCCGTAACGTGCGGTCACGGCTCGGAAACGTGCTGCTAGGGCCCGGTAACGTGCTGCTACCCGCGCAGACCCGCCAGGACGCCGCGCATGTAGGCGAACGACTTGACCATTCCCGGCGCGGGATTGTCGGCGTTGATCTCGTATTCGAGCATGACGCCGCCCTGGAACTTCATGCGCTTCAGCTCGCGGAAGATCGCCGGGATCGGCATGATGCCGTCGCCGACGGCGACCTGGCTGCGGGAGCTCTTGAAGTCGGTCAGGTCCTTGATGTGCAGGTCGAGCAGGCGCGGGCCGGCTTCGCGGATCGACTCCACCACGTCGACGCCGGTGCGCGCGGTGTGGCCGACGTCGATGCACAGGCCCATGCGGGGGTCCATGCCCTTGATGGCCTGGAGCACGCTCTGCGGGGTCGGGAAGAGCTTGTCCTCGGGGCCGTGGTTGTGAATCGCGGCCTTGATGTTGTATTCCTTCACGAGCTTCTCGACGAGGCCGACGTTATCGGGCGTGGGCGCGCACACGATGAGCGTGAAGCCGGCGGCCTTGGCGTACTCGAACCAGACGCGCAGTCCATCGAGGGTCGACTCGCGCAGCGAGATGTTGCCGCCGCCGAGGACGGTGAGTCCGGCGTCGGCGAAGTCTTTGCGCGCGGCGGCGATCTCCTCGGGCGTCGACTTGTAGCGGAGGTGGAACTCCTTGATGTTGATGTAGGGAGTGTTGAGCTCCTTGATTACCTCGATGGCGCGCGCGCGCGTGAGGTTGCGGAGCGAGTAGGAGGCGACGCCGAGCTTCAGGTCGTCGGCCGGGGCCGCGGAGAGCGGGGCGTTCATGAGCGACGCCGCGGGCGCGGCGGCGGCGCTGAGGGCGAAGGTGCGTCGTGTCATCGACTCAAGCGTACACAGTGGCGGCGCGGGCCGCAAGCGCGGCTGACTTCTTTGTGGATGCTCCTTACTTCTTCTTCAGCCACTCGGGCGAGAGCAGGGCGCGAATCTCGGGCTTCGACAGGTCGGCCTTGCGGATTTCGCGGGCGGGGAGATCCTGACGCTTCGCGGGGGTCTTGCCGGCGAGCTTCTCGGCCAGCGATTTCACGGCCTCGTAGCCGATGCGGAAGGGATCCTGTACCAGCATCAGGTCGATGACGCCGGCTTCGAGGGCCTCGACGTGGGCGTCGGAGAAATCGAAGGTGATGAGCTTCACCTTGCCGGCGCGGCCTCGCGACTGAATCGCCTGGATGGCGCCGAGCGAGCTGGCCTCCGAGGAGGCGAACATGCCGTCGAGATCGGCGTGCGCGGTGAGGATGTTCTCGGCGGCGGCGCGCGCCTTGGCGCGGTCGGACATGCCGTACTGGCGCGCGACGATGCGGACTTCGGGGAACTCCTTCGAGAGCGTCGCCTCGAAGCCCTGCTCGCGCAGGACGGTCGAGGTGCCGCCGGGTTTGTGCATCACCATGGCAACCTTGGCGCGCGGGCCGGCCATCGCGGCCAGGCGGCGGGCGGCGGTGGAGCCGGCGCCGTAGTTATCGGTGGCGACGAAGGTGACGTAGCCGTCGACGTTGACGCCGGAGTCGAAGACGGTCACGGGAATGCCGGCGGAGATGACGCGGCGGACGGGCGCGGCGAGGGCGCGCTCGTCGGTGGCGGAGATGGCGAGGGCGTCGACGCGGCGGGTGAGCATGGCGTCGACGATCTGGATCTGGCGGGTGTGCTCGGTCTCCTCGTTGGGGCCGTTCCAGAGGACGTCGACGGCGAAGTCTTTGGCGGCCTGGTCGACGCCGGCGTGGATGGAGACGAAGAAGAGATGCGCGGTGGCCTTGGGGACGACGGCGATGGTTTTCTTCGGATTCGACTGGCAGGAGGCAAGGAGGACGATCGGAAGGAGGACGGAGGCGGCCCTCATCTACCGGTAGTTTACGAAAAACGGGCTGGACCAGGCGATCATGCCGTCGTCCTGAAGAAGGCGCACGTAGTAGAAGTGGCGGCCATCGACGCTTCCTTTGTCGAGGAAGGAAAAGTCGACGTTGGGCGACTTGGGCTCGGCGGTGTAGATCACGGCGTTGTCCTTGATCACCTCGACCTTGGCGACGGCGCGCGTGCCGCGCGCACGGACGCGAATCGGCGACGGAGACGAGAGGCGGAACTCGTCGCCCATGAAGTGCGCGCCCATGCGCACGTCGAGAATGATGTTGTCGGTGGCTCCGTAAGTATGGCGGCGGCGGATGGCGTCGAGGATTCCCTCGCGCGTGGTCTCGGGCGTGTAGACCATGGCGTAGGAGATGTGCGTGGAGCCGTGGTCGGAGCTGGTGATGATGCCGAGCTTGTAGCCCTTGGCCCAGGCGTTCGACACCATGCCCTCGGGCTGGTAGCCGGCCTGCTTCATGTGCTGCGCGTCGCGGGACTCCTCGGCGGCGTAGGGCGCGCCGAGCTGTTCGTAATTGGTCCGCGCGCCCTGGTAGATTTCGACGACGGGCTCGAGGTCGGGGTCGTTGTCGCGCCAGTCGGTGCCCATGCGCGTTCCGGATGTATGCGAGATGGCGATGCCGCGGCGCGCGCGGATCTCCTCGTAGAGGAGCTTTGTATCGTTGGCCACGAGCGCGCCGGAGCCGACGCCGGGCTCGTCGCCCATGGGGCTGGCGCCGAGGGCGAAGGCGGGCGCTCCCGACATCATGTGAAAAGGCGTGACGCGCGACTCGGAACGTTTCGCGAAGAAAATGTTGCGGTGGCCGTTGGGGAAAACGGCGCTGCGCTCGTAGCCGAAGATGGGCACGTAGGCGCCGGGGACGTGATACATGTCGGTCATCTTCTGCGTGTACCACCACCAGTAGGGCCAGGCGCCGCCCTGATGATCGGTGGAGGCGCCGAAGTCCATGGAAGCGGCGTCGATCATGTAGCGGTACATGTCCTGGAGCGAGCCGTCCTGTGCGCCGCCGCCATCCCAACTGAGCTCGGTGTGGCGATGGAAGTCGCCGCGCACGATGCGGGCTTTGCGTCCGCCGGCGTCGGCGGTGTAGGCGCGGATGGCCGCGACGTCGGCGATTTCGTTGGGATGGCTGGGAGGGAAGCGGTACTCTTCGGTGACGGCGGCGCCCCAGCCGGGCGTGACGGCGGCGGGGGCGGGAACGGTGGCGGCGAAGACCTGCTGGCGAACCGGGCGGTGATAGAAGCGCTCGGGGCGGCCGTCGGCGCTCCAGGCCATCCACAGCGAGCGGTCGGCGGCGAGGGCGGCGGAGAATCGCGTGCTCGACCGGCCGCGGCTGGATGGGACGGCGACGGCGGGCCGCCAGCCTCCGCCTTCGTATCGCGTCAGCCAGTATTCCCAATAACCGCGATTGCCGGCGGCCGGGGGCGGGAGCGCCTGCTGGAATCGCGTCTTGGCGGCGACCCACACCGAGCCCGCGCCGTCGGCGAAGACGTGCGGCTGATAGGTGTTGCCCGCCGGGAGGACGCCGGCGACGGGCTGCGCGGGATCGCGCCAGACGCCGTTGTCGAAACAGCGAATGCGCGGCGCTCGCACGCCACCGAGGGGGACGCCGGTGCGGCGGTCGCGCAGGATGTAGCCCTGGTCCTTGCCCCAGTTCGGAAGGCCGGCCTCGTAGGCGACCCAGACGCGATCGGCGGAGTCGACGGCGACGGTGGCGCGGGTTTCGAAGCGCGGCGTGGCGGTGACGGTGTGTTCCTGAATCGAGGCGCCGGAGACGCGCGCGAGGAAGACGTCGTAGTTGCCGTTGCGGTAGCTGTCGTAGGCAACCCAGGCGGCGCCGGAGGAGTCGAGGGCGACGGCGGGCTCCCAGTCGTTGGCGGCGCGATTGGTGACGCGGACGTCGGCGGACCACTTCTCGCCGTCGAAGGTCTTCAGGAATATGTTGCTGTGACGGCCGCGGAAGGCCTGCCAGACGAGGGCGAAGCGGCCGCGCGAGCCGGAGGCGAGCCGGGGGTTGATATCGGGGAGCGGGTCATTGGTGAGGCGCTCGAGGGCGCTCCAGGTTTGCGCGGCGGGATCGAAGCGGCGGGCGTAGAGGTCCCAGTTGCCGGCGGCCATCTGCGACCAGACGACCCAGACGCGATTGGAGGCGTCGACGGCGATCTGGGGAAGCCAGGAATCGCCGCTGGTTCCGGGGACCCACTGGAGGTTTTGCCAGCGCCCTTCGTGGTAGCGGCGGATGGCGATGTCGTCGCGATCGCCGGCGAAGCTGAGGAAGGCGGTCCAGATGGAGCCGTCGGGCGCGGCGGCGATTTGGGGGAGGTCGTCCTGGCGGAACTCGTGGCCGACCATGGTGGCCGGGGACTGGGCGAAGGCGGTGGCGGCGAGGAGGAAGGGGAGCATGGAAGGTGGCAGGTGTCAGGTGTTAGGTGGCAGGCCGAAGACTTCGCCGGGTGTAATGCGCGCGCCGACCTGCGGGTCGGCGAGCCAGACGTGGAGGACGCCCCAGGCGTGGTATTCGCCGAGGCGCTGCATCAGATCGGCATGGGTGTCGTCGGGCGAGACGATCTCGATGGCGACGAGCGGTGGGTCGGGGGGGACCAGACCCTCCGGCTTCGGACCCGAATGAATGGCCACGTCGATAACTCGGTATGTTCGGGGCGCTACCCGAAGCCGCAATTCCGGTCTGACGTGGAGAGGCAACGTCTCCGCCAGTTTTCGGGTCCTGTAGACAAGTTCCCCCTGGGTTTCACTGTGAATGTTGTTGGGCAGGGAGCGCTCCACGAGCTCACCGTCGACGTACTCCATCTCCCGATCCGGAAACGGCATCCGGAGGTACTCTTCCTCGGAGACGAGGGTCCTCGTTGCCATAGTCGGCTTCAGCTTAGCACGCGGGGCGCGCGACGGCGCGGCGCGACTCAAACGTCCAGGTTGCGGACATCGAGGGCGTTCTCCTCGATGAACTTGCGGCGGTTCTCGACGTTCTCGCCCATGAGCGTCGAGAAAATCTGGTCGCTTTCGACGATGTCCTTGAGCTCGACGCGCAGCAGGGTGCGCTTCTCGATGTTCATGGTGGTCTCCCAGAGCTGCCCGGCGTTCATTTCGCCGAGACCTTTGTAGCGCTGCACCGAGCAGTCCTTCATGCCCTCGGATTTGAGCTGGGCGAGAAGATCGCGCCAGGTGGCCAGCGGCTGGCGCGAGGACTCGCGCGCCATCACGAACGGCGGGCGGTTG
Source organism: uncultured Solibacteraceae bacterium (assembly GCA_964515555.1). Taxonomy (GTDB): domain Bacteria; phylum Acidobacteriota; class Terriglobia; order Bryobacterales; family Bryobacteraceae; genus CAZEVY01. The sequence goes on along the minus strand of CAZEVY010000135.1, from coordinate 595 downwards.
TGCGGAGCGAGCTGGCGGGCGACGGCGCGCAGTCGCCGGTACTCGGGCTGCGCGGCGAGCTCGATGGAGACGGCGCGCTCGGCGTTGGTCCCGTCGAGATAGGTGACCATCCAGGCCGAGTGCTCCTCGTCGGGCTTGATATCGGCGGCGATCTTCAACTCCTTGAGTTTCGCGGCCAGCGGCTTCAGATTGGCCTGGTCGGCGAAGTCGGCCTTGGCGTCGATCTTGAGATCGGGGTCGGTGACGGCGTCGACGACGCGCGCGTCGCGCAGGCGGCGCTCGACGCGGCGGAACAACTGCTGGTATTCGTCGAGCGACATGAGGAAGGCGCGCAGGTCGCCGCCCTCGAGCTTGACGCCGTTGCCGGCGATCTCGACGGCGACGTTTTCGGTGGCGCGGCGAAGAATCTCGCGCGTGAATTCCTTATCGTCCTTGATGTAGCGCTCCTGCTTGCCCTTCTTGATGCGGTAGAGCGGCGGCTGCGCCACGAATACATGACCGCGGTCGATCAACTCCTGCATGTGCCGGAAGAAGAACGTCAGCAACAGCGTCCGGATGTGCGATCCGTCGATGTCGGCGTCGGTCATAATGATGA
>CAZEVY010000134.1:9317-12268 GCA_964515555.1 uncultured Solibacteraceae bacterium | reverse complement strand
CGCGAGCTGACCGGCTGGAGAAAGAACGGCGAGCTCTGGTTCCCGACCATCTGGCCGGCGTTGAACTTGTTGATGACGTTCGAGGCGTCGGCGCCGACGGTGAGCACCGGACCTTTCTCGCTCTTCTTCCGGTCCAGGATGAACTCGCGCGACCATCGTGCGTCCAGCTCCGCGAAGCCCGGTCCCAGGAGACTGTTGCGGCGGACGCCGGGCGGGCGGTCGCGGGCGAAGCCGTCGCGATTGTCGTCGCGGCCGGTGGTCAGATCGAAATAGCCTCCGCTGGCGGCCTGAAAGATGACGCCGAGGTCGCCGAGCCGCGGAACCTTGACGGTCCCGGCAGTTTGAAAGCGGTGACGGCGAATCTCGTCGTGAGGCGCCCATTCCAGGCTGAGATCCCAGTTGTTGGCCGGGAACGCGTACAGTCCGTCGGTGTTGTTGCGCGCGCGGCCCCGCACGTACTGCATGGTGCCGCTGAAGCGTTTGGTCGACTGCGTGCGCAGCGTCAGCTCGAGATGCCGTGCGCGCAGCCCCGCCGAGGATTCGAAGTTGCGGAGCACGCCGATGGACGGGTCGACGCGCTCGGTCGTTCCGGGATAGGGCGCGTTGACGTCGCGCGAGCGGTAGGACTTGGTGGCGGCATGCCCGCGATAGACGATCGCAATGACCGCCTTGGGAAGCTGGCGCTCGACGCCCAGGTTGTACATGAGCCGGTAGGGAGTCCGGATCGTGGGGTCGAAGCGGGAAATACTGGGCGGCGGCGAGGAGACGGCGCCGCCGGCGAAGGGATTCGGATAACCCGGCGTGCGGATCAGAATGTCGCGCAAGCGAAGACCGTCATAGCGGCGCGTGTCGGCGAGGGGCCGCCACTGGCCTCGATCATAGAAGTAGCCGCCGCCGCCGCGCACCACGGTCTTTCTCGATCTGCCCGGCGCCCAGGCGAACGCCAGCCTCGGCGCGAAGTTGTTGTTGTCGCCGAAATAGTTCTGCCAGTCCCAGCGCAGTCCGAGCGACAGCGAGAGACCGGGCCGGAGACGGTACTCGTCCTCGACAAACGCGGCGGCCTCCTTGACCCAAAGGCGGATGCGAGGCTCCCCTTGCTGCTGCTGGAAGCTCAACGGGCGGCCGAGACGGTAGTCATCGAGCGTCGGGAAGGTATAAGTGCCCAGGAAATTGGAGCGGTCGACGAGGGTTCGCCGATTGACGTCCGGCGAGCTGACGCCGGTTTTCACCGCGTGACGGCCGGCGACGTAGCTCAGCGTCCAGTGCCATTGCGCGCGGCTCTCGGAGCTGCTGGAGTCGTTCTGCGCGCCGCCGCCGGTGAAGGCGCCGGGCACGACGATGCGGACGGCGTCCGGATGAATGCCGCGGGTGGCGTTGCTGCGGTATCCGGCGCGGAACTGAAGCTCGTGCACCAGTCGCGGGGTGAGCGTGGCGCGATGCTGAATGTGGAACTGCCGCTCGCCGGCGCTCACGTTCGAGCCGGCCTCGGGAAGTGTGAATCCGCCGATTCCGGCGCCGCGCACGGATTCGTCGTCGAACTCGAACCGGAAGGAGATCTGATGGTTCTTGTTCCACTGGCGGTTGAGGCGGGCGGCGAAGGACGACTCCCGAACCGTGAGCGGCGAGTTGAGACGCACATCGCCATCGAGCGTCCGCGCGACGACGATGGGATTGTTGCCGATGTGGACGCTTTCGCCGCTCACCAGGAAGGATGTGCCCTTGCCGGCCGGTCCTGTGAGGTTGCCTTCGAAGATGTTGCGGTGATCCGGAGGGCGCGTGGCGGCGAAACCGGGCCGCGCGTCGAGGTGGTGGTCCCGGAAGAGGTAGTTGAAGGCGCCGTGATAGGCGCTCATCGCCGAGGCCGAGATGATCTCGATGCGCGAGCCCCCGTGCCCGTTGAATTCCGCGGTGTACGGATTCTGGTTGATGCGGATCTCCTGAATGGCCGAAGGCGAGACGACCTTGGCCGACGACGGCATGCCGTCGACCAGGATTTCCACGCCGCCATCGCCCAGCGAAGTAGCGTCGACGAACCGCATGATGGCGGCCAGCGGGTCGTTGTTCATCGCCGGGAGCCGGTCCAGCATGGCCCGGTCGAAGGCGGGAACGTCGAGATTGTCGGCGATCTGGGTATTGATGCGATTGCGGGTGTCGGTGACGGTGATCTCCTGGCGCAGCTCCGCCAGTTTCAGCCGAATGCGAAGGGGGTTGGGCGCGCGCGCGCCCACGCGGATGCGGCTAACGCTTTCCTCGAAGGCGTGTCGGCGGACCACGACTTCGTATGCGCCCGGGGCGACATTCTCGAAGCGGAAGGCGCCGTCGGCGGCGGTGCGGTGCTCGGCGATGCGGTCGCGCCCGGCGTTCAGCACGACGGCGGCATTGGGAATCGGGACGCCCGTGGGATCGAGCACCACGCCGGTGATGGGGACTCCCTGCGCGGCGGCCAGCGGGATCCACAGGAGGCTCGCGATGGCCATGTTCCACAGGGGCATGTGTATTAAGACGTTACCATCGACTGCGAATTTCGTGTTGCCCTTTTGCTGCTCTTTTGCCGCTCAGGGTCGAGGCCGGCACACGACGGGCGGAACGCGCACGAAGGAAGCCTGCGGCGGCGGTTCGTTCTCTACGTATTTAGCACGGCGTTGGTGGGATTCGGTTCAGATCGTCTCGCAAGCCATTGATGGATGAGGGGGATCGAGAGATGAAGCGACGGTGACTCGTCGCGGTGGTGTACCAAGCGATATGAGTGCGTTCCCGGTCTATTGCAGGCACTCACCGATCGAGTTTGATCAGGCTACTCCAACCCCTCACGGCGGAGGAGCGCATCCAGATTTCTCGGCCCATGCACAACACGGAGAATATCCACGCCATCGAGAAGTGGAAGGTAGAGGATGAGGATCTTTTCGAAGCCGACCACGCGAAATACGCGCAGGGAACTCAGTTCCAGATGT
>CAZEVY010000134.1:0-9217 GCA_964515555.1 uncultured Solibacteraceae bacterium | reverse complement strand
CCATGTTGGGCTGAGTGGCAAGAAGGGCAAACGTATCGTGCGCGGCAACAAGGAAACGGTGTCCGACGTCGGGGCTACCCGCCGTGGCGTAAATAGAAGGCTTGGTCATCCAGATCGCGGTCCGCCCTTGGCCGGACCACGTAACGAGCGTTAGTCACCTGGCGTCGGTTTCTTTAGACGCTCATCCAGGCGGCGATGCTTTTCTTCCCAGTAGTCGGGCCTGGCCTCGATGGGCGCTTTTGAGTCCAAACCCTCCAAGGCAAGGTCGCGGAGATGGTCGTCCGCGGATTGTTCGGTACTGACGAGACGCTCGACGTAGGCATCAACAGAAAGTCCTTCCGCTTCCGCCTTCTCGCGGAGTCGGGCTTCCAGCTTGGGGTCAATCGTAATCGTCACAGGAGCCTCTGCTTCCAGCCTAGCAAGCATTCTACGGGAAGGAGGCGCTGTCAGCCGAACCGTGGTCCGGAGAGCGAACACGGCTGAACGCTCGCGCACCACTAGCCTGAGGGGCGCACGGCGCATCACGGTATACTGAAAAACAGGAAGGGTCTCTCACCCCATGAACAGGCTTGTCGCCGTTTTTCTGGCAGCGGTTCCGTCCGCCGTCACCGCCCTCGCGCAGGCGCCGAAAGAACCGGACCGCGCGTCGTCCTATTACAACTACTCGATGGGCCACCTCTACGCCGAGCTGGCGGCGACGTACGGCAATCGCGGCGAGTACCTGAACAAAGCCATCGACCACTTCCGCGAGGTCCTCAAGGCCGACCCCGGCGCGCGCCTGGTCTGCGACGAACTGTCGGACCTCTACATTCAATCCGGCCGCCTGCGCGAGGCCGTGACCGACGCCGAGTCGGCCCTGAAGCAGAATCCCGACGACACCAACTCGCGCCGCATCCTGGGCCGCATCTACAGCCGCCTGATCGGCGACGTGCAGCGCGGCCAGGTGCGGGAGGAGATGCTCAACAAGGCCATCGAGCAGTACGAAAAGATCAGCGAGAAGGAGCCCGGCGACGTCGACATCCTGCTGACGCTGGGGCGTCTCTACAAGGTCGCGCAGAAATCGCCGGAGGCCGAGAAGGCGTTCCAGAAAGCGCTCGACAAGGACCCCGACAACGAAGACGCTCTCATGGGACTGTCGCTGGTCTACGCCGATCTCGGCGACGTGAAGAAGGCCAGCCTGCTGATGCATCGCCTGGCGCAGAAGAGTCCCAACCTCCGCACGCTGACGGCGCTGGCCGGACTGTACGAGCAGATGAAGGAGTACAAGCTCGCCGCCGACGCGCTGGAGAAGGCGCTCGAGTTGGCCGGCGGCAACGCCGACATCAAGCGCGCCCTGGCGCAGAACATGATGTTCTCAGGGCGCGAGGACGAGGCCGCGAAGCTCTACGAGGAACTCGTCGCCGAGGACGACAAGGACGTCCAGGCTTTGCTGCGGCTCTCGCAGATCTACCGGTCGAAGGGACAGTTCGACAAGGCGCGCGGCGCCATCGACAAGGCCAAGGCGCTGGCGCCGGACAGCGTTGAGATCCTGTACAACGAGGTCACCATTCTTGAGGCCGAGGGCAAGTCCGAAGAGGCGATCCGCGCCATGAAGCAGATCGTCGAGATGACCGCGAAGTCTTCCTACAGCGAGTCCGAGCGCGGGAGCCGGGCGCTGCTGCTGGAGCGCATGGGGCTGCTCTACCGGTCGCACGAGCGCTGGGCCGAGGCGGTGGCCGCCTTCCGGCAGATCGCCGAACTCGACCAGAACCTGGGCGGGCGAGCCAGCGCGCAGATCGTCGACACCTGGCGGCAGGCCAAGGATTTCGCCAAGGCGCTCGAGGAGGCCGACGCGGGGATTCGAAAATATCCCGAGGAGCGGGTGCTGCGCGTGGTGCGCGCCACGCTGCTGGCCGATGTCGGCAAGGGCGAGATGGCGGTCGCGGAAGTGAAGAAGCTGTTCGACGGCAAGAGCGATCGCGAGACCTGGCTCTCGATGGCGCAGGTGCACGAGAAGACCAAGGATTTCGGGGCCATGGGCAAGGCGCTCGACGAGGCCGAGAAGCTCTCCAAAGGCGACGACGAACTGGAGACCATTCATTTCACGCGCGGAGCGATGTTCGAAAAGATGAAGAAGTTCGAGGAGTCCGAGGCGGAATTCCGGAAAGTCCTGAAGATGAATCCGGAGAATGCCTCGGTGTTGAACTATCTGGGCTACATGCTGGCGGACCGCAATGTGCGGCTCAGCGAGGCGCACGACATGGTCCGCAAGGCGCTCGACCTGGACCCGCACAATGGCGCTTACCTGGACAGCCTGGGGTGGGTCTACTTCCGGCAGGGCAAGCTGGCCGAAGCCGAGGATTATCTCAAGCGCGCGCTCGCGAAAGCATCGCGCGATCCCACCATTCATGACCACCTGGGCGATGTCTACCTCCAGCAGGGCCGCCTGAAGGAGGCTGTCGGGGAGTGGGAGCGGGCTCTCAAGGAGTGGGAGGCGTCGGCGCCGGGCGAACAGGATCGCAACGAAATGGCGAAGATACGCAAGAAGGTGGAAGGCGGGCGCGTCCGCCTGGCCCGGGAAACGGGCGCCGCGAAGCAGTAGAATAGAGAGACATGCTGATCATCGGGCTGACCGTTCTGCATTTCGTGGTGTGCTTCTTCCTCATCGTCGTGGTGCTGCTGCAAAGCGGCAAGGCGGCGGACCTGGCGGGGGCCTTCGGCGGAATGGGGTCGCAGACTGCGTTCGGGCCGCGCGGCTCGGCGACGGTGCTCTCGAAGGCGACCACGATCGCGGCGGTGGTGTTCATGCTCACCTCGATCTCGCTGTCGATACTCGGTACGCGAAGCGGGCGATCGTCGGGCTCGACGGTGCTGGAGCGGTCGACGCCGAAGTCGGTGCCCGCGCCCAAGCCGGCGGCGCCCCCGCCGGGCGTCCCGGTGGTCGATGTGAAGCCGGCGGAATCGACGCCGACGGCGGCGCCCAAGGGCGAGGTGAAGTCGCCTCCGGTGAAGGCGCCCGAGTCGAAGAAGTAAGTCCACCGTGCGGAGGTGGCGGAATTGGCAGACGCACTAGCTTGAGGTGCTAGCGGGAGCAATCTCGTGGGGGTTCAAGTCCCCCTCTCCGCACCATAGAATCTCCGGTCAGGTCGAACCAGCAAGGCCCCGAGGTCGTCGACGCCGGCGGCATGGCCGGCCCTGATTCGGCGTCCGTCCCGGTCGATTCTGTGCTACAGTTTGGCCCAAGGAGAGCATCATGGGCCACACAAGACGCGACTTCCTGAAGGCGACCCTGGCGACGGCCGCGCTCGGCGCGGCGCCGGCGCGTGCCGCCAAGCGCTCGGCGACCGACTGGGTGACGCTGGGCAAGTCCGGTGTGAAAGTGACGCGGCTGGCGTTCGGCACGGGCACCTTCAGCGGCCGGGTCCAGCGCGAGCTCGGGCAGGACGGTTTCAATCGCCTGGTGCGGCACGCCTACGACCGCGGCATCCGCTTCTTCGAGACCGCCGACAACTATCGCGGCATGCCTCAGATGCTCGCCACGGCGCTCAAGGGAATCCCGCGCGACAGCTACAAGCTCATGACCAAGGTCCCGCTGCGCGACGCCGCCGATCCGCGCCCGGTGATCGAGCGCTACCGCAAGGACCTCGACTCGGAGTACTTCGACATCCTTCTGATGCACTGCGTGCGGAATCCGACATGGCCCGAGGACCTGAAGCGCCTCCAGGACGAGATTTCCGAGGCCAAGGTGCGGAAGATCGTCGCCGCGCAGGGTGCTTCCGTGCACGGCCTGCCGGGTTTGCGCGTGTTTCCGGGCAACCAGTGGCTCCAGATCGCCATGATCCGCATGAACCATAACGGCGTCAAGATGGACACGGAATCCACGCGCGACGTCGACGAGCCCGGCAAGGTCGACGAGGTGGTGACGCACACCCGCAAGGTGCACGCGCAGGGAATGGGCGTCATCAGCATGAAGCTCGCGGGCGAGGGCGCGTTCGTCACGCGCGAGGATCGGCAGAAGGCGCTGAAGTTCGCCATGGGACTCGGCGTGGTGGACTCGGTGACCATCGGCTTCAAGAGCGCCGCCGAGATCGACGAGGCCATCGAGAATATGGACCTGGCGCTGAACGCCTAGGCCGCGCGCAACTTGGAGGGCGCCTCCGCCTCACGCAACCGGTCCCCGGCCATCGACTGCATCTGTAGCGTGTCGATCGCCGCCCGGCCGCCTGAGTGATTCGCGAAGACCGTGTAGATCCGCTCCGCGAAGGGTCGAATGCGCGCCAGCCTCGCCGACCACTCCGCCAGATCCTCCAGCGAAAACCGGTAGTCGGCGCGCGGGCGGCCGTGGCGGGCGTCCCAGGAGCGGCCCTCCAGGCGGACGTAGCCGAATCCCGCGGTGAGGAACGCGGTCGGCGGCATCACGCGCATGCGCTGCGGCTGATCGGCGTTGACGAAGGCGACGTGGTAGTCGAGGAAGACGCCGCGGGCCTCCTCCGACATCCAGCTCTCGTGCCGCATCTGCGCGGCCACCGGAAAGGGGTGCAACTCCCGCCGCAGGCGGATGAAAAACTCCCGGTTCTCCGCCGTGAAGCGGAACGGCCAGGGAAACTGCATCACCAGGCACCCGAGGCGCCCGGCCTCCAGCAACGGCGCCAGGCCGTCGCGGAAACGCGCCATCGCCGAAGCCTCCATCTGACGGTCGTGCGTGAATCGCCGGTGAACCAGCGCCGTGAAGCGGAAGGTCCGGTTCCCGCCGGCCTTGGCGAGCCAGAGTCGGGCGATCTCGGGCCGGATGTAAGTCGACGCGGTGGCGGCGATCTCCAGCATTCCGAAGCGCCGCGCCAGGAATGCCACCGGGTGGAAACTGAGCGGCCGCGGGCGAGGATAGACCGTGCCATCCCAGTCGCGGTGCTCCCATCCCGACGGGCCGCACAGGATCGATGTTGCGCTCATGAGTGTACCGGATTCGTCTTTTGTTCGCCTCCAGTATAACGGGACCTTGCGGCCACCGTCAATAGGAAAATTCGAGTCCGCGGCTGTAACGTCCGGCCCTGCGCCAACGTTTCTTATGCAATCCCCGTTACGACAGCGGGCGCTTCTCACCCCATTCACCCAACTGGCGCCCGCTTCTTTCTCCCGTCGGCAAAGTCGCCGCTCGACTCAGTACCGCGCCGTTGGCGGCTCAGTCCAGCACGCCGTCGAAAAGCGGAGACGTCAGGTAGCGCTCGCCAGAATCGGGCAGTATGACGACGATCGTCTTGCCCTTCATCGCCGGGTCGGCCGCGATACGCACGGCTGCGGCCGTCGCCGCCCCGCACGAAATGCCGCTCAGGATGCCCTCTTCGACTGCCAGACGGCGTGCCATCTCGATCGACTCCTCATCGCCCACCAGATCGATGCGATCGACCATCGCAAGGTCGAGCGTATCGGGGATGAACCCGGCGCCGATGCCCTGAATGGCGTGGGGACCCGGCCGCATGGCCTCCTTGCGGAGGTGCTGGCTGATCACAGGACTGCCCGAAGGCTCAACCCCAACCGAGAGTATTTTCTTGCCCTTTGCCTTCTTGATGTAGCGCGAGACCCCGCTGATCGTACCACCCGTTCCGACCCCGGCCACCAGCACGTCGATCCGGCCCTCGGTGTCGTCCCAGATTTCCGGGCCGGTGGTCTTAAAGTGAATCTCGGGGTTTGCCGGGTTTTTGAACTGATGTAGAAGGACATAGCGATCCGGTTCGGCTGCCGCCAGCTCCTCCGCTGCGGCGATGGAGGCCTCCATCCCCAGAGTGCCGTCGGTGAGCAGCAGCTTCGCCCCGAAGGCCTTGAGCACTTTGCGCCGTTCGATCGACATGGTCTGAGGCATGGTGAGCGTGATCGGATATCCGCGGGCGGCGGCGACGAACGCCAGCGCGATGCCCGTGTTACCGCTCGTCGGCTCGACCAGTTCCTTGCCCGGCTTGAGGACTCCGCGGCGCTCGGCGTCCCAGATCATGGAGGCCCCGATGCGGCACTTTACCGAATAGCCGGGGTTGCGCCCCTCGATCTTGGCGAGCAGGGTCGCCGGCAGGCCGCGTCCGAGGCGGGCGAGCCGGACCAGGGGCGTGCGGCCGATGCTGAGCGAGTTGTCGTCGAATATCACGCGGTCTCCTCTAGATCTGCCAGTTAGGGACGTATCGTCCGCGGCGCTCCTGCCAGCGCTTGACCAGGGCGGCGAAGCTGGTCTGGTCGAGAATCTGCGAGATGGCGCCCTCCACCTGGCCCCACACGTCGGTGAACGGAGTCTCCTGATGCGGCCCGCGCCCGCGGGACTTGGCGCCTTCCAGGTGGCGCAGCACGTCGCCGACGCTGATCTCCTCGGGCGCGCGGGCGAGCAGGTATCCGCCCTCGGCGCCGCGCCGCGATTCGACGAATCCGCCCTGCTTGAGCTGGGCGAGGATGAGCTCGAGGAATTTTTGCGGGATGCGCTGCCGCCGCGCAATGGAGGCGATCTTAACGGGTTCGCTCGGGGGCTGGGTGGAAAGATCGAAGAGCGCCAGCAGGGCGTACTCGCCCTTGACGGAGATGTTCAGCGGCCCCACTGTGGAATCCCCCGCATCGAAGTAGAGATTATAACGGAGCCGTGCAACCCGGGGTGGCGCCCCGGGACTGCAACCTGGCGCAAGTTTGGCGCATCTAGAACTTTGTCGGTCTTTGGTCCCGTGGCGAGACCCGAGCCGTCACGAAGTGTTGAAATCTCAGTGATGGAGTGAGTCATGACACGCCACGGACTATCTGCCCTTTCATTTGGAGTGCTGGCGGCGGCGACCGCCTTTCCCCAGGACTACTTCCCTCTGCACCCCGGCAATCAGTGGATATACCGGATCGCCGGATTCGCCGGCGGCGGCCACACGGTCGTCGAGATCGTGCGCGAGGATATTATCGACGGACGCGCCTACTCGGTGCTGCGCGGCCTGGAGCCCGGTGACGTCCGGCTTCGCCAGTCCGAGGACGCGACGCTTTACGCCTACGACGCGGACCTGAAGTCGGAGTCGGTGTGGGCGGTCTTCGCAACGCCGGTCGGACAGAGCTATCGCACGGCGATCAATCCGTGCAATCACACGGCGCGCGTCGAGTCGCGCACCGCCGAGCTGAAGCTGCCCATCGGCGATGTGGGCAACGCTCTCGAAGTGTCGTATCCGGGGGCCAACTGCGCTGACGCCGGGCTGACGACGGATCATTTTCTTCCCTACATCGGGCTGGTGCGGCGCGAGTCGACCACCATCGGCGGGCCGCGCGCGCTGGAACTGGTGTACGCGCGCATCGGAGGCGTTACGGTGCTGAGCCAGCCGCAGGTGTCCTTCGCGCTGACGCTGGACCGCGCGGTGTACGAGCGCGGCGACGAGGTTCCCGTGATGACGGCGCGGATGACGCTGCGGGTCACGCGGCAGCCGCTCGAGCTGACGTTCGGCTCCGGGCAGCGCTACGAGGTCGTGTTCCGCGACGCCGACGGCAGGGAAGTCTTCCGCTGGTCGGACGGCCGGGCCTTCACGCTGGCCCTGGGGACGGAGACGATTCGCAACGGCGAGAAGAACTACGTCGCGGAGATCCCGCTGCGGTTCCCGGCCGGAAAGTACACGGCCGAGGCGTGGCTGACCACCGTCGGCGTGAAGTCCTACGCGGCGACGGTAGGATTCGAAATCGCGGCGCGGTAATCAGCTCGCGAGCTGCCTCAGCACGTACGGCAGAATTCCGCCGTGGCGGAAGTAGTCGATCTCGCGCGGAGTGTCGATGCGCACCCGCGCGCGAAACGACTTCTCCCCGGCGCGCACCGTCACCTGCTTCGATCCGGCGAGAGCCTCCCCGACCCCTTCGATCGAGAAGCTCTCTCTCCCGGTCAACCCGAGCGACTCGCGATTCTCGCCGGGCAGAAACTCGAGCGGCAGCACCCCCATGCCGACCAGGTTCGAGCGGTGAATCCTCTCGTAACTCTCGGCGATCACCGCCTTCACGCCAAGCAGCGCCACGCCCTTCGCCGCCCAGTCGCGCGACGACCCCGATCCGTACTCCTTGCCGGCAATAATCATCAGGCCCACGCCGTCGGCGAGATAGCGCACCGAGGCGTCGTAGATCGACATCTTCTCGCCCGACGGGACGTGAATCGTCCAGCCGCCTTCCGTTCCGGGCGCCATGAGATTCCGTAGCCGGATATTGGCGAGCGTGCCGCGCACCATGACTTCGTGATTGCCCCGGCGAGCCCCGTAGGAGTTGAAGTCCGCGGGCTTGACGCCCTGCGCGATCAGGTACCGCCCCGCGGGCGTGTCGGCGGGAATCGATCCGGCCGGCGAGATGTGATCGGTCGTTACGGAATCGCCGAGAACCGCCAGAGCGCGCAGGCCGGCAAGGTCACGCACGGAGGCCGCGGGGTCCACCATCGAGTCGAAGTACGGCGGGCGCTTCACGTACGTGGACGACTCGTCCCAGTCGCAGCGGTCCCCCGCGGGCACTTGAATGGAGTTCCACTGGGCGTCGCCGGCGAAGACGTCGGCGTACTGCTCGCGGAACATGTCGGCGCGGACCGAGCGGTCGAGCACCTGCTGCACTTCGGCGGGCGACGGCCAGACGTCGCGCAGGAAGACGTCGCGCCCGTCGGCGCCGGCGCCCAGCGGTTCGGTGGAGAGGTCGACATCGACCCGACCGGCGAGCGCGTAGGCGACCACCAGCGGCGGCGACGCCAGGTAGTTGGATCGCACCAGCGCGTTCACGCGGCCCTCGAAATTCCGATTGCCGCTCAGCACCGCGGCAACGTTCAGCTTCTCCTCGCGCACGGCCTTGGCGACGGCCTCCGGCAGCGGCCCGCTGTTGCCGATGCACGTCGTGCAGCCGTAGCCGACGAGGTGGAAGCCGAGTCGATCGAGGTACTTCGACAGCCCCGAGCGCGTCAGGTACTCCGTGACGACCTTCGAACCGGGCGCGAGGCTCGTCTTCACCCACGGCTTCGACGCGAGCCCCTTCTCGACCGCCTTCTTGGCCAGGAGCCCGGCCGCGACGAGCACCGACGGGTTGCTCGTGTTCGTGCAGCTGGTGATCGCGGCGATGACGACGGAGCCGTGCTCGAGGTCGAACTCGTGTCCGTCGAGGCTCACGTGCGCGATCGGCTCGGCGCAAGTGGAGCGTGGCGGCAGCCCCTTGGCGTGGATCGCGGCGAGCATCATGGGGTTTCCGCGGGCCGGGACGCACGATCTAAGAGTCGACTTCACGACGTACA
>CAZEVY010000133.1:0-12989 GCA_964515555.1 uncultured Solibacteraceae bacterium | reverse complement strand
GCCGCTCTCGCCGAAGATCAGCACGCGCCCGTTGGTCGACGCCATCAGCGCCAGCACCTGCCGCAGCGCCTTCATCGGCACGCTCTCGCCGATGATGCGCCACTCGCGCTCCCCCGCGCGCAGCTCGCGCACCTCGCGCTCCAGCCGGCGCTGCCCAACGGCGTTCTTGACCACCACCATGACCTTCTGGATCGTCAGCGGCTTCTCCAGAAAATCGAACGCGCCCAGCTTGGTGGCGCGCACCGCCGTCTCGATGTTGCCGTGCCCGGAGATCACGACCACCGCGGGGCGCTGCTCCTGCGGAATCTCCTGAATGCGCGCCAGCGTCTCCAGCCCGTCGATTCCCGGCAGCCAGATGTCGAGCAGCACCAGGTCGAAGGGCGTCTGCGCCAGCGCCTCCAGGCAGGCCTCGCCCGATTCGACAGCGTCGGCGTAGAAGCCTTCATCCTCCAGGACGCCGGCGAGAGACTGCCGGATCCCCGGCTCGTCGTCGACGACGAGTACCCGCGACTTCATGCCAGGGTCTCGACGGCGCGAATCTCGGCCTCGGCGGCCACCGGCGCCGGAATCTCGACGATAAAGCGAGCGCCGCGCGGCTCGTTGTCCTCCACCCGTATGCGCGCGCCGTGCTCGGCCAGGATATGATGCACGATCGCCAGTCCCAGGCCCGTCCCGCGTCCCTTCGTCGAGAAATACGGAAGGAAGAGCTTCTCCTTGTCCTCGCCTGTGACGCCCGGACCCGTGTCGGCCACGGTCAGCTCCACCAGGTCCGGCGCGACCGACTGCGTCGCGACGAAAAGCCTTCGGAGCGGCGAGTCCTGCATCGCTTCCGCGGCGTTATCCACCAGGTTCACGATGACGCGCTTGAACTGCTCGCGGTCCACGTTGACTTCCGGGAGTCCCGCCGCGAGCGCGGCGTTCAGCTCGATGCCGTCGAGCCGGCCCGAGAAAACCTCCAAGGCGCTCGCGACCACGTCGTTGAGATCCGCCGGCGCCGGCTGCGCCGCCGGGAAGCGCGCAAAGGTGGAGAACTCGTCGACCAGCGTCTTCACGGACTCCACCTCGGTGGAGATGGTCGCCGAGCACTGCCGCAGGACGCGCAGCACATCGGGGGGGACCTGGTGCGCGGGCAGTCGCTCCAGTTGCCGCGCGATGCGCCCGGCGCTCAAGGCGATCGGCGTGAGCGGATTCTTCATCTCGTGCGCGATGCGGCGGGCCACCTCGTGCCAGGCGGCGGCTTTCTGCGCGCGCAGCAGCTCGCTGGTGTCCTCCAGAACCACCACGAAGCCCGACGGCGGCTGGCCTTCGAGCGCCGAGACGATGACGCTGAGATGCAGCGTCTGCCGCGCCGTCTTGAGTTCGATCTGGCTGGCGGCCAGGCCGGTGCGCCGCGCGCGATTCATCAGGTAGCGGATCTCGCGGGCGTCCTCGAGCGGGAAAAGGTCGTCGAGGCGCTTGGCGCTCCCAATGGCCTCCTCGCCGAACATCATCGTCAGCGCGCGATTCACCTTCTGGACCTGTCCCGTCGCCGTGAGCGATATGACGCCGGTGGGGATGCTCTCGAGGATGGCCTCGGTGAACTGGCGGCGGCGTTCCAGTTCGCTTTCGCTGGCCTCGAGCGACTGGGTCATCTCGTTGAAGGCGCGCACCAGCGTCGCCAGCTCGTCGATGGCCTGGGTCTTGACGCGGTATTGCAGGTTGCCGCCGCGCACCTGGCCGGCGGCCTCGAGCAGCGCCGAGATCGGCACGCTGATCTGGCGCGAGAGAAACATCGCGCTCCAGGCGGCCAGGAAGAGGATGAACAGCGAGATCGCCAGCAGCAGCAGGATGTAGGTGGTGCGGACCTCCTTATGGCTGCTCGCCAGCTTGCTGTGCTCGAAGACTTCGCGCTCGATCTCCTGCTGTTTGCGCCCGAGATCGAGCGGCATGGCGGCGGTGACCACCACCTCGGCGCCGGAGAAGCCTGGGACCATCGTGTGCGCCGTGAACTCCTTGACCGGCGGCGTGGGACGCCGCGCCGAGCACACCGGCCAGTGGCTGGAGCCGCGGCGTATCTCGGCGTCGGTCCAACCCTGCTGCTCGCAGAAGTGGCGATCGAACAGGGCCGGCGGCGCGCCTTTGGCGAGGTAGGCGGCGGTCTCGGGGAGAGCGGCGAGCCATCGCGCCTGCGCTTCGGCGCGCGCGCGGGTTTCGTTCTGGAAGGCCAGGCTGACTTCGGTTAGGTTCAACTGGATGTTCTGCGCGGGCCGGCTGAACCAGCGGTTCAGATTGATATTGAGAATCTGAATGCTGAAGAGGACCAGGAAGAACACCGGCGCCGAGCTCAGCGCGACCGCCCCCAGCAGCAGCCGCGTCTTGATGCGCGACCCTTCCCTGCCCCCGCTCCGCTCCACGTAGAGCTTCAGCGCGGTGCGCACGAGCATGAAGCCCAGCACGACCATCAGGATGAAAATCAGGATCGAGAGCGCCCAGACGAGGTAGGTCTGCCCGGGACTCGACGGGCCGAACTCGCCGAAATTGAACGATCCCTGCCAGACGACCAGCGTCACCAGGATCGCCAGCGCGAAGATCGCCGCGCCGTAGAGAAGCTTGGCTTTCACCTTTCCCGATTATAGGCGGGGCGGCGCTCCACCGCCGCGCGCACCGCCTTTACCGAGCCGCGAGCGTGTGAGCGAGCGGTCTGGCCCAGCACACTACGCCACGAACTTCCGCAGAAACGCCAGGTCGCGCGACATGGCGTCCATCTCGTCCTTGGGGTCGTATTCGACGTGCAGCGAGATCGGTCCCGTGAAAGACGCCGCGCCCAGCAGCTTGAAAAACGCCGCCCAATCGACCATTCCTTCTCCGAGCGGGCACATCTTCATGCGCCAGCGGCCGCCGGTCTTCTCCCAATAGAAATCCTTCGCGGCGACCATCTTCAGCCGCCGTGCGGCGACCTGCATCGCCAGGCGCCATCCGGCCGCTCCACCCTCGGCCGTCGCATGACAGGGATCGAAATAGTATCCGATCAGCCCCGCGTCCGTGCCGTCGATGATCGAGCGGATGTCCCACACCGGCGAGCCGACGTAGTCCCCGGAGTGATTGTGGAATCCCGCCGCGATCCCGCATTCCTTCCCCAGCGCGACCATGCCTTGAACGCTGCGGCGCACCTCCGCGACCATACCCTCGACGTCCGGCCCTTTATATCGCCAATAGCCGAGCTTGTAGAACGGCACGCCGAGACGCGCGGCCGTCGCCAGCGTTGGACGCGCCGCCGGATCGGCCGGCGAGAGCAGTCCCGTGGTGATCATCGGAAGCGAGAGACCGTGCCCGCGGATGGCCTCGGCCGCGCGCGGCAGGTCTTCGGCGACGCGTGCGGGCAGCACGTGACCCTCCGGCCGCACCGTCAGGTCGACGCCGTCGAAGCCGAGCTGTTTGACGGTCCGGCCGAGCTCGTCGTAGTTGAGCTTCGGCAGGTGCTTGGAGAACAACACCAGCGAGGGGCGCTGCGGGGCGCCCTGCATGACCAGCGGCGCGGCCGCGGCCGATCCGAGAAACTCCCGTCGTCGCATGTCGTCACCCCAACTTGTACGGCGCGCGGTATTGGTAGTGCAGCCACTGATTCGCCGCCGGATTGTTCGTGAAACGCTCCGCGCGCGCGTCCCACTCGAGGAAGCTCTTGGTCTTCAGCGCGATGTTGCCGATCAGCGTCGCCGCCGTCGAACGATGCCCGTCCAGGATGTCGCAATTGCACCTGGCGCGGCTCTTCACGCAATCGAGAAAATTGCGCGCGTGAAACGCCGTGCTGGCGCTGCCCTTCCCCGCGCTGCGCTCGATCAGCGGCTTCCGGCCGAGCCGGTCGCCGCGCTCGCCCTCGCGATCCACCGGCGACCGCGGAAAGCGCGGCTTGTCGCCCACCGTCTCCGGAACCACCTCCCAGCGGTTGCCGTGCAGGTACATGGTCCCCTTGGTCCCCCGCAGCTCCATCTCGGAGTTCTGCGTGTTGGACGGCGCGGCGTTGGCGTTGTACTGCGAGAACACCATCAGCGTCGGACCTTCGAACTGCCAGAGCACTTCCAGCGTGTCGGGAATCTCGCGATTGTCCCCGACGGCGTACTTGCCGCCGAGCGCGGTGACGGCGACCGGCGCGTCCATGCCGAGACACCAGCGCAGCATATCCATATAATGCACGCCGAAGTTCGTCAATTGCCCGCCGGAATAATTGTAAAACCATCGGAAATTATAAAATGCCCGGTTTTTGTTATACGGAACCTTGGGCGCCGGGCCTAGCCACTGGTCCCATTCCCAATCCGTCGGCGGCGGCTGATCGGGCGGTGCGCCGATGCCCTGCGGCCATTCGTTGAGGATGTGGTATCCCTTCGCCACCGTGACCTGGCCGATCGCGCCCGATCGCACCACGTCCACGGCCTCCTGGAGGAATTTCGCCGACCGCCTGTGAATCCCCACCTGCGTCACGCGATTCGTCTCCCGGGCGACCTCGACCATTCGCCGCCCCTCGAACACGGTCAGCGAAAGCGGCTTCTCGACATAAACGTCCTTGCCGGCGCGGCAGGCGTCGATGAATTGCAGGGCGTGCCAGTGATCGGGCGTGGCGATGGCGACGGCGTCGACTTCCTTGTCGTCGAGCACCTTGCGGTAGTCCTTGTATTTCCGGGGAGTCGCGCGCGACTTCTTCACGGCGAAGTCCATGTAGTCGTCGCGCAGGTCGCAGACGGCCACGGTCTGCTGGTCGCCGTGCTCGAGGAAAGCGTCGTGCACCTGGTCGCCGCGGTTCCCGAGGCCGATGTAGCCCATGCGCACGCGCTCGTTGGCGCCGAGAACGCGGGAATAGCTGAGCGCCGTGGCGGCGCCGGCCGCCTGCGCGAAATCTCTCCGGGTCATAGGTTGATTCACGCTCCTGAAATCCCCTTTACTATATCCTGTTGGGAATGAAGGCTGGCCTCATCGCACTCCTGCTCATGACTGACGCCATGGCATCCTCGCCGATACTCGTCCACGGCCATCGCGGCGCGCGCGCCGTGCGCCCGGAGAACACGCTCGCGGCTTTCGAGTACGCCATCGGTCAGGGCGTCGACGTGCTCGAGCTCGACATGGCGGTGACGAAAGACGACGTGGTCGTCGTCAGCCACGACCCGGAGATGAACACGAAGTACTGCCAGGGCCCGCCTGGCGCGGCGCGCGTCATCCGCCAGATGACCTTCGAGGAGCTGCGCCGCTGGGACTGCGGATCGCTGAGGAACCCCGACTATCCCAAGCAGCAGCCGTCGCCCGGCGCGCGCGTGCCGGCGCTCGACGAAGTCCTGGCGCTGGCCCCGCGCGGGCGCTTTCACTTCAACATAGAGACCAAGATCTTCCGCGACCGCCCGCACCTGGCGCCGCCGCCCGCCGAGTTCGCGCGGCTGGTGCTGGAGGTGGTCCGCCGGCGCCGGCTCGAGGATCGCGTCATCCTCCAGTCGTTCGACTTCCGGACGCTGCACGAGATGAAGAAACTCGAGCCGCGCATCCGCCTGGCGGCGCTCATCGAGCGCCCGCGCGATTTCGTCGAGGCCGCGCGCGAGGCCGGGGCGCCGATCCTATCGCCGCAGTTCCGGCTGGTGACGCCCGGGAAGGTCAAGGCGGCGCACGACGCCGGACTTCAGGTGATTCCCTGGACGCCGAATCGCGCCGCGGACTGGGACCGTCTGATCGACGCCGGCGTCGACGCCATCATCACCGACGACCCGGCGGAGCTGATCCGCCGCCTACGGGAGCGCGGAGCGCGGTAGGCGCAGCTCCAGCACGACCCGCATCTCGTCTTTCGTGCCGACCGTTCCCAGCGCCGCCGACGGCGGCCGGATGCCAAAGGCGCTCATGGGAAATACGGCCGTGGCCGATGCGGCGCTCTCCTTCACCGCGACGGACAACTCCAGCTCCCGCGCGATTCCACGAATCGTCAACCGCCCGGGAATCCGGAACCGGCCCTCGCCCGATGGCTGGAATCCGCGGGCCTCGAAAACGATCCGCGGGTGGCGCGCGGCATCGAGCACCTCGGCGGACCGCGTGAACTCGGCGATCTTACGGCGGTCCTTCTCGCTCACCCAGGTGTCCTCGATGCGGAACTCCCCCGCCTCCACGGTGATCGTCACACGCCCGGCGTCGGGCCTCGCCGGATCGTGAGCGAGTTCGCCGCGCCAGGACGTGAAGACGATGGAGTGCTTCTTGCCGCTCATCAGCCGCGTCTTCTCGACTTCCACACGCAACACGCCGTCGGACGCCTGAATCGGATGGAGGTCCTGAGCGGCGGCCAGCCCCGCGGCGAGCAATCCCCAATGAAGCCGCATAAGTTCAGAACGTCAGCGAGAATCCGCCCCCGGCGACGATGTTGTGCTGCCGGCCGCCGCTCACGGGGATGTTGTAGATCGCATTGCGCGTGTAGAAATCGCGCGCCTCCAGCCGAAAGCCGAGCCAGCGCCACACGGGAATGTCGACGCCGCCGCCGAACATGAAAGCCCCGGTGTGGTCGAAGCGCGGCGCCGGATTGGGCGATCCGGCCAGCGTCGTGGTGCTGTTCTCGTACAGCGCGTAGCCGCCGCCGGCGGTGACATAGGGATGCAGCCACTTCCCCGCGAGAAACTTCAGGCGCAGGCCCGGGGTCACGAATAGCGTCGCCACGTCGCGCGTCGCCCGCGTGTCCGCCGAGGCGACCTCGCGCAGGGGGTTCGCCAGAAAGTGGACCTCGGCGAACAGGGCGACGCTCTCGCCGTTGTAGATGCGGCGGCCGTAGTTCGCCTGCCAGGAGATCCCGCCGCCCAGTTCGAGCGATCCCCGGTCGCGGCTGAGCAATCTCCCCAGCGTCAGGCCGACCTCGTTACTCTGCGCCAACACCGGTGCGGCGACGCTCGCCGCGATGAGAAGAAACTTCCGGTACATGATTCCAAGCCCTTTCCGCGGGGGACGACATGCGCGGCCCGCTACACGGAAGATCCCCGTCGCCGCGGCGATTATTCCTGGCGTTTTTTCGGCGCCGGCTTGGCCGACGCCCGCGCCCTGGCGATTACGGTCTCGCGATCGAGTTTTTCCCAGGCGGCTTGCACCTCGGCTTCCGGGATGCCGGCCACCCGGCCCAACAGCAGGAACGGCGCAAGTGCGTGCGGCAGGTGCTTCCAACGCGCCATCTCGATGAGCGCATCGAGAGCGCGGTCGCGGATTTGCTCCATCACCTTCGGATCGCGGCTCTCCGAGAGCGTCACCAGCGTCACGGCGGCCGTGTGCCGGTCCGACCACACCAGCGAGTTCAGCATCTCGACCAACCACACCGCCGACACCCGGACATCGGCCGACGGATCCTTCAGCGCGAGCACGGTGATGGCCGCCAGCGACCGCATGGCGTTGTTGCGGACGGTGTCGTCGGGATCCTGCAAGGCGTACTGGAGATCGTCGACCACGTCGCGCTTGCGCGGCACGTAGCCGATGACGTAGGCGGCGATGGCGCGATGCTCCTCGTCGTCGGAATTCCGCAGGACGTCGCGCAGCAGCGCCTGGTGCTGCTTCGCCAGGCCGACGAACTGCAATTGCGCCTCCCGGCAGGCGCTGTTGTGCATCAGCGAGTGGCCCTGCGACAGATCCTCGCCGGTCTCGCCGGTGCGCGTGACCTCGCGTACCGCGTCGAGGAAGCGGGCATAGGCCAGGTGAATCGCTTCCGGCAGCCGCACGGTTCCCTCGGGAGGAGTGCGATAGTCGAAGTGCGGCGCTCCCTTCTCCTCCACGCCGACGTAGAGGATGACCTTGCCGTCTTCGCAGCAGGCGGCTTCGAGCCGCGCGCGCACCAGGCCGGGCACCAGCTCGAGCGCAGCCTCGGTATCGCTCTTGGACTTCGGGAGCGGGTCGCCTTCCTTGACGGCGAGGGCCTTGCGGACGGTGGCGAGCGGGACCTTGCGGAGTCCGTACACATCGATCACGCCGATGGTGGGCTGTGCGCCCGCGGCCAGCGGCAGCAGCGCCAGGATAGTTCGTGCGATCACGTCAGTTGGACGCGCCCCGGCATCGCCGGGCTACAACTGCTTTTCCGCCATCGGCCCGATGATCGGCAGCACGAGGCGGTCCTTCTGGTAGGTCCGCCACATGATGTACAGCCACACGGCCATGGCCGCCAGGAGAAGGAACGGCGCCACCAGGATGCTGAGCCCGAACGGAAGCAGGATGCCGACAGCGTAGTAGACCAGCAGGGTCGCGACGGTGAGGAAGATCGACTGAAAGGCATGGAACCGGATGTTCCGGTTCCTGTTGTAGGGTTCGAGCAGCAGGAACACTGCGCCGGTCACCCCGCCGAGGGTATAACATAACGCGCCGGCCACGTTCTCTTCCAACTGGCCGCCAGTGGAATCCGTCGACTGCCGGCCGGCGGCGCACTTCCCGCAGACGGCTCCTTCCATGGCAGCACCGCACTGCGAGCAGAATGGCATCGCTCCTCCCGAGGCCACAGTACACGACACGGGTCGGGTCGCGCAACCGCGACGCCGTGGCGCAGAGGACGTTCCACGTGGAACTACATTAGTAGGACTAATAGTATGCGCCGGCGATTATCGCAACCCGATTCGCCTCAACAACTCCTGGAACCGCGCCTCGCCGTGCAACTCCCGGAATGCCGGGTCCGACGCCAGCATCACCATCATCGCCGACCTCTCCGTCAACGCCGACTCCAGCGCCGCCAGCGCCGCCGCGCGATCGCCCCGCATGGCGGCCAGCGTCGCATGATGATACGGACTCGCCGACCGCGACGCCGCCAGGGACGCCAGCGCCTCCCGGCTCTCGCCCAGGAAGAACAGCGCGCGCATCCGGCAGAAGCGGGCCTCCGCGAGATCGGGGTCGAGTTCGAGCGCTCGCGACGCCTGATCGGCGGCTTCGCGAAACCGATGCGCCTGCAACAGCAGCCATCCAGCGTCGATGTTGATGCGCACCGAAAGCGGATCGAGCGCGATGGCGCGCCGCAGGCTGGCGACGCCGTCGCCGGAGCGGCCCGCCGCCGTCAACAGCCAGGCGTAGTCGTGATGCGCCTCGGCGAAGCTCGGATTCCGCTCGATGGCGCGGCGGTAGAGGCGTCCCGCTTCGGCGAAATTCCAGTCCTTCCAGAAGACGACGCCGGCCAGAGCGTTGACGGCCTCGGCGTTGGCGGGGTCGAGGCGCAGGGCCTCTCGCGCGGCCTCTCTCGCCCGCGAGAAAATCTCCTCCGACCGCTGCCCCCGCCGCGTCAGCGCGAACAGCGTGTCGGCCAGGCCGGCGTGCGCCGCCGCGCATCGCCGATCGCGGCGGATCGCTTCCTCGAAGCGCTCGACGGCGCGGTCCAGGTCGGCGGTGGCGCCGCGCGCCCGGAACATTCTCGCACTGCGATGTTCTTCCCAGGCGCCCGCGCAGCGGATCTCCTCGCGCGGCCTCGCGGCGAAATCGGGGAACAGCGCGGCGGCCGCTCCCACCGCCGCCCGCGCGGCGATCTCCTCGTCGAATCCCGCCAGGGCCGCGGCGTCGCGCTCGAACACGGAGGCCCAGCGCTGCGATTCGTCGGCGGCGTCGACCAGGCGCATCGTGACGCGCGCGCGTCCCCCGGTCACCTGCATCGCGCTTTCGAGCACGTAGGCCGCGCCGAGCCTGGCCGCGGCCTGGCGCGCGGTGAGATTCTCGCGCGCGACCGCCACCGACGACGTCCGCGCGATCGCACCCAGCCGCGCCGGATGCGCGTGACCGATCTGCGTGATGGTCTCCTCGAGCAGCCCCTCGCGAAACAGCTCGACCGGCTCGCCGGTCTCCGAAGTGCTCAGCGGCATCACGGCGACCAGCGCGCGCCGGCCACCCGGCGGCGTACCGGCGATTCTCCAGGTGGTCGCCGCGGCGCCGACTGTCGCCAGCGCGGCCAGCGCGATGACGGCGTTCCGGCGGCGAGGCGGCGGATCGGCCACCACGGCCGGGACCGTGCCGGCGGAGGGCGTTCGTTCGACGGGGGCGACGAAGCGGTAACCGCGGCGCGGGACGGTCTGCACGAAACGCGGCGAATCCGGGTCGTCGCCCAGGGCGGCGCGCACCTGGGTGACGCAGACGTTGACGCTCTTGTCGAAATCGACGAAGGTGTCCTCGCCCCAGAGCGCGCGGCGGATGGTCTCGCGGCTGACGACGGCGCCGGGTCGCTCGACCAGGAGCGTCAGGAGCTGGAACGGCTGCGGGGCCAGGCGGATGAGCATGCCGGCTTTGCGCAACTCGCGGCCCGCCGGGTGGAGCTCGAAAACGCCGAAGCGGAAGATCAAGGACCAGTATACGGGCGGAGGCGTTGAATCGCCGCGCTAAGGCCGCCCGCCAACGCCGTGATTTTACAGGCCTTCCCCGATAGCGATTTAATAGCTTCACGACGGTTGCGGCGCGAGCCGCCGCCGGGCTATTCAATCCTCATGCAGACCACGCGACGCACCTTCTTCGGCGCGGCTCTCGCCGCCGCCCCCGCCCTCGCCCAGGACGGCATCCCCGAACTCTGCCGAGCGGCCTCTTCGGGCGACATGGCCCGCGCCCGAGCGCTCCTCAAGGAGAATCCCGAGCGCGTCCACGAACGCGCCCCCGACGGCCGCACGCCGATGCATTTCGCCGCCGAGGGCGGACATCCCGAGATGGTCATCCTGATGCTGGGGAGCGGCGCGGACCTGGACGCCGGCCCCGAGCCCGCGCTGCTCGCCGCCGTGAATCATCCGGACGCCACCGTCGCCTGGGAGATGACGCAGACGCTGGCCGGGAACGCGGCCAATCCCAACGTCCGGCGCGCCGCCGACCGCCGGACGCCGCTCCATCTTGCCGCCGCGCGCGGCCACGCCGAGGTCGTCTGGATGCTGGTGCATCGCGGCGCCGATGTTTCGGCTCGCGACGCCGAGGGGCGCACGCCGCTCGAGGCCGCCACCGGCGACGCCGTCCGCATGCTGCGCGAGGCCGACAAGATCGAGCGCGTCTACTTCGGCGCGCGCTATCGCCGCAATCTCAAGGGCGAAGCCATCCGGCGGGAAGAGGCGACCGGGCTGCCGCAGGCGCTGATCCACCGCTTCGTCGGCGGCGCGCACAGCAACATCGAGCAGACCAAGCAGCTCCTCAAGGAGAACCCGTCGCTGTTGATGGCGCGGACGACTTTCGACGAGCTGGCGGTGGAGGCGTCGGCGCACGTGGGCCTGGTCCCGCTCGCCGAACATCTGCTCGACGCGGGCGCGCCGCTGTCGCTGTGCACGGCGGTGGTGGTGGGACTCGAAAGCGCCGTCCGCGAAATGGTGCGCGAGGACCGGAATCGCCTCCGCGAGCGCGGCGCGCACGACTTCGCGCTGCTGCAGTTTACCGCCTGGGCCAAGCCGCAGACGGCCATCGCGGCGTTTCTGCTCGATTCCGGGGTCGACGTGAATTCGCGCGGCGGCGGCCAGACGGCGCTGCATGTCGCGGCGCGGCGCGGACTGGTGGAGCTGGCCGAACTGCTGGTGGATCGGGGCGCGCGGATCGACGAGCCGTCGCGGTCGCGGATGTTTCCGGGGACGCCGCTCGACCTGGCGGTGAAGTTCAAGCAGGAAAAGATGGCCGAATTCCTGCGATCGCGCGGCAAAGGCTGACGACTAATCCCGCCGCGGGGTGCTTATATGGATGGAGGACTCCCATGCGCCCCCTTGCCCTCGCCCTTACCTTCGCCGGTCTCGCCGCCGCGCAGCCCGTCGAATTCCGCATCCAGCCCGACCCCATCACCGACTGCGTCGACGGACGCGGCCGCGCCGTCCTCTCCTGGACCGTCCGCACGGGCGGCGGCGTGTTGGTGCGCATCGGCTCGCCCGACGGCGACGCCATGACCGGCGTCGAGCCGCCCAGCGGCTCGGCCACGACCGGCGACTGGGTCGACGACGGCATGGTGTTCGTGCTGGTGGACGCCACCGGACGCGAGCTGGCGCGGGTCGCGGCGCGCGTGAACTGCGTGAGCTTCGCGCCCTCGGTGCTGGCGGCGCTGGCCGCGGAGTCGTATTTCCCGCTGCGCGCCGGTTACCGTTGGACGTATCGCGGCTACTCGCGGCAGGTCAGCTCCTTCTACGAGACGCGGACCATCACGGGCACGACGCTCATCGCCGGTGAAACCTGGTACGAGATGACGTTCGAATCCCCCGGCGCCACGCGCACTGAACTCTATCGCACCGACGAGGAAGGCCGCGTCTACCGGCGCATCGGCGTCGTCGAGGAGCTGTACCTCGACCCTACTGCCACACCGTCGGGGTCGGCCGTGCTGCGGATTACCGGGCGGCGGCGCGGCATCGGGACCTCGATCGGCAGACTGCCCGACGCCGTCGACTACACGCGCTCGCAGGCGCTCATTCAGGAATCGGGGACGTTCGTGCGCGGGGTAGGCTTCATCGGCTCGACGGCCAATGTGCTGGCCGGCTCCTCGGGCGGATTCTCGAACAGCCTCGACCTGGTCGAGGCCAGCCTGGGCGCGTTGCAGTTCGCCGCGCCGTCGGCGGCGCTGGAGCTGGGAGTCGAGAGCGCGACCATCGACGTCAGCTCGCGGCGCGCGACCAACTGCGCGGTGCCGTGCTACTTCGTCGCCTGCGGACTGGTTCCCGGCGCCGACCCGCCGGGAACGTACAAGCCGTGCGCGCAGGTGCGCGTGCGATCGGCGGGAATCGGCGGCGCGCCGGTGGTGCTGGAGCTGCGCGATGCGACGGGGCGCGTGCTTCACTCGACGACGGTTTCCGGCGGGGTCGCGGTGCGGCAGGCGGCGCTCTACGACGAGTCGGGCGTGCCGTTCCTGCCTGGCGTTTACCGGCTGGTGGCGACGGCGGGAGAGGCCGCGTCGGCGGCGCTGACGGTTACGTTGCGGTGAGAGGCGGGGACATTAAATGGCCGCAGATGAACGCAGATAAACGCAGATAAGACTTAAGGATTTGTCCCATCTGCGTTAATCTGCGTTCATCTGCGGCCAGATCATTCTTCTCAATGTACGAGCATTGGCAATTATTAAC
>CAZEVY010000132.1:11319-13186 GCA_964515555.1 uncultured Solibacteraceae bacterium | reverse complement strand
AGATTTTCTAACCGCCTGGGATGCAATTTGCCCATTCCGTCGATTGAAACCAGCTTCCCGCATACGTATGCCGTCGCAAACCCATCCGAGAACGTGTCCGCCCAATGGAATTGAGGCTTGATTACGATACCTCCGCCGTGGTCGATGTAACCGTACTTACCGTCCGACACCACGACAAGTGGCTGGTCGCGGACAACCGGTTGGCGCTGACCATGCGCCAGAACACTGGCCAACAGCGCGCCGATCGCGCACCGGAAGAACACCCTGCTGCTCCTGGCGCCGATCCTATCATCTGCGGAACGATCCATGCGCGGCCACTGGTGCAGTGCGGACGAAATGAGATACTCGAACTCATGAACCGCAGGCAATTCCTGGCCGGCGCGACTGCACTCGCCGCGCGCGGCGCGAC
This sequence comes from uncultured Solibacteraceae bacterium, assembly GCA_964515555.1. Lineage (GTDB taxonomy): Bacteria > Acidobacteriota > Terriglobia > Bryobacterales > Bryobacteraceae > CAZEVY01. Next base: position 12,777 of record CAZEVY010000132.1, on the reverse strand, counting down.
TCCCGAACGCGCCGCCGTGCACAAGCACATCGATGCCAACCTCGCCGCGCACATCGAGAAGATCCGCGAGTACATCCGGCAGCCCTCGATCAGCGCCGAGAATCGCGGCATCAAGGAATGCGCCGAGCTGACGCGCCAGTATCTCGCCGAGATCGGCTGCGGCGAGACCGCCATCGTCCCCACCGGCGGCCATCCCGGCGTGTGGGGCTTCCACGACGCCGGCGCTCCCAGGACGCTCGCCATCTACTGGATGTACGACGTGCAGCCCGTGAATCCCGCCGAGTGGACCACGCCGCCCCTCGAAGCCACCGTCGTTTCCGCCCCGACATTCGGCGCCGGCGCGCGCATCCTCCGCGGCCGCGGCGCGACCAACCAGAAAGGCCCCGAGCGCGCCTTCCTCAACGCGCTTTCCTCGATTCGCGCCGTTCACGGCAAGCTCCCCGTTAATCTCATGTTCGTCTGCGAGGGCGAGGAGGAGCTCGGCAGTCCGAATCTGCATCACTTCGTGACGCGCTATCAGGACCGTCTCGCGAAGGCGTCGGGCGTGCTCATGCCGGCCAACGGCCAGGAGCGCAACGGCAGGATCAGCCTCACGCTCGGCAACAAGGGCATCGTGTACCTGGAGCTGGAGACCAGCGGCGCCACCTCGGGAGGACCGAAGAACGGCGAGATTCACGGGAGTCTCAAGGCTGTCGCCGACTCGCCCGCGTGGCGACTGGTGCAAGCGCTCGCCACCATGACCGACCCCTCCGGCAATCGCATCCTTATCGACGGCGTGACCGCCAAGGTCCGGCAGCCGACCCCCGTCGAGCGCGACGTCTACGAGACCTACCTGCGCGACTTCGACGAGGCCGCTCTGCGCGCGCAGCTCGGCATGGACCGCTTCGTCGCCGGCGCCGCCGACAAGCGCGAGGTGCTGCGGCGCATGTGGTTCGAGCCGACCCTGAACATCGACGGCATCTGGTCGGGCTACGGCGGGCCGGGCACCAAGACGATCCTGCCGCACGTGGCGAACGCCAAGATCGACCTGCGGCTGGTGCCCGAGCAGTCGGCCGCCGAGGTCGCGGATCTCGTGAGAAAGCACCTGGACAAGCGCGGTTTCGCCGACGTGAAGATCAACTGGTGGAACGGCTACGACTGGTCGCAGACGTCGCCGGCGAGCCCGATGGTGGAGGTGGTGCGGAGGACGTCGAAGGCCTACGGCGTCGAGACGCGCACGGCGCTGCGGTCGACCGGCAGCGCGCCCATGTACCTGTTCACGAAGAATCTGAAGCTGCCCGCGCTGATGTGGGGACTCGGCCACGGCGCCGGGGCGCACGGCCGCGACGAGTACATGGTCGTCGATGCGCCCGCGCCGCTCAAGGGGCTCGCGGATGCGGAGAAGGCGTTCGCCGATTTCCTGTTCGAGTTCGCGGCGGCCTGATCGGCTAAAGTAGGGATATGAGTGGTCTCTCCGCG
>CAZEVY010000132.1:0-11219 GCA_964515555.1 uncultured Solibacteraceae bacterium | reverse complement strand
CCGATCGCTCGCGAAAGTACTCCTCGGTCCGCAGTGCCGACAGCTTCTCCGCCACGGCCACATTGATGAACTGATTTAGCGCGACGCCATCCGACTCGGCCACCCGCCGTGCCTCCGCAAGCAACGACTCTTGGAGCCGCAGCGCCACGTTACTTCGTCTCATCTCCACCTCGAATCTCCCGCCAGATTTCCGCCGGCGGGGCCGCCCGAATCCCGAATGTCCTGGCAGGCTCTTTCAAGTGCCGCAGGTTGAAAGTGACCAATGCATTCGCGCGACCATTGATGGCTGTCGCCAAAACCATCTCGTCGGCCGGGTCGCCCAGTTGCGGCCGCCACAGGAATCTCAACGCAACCGGCTCAGCAACGGCGCCCAGGGCATCCAGCACCTCGCCGGTCTCCGCGATGGTCAGGCCGGTCTCCTCGCGATGCTCCGGACGAGTCAACACGGCCTCGTATTCCAGCATGAGAGGCACCGACAGAAGCAAGACGATTCGCCGGTCGAGGGCCGCCATCACCAGCCGTCGGGAAGCCCCGCGGTCGCTGCGAAAGGCGGCGACCACGACGGCGGTGTCCAGAACGAGTCGCACGATCTCGTTCGGATGATATCACATGCAATATTGCGAAACTACCGCCCCTTCGCCTCCAGCTTCACCGCGTGATACCCGCCCCGCGCCCGATAGTAGAAGAACAGCGCCCCGAACACCACCGTCAGCACCACCGGCAGCACGCCGACGTAGCGGAACGCCGCCGCCGCCCCGTGGGCGTCGTACCAGCCGCCCATGATCGGCAGAATGAACGCCACCGAGAGATTCCCGGTCCCGCCCATGATCGCCAGCAGCAGCGCGCCGCCCTTGGGAAACCGCTCCGACGTCACCCCCAGCATCACCGGCCAGAAGAACGTCTTGCCCACCCCGAAAATCGTCGCCGCCAGAAACGCCTGCGCCGGAGTCGTCACCGACCCCAGGAAGAACAGCCCCACCGCCGACAGCGCCGCCGAGATCGCCAGCAGCCCCAGCGGCGACGTCGCGTGCGCCAGTCCCCCGCCGAAGAACCGCAGCAGGAACATGATGCCCGCCGTGTACACCAGGATCAGCACGCCCTGCATCCCCGCCAGCTTGGTGATCAGCGACCCCACCCACTGGTCCGGCCCCAGCTCCGTCGCCGCCGTCATCCACATGCAGATCCACAGCAGCACGAACATCGGCCGCGCCGCCTCGCGGATCATGTCGCGATTCGAGACGCCCGCCGCCACGCGCTCGGTCGCCGGGAATTGCTGTCCGCGGATCATCACGAGATATCCCACCGCCGCCGCGAGTATCGTCGCCAGCTTGATCTGCCAGCCGAGCGTCACCGCCGACGCGGCCACTCCGGGCTGGTCTAGCCCCATTACCTTGGTGATGCCGTAGGCGAGCAATCCGCCGACGATCAGCCCGCCCGGCCACCAGGCGTGCAGCAGGTTCATCGTGCGCGTCTTCTCGTCGGGATAGAGCGTCGCGCACAGCGGGTTGATGACGCCTTCCACCAGCCCCTGCGAAAGCCCCAGCGTCAGCATCGCGCCGTACAAAATGAGGAAGCTCGGCTGCGAATAGTACGGCTCCACCGCCGCCTCCGGCCGCGGCGCCGCGATGATGGCGATCACCGCGCCGATGTAGCCGACCGCCGACACCGTCAGCAGCTTCCGCATGCCGAAGAAATCCACCAGCGACCCGCCGATCAGGATCGAGAGCGTGAAGCCCCAGAACGCCGGGCTGAGCACCAGACCGATCTGCTGCTTGTTGAGGTGGAAGTCGGCGCCCAGAGCGTCGAGAATGTCGCCCCGGATCGAGAAGACCATGGAGGTCGTCACCAGCGCCAGGCAACTGGCGATGAACAGCCGTCTCGGGTTCGTCGTTTGCGTCATGGCAAACCGCCCAGTGTATACCAGCGCGCGGCGGGTACACTGGAGTGCATGTCGATCCGGCGATTCCTCCTTCCCGTGCTGGCCCTCCTCCTGCACGCCTGCGGCGGCTCCGCTCCGAAGGAGTCCACGGAAACGCGCGCGCCGGAAAGCGCGTATCGCGTCTACATCACCAACGAGGCCTCGGGCGACCTCAGCATCATCGACCCGGCGAAACACGAGGTCGTCGCGACCGTGAAGCTCGGTAAGCGCCCGCGCGGCATCCACGCCAGCCCCGACCGCAAGACCATCTATGTCGCCCTCAGCGGATCGCCCTTCGCGCCCCCGGGTGTCGACGAGAGCAAGCTGCCGCCCGCCGACAAGAGCGCCGACGGCATCGGCGTCTTCGACGTCGCCTCCGGGAAGATGACCGGCGTCATCAAGTCTGGCTCCGATCCCGAAGAGTTCGATCTCAGCAAGGACGGCCGCCTGCTCTACGTCTCCAACGAAGACATCGCCGCGACTTCCGTGGTCGACATCGCCGCCGCCAAGGTGATCCACGAGCTGAAGGTCGGCGGCGAGCCCGAGGGCGTCACCACCAGCCCCGACGGCAGGTTCGTCTATGTGACCTCGGAGGAGGACGGCGCCGTTTTCGTCATCGACACCGCGGCGAACAAGGTGATCCGGCGCTTCAAGGTCGGCCTGCGCCCGCGCGCCGCCGCCTTCCTGCCGGACGGCTCCAAGGCGTACGTGACGCGCGAGAACGACGGCAAGGTCAGCGTGATCGACACGGCCCGGCATGCGGTCAAGGGAGAAATCACTCTGGGCGAGGTCGACGTCATCAAGCCGATGTCGGTGATCCTCTCGCCCGACGCCAGGCGCGCCTACGTAAGCACCGGCCGCGGCAAGAAGGTCTTCGTCATCGACACCGCCGCCGACAAGGTGGTCTCGTCGTTCGAGGTCGGCGTGCGTCCCTGGGGCATCGGCGTTTCGCCCGACGGGAAGTTGCTCTACACGGCGAACGGTCCCTCGAACGACGTTTCGGTCGTCGACCTGGCGACGGAGAAGGTGGTCAAGCGGATTCCGGTCGCCGACCGCCCGTGGGGCGTGCTCGTCCTCTCTCGCTGACTCGCGCTGGTCGCACCTCGTCCCGCGCCACGACCAAAGGGAGCGGTCCTTGCCGCCAGCTTCACCGCGCGACGGCCGTCAATGTTTCGACTGTTGTGGGACGTAGTCGGGAGGCAGCGCCGCGCCGGCGCCGAAGAAGTACTCTTCCATCTGCTTGAGCAGGTACTCCTGGGCTTCGGGTGTGCCCAGGTTGAGCCGGTACTCGTTCATGAGCATCTTCATGTGCTCCAGCCACATCTTCCAGGCTTCCTTGGAGACGTTCTCGTAGATGCGCTGGCCCAGCGGATGCCCGTCGAAGGGCGGCTCGTCGAGACCGCTCATCTCGCGCTGGAACTTCACGCACTGCACCTTCCGCTTGCCGGGCTCGTCCCTCGGCATCGCCGGTACTCCGCTACAGGCCATACGTTCAGAATAGCAGAGCTACAATGGTCGTCATGGAACCGGTCGCCACGGTGTTCTCCAGCTTTGAGGAGGCCGAGGAAGCCGACCGCGAATTCTACCGCTCGCTGACGCCGGAACAGCGCATGGAGATGCTCTGCGAGCTGCTCGAATTCACCTGGCCGGAAGAAGATGGCTCTGCCCCACGACTGGAAAGAGTTTATCGCGTGCTTGAATTCCCGCCGCGTTGATTACCTGGTAGTCGGCGCCATCGCGGTGTCCTGGCACGCCTATCCGCGAAACACCGGCGACCTGGACGTCCTCATACGTCCGACGGCGGGGAACGCGCGCCGGGTCTGCCTGGCGTTGTCCGACTTCGGATTCGGCTCGCTGGGAATTCACCCGGACGACCTCATCGAGAAAGGGAAATTCATCCGCCTGGGTCGCCCTCCGCGGGGAATCGACCTGTTAAACGAAGTGACCGGTGTCGCCTTTGACGAAGCCTGGCCGGCGCGCGTCGTCGGCTTCATCGACGGTATCGAGGTCGCCCTGATCGGTCGGGAGGCGCTGATTCGCAACAAGGAGGCGGCGGGCCGGGATAAGGACCGCGCCGATCTGGCCATTCTTCGCGCGGCGACGAAGCGGCGTTTACCCTGACGCGGCAATGTCGAGCGTCGCCCTCGACGCGGCCTACAGGCTCTCGACCGCCGGAACCTGCGCCGACCCGTTCACGTGCGCCGCCGGCGCTTCGCCCTTGGCGCGCTTGGCCTTCGTGCGATCCAGGTATTCCGACAGCTTCAATAGCGCCGGAGAGCCCTTGTCGAGATCCCGCTGTACCGCCTTCTGATAGCGCCGCAGAATCTCGCGCCGGTTGGAGTCCCTCAGGTTGCAGCTGTCGATGTCGAGCAGCACTTCGATCTCCCAGGGACGGAACGTGTTGCGGTTCATCGTGCCGCGCAGCAGCTCCTGGATGAGCTTGTTAAACTGCGCCAGCAACGCGTCCGTGTCGGGGAGCGGCGGATGCATACCTGAGTCCTTTATCGGCAAATCCGCCGGAAACCTTAGTCCTCCGACGTTGTCCTTAAGGGCCCCGGAACCTCACCCGAAGGTACTAAGGGCTGCGCCCGGGCCCCCGCGGCCGGTACAGGCCCGCCGTCGCCCCATAGTAATCTCGCCTTTCCACCGGCTCGAAGGCCGCCTCCAGAAGCCGGAATTGCTCGCGGGAAGCCGCCGTATTCAGGAAGAAGGTACGATCCCGGATGATCCACAGCCGCGGACATGCCTCCGGCCGGGCCAGCACCTGCCCGGCGGGCCGCGGCGCCGCCGGCGGCGTGACGTTGCGCCGCGCGCGCCAGAACCACGCTTCCGGCGACCGGAGCTGCGGCAGCGTGCACACGCAGTCGGGAGAACGCCACTGCGCCGCGACCCACTCCACGGCCGCGCGGGTGTCGGGCTTGGTCTGCGTGTAGTAGTTCGCGCGGAGGCTGCCGGCGGCCAGCGCGACGGCGCCCCCGACCGTGGCGGCGCGCAGCGCCCGGGAGCGCATCGACCGGATTCCGGCCGCCGACAGCAGGTAATAGGCCGGCGCCGCCATCACCAGATATCGGCCGCTGAACTGCACGTGCATGATCGCCGACGCGGCTGCCCCGACCAGAATGACGCCGGCGCACACGAGTCCCGGAAGCGCCAGGCGCGCCACATCGCGTGGCGGATCGAACCAGCCCGCCAGCCGCCCTCGCCCGCGAATCAATAACGCGATCGCCGGCCCCGTGAACACCAGCAGTCCCGCTGCAAGGGTACCCAGCGGCGATTCGGCTACCATACCGCGCCACTTGGCGTTGTGGAACCAGTTCAAGGCGGAGATCGGGGAAAACCAGAGCACGCTGCGGGTTTCATTCAACGAGTGAATTTTGGGATTGGCCGCTCGCGCCTCGATGATTCCGCTGAAAAGCCAGGGAGTCAGCGCCGCCGCCACCACCACTCCCGCCGCCAGCCACCATCGAAGGGGAATCCCCAGCGTGCGCCGTCGCAGAAAGCCGTACGCCGCGATCGAGAGCAGCACGAGCAGCATGTAGTAGTGCGTGTAGGCCGCCAGAACCGCGACCCCGGTGAAGCCCGCCCAGTCGCGGACGCGCCGCGTGCTCGCCGCCGTGTCGAACAGCAGTATCGCCAGGATGGTCAGCAGCATCGCCATCGAGTACATGCGCGCTTCGTGAGAATAGTACACGCCGACCTGCGAGATGGCCATCAGTAACGCTGCCAGCAGGCCCGTGGCGTGATCGGCCAGCCGTCGTCCGGCGATGTACACGGCCGGGATCGTCAGCGTCCCGAACAGCGCCGCGAACAGCCGCGCCGGATAGTCGCCGAAGCCGGCCGCCGCGACCCAGATCTTCAGGAGGACGTAGTAGAGAGGCGGATGAACGTAGTCGCGGACGATCTCGCGGAAGGCCTCCGGCCACGGCAGCCAGACGACGGCGAGCGAGAAATTCTCGTCGTGCCAGGTGCCTTGCCAGTTCAAGCGGAACAGCCGAAGTCCCGCGCCGAGCAGAACGACGGCGGCCAGCTGGATGCGGGGACCGCCCGGGAGGTTCGTCACGCCTCGCCCAGCCTAGTGTCCTGGCCCGAACGAAATCGGATGGCCAAAGATGAACGCAGATGAACTCAGATAAGATTGCAAGCCTTGTCCCATCTGCGTTTATCTGCGTTCATCTGCGGCCATATCATTCTTCAAAAAATAATCTTCGCCGCGAGCTGAAGAATTCGCGGGTCGGCGTTCCCGGTCATTTGCATGAAATTGCTTTGCGCCGTGAACACCCGCGCCGCCGCCGTGAACGTATACTGGCCGCGGTTGAAATTGTTGAAGTTCGAACGATTCGTCACGTTGAACGCCTCGAAGATCAGGTGCAGCTTGGCCCGTTCCTTGAGCCCGATGTCGCGCGACACTCGCACGTCCACCGCCGCGAAGCCCGGACCTTCGATCGTGTTGCGCCCCAGCCCCGGCGAACGGTCCGTCGGCGTCTGAGCATTGTTGTTGGGGTCGCCGCCCACCGTCGCCGAAAACCAGCGCCCGCTGGCGACGCTGGCGATCATCGAGAACTGGTAGTCGGCCAGCAGTGCGCGCAGCACCGGGTTCCCCATCGACCGCGCGTACGGCAAGTCCCACACGTTGGAGAACACGAAGCGGTGTTTCACGTTGGCCTCGCCCGGGCCGCGGTCGAGATTCGGCAGCAGTGTGTTCTGCGCGCCCTGCGCGTCGTCGGTGCCCACCACCACGGCCACCTGCGTCGGCACGGTGTCGATGACCTTCGACCACGTGTACGACGTCAGGAGCTGGAAGTTGCGCGAGTAACGGCGCGTGAGCTGCACGAACCCGCCGTGATAGGTCGAGTCGGCGCCCGAGTCGAACAGGCTGATACGCCCGAAGGCGGGATTCGGCCGCGCCGGCCCCGACGTCCCCGGATGCCGGAAGAACTTCACGATCGTGTTGTCCACCAGCCGCCCTTCCAGTTCCTCGGCCGGGAACAGGTTGATGTCGCGCGTCCGCGAGAGGTGCGCGCCGCGCACGCCCAGGTACCCGAGCGTCATCGTCATGTTACGCGCGAAGGCGTACTCGAGATTCAGGCTGTACTGGTGCGTCTGCGGCTGCACGTAGTCCGGCGCGAACACGAAAATGCTGGGCGTCGCCGCGCCGCTGGCCGGAGGCGCCGCCAGCGTCGCCGGATACGTAGGCAGATTCGCCTGCAACGTGTAGGTCAGCACCTGGATGCCGTTGTTGGAATGCGCCGTCCCGGTCATGATTGCCGGCGTGCGCCCGTAGAAGACGCCGTAGCCGCCCCGCAGCAGGACCCTGCCGCTCGCCAGCAGCTTATAGGCGAAGCCGAAGCGCGGCCCCCAGTTGTTGGTGTCGAGGTTGATGCGCCCGGTGTTCAGACCCTGCTGGGCGAGCGCAGCGTTCGGATTGGTGACCGCCGGATCGGCCGAGTCCATCAGGTCGTATCGCAGCCCGTAGTTGAGGGTCAGCCGGTCGTTCACGCGCCAGGTGTCCTGAACGAACAGCGCGAACTCGTTGACGTTCGGCTGAGTCAGCGGACCGGCGGTGCCGGAGCCGGCGAAGGCCTGCGAGTAGCTGAACGGACGGCGCGCCGCGAAGTCGGAGTAGCTGTTGAAGGTGTAGGAGCCGCCGAACAGGCCCGGGAAGAAGTTGCCGATGCGCTCGAAGTTCATATCGCCTCCCACCTTGAGGCTGTGGCGTCCGCGATGATAAGCGGCGCTCTGGAGGGTCTGATACTTCTTCGAGTTGGTGAACCGCGGCGAAAAGTTGTTCCGGCCGATCTGAAGGACGGTGGTGTTCGACTGCCGGATCACCGCCTCCGGGTCGTTCGAGTTGGCCTGCCCCGGCTCGTTGTCCCGCAGGAAGATGAAGCGCGCGTCCCACACCATGTTTGCCCCGAAAATGTGGTTATAGTTCGCAGCCACGTTGTCTGTCTTCACCAGACTGTCGCCGGTGTGGTTGAGTGCGCTCGCGGTTCCGCTGTTTTCGAAATTCTTGCCGGTGAAGCGGTGCGCGTTGTAGCGCACGCTGAGGTTGTCCGATTGCGTCACGTTCCAATCGGACTTGAAGGTGTAGATATCGTTGTCCAGATTGCGCGTGTACGGGGCCAGGTACTGCTGCAGCTCCTGCGCCGCCTGTTGCGACAGCGCGTCGCCCGGCGGCGCGATCGCCAGGAACACCGCGTTCGGGCTCTTGTTGCGCTGGCCTTCGTAGTTGAAAAAGTAGAACAGCCGGTCCTTCTTCACCGGACCGCCGAGGTTGCCGCCGAACTGGTTGAAGTGATACGGCTGCTTGATAATCGAGCGCGAGTTGTTGATGAACGTGTTGGCGTTCATGCCCTTGTCCCGGAAAAACCAGAATCCCGTTCCGTGCAACGCGTTGGTGCCGCTCTTGGTCACCACGTTGATCACGCCCCCGCCGGCGCGCCCCGTCTCGGCGTTGTAGCCCGAGTTGTTCACCTGGAACTCCTGCACCGCGTCCACCGAGAAGGTGTACGGATTCCGCGTCCCGGCGCGCCCCGACGACTGCCCGAAGAACAGGTTGTTCGAGTCGCCCCCGTCGATCAGCAGGCTGTTGGCCGTGCCGCGCTGCCCGCCGAAGGAGAGATCGCCGCCGCGCGGATCCAGCACCACACCGGGCGTCAGAATCGCGAAGGCCAGGAAGTTGCGACCGTTCACCGGCAGGTCGGCCACCGACCGCTCGTTGATCACCGTGCTCGTCTGAGAGCGCGTCGATTCGAGCAGCGGCACCTCGGCCAGCACCGTCACGGTCTCGGCGGTCGCCCCCAGCTCGAGCTGGATGTCGTAGGTCGCCACCGCGCCCACCGCCAGCGCCACGCCCGTGCGCTTCGTCGGACGGAAGCCCTGCTTCTCGACGGTGATGTCGTAACGGCCCACCGGCAGCCGCAGGAAGTTGTAGAGGCCCACGCCGGTCGACTCCACCGTCCGCGTCAGCCCCGTCGCCACGTTGACCGCCGTCACTTTGGCGCCGGCCACCGTGGCGCCCGACGGGTCGAGAATGGTGCCGTTGAGCGTCGAACCTCCGACTTCCTGTGCCAGCCCCATCGAGGCGAAGGCAAGAATCAAAGCAGCGAACTGAAGCATCCTCATAGCCACCAGTCTAGCTCTCGCGGGTGCGGCGCGAGTTAAAGTATCGTTAACATTGTGAGCGGCCGCGATGACAGCTTCAACGAACCGCGCCTGGCGCTGAATCGAATCTACACGCGCCACGGCGACGCCGGCGCGACCCGGCTGGTAGGCGGCCAGAGCGTCGCCAAGGATTCCCGCCGCATCGACTGCTACGGCGTGGTCGACGAGCTGAACGCTTTCACCGGGCTGGCGCGCCTCAGCGCGCTGGAAGCCGGCCCCGCGCTGGCGCCCCTGGCGGCGATTCTCGGTCGCGTGCAGCACGAGCTCTTCAACCTCGGATCGATTCTGGCGACGCTGCCCGAGGACGTGCTCCCGAAACAGCCGCGCGTCACCGATGCCGACGTCGCCCGCCTGGAGCGGGAAATCGACGCGATGAACGACGGCCTGCCCGCGCTGCGCTCCTTCGTCCTCCCGGGCGGCACGCGCCTCTGCGCCGAGCTGCACGTCTGCCGAACTGTGTGCCGCCGCGCCGAGCGGATTCTGGTCGCCCTCTCGCGCGAGGAGCCGGCGCCGCCCGAGGCGCTTCGCTATCTCAATCGCCTGAGCGACGCGTTTTTCGTCTGGAGCCGATGGGCGTGCCGTGCCGCGGGGGCGTCGGAGTCGCTGTGGGAGCCCAACGCTCCGTCGTCGGGGGAGTGAGTCCCCGCTTTACTTTTTGGTATGATGTAAAGCGATGGCGGAAGCGACCCTCTCCTCGAAGAACCAGATCGTCGTCCCCCGCGAGGCGCGCGAGGCGCTCGGAGTACGCGCCGGCGATAAGCTGCTGGTCGTGGTGCGCGGCGACACCGTGGTCATCCTCCCGAGGCCGCGCTCGTGGACCAAGGCGCTGCGCGGTTTGGCCGCGAGATCCTACCCGAAGGGCTACCTCAAGCGGGAACGCGACAGTTGGCGCTGACGGCCCTGCGAAAGTTCCTCGCGGCGCATCGCCGGATTGCGCTCGATTCCTGCGTCTTCATCTATCACCTGGACGCGAACGCCGATTACGTCGGCGCGGCAGAGGAAGTGTTCGCATGGCTGGAGCAGTCGCCCCATAGCGCCGTCACTTCGACGGTGACGATGACCGAGCTTCTCGTCCATCCCTACCGCGCGGGGGACGAAACGGCCGTGAACCAGTGCTTCGCGCTGCTGTCCGCGTTCCCCAATCTGGAATGGGTCGCGCCCGATCTCGCCATCGCCGACGCGGCCGCGCGCATTCGCGCGCAATATCGGATTCGCACGCCGGACGCCCTGCAAGTCGCCACCGCGATCCGCGGCGGCGCCACCGCGCTCCTGACCAACGACGCGGACATCGCGCGCGCTACCGAAATCGAGGTGGGCGTGCTCGACCGTTTCTTCTAGGCATTCGGTGCCCGCAGCATGAGCTTGACTTCGTCGATTGAATACGGTGGATCCCGGCGATGCATTACGGCGTGACAATTGGGGCAGACCGGGCGAAGGTCTTTGATCGGGTCCAAACGGTATGTCGAGCCCACTCGTGCGATCGGCACAACGTGATGGACCTGTATGTAACCGGCGGCTGCCTCTCCATACTTCGCAGCGAAGTTGAGTCCGCAAGCAATGCAGCTTGTCCCGTAGTGCCGGAGACACGCCTGACGCGCTCGGCGGTTTCGCTCATACGCGTTCACCAGTACGGAATGGGCCGAACCCTCCTCGTACACGATGCCCGGCGCCAGTTCCTCCGGACCAACGTACTCTGTGCGTGGTGACTTGCCCTTAGCGGCCTCGATCGTCGCCAGCGATTGAACGATGAGGTGGCTCGCGTACACCAGATCCTGCTCACTATTGATGCCGAAGACCGACGGAAATCCCTTTGCCCATGTTGAACTCGACGGCGTGGTTTGGAGGTTCCGTGCACGATTGGCCTCAAGCCTGAGGAACAGGCGGGCACTCCTTCGGTTCGGATTGACATACGCCACGACTTTCCGATCCGTTAGCGTGCCGAATACAGCCCAATACTCACGTTCCCAATAATCCAGTTGCGGTAGCAACTGACACAGCCTCCGAAGCCACGATCTGGTCGTCGGGCTTGAGCGAGTGAGCGTGTTCGCGGAAGCCATCGCAGTTTCTGCTCGATAAGACTTCGGGCTCTGAGCGAGAATCTGACAGGAGGCCCATTTTAGGCGGCTTTCCTGAAAGC
>CAZEVY010000131.1:1855-13429 GCA_964515555.1 uncultured Solibacteraceae bacterium | reverse complement strand
CAGCATGCTGCGGTATTCGCCGGGCACCTCCTGCCAGGCGGCTTCGCCGAAGTGGTCGCCGAAGCCGATGCGGCGGTCGTGTTCGGGCGGCGCCAGGAAGATGCCCCAGCGGTAGTCGGGCATCTTGACGAAGTCGTAGTGCGCCCAGCCGCCGGCCTCGACCGAGACTGCGGTGCGGAGATAGACGTCGTGGGCCTGGAAGCCGGCCGGCCCCATGTCGCTCCACCACTGCATGTAGTTCGGCTGCCAGTGTTCGAGGGCGCGCAGGAGGCGGCGATCGCCCGAGAGGTTGACGTTGTTGGGGATGCGGTCGTAGAGCGACATCAGGTTCTCCGCCAGTCGAAGCGCGGGCGCTCGGGCTTGCCGTAGAGAGCGAGCGCGCCTTTGTCGCCGGTGGCGTTGGGCCGCGAGAACACCCAGTTCTGCCAGGCCGAGAGACGCCCGAAGATGCGCGTCTCGAGGGTCTCGACGACGGGCGCGCGGAGATTCGCCTCCATCGCCGTGAGGGCGTCGGGCGAGAGCGACGCCCGCTCCTCGATGGCGACGCGGACTTCGTCATCCCAGTCGATGGCGTCGGGGGTGGCGGTGGCGAGGCCGAACTCGCGCGCGGCCGCTGCGTCGATGGGTCCATCCGCCGCGAGCACGCGCGCGACGCGATCGTGATCGCAGGGGAAACGGTTGTCGAGGCGCGATCGGCCGTTGGCGCAGGCGAGCGCACCGCCGTTGAGCGGCGAGGCCGCGAGGGCGACGCCCGGCTGGTCGAGCATGTAGATACGATCGGCGGCCAGCGCGAGTTCGAGTAGCGCGCCCGCGAAGCAGGAATCCCCGTCGACGATCGCGTAAAGACTCTTAGAGGTCGCCTCCAGCCGTCGTAGCGCGCGGCCCGCCAGCAGCAGGACCTCGTTGACGAGCCACTCACCGCGGCGCGCGTGGAGCTCGCCGGCGGCGGCGCGTGCGGCCGCCAAGTCGCCGCGCGTCTTCACGAGCACCACGCCAACGTCCTCGTGCTCGAAACGCAGCCGCAGCACGGCGCGATCGATCTCGCGGAACGCGCGCAGCGCCCAGGCGACGGGATCGGCGGCAACCTCGGGGCCGTGCACGAGAAGCTCCGCGACCCGCGGGGCCGCGTCGCATCGCAGATCGACGTGGCGGTAATCGCCGATGGGCTCCAGCGCGATCGCCGGGCCGCGACGCGGGTCTTCGGGGCCTGCCAGAGCCTCGGCGCGCTCGCGGACGGTCTCCCGGAAGCGGCTGCGCGGCACGACTTCGTCGACCAGTCCCCACTCGACGGCGCGGCGGCCCTTGACGCCCTCGGGCAGCGTGGCGAAGACGTCGGCGAGGTCGCGGCGGACGCGGCGTTTATCGGTGACGCGCGTGAGGCCGCCAGTGCCGGGCAGCACGCCGAGGAGCGGGACTTCCGGCAGGCTCACCGCTGAGCTGCCGTCGTCGACCAGCAGAATGCTCTCGCAGGCGAGCGCCAGTTCGTAGCCGCCGCCCGCCGCCGTCCCGTTGCAGGCGGCGATGTAGCGTTGTCCACTGCGAGCCGAGGCCTCTTCAATCGCCAGGCGCGTCTCGTTGGTGAACTTGCAGAAGTTGACCTTGAAGCCGTGCGGCGACGAGGCCAGCATGTGGATATTCGCCCCGGCGCAGAAGACCCGGTCCATGCCGCCGGTAATGACGACGGCGCGGACCTCGGGGTGCTCGAATCGCAGGCGCTCGACGGCGTCGGCGAGCTCGAGGTCTACGCCAAGGTCGTAGGAGTTGAGCTTGAGCTTATAGCCGTCGGCCAGCGGCGCGTCTTCGGCGACGGCCATCGTCAGCCACGCGAGGGGCGGTTCTACTGCGAGCCGCCAGTGGCGATAGCGGTCAGGATGGGTTTCGAGAGGAAGAGCCGTCACGCGTTTCCATTGTAGTGTGGAACGCGTTCCAGGCCGATGATCGCGCGATGCCGGCGCGACAGGTCAGGCGCTGAAGGAGCTTCCGCAGCCGCAGGTCGACTTGACGTTCGGGTTGTTGAACTTGAAGCCGGAGCCCTCGATGGTCTCGACGTAATCGACTTCGGCGCCGTCGAGATAGAGCATGCTGGCCTGGTCGATGAAGACCTTCAGTCCCTCGTAGTTGTAGGTCTTATCGAGCATGTTGGGCGTGTTCTCGAAGGCCATCGAGTATGAGAATCCAGAGCAGCCGCCGCCGACGACGGAAATGCGCAGCCCGGCCGGCTTGGGCTCCTGCCCATCGAGGATCTCTTTCACTTTTACGACGGCGTTCGGCGTCAACTGAACCATGGGGGAATCGGGCCTCCTGCGAACAGTATATCAGTTCCATGGATGATTCCAGCGGCGGAAGGTTGCAAGCGATCGCCTGCTATCCTGAAGATCTTCGCAATGGCGCGATTCCTTCCCTTCCGTCCTTACCGCTACGTAGCACCGGCAGGTCCGCTCGAAACGCTGGTCACGCAGCCCTACGACAAGATCAGCCCGGCGATGCGCAGCCGCTACCTGGAGGCCAGTCCCCACAACCTCGTCCGGGTGGTCCTGCCGGAGTCGGGCAACTACGCGGGCGCGGCGGCGCATCTGGAGGGCTGGATCGCCAGCGGGGTCCTGAAGCGCGACGCCGAGCCATCGTATTTCGCGTATTCCCAGGAGTTTTCGGACCCTGACACGGGGGCGAAGACGACGCGAAAGGGCGTCGTGGGTCTGGGCGAATTGTCGCCCTACGCCGACGGCGTGGTGCACCGCCATGAGCAGACGCTCACCGGCCCCAAGCGCGACCGCATGGAGCTGCTGCGTCACACGCGGGCGCAGTTCGAGCTGCTGTTTCTGGTGTACGAGGACCCGGCGCGCACGGTCGACCGGCTGCTCGACGAAGCCTCGGCGGGGCCGCCGGAGGCCCAAGTCCGCGACGAATACGGCGCGCTTCACCGGATGTGGCGGATCGGCGATGCGGGCCGCGTGGCAGCTATTCAGTCGCTGCTGGCGGATCGCAAGCTGATCATCGCCGACGGGCATCATCGCTACGAGACGGCGCTGGCTTTTCACCAGGAGAATCCCGGCGTAGCTGGCGCGGCGTTCGTGCCGATGACGCTGTTCAACACGCATGCGCCGGGCCTGCGCATCCTGGCGACGCATCGGGTGATGCACGGGGTCGCGGAGGAGTCGCTGCGGCGCGGCTGGGATGCGCTTCAGCGGCGGTTCGCGGTGCGGCGGGTCGACGCTGCGGGACTGAAGGCGGCGTTCGCCGCGGGGCGTGGGGACCGGATTCGGGTCGGCGTGGCGTTCCGGGAAGGGATGCATCTTCTCGAGGCGGATCGCGAGGTGGGAGAGCTGGACGTGACCTTCCTGCACCGGCGGATGCTCGACGAGGCCTTCGGGGTCGACGAAGCGGCGGTGCGCGAGGAGCGGGCGATACGTTATGCGCGCGGGATCGACACGGCGCTCGCGATGCTCCAGGAGCCCGGCGCGCAGGCGGCGTTTCTGCTGGAGCCGACGACCATGGAGCAGGTTGCGGCGGTGTCTTTCGGCGGCGGGGTGATGCCGCAGAAATCGACGGATTTCTATCCGAAGCTGCTCTCGGGGCTTACGATTTACCGCATGGAGCCGTAGGAGCTCCGCCGGACGGGCGCGTTACGGGATCTTCGGAATCAGCTTCTGCACTTCGGGCGGGACCGCGAACTTCAGCGCGATCTCGATGACCTGGCCCGACGGGAAGACGCGCACGCGAACGGCCTGCGTGGGCTTGGGGCTCTTGTTGGGCGGCGAGTACTTCAGCGTCAGCCGGGCGCTCTCGCGCGTTCGAATATCGGCGACATCGAGAGACGCGCGCAGACCTTCGATCGCAGGAGCCTCGAGCGTGAGCGTCGCGCGGCCCATCGTGTTGGTCAGCACTACCTCGGCGGACGACTCCTCGTAGCTGCTCAGCATCACCTCGGTCGCCGACGGCTTGATGGCCGTTATCACGCTGAGCGCCAGCTGCCGTCCGGCGGCTTCGTCGGGTTTAACGCCGGCGGAGGACGGGCCGTCGGGGCCGGGCCGCATGGTACCGAACGGCGTTTCGCGCCCTGCCTTGGGGTCCACCGGGATGTGATACCAGAACCACTCGCCGTTCACGACTTTCCAGTTCGTCGCGAGGGGCCGTTTGGAAGCGACCATGCGCGCCCCCGCCATCATGTCGATCTCGCAGGTCGTCACCACGCGAGCGCGAGTGAAATCGTCCTGGTAGACGATGCGGATGACCTCGAACGACTTGCATCGGATGCGGTCGGCGTTGAAGAACTCGTCCTTGCTCTCTTCAGCGACATAGGCGTCGGCCTGGCGGAACTTGCCTTCGACGTGCGCCTGGTAGAACTTGGAGACGCGGCCGCGCAGGGCCTCGTCGATGTGCGGGGGGGCCTTGTCGAAGAGGCTCTCCTGGGCGAACAACAGGGACAGAACCGCCGCGGCGACCATACCTTTATGTTAGACGCGTCAGCGGTTAAAAAGGAATGCGTTGGAGTTGATAATGGCCCACATCAGGTCCTGGGCGCGCTCGGCGCGTCCGCCGCCTCGGCTCAGGTAGGTCAGCGCCAGGTCGAGTTCGGCCCCCGTCGGCTCGCGGCTCAGTGCCGCCGCGTAGATGTCCTCGACGATCCTGCGGTCCGGGGCGCCGGAGAGAATCAACTTCGCGATGCGGCCCTCCGGGTCGGCGATGGCCTCGGCGATGGTGGCCCCGTTCAGCAGGTTCAGCGCCTGGACGAGCGACACATCCGGTCGGCGCTCGCACTCGCAGCTCGTCTGGCGCTCGGGCCGTCCGAAAAGATCGAGGAAACCGCCGCGCTCGATGGACGGGTCCGGGAAATCCTGCGCGAGCGAATCCTCCGGCACCTGCGCGGCCTTGGGCCGGACGCCCGCTGCCAGATAAATGGCGTCGTGCAACTGCTCCGCGGTGAGACGACGCGGCAGGGCGTGCGAGAAGTTGATGGCGTCGTCGGCGTTCCAATCGTTGACGCGGAAGCTCGCCTGGTAGGTCCGCGAGTTGACGATCGTCCGGACGAGGCGGCGCAGGTCGTACTTACCGTCGAGGAAGTCTTTGGTGAGCGCGTCGAGCAGCGCGGGATTCGAGGGCGGGTTGGTGCCCCGGATGTCGTCGACCGGCTCGATGATACCGACTCCGAAGAAGTAGCTCCACAGCCGGTTGACGACGGCTTTGGCGAAGAGCGGATTCGCGGGCGCGGTCAACCAGCTCGCCAGCGATTCGCGCAGCTCCTCTTCCTTCAGGCCCACGTTGCCCACGTCGAACAGGAACTTCGCGGACATGACGCGGTTGTCCTTGGGATGCCGCGTCTCGGTCTCCTCGCGCTTCTCGTAGACGACCTCCTCGTCGCTCTCGCCGCCGGACTTGACGCCGACCGCTCCGAAGAACGCCGTCAGGTGGAAGTACTGGTTTTGCGTCCACTGCTCGAAGGGATGGTCGTGGCACTGCGCGCACACCATGCGGACGCCCAGGAAAAGCTGCGTGGTCGTCTCCATGGCGACCTTGGGCTCGCGCGTGAAGCGGAAGAAGTTCGCCGGCGGATTGCGATAGGTGCTGCCGCGCGCGGTGATCAGCTCGCGCACCATCTTGTCGTAGGCGCGGTTCTCGGCGAGCGCGTCGCGGATCCACTCGCGGAAGGCCCACACGCCCTTATCGCCGAGCTTGGCGCGATTCACCTGGAGCAGGTCGCTCCATTTGACGGCCCAGTGGTTGACGAACTCGGGCCGCTCGATCAGCCGGTCGATGACGGCGGCGCGCTTCTTGCGGTTCTCGGTCTTATCGGCGAGGAAGGTGCGCAGTTCTTCGGGCGAGGGCGGCAGGCCGATCAGGTCGAAATAGACACGTCGGAGGAACTCGCCGTCGGAGGCCATCTCGCTCGGCAGTACCTTCAGCCGCTGGAGCTTGGCGTTGACGAGCTTGTCAATCAGGTTGTGCTCGGCGACCGGCTTCCACGCGAATCCCGGCTTGTCGGTGATGGTGGTGACGTTGACCACCGCCATGCGCCCCTCGTAGCGGACCAGCATGGCGGCCTCGCCTTTGCGCAGCGTGGTGACGCGTCCGGCGTCGTCGACATCGGCGACGGTGGGCGTGTTGCTGGAATAGATGGCCTCGCGCGTGACGTCGCGCGTGGAGCCGTCGGCATAGTGCGCGACGACCTTCATGACGCCCGCGGGACCGGTCTTGCCGGTGAAAAACTCCGCCGGATGGGTTTCGAGCTTCGTCACCTGAGCCGATACGGGATCGCCGAACGGAGCGCCGTCGGCGAGCCACTGGAGCACCGTGTTGTAGTAGGCCGAGGCCGGCTCCAGGCGCTGTCCGCCGCCGTGCGGAAGCTGCATCGTGGGCTTCTGGAGGACGAGGCTCATGGCGGGTTCGACGCGGTTGAAGCGGCGTCCTGACATATCGTGCACGATGGCGCGGTAGTCGAACTCGGGATCGTAGCCGCGCAGCGAGAGCTTGAAGCCGTTCTTGCCCTTGGCGCCGCCGTGACAGGGTCCGGACGTGCAGCCGGCCTTGTTGAGGATCGGCATGACGTCCTTCACGAAGCTGGTGGCGGCGTGTGCGGTGGCGGCGGCGAGCAGGAAGACTACAGCTTTCACCGGGAGGCCTTTCTTTCCCCGGCGACCACGAGCTTCGCGGCGACATCGGGAATCTTGTAAGTGTCCTTGGCGTTGGCGCGGCCGGTGTCGGGGGCGGCCGCCGCCAGTCGAATTTCGTGCGTGCCCGCGGGCGCGGAGGCCGTGGCCTCACAGGCGAGGACGAACTCGCGCCGATCGGCGGCCACGTCGACGTCGGCGCAGCGGAGACCGTCGGGCAGATCCTGCACGCGCACCTGGACGACGCCGCCCTGGAAGGTGGGCTCGCGATAGATGGTCCCGCGCAGCTCGACCTTTCCGCCGGGCGCGATCTCGACGGCGGCGCGATCGAGATGCACCTGGAAGCCCTGCACGATCTCCACGCGGATCAACGGCGCGGTGACGGTGGACTGTTTGCCGTCGGGGCCTTCGACGGTGGCCTCGAGGAGCATGTTGAAGGCGGTGACGGGCGAGTCGAAGTTGGTGCTCACGAGGATCGCGCCCTGATCGGGAGTCCTGCCCGGCGGACCTTGCAGGATGCGGATGTTGCCCACGCCGCCGACCTGCTGATTTCGGATTCGGCCGATGAGGCGTGAGCCCGCGGCGCGATCGATGCGGTAGTTCATCGTGTACTCGAAGCCCTGCGACATGCGGATCAGCTCGGAGCCCGCCGAGAGTTTCGCGGGCACACGGCGCGCGACGGCCATCGGCAGCGCCATGTCGAGCCAGGGCGCGGTGAAGGCGCGCTGGCGCAGGCCGCGCACGGCGACCACCATGCCGGGGCCGCGCGCGGTGCGCTCGATGCGGCCTTCGGGCGTGTCGGCGATTCCCACCACCCGGAGATCGAGCGGATCGGCGGAGGCGTCCTCCGGAGCGGAAATGGTCACCACGCCGCGCGCCGTGCGGAATCCGGCGTTGTCATTGTTGAAGCTCTGGGCCGCAGCCTCCGACGGCACGTCGCCGCCGTGGACCTGGAAGCCCGCCGGGAGATTCGGAATCAGCAGGCGCACCGGGCCGTCGTATCCGCGACGCTGCATGGAGACCACAACCTGCGCCGCCCCGCCCGCGGGCACGTTGACGAACGGCGTCGCGAGATCGAGCGTGAAGTCGGCGGGCTGGCGCAGGGCGAGCAGGCGATAACCGAAGCCCGCGCCGCCGCGCCCGAGCAGATCCTCGACGGCGACGGTCACTTCCCGGACGCCTTCGGGAATCCGCAGCGGCAGCGCCGGATCGGGCGCGCCGATGTCGTCGCGGGAGGCGAGCTTCTTGCCGGAGGCGTCGTAGACGGTGACGAGTGCGTCCAGCTGCGAGGTCCCGAGCGACGCGGCTTCGACCTCGAACATCCAGTGTTCGCCGGGCCGCACGGCGACGCGGTAGCGATCGGCCTCGCCGGGCTTCGCGATGCGCCCGTTCATGACGGCGCCTTCGGCGAGCGCGTGCGGACCCGCCGCCTCGGGCTCGAATGACTCGGGCCGGTCGGCGACGACGAATGGGAGCGGCATCGACAGCGACCCGGGCAGCGCGACCGGGACGTAGCGGCCCTTGCCGGAGGCGTCGACGCGCACTTTCACCGGCTGCGCCAGGTTGCCGCCCGCCAGCGTGACGTCGACGGTCTCGCCGCGCCGCGCGCCCAGCGGGAACATGGTTTCGGCGTAAGGATAGGAGCCGATCCTGAGACGGTAGAAGTTCTGCGCCTGGTCGGAGTACTTGGAGTCGTGAATGCGGACGAAGTATTGTCCGGCGCGGGCGAAGGCGAACTCGAAGCGCGGGTCCACGTCGGTGGCGAGGCCGTCGTCGTTGCGCGCAATCACCTTTCCGGCGGCGTCGAGGATCGCGAGGGCGGCGTCGACCGCCGATCCCGCGCGGCGCGCCTCCACCTCGAAGACGAGCTTCTCGCCGGCCTTGGCCGTGAAGCTGTAGACGTCGATGTCGGCGGGCGAGAGCTCGCCGTTGACGACCGCGGGCGTCGAGATGGGCTGGGCTTCCCGGGTCGTGCCGTTCTCGGCTTTCGGATTCTGCACCTCGATCTCGTCGACTTCCGGAAGGTCGCCGACGGCGAAGAGCATCACGTTCGAGATGCCGTCGCCGGTGACGAGCCGGATCGGGTAGAGGCCGATGGGCGCGTCCTTGCGGATTTCGACCAGGAAGGGAAGTTCGGACTCGGGGCGCGGCGCGTCCTTGGGAGGCGTGAGCCGCGAAATGCCGGCAGGAAGCGTGGTTCGTATCTCTGCGCCGGGCGTGAGGCCGTCGCCCTTGAGCGTGATCTTGATGGTCTTGCCGCGCTGCGCGCCGTGCGGCGAGAGGTCGCGGATGACGGGCGCGGCCGAGGCGGCCGCGGCGAGAGTGAGAAGGAGGATGGTCTTCATTGGCGCACCGCCACGGTCTTGCCCTCCACAGGGGCAGGGACGAATTCGCGCGCGAGGGCGCCCGTCATGTCGTACCACCGCAGGACGCCGTCGAAGCCGCCGGCCGCCAGATGCGCGCCGTCGGGCGTGAACTCGACGGCGTAGATTCCGCCGCTGTGCCCGCGGCATCGTCCGAGGAGTTTGCCGGTCTCCGCCTCGTAGATGCGCACATCGCCCGCCTCGCTGCCGACCGCGATGCGCGCTCCATCCGGACTCACGGCGACCGCGAGGATCGGCCCGTCCTGGCGCTCGTACTTCTGGATGAGCGTGGAATCGTCGGCGATGCGCATGCCGCGCGGGCGGTCCATGCGATAAAGATACGGCACGCGCTCCTGGCCGCCGACGACGATCCAGTCCTTCTTCGGATGCCGGGCCACGGCGGCGAGAGGCTCGCGCAGCAGGTTGACGTTCTCGACGAAGCGGCCGGTCGCGAGGTCGCTGAGCTTGGCGGCGCGGTCGCGGCCGACCGAGACCAGTCGCTTGCCGTCGACGCCGAAGACCGTGCCGAAGACCCAGTCCTCGTGGTGATCCATGCGTCGAATCTCCTTGCCCGCGGCGACGTCGAAGACGCGGATGGCCTTGTCGGGCGCGCCGGCGGCGAGGAACTTTCCGTCGGGCGAGAGCGATCCGCCGAACAGCGTGTCGCTCGAAACGACGATCGAGTGCCGCGGCTTGCGGAGGGCGACGTCCCAGATCTGCACCTCGCCGAAACGAGCGGGGTCGCCGCCGGTGGCGACCAGGGTCGCGCCGTCGGGCGTGAAGGCCAGGGAGTGGATGCGCGAGGAGAGACCCGGGAGCCGCGCCTGGAGCTTGCCTTCGCGATCGACGAGCAGTATCTCGTGATAGCCCGGCACGGCGACCGTGCGCCCATCCGGGGAGAAGGCGATGGCGGTGATCATCGGCGGCGCTTTGTAGGCGACGGGCCGACGCTCGGCGGTGGCGGTGGCGGCGCCGGAGGGCGTGTCGTCGAGCGCGCCCTCGCGAATCCAGCGGCGGAAAAGGTCGACCTGGGGGTCGGCGAGGGGTTTTCCGCCGAAGGGCATCTGCGGCTTGAGGGCGCCGGTGAGGTATTGGACGAGCAGGCTCTCGTCGGGCTTGCCGGCGACGAAGGCGGGACCTTTTCGGCCGCCCTTCTTCATCTCATCGTAAGAGGTGAGGAGGAGGTCTGCCTGGCGGCTCGCGGGCTGGTGGCATGCGGCGCACTGAAGGGCGAGGATCGGGCGGATCTCCTTGTGGAAGCTGACGGGAGTCTGGGCGCAGAGGGGGAGCACGGCGACGAGAAGCCAAGCGCCTCGGAACATCGAAACGAATTATAACCCAGGTGGCCGCGGGAGATTGCGCATCATGATGCTCCTAAGATAGCATAAAGATGTGCGAACCACCATCAGCTTGGACGAGGACGTGCGAGCCGAGCTGGACGCCCAGCGGCGCAAGACCGGCACGTCGTTCAAGGAAGCGGTGAACGAGGCGCTCCGAATCGGCTTGGAGGCGCAGCGCAAGGTCCCGCCCAACAAGCCCTACACCGTGACGCCGCACGACTTCGGTCCTCCGCCGGGTTGGACCTTCGACAATATCGAGGAGTTGCTGGACGAGTTGGAAGGCCCGATGCGGCGATGATCCTCATCGACGCGAACCTGCTCATCTACGCCCATAGCCTTCGAGCGCCACAGTATCCGGAGGCGCGGCGTTGGCTCGAAGGTGTTGTCGCTTCCGAATCCGCCGTGCGCATCGCATGGGTGGTGGCGATTGCGTTTCTGCGCATCACCACCAATCCACGCATGGAAGGAAGCGCCATGACCGTAGAAACGTCCGTGGCCCATTTGAGCAAACTGCTCGACTGTCCCAATGCCGGCATCCTGAATCCCGGAGAGCGTCACTGGACGATCCTCAGCCGATTGCTCCCCGAAGCCCAAGTCCGAGGGCCGCTGGTCACCGACGCTCACCTGGCCGCGCTTGCCATCGAGCACGGCGCGACGCTCGCCACCAACGACCGCGACTTTACGCGATTCCCCGGCCTGAAGCTCTCATTTCCCCTTGCCCGAGCCCTTGGGCGCCGTTAGCGGCTCGGGCGGCCAGCCGTAGGCGTCCATCATGATCCGGAAAATCCGCGTGTTGGGGAAGATCCCGCGCACCGCCGTCGATCCCGGCCCTTCGGCGGCGACCAGCACTTCCTCGGCCGAGTGACTGCCGTCGACCTTCACCAGCGGCACGATTTCCGAGCCCTTGGGGCCACGCGGCAGGCGCAGATCGTAGGAGTGGTCCGCCGTAAACAGGATGAGCGAGTTCTGTTTGAACTGTCCGGCGACCTTGCGGATGATCCTGTCGAACGTCACCGTGCGGTCGAGCGTTTGCTTGACGTCTTTGGAGTGGTTGTTTGACTCCACCATCAGGAAGAACCCTTTCGGATTGCGCGAAAGAATCCGGATGGCGTGGTCGACGGCGGCGGCGAGGTCGAACTCGCCGTCGAAGAGCGCCACCACGCGCGACGCCTTGGGGTCGAGAGTGCTGAGGGCCTCGAGGCTGTCGAGAAACGCGAACTTCTTCTTCGGAAGCTCGACGGCGAGGTCGATGCCCATCGCCGCCGT
>CAZEVY010000131.1:0-1755 GCA_964515555.1 uncultured Solibacteraceae bacterium | reverse complement strand
ACGCGAACTTCTTCTTCGGAAGCTCGACGGCGAGGTCGATGCCCATCGCCGCCGTCGCTTTGAGAATCGCGCCGCGTCCGGGGCCGATGACGACGTCGACGCCGTCGCCGAAGCCGGGCGTGAGCACCTGTGCGAAGATCGG
This sequence comes from uncultured Solibacteraceae bacterium, assembly GCA_964515555.1. Lineage (GTDB taxonomy): Bacteria > Acidobacteriota > Terriglobia > Bryobacterales > Bryobacteraceae > CAZEVY01. The sequence continues at coordinate 1,613 of CAZEVY010000131.1, read as the reverse complement.
GCCCGTCATGCCGCGGTCGTTGGCGTGCGCGTAGCAGGCGGCGGGGGTGGCGTCGGCCATCGAAGAGTTGGAGACCACGCCGGTGGAGAGGCCGCGCTCCTCGGCGTATTCGAGGATCGTCTTGAGCGGCTTGCCGTCCTTCACCTTGCGCTCGGCCGTGGAGTCCTGCGAGACGACGCCGTTGTGGGTCTTCTGGCCGGTGACGATGGCGGTCATGCCGGCGGCGGAGTCGGTCACCCAGTTCGACGCGGCCGACGTCTCCGAGAGGCCGATGGCGGGCATGTTCTGGATATAGAGCGACCGCGGTTCACCGTAGCCGTGGATGCTGGCGGCGTTGACGGTGGAGGGTCCGGTGCCGTCGCCGAGGAAGAGGATGACGTTTTTCGCGCGCGCCGGGCGCGTCTGCGCGGAGACGGCAAACGACAGTGCGATGACGACGAGGAGGCGGCGCATATCGGATCATTATAGGTTGGCCTGGGTGCTCGCGCTGCTGGTGGTCGGCTCGTGCGTGTATTGCGCGCTGGTGGTGGTGGGAGTGTGGCGATATCGGGGGGCGGGTGCGCGGGAGACGGCTCTGGACAGCCCGATCACCATCATGCGCCCGCTCGCGGGGGTCGACGAGGGTCTCGAGGAGAACCTGCGGAGTTCGTTTTTGCAGGAGTACCCGGACTTCGAGATTCTCTTCGCGGTGCAGCGTGCCGACGACCCCGCCGCCGCAGTTGCCCGAAGGCTAATCGCCGAGTATCCCAGCGTACCCGCGCGTGTCTTCGTCACCGGCGAGCCGCCGTATCCGAACGCCAAGGTCTACAGCCTCGCGTGCATGGCCGCCGAGGCGCGCCACGATCTGTGGGTCATGTCCGACAGCGATGTGCGCGTCTCGCCCGGCTGTCTCCGCGAGATCGCCTCGGAATTCGCCGCCGACCCTAAGCTCGGCGTGACGACCTGCCCGTATCGCGCCGTGCCCGGCGAGAGCCTGTGGTCGGCGCTCGAGGCGGCCGGCATGAACACAGAGTTCCTCGGAGGCATCCTGGTCGCGCGGCTGGTGGAGGGGATGCGATTCGCGGTGGGGCCGACCATCGCGGCGAAGCGCAGCGCCATCGACGCCATCGGCGGATTCGACCGGCTGAAGGACTACCTGGCCGAGGACTTCGCGATGGGCCAGTTCGCCGCCGAGGCGGGGATCGGCGTGGGGCTCTCGTCGTACGTCATCGAGCATCGCATCGGGAGCCAGGGGTTTCGCGCCAACATGTCGCATCGGCTGCGATGGGCGCGCAGCACGCGGCGGTCGCGGCCGTGGGGCTACGCCGGGCAGTTGTTCACCTATCCGCTTCCGCTTGCGATACTCACGGTCGCCGCCGCGCCGGAGTGGTGGTGGATGGGAGCTATCGCGTTGGTGGGGCGATTCGCCGCGGCGCGCGCGACCGTGCGGGTCCTCGCCGACCCGCTGTGCGTGCGGCGCTGGTGGCTGGTCCCATTGCAGGACATGCTGAGTTTCGTTTTCTGGGTCGCGGGATTCTTCGGCAACACCATCGCCTGGCGCGGGCGGCGCTACGCGCTGGAGCCGGACGGACGCTTTCGTCTCGTGATACGTTGAACTACATGCGCACGTTGAT
>CAZEVY010000130.1:5492-13569 GCA_964515555.1 uncultured Solibacteraceae bacterium | reverse complement strand
GGCGCGGCCCAAGATCGCCGACTACCCGTTCACGACGCTCGAGCCGAACCTCGGCGTCGTCGAGGCGGACGGCGACCGGAGCTTCGTGGTCGCCGACATTCCGGGATTAATCGAAGGCGCGCACGAAGGGCACGGTCTGGGGACGCGCTTTCTGCGCCACGTGGAACGGACGCGGCTGCTGGTGCACCTGGTCGACGTGTCGGAATCGAGCGGGCGCGACCCGGTCGCGGATTTCAAGGTCGTCATGAAGGAGCTGGCGAGTTTCTCGGAGACGCTGGCGGCCAAGCCCATGATCGTCGTGGCCGCCAAGATCGACGTGGCGCAGGATCGCGCGCGGCGGCAGAAGCTGAAACGGCTGGCCGCGCGGCGCAAGCTGGATTATTTCGAGATTTCCGGCGTAACCGGAAAGGGAATCGAGGAATTGAAGCGCGCTATCGCGGCGCGCGTATTGTATACTGGCGGCGCATGAGCGATGGGGGCTCGACGCAGTCGACCGAAACCGTCCCTCCCGATCCCGGCCAGTTGAAGGCGGGCGACCGCCTCGCCGGGCGCTTCGTCATCGTGCGCTTCCTCGCCCGGGGCGGCATGGGCGAAGTCTACGAGGCCGCCGACGAGCATCTTCAGGGGAAACGCTGCGCGCTGAAGACGCTGCGCCCGGAGATCGCCGCCGACCCGGTGGCCCGCCAGCGGTTCGAGCGCGAAGTGCTGCTGGCCCGCGAGATCGCGCATCCCAACGTCTGCCCGACCTACGACCTGTTCCGCGAGGACACCCCGCAAGGCCCCCTGCTGTTCCTCACCATGAAGCTGCTGCGCGGCGTGACGCTGGGCGCGCGGCTCAAGCGCGCGGGAAAACTCGACTCCACCGAAGCGCTGGCGGTGGCGCGCCAGATGGCGGCGGCGCTGGACGCGGCGCATCGCGCGGGCGTGATTCACCGCGACTTCAAGCCCGGCAACGTGATGCTCGAGTCCGCGGACGAGGAGCTTCGCGTCTCCATCACCGACTTCGGCATCTCGCGCCTGCGCGAATCCGAGGGCACGCTCGCGCAGACGGGCGCGGTCGCCGGGACTCCCGGCTACATGGCGCCGGAGCTGTTTTCCGGACAGACGGCGTCGCCGGCGAGCGATGTGTACGCGTTCGGCGTCGTGCTCCACGAAGTGCTGACGGGACGCAAGCTCGAGAATAAGCCCGGACGCACGGAGTTCGTGCGCCCGAGCAAGCTGGACGCGAGCGTGCCCCGCGGCTGGGACCCGGTGGTGCTGGGATGCCTGGCGTACGACCCGGCGGCGCGCTTCCAATCGGCGGGCGAGGCGCTGGCGGCGCTCGATGCGGCCACGGCGTCAGGCCGCGCGACCACGCTTCCGCAACGCATCGGACGCCGGCGAATGCTGCCCGCGGGCGCTGTTGCCGCGCTGCTGGGGGCGGTGGCCGCCTGGCTGAGCTGGTCGCGCATCGACGCGCTGCTGCGCCCGCTGCCCGGGCGCCGCTTCGTCGCGCTGCTGGCGTGGCCTCCGAGCTCCGACCCCGAGGTCGCGCCGCTGATACGCGGCGTCCTGGACTCGATCGGCTCGCGGCTGGCGCGGGCCGAGTCGTCGTCGAAGAACTTCGTAGTGCTTGCCTCGGGCGACGTTCCGGGACAGGCGCCGCCGAAGACGCTCGCGGATCTGGGGGGCTCGTTGGGCGCGAATCTCGCGCTGGGCGTGGCGTTGCGGTTCGACCGCGGCGCTGGCGTCGTGGCGCTGCGCGTCCACGACGTCTCGACCGGCGCGGTGCTGCGAGAGCGCGAGGTGTCGCTGCCGGGGTCGCGGTTCGCGCGGCTGGGCGAGGAGGCGGCTGGGGCGTCGGCGCAGCTGCTCGATTTGCCCGCCGACAACGCGCGCCGCAGCGACCAGGAGGAATTGGCGAAGCTGTCGCCGGAGGCCTACCGGCTCTATCAGGAGGCCGAGTCGCTGCGGGAGCAGCCCAACGATTCGGGCCTGGATGCGGCGATGGAGAAGTACCAGAAGGCGCTCGAAGTCGCGCCGAGGTTCGCGCTCGGTTACGCCAGTCTCGCGTTGGCTTACGGGCGAAAGTATTTTCGAACATCCGATCGCGCGCTCCTGAGCGTCGCCCGAAAGAACGCGGCGCTGGCGGCCCGCTACAACCCGGATTCGGCGCGCGCGGCTCACGCGGAGGGACTGGTCGCGCTGCACTCGGGCGAGCATGACCAGGCGATTCGCGAGTTTCGACGCGCGCTGGAAATGGAGCCGGGGAACCCGCGAATGCAGTCTCACCAGGCGCTGGTATTCCGCGAACTCGGCCGCTATCAGGAGGAGGAAGATCTCCATCGCCGTATCATTCGCGAACGTCCTAACTACTGGCCGGCCCACAACGAGCTCGGATGGGCCCTGTACCGCCGCGGCAAGCACGACCTCGCCGCCTCCGCTTTCGGTGAGGCGGCGGCAGTCGCACCGCGCGTAGCGCTACCCCTGGCCAATCAGGCGACGATGCTCCTCCTGGCGGGCCGCGAGAAGGAAGCCGAGACGACGTTCCTTGCGAGCGTGAAACGCGCTCCGAACGAGACCGCCTTAGGAAATCTCGGAACCATCCTGTTCAAGAAGGGCGATTACGGAAAGGCGCGCGAATACTACGAGCAAGCGCTCGCGATTCGGCCGAGCAACCACCGAAATTGGCGGAATCTCGCCGACTGTTACGCTATGCTGGGCGATCGCGCGCGTGAGGCGGAGAGTTACGCCAAGGCGGCCAGCGTGCTTTCGGCGGGGCTGAAAATCAACCCGCGTCCCGCGGGCAACTGGATGGTCCTGGCGTTCTATTACGCCAAGTCCGGCCGCCGCGCCGACGCCGACGCCAGCCTGAAACAGGCGGACGCGCTGGGAGGCGGCGACGCCCGGGCGCAGTTTCTCAAGGTTCAGGCCCTGGCCGTCCTCGGCCGCCGCGACGACGCGTTGGTACTATTGCTGAAGTGTCTTGACCAGGGAATCACCCCCCTGGACGTGGAATTGGCGCTCGATCTGAAGGAATTGCGGACGGACCCTCGTTATCGCCGCCGTATCGCGAGGACAGAGACTGTCCCATCGCATTAGAAAGGCCCGAACATGAACCGAATAGCGATGATCCCGATTTCGGGGCTCTGCGTCGCGGTAATCGCATTGAGTGGATGCGGCAACAAGGTTACGCTGAGGATGTCCCTGAACGAGCCGAACAAAGTGGTCCTGAACGTAAACAAGAACGACAGGATCGTATGGGAGATTCCCGAAACCGTCAAGTTCACTCTGGCAACGCCCTGCTCGGACGGGCAGCTATCGACCAAGGACTGCACGGTGGGGTCGGCCAGCGGAATCTACCGGTATAACTGTCCCAACTGCGTTGACCCGGAAATCCTCGTGGGTTCGGATTTGGGCGGAGAAGGCCCGACTCCAAAGGCGACCGCGTCGTTCGATATCGAGGTAAACATATCTTGCCAGGCGAACGCGGTTAAGGTCCAGCCGTCCGAGGTCAGCGCGGCCGCCGGCAAGGTCATCCGCTGGATCCCGGTCGGCGCGTTCAACACGGAGTATCTGCGCAAGTGGAACGTGAACGGCCTCGCGAACGCCTGCAACGAGCAGGAGATTCACCAGGGCGCCTCTTACTGCACGATCAAGACAGCGGGTACGTACAATTATTCGGTGGTCGGGTACCTGGACAAGCTGGGCAACACCAAGTGCACCACCGATGGATCGGGGACAATTAAGCCGTAGTCCTCGATGGTCGTCACCTCCCCTGCGTTCTTCGCGTTCCTCGCCGGGGTCTACATTCTTTACTGGCCGCTGGCGCGATTCCGCACGCTCTCGCTCGGCGTCATCCTCTTCGCCAACTGGTTCTTCTACGCGCGCTGGAGCCTGTGGTACCTCGCCATCATCCCCGCCGCGTCGATCCTCGACTTCCTCATCGGCCTGGCGCTCGACCGCTCGAAGAACCCCGCGCTGCGGCGCATCCTCGTGCTGCTCAGCGTCGCGCTCAACCTCGGACTCATCGTTTCGGCCAAACAGCTTCCCTTCCTCGGCGCGCTGAGCCTCTCCTTTTACGCCTTTCAGGCGCTCACCTACACGCTCGACATCTACCGGCGCGACGCGAAAGCCACCACCAGGCTGCTCAGCCACCTCACCGCGGTCTCGTTTTTCCCGACCATCCTGAGCGGGCCGATCACGCGCGTGCCCGAGCTGGTGGCGCAACTGGAGGCGCCCGAGCGCAAGCTCACGCCCGAGGACGGCGGCCGCGCGCTGTTTCTCATCGGACTCGGCCTGGTGAAAAAGCTGGTGATCGCCGACTACTTGGGCGGCAACCTGGTCGACCGCATCTTCGATTTCCCGAATCTCTACACCGGCTCCGAAGTCGCCATCGCCGTCGCCGCCTACGCCTTTCAGCTCTACTACGACTTTTCGGGCTACACCGATATCGCGCGCGGCGCCGGCCTCCTCGTCGGCCTGAAGCTGCCCCAGAACTTCGACTGCCCCTATTCCGCCTCGAACCTTCCCGATTTCTGGCGGCGATGGCACATCACCTTCTCCAACTGGCTGCGCGACTACCTGTTCTTCTCCCTGCCCGGCCACCGCTCGCGCTGGCGTCTCGTGCCCGCGTTCAACATCGTGATCACGATGGCGCTCGGCGGTCTGTGGCACGGCGTGAGCTGGAACTTCCTGGTGTGGGGACTGCTGCACGGCTTGGCTCTCGGCGCGACGCGATTGTGGCAGTCGCGCCGCGGCCGCGCGAAACCCGCCGGCGGATGGCGCCGCGTACCGCTCGTACTGCTCACGTTCCTCTACGTGTGCCTCGCCTGGATCTTCTTCCGCGCACCCGACCTCGGGGCGGCCTGGGCGATCCTGGCGCGCATCGCGTCGCTGACATTCTCACTCGCCAACATCTCGGGTCCGATCGCGCTGGCGCTGGGCGCGGGCATCGTCGCGCACTTCGTTCCCGCGCGATGGTTCGAGCGCGCGCGAGAGTTCTACGCGACCAGGCCCTTCTATGTCCAGGGCCCGGCGCTGGCGGCGGTGATCGTCGGACTTTACTACGCGGGTTCGGCGGGGTCGGCTCCGTTCATCTACACTCGATTCTGATGCCGGTCCGCACGACGCTCGCGATGCTCGCGTGTATGGCGACGCTCGCCGCGGCGCGCTGGACGTCGGGTCCCGCGGCGTTCTGGGCTTCGATTGCCGCGGCCGCCGATTCCGTCCACGGCTTCGTGCCTGAGCCGTCCGATCGCGAGGCGCTGGCGGCGCTCGAACCGCTGCGGATCGACCGCACCGGCGCGCATTTCCTCTCCGACCCCGAGGGCGAGCTCGGCCATTTCTACGACGCGCTGCATCGCGCCGAGCAGAAACTCCCCGGCGCCGTCGCCCACGTGCTCCACTACGGCGATTCGCCCACCACCGGCGATCTCATCACCGCCGACGTCCGCGAGCTGCTCCAGCGGCAGTTCGGCGATGCGGGTCACGGCTTCGTGCTGATCGGCCAGCCCTGGGCCTGGTACACGCATCGGGGCGTGGCGGTGAGTTCGGCGGGCTTCCGGATTTCACCGGCGACGCAGTCGTCGCTGCGCGACGGATTCTTCGGCGTCGGCGGCGTCAGCTTCGACGGCTCGCCCGGCGACACCGCGCGCCTCACGCTCGGAGGCGGCGGGCACACGCGCGTCGAGTTCGCCTTTCTGCGGCGGCCCGAGGGCGGGACGCTCGAAATCTCGGCGGGCGAGAAGCTTATCGGCGCGATCGACACTCGTGGCGAGACAGGCTCGGCGTTCGAAGAAGTCCCGATCCCCTCGGGCGTGCGGCGCCTCGAGCTTCGCGTCGCACGCGGGCCCGTGCGCGTGTTTGGCGCGCACCTCACGAAGCCGTCTGGCGGCGTCGTCTACAGCAGTCTTGGCCTCAACGGCGGCTACGTCTCGGTGCTGGCGCGGATTTTTCAGGAGCGGCACTGGCGCGAACAGCTTCAGCACTACCGTCCGAGCCTGGTCGTCGTCAATTACGGCACCAACGAGAGCGTCTACGAGAGGTTCGTCGACTACGCATACGAGAAAGAAATGAAGGAAATCGTGCGGCGTCTGCGCGCGGCGCTGCCGGAGTCGTCGATCCTGGTGATGAGCCCCATGGACCGTGGGGAGAAGGGCGCCGGCGGCGCCATCGTCACTCCGCCGGTGATGTCGAAGCTGGTCCGCATGCAGGAAAAGGTCGCGCTGGAGACGCGTTGCGCGTTCTTCAACACGTTCCAGGCGATGGGCGGTCCGGGTACTATGGCAAAATGGTACGTGTCGCAGCCGCGGCTGGTGGGCGCGGATTACTTGCATCCGCTGCCGGCCGGCGCGAAACAAATCGGCGCGCTTTTGTATCGGGCGCTGATGGACGGCTACAACCGTCACAAGCTGCGGCGCATGACCGAGGGGCTCAATTTTGAAGCGAATCGTCGCGACAGGTCTCGGGATGGCGCTGGCGGCGGTCCTGGCCTGGCCCCAGTCCCGGAAGCCGGCGCCGAAGACGCCGCCAGCCAAAAACAAAACCTCGCCGGCCAGGAAAAAGACCGCCGTGGTTCGTCGCGCCGCTCCGCAAGCAAGCGCAAAGCAGCGCCAGGCCGCCGCGCAAAATCTAAACGGGCATCTCGACCAGGCGCCGCAGGTTCCGATCGAGAACGCCGCCGCGCTAGTTCCGTTCTTTGAGCGGCTCTGGCGCCTCCAGCACGGCGAAACGCCCGGCCCGCTACGCATTCTGCACTACGGCGATTCCCACACCGCTTCCGACGACTGGCCCGGCACGCTGCGCTATTACTTCCAGCAGAAGTTCGGCGACGGCGGCAGCGGCTACACGCTCGCCGGCCGCCCCTGGCGCGGCTTCCGACGCCTCGACCTGCGCAGCAACGAGAGCAAGGGCTGGCGCACCGAAGGCGTCGGCCGGAATCCCGGCGACGGGCTGAACGGACTCGGCGGCGTGAGCCTGGTCGCCGAACGCGCCGGCGAGTGGATCACTCTGGAGGCCGAGTGCGATCGGCTGGAGCTGTTCTTCTGGCAGCAGGCCGGCGGCGGAACGCTACAGCTTTTCGACAACGGCATTCCCGTCGACATGATCCCGACCGCCGGGCCCGACGGCCCCGGCTTCGCCGAGTACGAGGCCGGTCCCGGATTCCACCGCTTCGAGCTGCGCACCATCGACCGCGGCATCGTGAAGATATTCGGGTGGGTCGCCGAGAAGCCCGGCGGCGTGACGTATGAAACGCTGGGCATCAACGGCGCGCAGGCGTCGATTATTCTCGACTGGGACGAGCAACTGCTGACAAGCCACATTCTGCGCCGCGACCCGGCGCTGATCGTGCTCGCCTACGGCACCAACGAAGCCTCGAATCGCAACTGGACGCGGGAGAACTATCGCGAGATGTACGGCAACCTGCTGCGGCGCCTGCGCCGCGCCGCGCCGGCCGCGTCGATGCTGGTGATCGGCCCGCCGGACCGCTATTACCGGTCGCGCGGGCGCTGGCTGCCGTTCGACCGCATCGACCACATTGTCGCCGCCGGGCGCGAGGCGGCTCTGGCCGAGGGCTGCGCGTTTCTCGACCTGCGGGAGAAGATGGGCGGCAAAGGCTCGATGCGCGACTGGGTTCTCTCCGGACTCGCCCAGTACGATCACGTGCACTTCACCACCAACGGCTATCGCAAGCTGGCGTCGCTTCTGTTTCAGGACCTGGCCGCGCAATTCGCGCTCTACACCGACGTACGGGGTAAACTCGCCGACACCGCATATGGACAACCGCGCACGAATCCTTGAAGTCATCCGCCGCGTCGCGCAAAAAGACGCGCCCGCCGATCCCGACGCCTCGCTGTTCGAATCCGGCGTCATGGACTCCTTCGCGCTACCCGACCTGGTCGGCGCGCTCGAGGACGAATTCTCCGTGAAGATTCCCGACTCCGACCTCAGTCCGCGCAAGTTCGAGACCGTCGCGCGCATCGAGCAGTACGTGGCGTCGAAGGTCGCCTGACGTGGCGTATCTCCGCGCCTTCGGCGCACACCTGCCGCCGCGCGTGGTGTCGAACGCCGAGATGGCGAAGCTCGCCGGGTGCGA
>CAZEVY010000130.1:0-5392 GCA_964515555.1 uncultured Solibacteraceae bacterium | reverse complement strand
CCCGTGCCGCCGCGTATCCGCAGCGGCGTCGCCACGAAGAGGAACTCCCAGATGCGATCGCGCGCCAGCTCCTCCATGTTCAGCGCCTCGATGATGTGAATCCCACTCTCCACCAGCAGATGAACGTGGACCGGCATGTCGGGCGCCGGCACCTTCTCGAAGGCGATGGTGTCGGACCCCGCAGCGAACACCTTGTGCGCGCTGAGCCATCGCGCGCCGGCCGCCTCCGGACCCGGACCCTTGACGTTGGCGATGTAGCGCGCTGCGTCGCCCCAGTACTGCGCCCATCCCGTGCGCAGCAACACCACGTCGCCCGCTTCCACCTGGACGCCCTGGCGCCGGCAGGCTTCCTCCATGCGCTCCGGCGTGATCGCGTAGTCGACCGGCAGCACGCCGTCGCCCGCGAAATCGAGCAGCACTCCGCGGCGCAGGATCGGCGCGATGGTCTCCACGGAGTGGCGCTCCAGGCCTCCGGCATAGGACTGCACGCCCGCGGCCTCCTCGCCGCCGTGCAGCTTCCCGGCGCAGGAAAAATGACACAGGGCATCGATGTGAGTGCCGACGTGCGCCCCGAGCGCGATCGCTTCGGAGGCTGAGCTTGCTCCCGCGGCGCTGACGTAGTCGCCGTGTTTCTTGGCGAGGCTGTAGAGATACGGCGGATGCACGGGGTGATGCGGCATGCCGATGAAATAGGGCTGCGCGAGGTCGTAGACGCGCGCGCCGCGGATGCGGTCGAGGAGATCGCGGATCAATGCGCCTCCGGGAGGAAATAGAATACGATGCCCAGAATCACGTAGACCGCAAGAAGCTGCGCGCCCTCAAACCAGTTGCACTCACCGTCGCTGGCGATCTGGCCGGTGATCGCGACCGCCAGGCCCGTCGCCATCACCTCGGCGGGCGTGAAGACCAGGTCCATCGGGCGCGGGGCGATGAAATAGCTCAGCAACACCAGCAGCGGCGCCACGAACACGGCGATCTGGATGCTGCTGCCGATCGCGATCCCAAGACTCAGATCCATGCGGTTCTTGCGAGCCACCAGAATCGCCGTGGAATGCTCCGCGGCATTGCCGATGATCGCCACCACGATGACGCCGACGAACACGCTCGTCATGCCCAGCGAGTGCGCGGCCTGCTCGACCGAGCCCACAAGAATCTCGCTCATCCACGCAATCAGCGCCGTCGTCGCCGCCAGCACGCCCACCGCGACGCCCGTGCTCCAGGGCTTCCCGTGGTGCTCCTCGGCCTCGCACTCGGCGCTGCCGGAGAAAAGCTGCTTGTGGGTACGCAGCGAGAACACCAGGCTCAGCGCGTAGGTGACCAGCAGCACGACGGAGATTTCGAGGCTCAGGTCGGCTTCGCGCGCCGCCGACACCGGCGCCGCCAGGTAGTGATAGGCCGCCGGCACGATCATCGCGATGGCGGCGAGCGTCAACATGGTCGCCTGAATGCGCGCGCCGGCCGCGTTGAAGCGCTGCGTCGGATACTTCAAGCCGCCCGCCAGCAGCGAGAGTCCCATCACCAGCAGGATGTTGCCGATGATCGAGCCCGTCAGCGACGCCTTCACCACGCCGAACAGTCCCTTCTTCAAGGCGATCAGTGCGATGATCATTTCGGCGGCGTTGCCGAAGGTCGCATTCAGAAGACCGCCTGTGCCCTCGCCGGTGCGCGCGGCGAGCTGCTCGGTGGCGCGCCCGAGCCAGCCCGCCAGAGGCAGAATCGCCAGGCACGCGGTGGCGAAGATGAGCATGTGGTTGTCGTGCGCGACGATTTCGGCCACCACGGTCGCGGGCACGAAGACCAGAAACCAATTGAGCGAGGGCTTGAGGATGCTTTTCATTTCGATCCGGCTATCTTAGCGGAGCGCCTGGGCCGCTTGCCGGGCACGACCGCCTCTCCGGCGGCCGCCCATCGCCCGAGCCGGTACGTCCGGCTGTAGCCCGCCGTCAAGTTCGAGATGATCACCGTCACGGCGCCGCTCGCGTCGCACTCGAAAGACTCCTCGATCTGCTGGCGAGCGGCGACGCCGGAGTGGCTCACCGGCGCGCCCGACAGATCCTCGATGTCGCGCAGCGCGGGGTCGAATGGAAACCGGATCTCGTCCCACATCGTGATCTCACCCGACGGCCGTCCGTCGGCGGCCAGGTGGCTGCTTTCGAGATAGCGGAAGTGTCCGATGTTGTGCGCCGGCCAGTAACGGCGCGCGACGCCGAGCGGCGGCTGCCCGGCCGCGGGCAATTGCGCGCCCTTGACGAAGAGCGGATCGAAAGTCATCACACGGCCGCCTTCGCCTTCGCGCCACACGCCGAAGTAGCGCGTGAAGCGGTCGCGAAGACGATAGCCCGCCTGCGCATCGGCCTGAATCGCGAGGCCGATCGCGGTCGCCGACCGGCTGTAGGCGGAACGCCGCACGCGCCGTCCGAACGTCTCGCGAAGCATCCGGCCCACCAGCGGAAGATCGCTCGCGCCTCCGGTGGCGTAGAGCGTATCCACTTCGCCGTGCGACGCCATGAGATCTTCGGTCGCGTGAATCGTCTCGGCGACCAGGGGCCGGCAGCGCTCGTAGAAATCCGCGGCGGCGACGGTGACAGCGGGCCAGTCCTCGCGCACGGCCTCCATGTCGATGGCGATGCGGCGCGTGTTGGGGTGCAGCGATTCCTTCTTCACGCGACACTCCTCATGGAGGCGGAACCACTCGGCCTGCGAGAGGCTGTCGGCCGCGCCCTCGCGCGCCAGCGCCTCGAGCGCCAGCTCGGCGAGGATGGCGTCGAAGTCGTCGCCGCCCATGGTCGACACGCCCTCGGAGGCGATCACCGTGTGCGACGCGCCCTCGATCTCCACCAGCGACACGTCGAAGGTGCCGCCACCGAAATCGTAGACCAGCACAACCCGGCGTCCCTCGGATTCCTTGCGCGTGCCGTGACCGTGTTCGATGCTGGCGGCGGCGGGTTCGTTGAGCATCCCAAGGACGTCGAATCCGGCGAGGCGGAAGGCCTCGGCCGTGAGGAATCGCTGATTCCCATCGGCGTTGGCGGGCACGCCCAGCATCAGCTCGATGGTCTCTTTCGGCTTCAGGCGCAGACTGGAGGACTCGACCAGCGCGCGCCGCAGCTCGCCGGCGAGCGACGACAGGAGATCGAGCATGCCGGCGACGCGCCCGCCGATCTCGACCGGCGTCCGCGGACCGGCGTCGCGCAGGTGGCGTTTGATGGAGCGCACCAGCGTCGCGCCCGGGTCGTCCTGCGCGCTCCAGGCGGTCCATCCGTAGCGAAGTCCTTCGGCAGTGGCGGCGACGACCGGCGGGAACCAGTCGCACGTGCCGCCCCCGGGCGTTTCGAAGCTGACCACGGGATAGTTTCCCCGATCGACTGCAGCCGCGACGACGCGCGTTGTGCCGAAATCAATCCCCAACTTCATTACAGTTCAGGATAACCCGCCGACGCGGTGAAACAATGCCAGTTGCCCGCCAGTGTGCCAGAAGACGACGTGAGCGCAGTCGTCGAGGCGGCCCGAGCGGATGTCGGCGAAGAGACCCGCCATCGCCTTAGCGGTGTACACCGGGTCGAGCACGATTCCCTCGCTGCGCGCGACCAGTGCGAGCGCCTCCTCCGCGGCTGCCGTCGGAATCCCGTAGCCCTCGCCGACCTGCGAGACGTCGACGTGGAGCGTCCGCCGAAGCGGGCCGGCGTCGAGCAGCGTCGCGACTCCATCCAGAATCCTGTGGACGGTGCGCGTGACGGATTCCACCGAATCGTCGGCGCTGACGCCGACGAGCCGCGTCGCGTCGAGACCGAAGAGCTGCAAACCCGCGTCGATGCCCGCCTGCGTGCCGCCCGACGACGTCGAATGATAGATGGCATCTAGCGCGAAACCACGCTCGCGGCACTGCGCCGCCACCTCGTCGACGGCGAGCGCGTAACCCAGCGCGCCCAGCGGCGTCGACGCGCCCAGCGGGATTTCGGCGACACGGCAGCCCTTGGCCCGCATGGCCAGCGCGATCACGTGCATCGCCGGAGCGCGGTCGGCGCGCGACTCGACTCGATGGATCTCCGCTCCGTACAGCTCGTCGAGATAGAGGCTCGCGGGCGCGGCCTCGGGCTTCGATGCACGATTGAGCACCAGCACGCAGCGCAGGCCGAGACGCGCGCACACCGCCGCGGTCACCCGCGCGTGATTCGATCCTTCCCCGCCCGTGGTAAGTATCGCGTCGGCGCCGGCCGCCTGCGCGTCGGCGAGGGCGAAGTCGAGCTTGCGGACCTTGTTGCCGCCGAAGCCGGGACCGCACAGGTCGTCGCGCTTGATCCAGAGGCGTGGGCGCGCGCCTAGGGCAGTACGCAGCCGGGGCATCTCCTCGAGCGGTGTCGGGTAGTCGCCCAGGCGCAGCCGCGGGATGGCGCGGAGCTTCTCGATCGCGGCGCTCATGGGCGGTATCGGAAGTAGGCGGCGACCTGCTCGGCGACGCGGCCGATGGCCTCTTCGAGCATCCAGCCTTGTCCGAAATGGTCGGCAGTGAAGATGCTGACGACCACGCGGCGCTTTTCGCCGATCTCCAGGACGCCGACGTCGTTGGCGATGTGCGGCAGGAAGTCGCCGGTCTTATGAGGCACGCCGATCCCGGTGAGATAACGCGGAATGCGGGTCCTGTAGATCTGGCCCCGCAGAATGCGCAGCATCTCGCGCGACGACTCGGCGTCGACCAGCGTGCCGCGGGTCATCCCGGTCAGCAGGCGCCCGATCTCGCGCGGCGATGAGAGGCCATAGGGGTGTTTCGCCGCGCGATGAAACTCTTCGGGACTCTTGGCCGCGCGCAGCGCCGCGAACCAGGCGCGCGAGGGCGCCGGCGCGCGCGTCAGCTCCAGTCCCATGTCCTTCATGCGGCGATTGGTCGACTCGACGCCGCCGGTCATGCGGTAAAGGATGTCGGTGGCGGTGTTGTCGGAGACGATGATCATCAGCGTGACAAGATCGCGCACGGTGACGACGGCGTCCGGGTCCATGCTGCGGAGCACGCCGGTGCCGGGGAGCAGGTCGTCTTTGCGGATCGTGTATCGCTCGTCGAGGGAGAGCTTGCCGGCCTTGGCCTGGGTGAAGACTTCCACCATGAGCGGGATCTTGATGACGCTCATGGTGTCCATCTGGCGGTCGGCGTTGAGGGCGATTTCCTCGCCGGTGTCGACCGCGTGGACGTAGACGCCCCAGGTGGCGTGCACGCTCTGGGTGATGCGCTCGATGGCTGTTCGGAGACGGTCGAGCGGCGTGGAGGCGAGTTGGGCGAGGAGGAGTAGCGCGAGCATGGTTCAATGATAGAATGATGGTCGACGGCGCTATCGTCTAAGGGTTAGGACGAAGCCCTCTCAAGGCTTAAATACGGGTTCGAATCCCGTTAGCGCTACCA
>CAZEVY010000129.1:0-13700 GCA_964515555.1 uncultured Solibacteraceae bacterium | reverse complement strand
GACGTGACGGATCGCCTCAGCTTCCCGCCCGACCATCGCCACGGGACCGTCGTGCGGGTTTCGGATCAGACGCTCGCCGCCCTGCGCCAGGTTCGCCGATAGTGTCGTCGGCCAAGGCCTTGCAATCTTATCTGCGTTCATCTGCGTTCATCTGCGGCCATCAGATCTTGTTCGAAACAGCACAATAACCATGCCTGACGCCGGCATCCCCGCAATCCCGAAGGCAGAGCTCCATGTGCACCTGGAGGGCACAGTGGAGCCGGCGACGTTGCGCGAAATCGAGCCCTCGCTCACCGAGGAAGAAATCGAGCGCCGCTATACCTTCCACGACTTCGCGGGATTCCTCGAATGCTACAAATGGGCGACCGGCTTTCTGCGCGGTCCCGCCGAATACGCTAATATTACCCGCCGGTTTCTCGCGGCCCTCGCGTCGCAGAACGTCCGCTACGCGGAGGTGAACCTCTCGGTCGGCGTGATGCTACTGCGCAAACTCGATGTCAAGGCAATCTATGACGCCGTCCAGCGTGAGGCGGCGCTCCAGAGCTCCGTCGAAGTGCGATGGATCTTCGACGCGATTCGTCACTATGGCGCCGAGCCGGCGATGGAAGTCGCGCGGCTGGCGGCCGAGCGCGCCGGCGCCGGCGTGGTGGCCTTCGGGATCGGCGGCGACGAGCAGCGTGGGCCCGCGGAGTGGTTCGCCGATGTCTTCCGCTTCGCGCGCGAGAGTGGGCTCAAACTCGCGCCGCACGCCGGCGAGACGGCCGGACCCGAATCGGTCTGGGCCGCGCTCGCCTTGGGCGCCGATCGCATCGGCCACGGTATCCGCTCCATCGACGACCCCAAGCTCGTGGCGCACCTCCGCGACCGCCGGATTCCGCTCGAGGTTTGCATCACGAGCAACGTCCGCACCGGATCCGTGGCGAGCCTGGCCGATCACCCCGTGGCGCGGCTGTTCGGGGCCGGAGTGCCGATCGTGTTGAACACCGACGATCCCGCCATGTTCGGCGCGACGCTCAACGGCGAGTTCGAGATCGCCGCGCGCGTCTTCGGATTCGGCGCGGCCGACCTGGCCGCCGTCGCGCGCAACGGCTTCGACTTCGCTTTCAGCGGAACGGCGGCCGGCTCTTAACGGTTAGCGGACCCGGACGGTCACCTTCTCCCGTTCCTCGCGCCCATCGGCCGCGCGGGCGACCAGTGTGAGCGTCGTGGTCTTTTCCAACGGAAGCGAGAAGCAGCGGCGGCTCGACGGTTCCAGCTTCATGACGCCCGGCTCGATGCGCACCGACGCGGCGTCGAAGGTCCCGTAGCAGATCGTCACCGGCCTGCCCGCGTCGATCTCCGTCGAACTGGCCGCGAGGAACCGGATCAGCGGCGCCTCGCCGGCCTCCTTCGGCGCGAGCGCCGCATCCACCGTCACGGTGAGCGATTTCGAATCCTCGCCCGAAGCGCCGCGCGCCTTGAGCGCGTACGTCGTGGTCGTCTTCGGCGACACCGTGATGCATCGGCTCAGCGCGGGCCAAACCCTCTCGACTGGCGGATCGATCGTCACCTCGGCGGCCTGTTCGACCCCGTAGCACAGACTCACCGGCGCACCCGGCGCCGTGCGCTCGGGCGAGGCGTAGAAGTTGGTGATCTTCACCGGCGGCGGCGGCGGCTCGGGTGGTTTCTCCGGCGGCGCGGTCGGCGAGCAGGCGGCTCCGGCGAGCGCCGCCACGGCGAGGATGGTCCGCATCAGCGCCGCAACGGTATCTTCACCTTCGCCAGATAAATGCACGTTCTCGTCTCGTGAGTCGAATAATAGCTGACCCACAACAGCCCGTCATGATACACCAGTCCCGCATAGCTGGTGTCGCCGCCCGACGGCAGCTTGACGAACTCCTTGAGAGTCAGCTCGTCCGGATCGAGCCACGCCAGCGACGTGCGCGTCCCGCCGTCGTAGAGCCGCACTGCGGCGACCACGCGGCCGTCCGGAACCGCGATTATGTTCGGACCTCCGATCCGAACGCCGAGATCCTCCCAGGTCCAGGCGCGATAGGGCGGGCGGCTGCGTCCGAGCTGCGCGGTGGCCTTGCCGCCGTCGCGGCGCAGCAGGCACAACGCCGAGTCGTCGTTGCGGAACAGGATGGCCGTCTCGTTGGGATAGTCGCGGTCGTGGACGTTTTCGCCGAGCGTGGTGAAATCGGCGCCGCCGAGGCTGATGTAGCCGCGCAGAAACTTCACCGCGCCGGTCGAGTAGCCGAGCGAGTAGGCCTTGCCGCGATGCCAGCTCACGCGCCACAGCCACACGTCTGGGTCGCCGATCGGGTGCGGCTCGCCCCAATCCCGCGCGTCGTGGGAGATCCACTGGAGCGTCTGGTGCCTCACCGCCGACGGCGGATGGAAGGCGAGGGCGGCGGTGAGCATGAGCCGTTGATCGGGAGTTGTCGAGAGCTTGGGGTCGCGGAGGTCGCCGCGCTCGTCCCCGATCAGCGCCGCCGGCTCCCATCGCTCGCCGTCGATCGACGTGATCAGGCGCACCTTGCCGTCGAAAGAGTCGTGCTTGGTCCCCTCGCGGAACGCGCAGAACCAGCGGCCGCGGTAGCGGATCAGGTCGGTGAACGCGTTGTGCTGCCCCTTGCTCCAGATCAGGCGGGACTCGACCACTTCGGGCTGCGGCGCCTTATCGGCGGCCACGGCCGCGGTCAGAAACAGCGCCGCGGCGGCTCGTTTCGAAAAGTGCGCCGGCATTCTATCTCCCACCGTGCAGCTCGATCAGCCTGGCCCGGTCCGCCGCAGAAATCCCGCCGTGCTTCCGGATGTCGTCGCGCGTCGAGAGCTTCCGACGGTAGCGCGCGAAGTACTCCGGGATGTCGCCGCCGTACTGGAAGCTGTACATGATGTCGTCGAACGCCGCCGTGTGCGGCATTCCCAGCGCGTGGCCGGTCTCGTGCAGACACGTCAGGTAGACCACCGCGTGCCGGAACAGCGCGTCGGTGCGCCCTGCGCCGGCGATCTCCGGCCCGAGCTGCGAAAGGTCCGGTCGGATAAAGACCTCGCCGCCGCGCTTGCCGTCGACCTCGATGGGCCGCATCTCGCCGTACAGGCCGAAGCGCGCGCCCACCCATCGCACGCGGATGCGCGCTTTCTCCATGGATGGCTCCCGCCGCAGCGCGATCGCGCCGCCGGCCGCCGATTCCCACGCCCGCAGCGCCCAGTCGGCGAGCGCTTCGTCGCCGGCCTGGCAGCCGGTCTCGGCCTTGGTGCAGCTCTCGATCCAGTATGTGTAGACTTCGGCCGATGCCGCCGCCAGCATCCCGGCCGCGAGCAACGCCGTCACGCGCCGCGCCTCTCGGTGAGTTTCTCCTCGGCCAGCGCGCGCAGATCGCGCTCGAGCGATTCCACGCGCCGCCGCAGCTCTTCGAGCGCCTGCGCGTCGGGGTCGGGCAGGTGACCGTGCTCCAGCGTCTCGCTCTCGGCGTCTCCGCGCGTGCGCACGATGCGTCCCGGCACGCCGACCACGGTGGAGTGCGGCGGCACCGGATCCACCACCACCGATCCCGCGCCGATCTTCACGTGGTCGCCGATCGTGATCGCGCCCAGCACCTTGGCGCCCGTGCCGACCACAACGTGATCGCCGATGGTCGGATGGCGCTTGCCGCGTTCTTTTCCCGTGCCGCCCAAGGTGACCCCCTGGTAGAGTATGACGTCGTCGCCGATCTCGGCGGTTTCGCCGATCACCACTCCCATGCCGTGATCGATGAAGCAGCGGCGTCCCACGGTGGCGCCGGGGTGAATGTCGACTCCGGTGAGGAAGCGGTTGAGCTGCGAGAGGCAGCGCGGCGCCAGCGGCACGCCCCAGCGGTGGAGGCGGTGCGCCACGCGATGCATCAGGATCGCGTGGAAGCCCGGGTAGCAGAGCACGATCTCCAGCACGCTCTTGGCGGCCGGGTCGCCGCGAAAAACGGCGTCGATCTGCTCGCGTATGGCGCGGAACATGGAGTCGTCGCTTTCATTATCGGCCATCGGGACTGGCCGCGGCCGCTCCCGCGCCCGTCAGAGTCCGTGATAGATCTCGGAGACCGGAATCTCGCAGCCGACCGATGCCAGGTGCAGAGCGCCCGAGGTGTCGGTGGCTTCGGTGAACGTCCACGACTGCCCGTCGGCCTGACGCGCGAAATGCTCGACGCGAACCCCGTCCTGGGACACCAGCACGTATTCGCGCAGGGAGGGGACGTTTCGGTAATGTGCGAACTTCTTGCCTCGATCCCAGGCCTCCGTCGAGGGGGAAAGGACTTCGAAAATGACGGTCGGATTCAGCATGCCATGCGAATCGATGTCCGAAATGACAAGGTCGCCGCACACGATCATCACATCGGGATAGGTAAACAGATTCGATCCCGCGATCCGAAGCCGAAGATCGTTCGCGTAGGCGGTGCACCCGCGATCCCTGAGCCGGCCCTCGGCGGCGAAGACGATGTTCGTGATCAGCCGCGCATGTCTCGGCGATGCACCCGCCATGGCGAAGACCTCGCCGTCGACGTACTCGCTCTTGTACTGGGCTTTGTTCTCGTTCTCCAGGTACTGCTCGGGAGTGAGAAACCGTGCGGCCTGCGTCGACATCGCCGTCACCTTGAAGGTAACACGCGATGCGAAGGCGCTCGCTCAGGCGCTCACTCTGGGCGATAGATTTCGGCCATCGGCAGCTCGATATCCACCGACGCGAGTCGGACCGCACCGCCGGGATCGGAGACTTCGGTAAGGGACCAGGTGGCGCCATCGGGCTGGCGCGTGTAGACCTCGACGCGAGTCTCGTCCTGCGACACCAGAACGTACTCCTGTAGGGACGGGACACTTCGGTAGTAGGCGAACTTGCGGCCGCGGTCCCATGCCTCGGTCGAAGGCGACAGTACCTCGAAGATGACGATCGGGTTCATTATCGCGTTCGGATCGACCGCGGAGATCGCCAGTTCACCGCAGACGATCATCGCGTCGGGATAGGTGAATAGATCCGCAACCTCGACGCGCAGCCGTACATCGCTGAAGAACACCTCGCAGCCGCGTCGAATTCGCCGGTCCGCGCCGATCACAATGCGCCGGACCAGTCTGCCGTGCTGTGGCGACGCACCCGCCATGGCGAACAACTCGCCGTTGACGTACTCATTTTTGTGCTCCGCTCTGTTCTCCAGATCGACGTACTGCTGGGGAGTGAGAAACGGTGTAGGCTGCGTCGACATCGCCGTCACCTTGAAGGTAACACGCGATGCGAACTACATCCCTATTCCAATCGCAACCGGACCTGGGCGGTCATTCCCGGCTTCACCGCCGGATTCGGGCTCGCAAAGCCGATTACCACGGTGGTCTCCTTGATCTCTCGCACCGCCCCTTCGAGCGGCTCCGGAATCTCGGCGACCACGACGACCGCCGGCATGTCGGGCCGCAGCCTGGCGCGCACGCCCGGGTCCGGCTCCACGATCAGCAGCAGTTGCGAGGGGTCCACCGAGATGCGCACGAAATCCGTCATCGCCGGGGTGACTTCGTCCTCCTCGACGCCCTTGATGGCCACCACCACGCCGTCGGCCGGCGACAGCACGTCGGCGGCGGTAAGCGCCGCCTGGGCCTCCTCGAGCGCGGCCGACTTCTCCTCCAGGGCGCGGCGCGCGGCGTCGAGTTCGCGCGTCAGCGTCGAGACCCGCTCGTCGGCCACGCGCACGCGCTCGCGCAGGGCGTCGAACTCGATGCGGGCGGCCTCCATGTCCTTCTGCGCCTTGTCGGCCTTGAGCCGCGGCGTGGCGCCCTCGCGCAACAGGAGCCGCTCCTTCTCGGCGAGCGACGACGCCCGCTCGTAGTCGCCGCGGGCGCGCGTGGAGTCCGCCGACGCGCGCGAGGCCTCCAGCCGGGCAGCGATCAGCACGCCTTCCAGATTCGTCGCCTTGGTTTGCGCGGTCTCCAGCTCTTCCTTGGCGCGATCCCGATCGGCGTCGAGCGACGTGCTCTTGATGCGCGCCAGCAGTTGGCCCTCGAACACCTCGTCGCCCACCTCGACGTCGATCGCGTCGATGGTCCCTTCCACCGGCACGGGCACGTCGATGGTCTGCGCGGCCTCGATGGTCCCGCTCAGGACAATCTCGCCCGGCCCCGCCGCCAGCACTGGGGCCGAAGCCGCCGCCGGTTTCGCCGCAGTTCGCGCGCGATAGAGAGCCGCCCCGCCCGCTCCTGCGATCGCGAGAAGCGCCGCGCCGGCCGCCCACCAGAACCACTTCCCGCGCACACCTCGATGATACAGTAGCTCCCATGCCGGGCCTTTCGATTCGCGCCCTCGGCGGCGTGTTTCTGCGCGCGGGAAATCTCACCTTCGGCGGCGGCGACCCCACCATGGCGGCGCTCCATCGCGACCTCCTCGAGAGGAAAGCCGCGCTCGACGAGGCGCACTATGCGCTGGCCTTCGCGATCGCCCGCCTGACTCCGGGGACGAACGTACTCGCATTCTGCGCGGCCGCCGGATCGTTTCTCAGAGGATGGCGCGGCGCCGCGGTCGCCGTGGTTGCGGCCAGCCTTCCCTCGGCGGCGCTGGCGGTGTGGCTGTCGCACGCCTACGAGACCGGCAAGGACAACGCCTGGATCGCCGCGGCGTTTTCTTCGATGAGCGCCGCGGTCGCCGGCATGATGGCGGCGGGAGTGCTGCTGCTGGTGCGAGGCCAGGCGCCGCGCGCAGGCTGGCCCGTCTCGCTGGCGATCGCTTCGGCGGCCGGGCTGCTGACCGCGAGGCAGATCGCGCCGCCGCTGGTGGTGCTGGGTGCGGCGGCGGCGGTGGGATGGTTGCTACCGGCGCGCAAGCCTTCATGAGCGCTGTCCTCTTGTACTTCCTGCTCCTCAAAGCGACGGCGACGTCGTTCAGCGGACTCTCGTCGCTGCCCGTGCTCCGCGACGACCTCGTCGTCCGCCACCGCGTCCTCACCGACCGTCAGTTGAACACCGCCGTCGCCGTGGGGCGCATGGGTCCTGGTCCCGTCGGGCTGTACGTCGTCAGCGTCGGCTACTTCGTCGCCGGCGTACCGGGCGCGATCGCCGGCTACCTGGCGATGGCGACTCCGGCGTTCGCCGCGCTGGCTCTGGTGCGGATCGCGCGGGGCCGCGCGGACCATCCGCGATTTCAACGCGTCGTCCGCGCCGTGCTGCTGGCGGCCGCGGGACTCCTGGCCGCGTCGACCTTGCCGATGGCGCGCGAGGCCGTGACCGGACCCTTCACGCTGGCGATCGCGCTGGCGAGTCTTGCTCTGCTCGCCTTCACGCGCCTCGAGACCGTGTGGGTGGTGCTGGGCGCCGCCGCCGCCGGACTTCTTGGACTGGCGCTATCATGAGGGTCATGATTCGACGCATCGCCATCGCCGCTCTGCCGGCGTTGTTCCTGACCATCGGCCACGCGGCCGACGACGAACTTCAGAAGGTCGAGAAGAACTGGGCCGCCGCCGTCGTCAAGCGCGACTTTGCGGCGCTCGACAAGATCCTCGGCGACGACCTGGTCTACGCCCATTCCACCGGACTGGTCGAGACCAAGGCGCAGTATCTCGCCAAGCTGCGCGAAGGCTCCCAGAAGTACAACGGCATCGAACACTCGTCGATGACCGTGCGCAACCTGGGCGCGGCCTTCGTGGTGCACTCGCACGTGCGCATGCACGGGGCCACCAAGGGCGAGCCATTCGACCACAAGCTCATGATGATGCACGTCTGGGCCAAGCAGGGCGCCGGCTGGCGGCTGGTCGCGCACCAGACCACGCGGCTGCCGTAGCATGTCCGGCGCGGATTTGCGGGGCGCATTTCGGAGCTTTGCGCGAAATCCCGGATTCGCGGCCCTGGCGGCGGGTACCCTTGCGGTGGGGATCGGCGCCACCACGATGATGTTCGGCGTCCTCCGCGCCGTGTTTTTCCGGCCGCTGCCCTATCCCGCCGAACAACGCATCGTCACCTTGTGGGAGAGCGACCCCGCGAAGGGTCGCGACCGCGAGCGCGTCACTCCGGCGAACTTCGTCGATTGGGAGGCCGAGAGCACCGTCTTCGAGTACATCGGCGCGCTCCCGAACTGGACGGGCGAACCGTGGCCCTTCAACGCCGTCGGCAAGGAAGGCCATGAACGCGTCCACGGAATCTACGCCTCGTCGGGTTTCTTTCATGTGTTCGGCGTCGCGCCGATGCTGGGGCGCGTGTTCGGGCGCGAGGAGGATCGGCAGAGGGGCCTGCGAAGCATCATCCTCTCCCATTCCTTCTGGCAGGAGCGCTTCCACGGAGATGCGGGCGCAATCGGACGCACCATCGTGGTGGACACCTTTCGGGGAGGGAACTTCACCGTCGTCGGCGTGATGCCGGAGGGCTTCGAGTTCCCGCAAGGCGCGCGATTCTGGCTGTCGCTCGGCGACTGGGGAGGCGGCGCGATGCCTCCCCGCGACGCACCGGCGCGCTGCTGCAACTGGTACACCGTGTTCGCTCGGCTTAAGCCGGGGGTGACGCCCGAGCGCGCCGCCACGGAGATGACGGCGATCGCGCGCCGCACATCGGACCGGCATCCTTCGGCCGCGCGCGTCGCCGCCGTCAAGGTGGAAGCGCTGCGCGAGAGCCTGGTGGGATCGCATCGCCTGGTCATGTTCGCGATGTTCGGCGCCGTCGGCTGCGTACTCCTCATCGGGTGCGCGAACGTGGCGAACCTGCTGCTGGCGCGCGGCGCCGGCCGCCGCCGCGAGATGCAGACCCGCATGGCTCTAGGCGCGACGCGGTGGCGCATCGCGCGTCAGCTCGCCGTCGAAAGCCTGGCGCTCGCCGGCGTGGGAGCGGCTGCCGGCATGGCGCTCGCCGTCTGGGGACAGGCGTCCCTCGCGCGCCTGCTCGCCGATCGCGTGCCGCTGATTGCCGGCGCGCGAGTCGACGCGACGGTGCTCGCTTTCTCGGTTCTCACGGCGATCGTTTGCGGGGTCGCGTGTGGAATGTCGCCGCTCGCGCTCGGGCATTCCGCGCAATGGAGCGCGCGTGGCCAGACCGAGCCGCCGGCGAGCCGCTGCATCCGCGCGCTGCTGGTGGTCGCCGAAGTCGCGCTGGCCGTTGTGCTGGTCGCCGCGGCCGGACTCCTGTTGCGGACGATGCAGAAGCTGTACGAGGTCCCGGTGGGCTTTCGCACCGGGAGACTCCTGACGGTCACCATGGACCTGACGGCCACGGGTCTCCGCGAACGGGGCAGCGCCGCGCGGTTCCTCGAGCGCCTCATGCCGCGAATCGCCGTGCTGCCGGGCGTTCGGACAGCGGGCGCGGCCACGTCCGTCCCCTTCGAAAGCCCCGTCGCGCGGCAGCCGATCACCATCGAGGGGAGCGAGGTGCGGCGCGCCGCCGACTCGCCGCAGATCGTCCCGGTCGCCGTAACGCCGGGGTATTTCGAAACGCTCGGCATCGGGCTCAAGAGCGGCCGCTTGCCGGGCGAGGCCGACGACGCGCAGAGCCGGATTGTCGTGGTCGTCAACGAGCGTGCGGCGCGATTGCATTTCGCCGGCGCGAATCCGATCGGCAAGCGCTTTACGCTCGGCAGCAGAGAGCGCTTCGGGAGCACGCGTGCCGTTCGACGGGGCGAGGTTGAGTATCACGAAATAGTCGGCGTCGTCGGCGACATTCGCGCGGCGGGGTTCGACAAAGACGTCCAGCCCGCGGCGTATTACTCCTACAAGCAGTTCCCCGTTTACGACCCCACGCTGCTTGTGCGCGCGCACGGCGACCCGGAGAGCCTCGCGCCCGCCATCCGCCGGGCGATTCGCGAGGAGAGCGCGCTCGCGGTGGTCACCAAGGTTCGGACGATGGACCAGATCGCCGGCGAGTCGGTGACCGATCCGCGTTTTCGCGCCTGGGTCGCGAGCCTGCTCTCCGCCGTCGCCCTGGCGCTGGCGATGCTCGGCATCTATGGCGTGATGTCCTACAACGTGGAGAGGCGAACCGGCGAGATCGGTGTCCGCATGGCGCTGGGCGCGGAAGGCGCGAGCATTCAGCGGATGATCGTCGCCGACGGGCTGCGCCTCGCGGGCTACGGAATCGCCATCGGAACGCTGGGGGCGATTGTTGTCGCCCGCTCAATGAGTGCGCTGTTGTTCGGTGTCGAGCCTGTGGATTGGGACACGCTTGCGGCCACCGCGCTGGCGCTTGCGTCGGCGGCGTGCGCGGCCACCTATGCGCCCGCCCGGCGCGCGACCGTCGTCGACCCGGCGATCGCGTTGCGCGCGGATTCCTGAGGATTGCGGCTCAGGCCTCCCAGTCGATGATCACTTTTCCCGACTGGCCCGACGCCACTGTCTGAAACGCCTCCTCGAAGCGGTTCCACGGGAAGCGGTGCGTGATCACCGGCCGGATGTCGAGACCCGATTCCAGCATCACGGTCATCTTGTACCAGGTCTCGTACATCTCGCGCCCGTAGATGCCCTTGATGGTGAGCATGTTGAATACGACGGTCGTCCAGTCGATCGCCATCGCCTTCGCGGGAATCCCCAGCAGCGCGATCTTCGCGCCGTGGCTCATGTTGGCGATCATCTCGCGCAGCGCCGGCTCCGCCCCAGACATCTCCAGTCCGACGTCGAAGCCTTCGAGCATCCCCAGCTCGCGCTGCACATCGGCGAGCGGCGTCGACGACGTGTCGGCCGCGCGCGTCACGCCCATGCGCCGGGCCAGCTCGAGGCGGTACGGATTGCGGTCGGTGATCACCACGTGCCGCGCGCCGGCGTGCCGCGCCACGGCCGCCGCCATCACCCCGATCGGTCCCGCGCCGGTCACCAGCACGTCCTCGCCGAGCACCGGAAACGAAAGCGCCGTGTGCACGGCGTTGCCGAACGGGTCGAAGATCGCGGCGATATCGAGGTCCATGCCGGGCTTGTGGCGCCACACGTTGGTCATCGGCACGGCGATGTAATCGGCGAAGGCGCCCGCGCGGTTCACGCCGACGCCCATGGTGTGCGCGCACAGGTGACGGCGTCCGGCGAGGCAGTTGCGGCAGCGCCCGCAGACGACGTGTCCCTCGCCGCTGACAATGTCGCCGGGGTGGAAGTCGTTGACGTTCGATCCCACCTCCACGATCTCGCCGGCGAACTCGTGCCCGATCGCCATGGGGACGGGAATGGTGCGCTGCGCCCACTCGTCCCAGTGGTAGATGTGGAGGTCGGTGCCGCAGATGCCGGCGCGTCGCACCCGGATCAGAACGTCGTTGATGCCGATGGTGGGCTCGGGAACGTCTTCGAGCCACAGTCCCGGCTCGCGTTTGCTCTTGACCAGCGCCTTCAAGGGTTCCAGCCAAACATAGCACGCGCGCGGCCATACATCGCCCGGGCGCTCCCAACTCCCCCCAATGCATGCACCGTCGGCGCACTACCATCGCCCGCGGGAGCGCCTGAATCCAACGCAAGATTCAGGCACTAACTCGGCCGCCGATGTTAGAATCGGGTTTCGCGGGAAGCTAGTCTTGGCCGGTGCTGGGCCTGGTCTTCAAAACCAGCGCGCGGCACTCCGTGTCGCGGGTGGGTTCGACTCCCACTAGCTTCCGCCAGTTTCCGATCCTCTCGAAACGCTCCGCTCCACGATATCCTGTGTTTTGCCCGGCCTCGCCTGTTACGACGTCTACGGCTTCCGCTTCACGCTCGGAGGCGAGTCGGCCGAGGACGCGCTCGCTATGCTCGGTGAAGACTTCGCGTTCTTCCGCCGCGACGCCGTGGCGCCGATGCTGGGCATCGTCCTCACGCGCCGGCAGCCCGACTATAGCGGCGCGCCGGCGCGCAGAGCTTCCGTCTACACGCCGCGCAACATCTCGCTGACCGAAGGCGCCACCACCTTCATCGACTACAGCGGCCGCGCGTTGGCGGTGTACGACCGCAGCGCCTCCACATTTCGGATCCAGTCGCTCGAGACCGACCTGCTCTACGAGGCCACCTACCTGTTTCTGCTGTCGCGCATCGGCGAGTTCCTGGATGCGCGCCGCATGCACCGCATCCACGCGATGGCCCTGGCGCGCGGCGGGAAAGCGATTCTCGCGATTCTGCCGATGGGCGGAGGAAAGAGCACGCTCACCGCGGAATTGTTGAAGAGTCCCGACTTCGACTTTCTCTCGGACGATTCGCCGTTCATCGACGCCGAGGGCCGCGTGCACGCCTTTCCGCTGCGGCTGGGGCTGCTGCCGGGCGGGGAAGGGGAAGTGCCCCCGGAGCACACGCGCGTCATCCAGCGGATGGAGTTCGGTCCCAAGCTGCTGCTGAACTACGCCTGGCTCGCGCCGCGCGTGAAGGCCTCGGCCGATCCGGGGATCGTGTTCCTGGGATACCGGAGCCTGGCGGCGGAATGCCGCATCGAGCCGGGCGGCGCCATGGAGTCGTATCACTCGATGTTGGCGAATTGCGTCATCGGACTGGGGCTGTTTCAGGGCCTGGAATTCGTGGTGCGGAGCAGCGCCGTGGAGCTGGCGTCGAAGGCGCGCGTCGGCGCGTCGCGGCTGAGGGTGGCGCGCCGGCTGTTCCGGCGGTCGCAGGTCTACCGGCTGATCCTGGGCCGCGACCGGGCCGAGAACGCGCGCGCGGTCATCGAGTTCGTGCGGGATCGCCTGCGGTGATTCCGGCCAGGCGCAGGTCGCGGCGCCGAAGGGCCAGGCGGCAGGCGTCGTAGAATACGGTCGCCCGGCGGTCCCATCCCCATTCGCGGATGTCGTGCTGAAGACGTCGCGACAACGCCGGATAGTCGGCGATGGCGGCGAGCACGCCTTCGAGCAGCCGGTCGACGCTGCGCTCGACCAGGAATCCGTTCTCTCCGTTGCGAATGAGCTCGGGCATGTTGCCGACCGGCGTGGTCACCACCACGCAGCCGCAGGCGGCGGCCTCCAGCGCCGGGTTGGGCGTGCCCTCGGTTTCGGCGGCGCAGACGAGGACGGTGGCGTCGTTGTACCACTCGGCCATTTGCGCGTGCGTGCGGCGAGGACCGTCGCGGGACTCGACCAGGAGGAACTCGACGGGGATGCCGAGCGCGGCGAGGCGCTCGCCGAGCGGAACGACGTAGTCGTCGTAGCCCTTCACCTCGCGCCAAAATTCGGAGCCGACCCAGACGACCTTGGGGCGCCGCTCGCCGATCGGCCGTGCGACACGGAATACGTCGAGGTTGACGCCAAGCGGACAGTATACGGTGCGCTCGGGCCGTCCCACGGCGTCCCAGGCGATGCGGCTGTTGACCAGCAGCACGTCGACCTGGCGGTAGCGCTCGTCGAACAACTCGGAGTAGAGAGGCCAGCCGGCGCTCCAGGCGCCGACGAGCGCGGGCCGCCATCCTCGCGCCCCGGCGACAGCGTGAACCTCGCGCGGCCGCCGGGTCCCGGTGTGCATGACGTAGAGGACGTCGACGGGATCGTCGCCGAGCGCCTTTTCGGGATGGCCGTTGCGGTCGCCGTCGGCCAGGGGGCCCCTGGCGCCACGCAAACCGCGGGGGGCGTGGCGGGCGAGGTCGCGGGCGTTGTGGGAGAAGGCCCAACCCTCGACGTCGTAGATCATGCGGAGGTGAACGGGGCGTAAGCCGTTGCCGTTATTCGGCGATTGGGTCAATCTGGGGTTGCCTTTCCAGGGGAGATGTGACCATTCTATCGTGGACCGCGATGATGTTCCACGTGGAACGTCATCGAAGTAGTTAACATAATATATGTTATCAGAACTAATGTCCGCTTCCTGACTAGGTGGTTG
>CAZEVY010000128.1:0-13766 GCA_964515555.1 uncultured Solibacteraceae bacterium | reverse complement strand
GATTTTAAGTCCTGTGCGTCTGCCGGTTTCGCCACCCGGGCCTTTCTTCAGTGTAGCCGCTCCCGCTGCCCGGTCCCGGTGCCGCTGGCGCTGCGAGCGCAACTGAATCGCGAGCGCCAGCCTTGCCGGTCCTGGTCGCTATCGTCGACGGACGGTAATCACCAGCCCAGGCTGAATCCGTACATTGCCGACTTCCAAGACGAGAGCCCACTCTCCATCGGGCAGATCCGGGACTACGAGGTTGAACTGATAAAGTCCGGGTGAGATCGCGCCCGCGAACTCGATGCGCGCCGGCTGATCGCCCAGCGTGGCGCGCACGGATTGCGCCAACGGGAACCCGCCGCTGAACACCATGCCCGCGGGATACGGCGGCATCGTACCGCCGAATCCGGTGCCGAACAGCAGGATGACTCCCAACGGCGCCGCCGGCTCGAACGCCGCACCGGCGATCAGATCCATTGGTCCCACATACACGCCGTTCGGATGCACCGCCGCCGGGTAACGGGGGGCGAACAGGAATAGCCCCGGCGAGACTTCCGATTTCACGGCCACGAACGGCGCACTCGTGCCCGCCGGCGTCGTCACCACCACGGCAACCGAGCCGACACCCGGATCCTCGGCCGGAAGCACGTTCAACTGCCGCTCGCTGATGAAATAGACGTAGGCCGGCCGGCCGTTGATCGTCACGGACACGCCGTCGAGCCGCGTCGGTAGCGCGCCGTTCACGAAATCCGCGCCAGCCCACGTTCGCGTGCTGCGCGCGAGATTCTGGCCCTCGATGGTGACCCATCCTCCCGAGGCGATCCCCGTGAGAAAACTCGCCCCGTTGACGACGTTGGTAATGACCGGGCTGCCCGCTCCGGCGGTCACCGTGAAGGTGAACGCGATCGCCGTCAATCCCTGAGCGCTGGCGGCCACCGACGCCGGCCCCACGACGTTCCCGGCCGTTACCTGCACCGAGGCGCGCCCGTCGGCGCCGGTCGTCACCGTCGCGCGGCTCACGGTGGCGTTGGTCCCGGTGAACGTGACCGGTACGCCGGCCACGGGATTCCTGTCGGCGTCCGTCACCTGAACGACGGCGGGCGCTGCCGCGACCGCGCCCGCAGCCACGCTCTGCCTGTCGCCGGAAACCGCCGAGAACAGGGTGGGCGGCCCCGGCACGGTGAAGATGACGGCGGTGAACGTGCCCCAATCGCTTCTTGGGTTGGTACCCGAGTCGAGCGCGAAGTCGACGAAAGACCCGGTGGTTACGGCTACGGAAACCGAATAGTCGGCCCCGTCGGCGTCGGTTCCCGCGACCGCGCGGCTGTACACCTCCCGGCCGTCGACCAGGATGCGCCCCACCACTCCATCTCCCCCGCCGATGTTCGCCTTCGCCAGCTTTCCGATAATCAGCAGGTTGGCGGTGACGCTGCTTCTCCATCGCCGCACGGCCCAGGGCCCGGTGGGATGACCTCCGCTATGCCATAACGCCAGGTAATCGAACGGCTGGGGGCACCACACGAATCCCATCAGCTGCAGCTCGTCGTTTTCGCCGCAGCCCTGCTTGTGAATCGCAAACTCCGTGAAGGATGTGCCGGGTGCGTTCTGGTAGGTTCCGTACGACCAACCGTTTCGTCCCTGCGTTCCCGAGTAACCCGTGATGGAGTCCGCGATGACACGCGCCGACGCCGTCACCGGATTGGTCGCGGCCATAAAGGTCAGCGTGTCGATGGCGAAGCTGATCGCGCCCCGCTGCTGGTTGGAGGTGATGGTAATGCTGCGGATGTCCGGTCCGCTGACAGTGAGGGTTCCTGTGGCGCCCGACGCGTCGCGAGCCGCCAGCGCGATCGACGACGTGGCCACCGCGGCGCGCGCCGCGTCAAACGCGGTGACGGTGAACGTCGCGGCGGCGGCGCCGTTCACGATGTCGAAGCGCAGGAAACTTTGCGCGCTGGCGAAGGTGGCCGTGATCGTGCCGGGTAGGGTCGATCCGCCCTGGAGGGCTTCGCGGTCGGTGGTGCAGTAGAGGTTGGCGGCGAACTCGACGGCGAAGTAGAGCTTGGTGGTCGCCGCGTTCAGGAAGACCGATTCATTGAGGATCACGCCGCCCCCGAAGGTAGCTCCGGAAAGCGAATAGGCAGGTCCGAAGGGTCCCCCCGGGATGACGTTGGCGAAGGCTCTCGGCGCAACGCCGGGGTTCTCAAAAGTGACTGTCCGCACGACCTGCGCGCCGAGGCCGGCGGTTCCTAGGATGGCGGTTATGATCAGGCGCAAAGGCCGGGACTCGATCCGTTTGGGCATTTTTGAATGGTACATCAGCGAAGCGCGAACGCGGCGCGAAGCTACCCGGTGGTCTTCTGACCCAGCGCGATGGCGTTGATCGTCAGCAGCAGCGCCTGCAGGACGTCCTCGCGTGGATCCGCGCGCCACGCCGCCAGCAGCCGCACCTGCTCCTCGTGCAGCTTGCGTAGCGCGCGCGCCCGCAACTGAATCGCGAGCGCCAGCCGCGGGCGGCGATCCTCGGCCGCGCCGCCGAACAGGTCGTTGATGACGTCGTCGGCCAGCCGGTACTCGTCGAGAATCGCCGCCAGCACCGCGCGGCGCAGTTCCGCGTCGCCCACCAGCGAGGCGTAGAGCTCCATGATTCCCGTGTGCGCCATCAGCAGGCTGGCCTCCACGTTGTGGAACAGGTACGAGAGAAACGGCCAGTCGCGGACCTCCTCGCGCAGCGCCTTCCACTCCGAGGGCCGCTCGCGGCGCCGCCAGTCGAGCGCCGTGCCCACGCCGTACCAGCCCGAAAGGTGAAACCGCGCCTGGCTCCAACTGAACACCCACGGAATCGCGCGCAGATCCTCGATGGTCCCCGTCCCGGTGCGCCGCGACGGACGCGAGCCGATGCGCGTGCGCTCGATGGCGTCGATCGGCGTCGCCTGGCGGAAGAAGGTGATGAAGCCGGGCGCATCCACCAGGCGCCGGTAGGCCTCGAAACTCCGGTCGACGATGGCCGCCCACACCGGCTCCGAGGCGCGCGGCGGCGACTCTCCCGATTCGTGCAGCAGCGACGTGCGCGTCACGCCCGCCAGCAGCCGCTCCAGGTGAAACGCCGCCGTGACCCGGTTGGCGTACTTCTGCGCGATCACTTCGCCCTGCTCGGTGACGCGCATGCGCCCGCTGAGAGACCCGTCGGGCAGCGCGTCGAGGAACACGTGCGTCGGCCCCGCGCCGCGTCCGATCGAGCCGCCGCGCCCGTGAAAGAACGAGAGCCGCGCGCCGCCCTCTCGGGCCAGCCTCGGCAGCCGCCGCTCGGCGTCATGCAAAGCCCAGTGGCTGGCGAGAATGCCGCCGTCCTTGTTGCTGTCGCTGTAGCCGAGCATGACGAGCAACTCGCGCTCCCCCTGGCCGTCGCGGTGTTGCAGGTGGTCGAGGGTGCGGGCCGTGATGGGATGCGCGAGGAACGCCTCGGTGATGGCCGCGCTACGCTCCAGGTCGTGGATGGTCTCAAACAGCGGA
Organism: uncultured Solibacteraceae bacterium; assembly: GCA_964515555.1. Lineage (GTDB taxonomy): Bacteria > Acidobacteriota > Terriglobia > Bryobacterales > Bryobacteraceae > CAZEVY01. Next base: position 10,274 of record CAZEVY010000128.1, on the reverse strand, counting down.
ACCACGGGCAGCTCGCAGGCCAGGCCGCCGGGCGCCTCCACCATCAACCCGCCTTCACGCGCCAGCAGGTAGACGCCGAGCAGGTCGGCGAGGCCGCGCGTCATGCTGACGATCAACGGCCCGACGCCCTCGGCGCCGTGGCGTTTCAGGTGCGCGCGCAGCGTGCGAAACAGAGAGACCACGTGCTCCGCCTCGTCGTCGAGCGTCATGTGCGGGCCGGTGAACGGCCGCGCCGTGCGCAGTTCACGATCGAGGAAATCGAGCTTTTCTTTCTCGCTCCAGTTCGGATAGTCGATGCGTGCGGCGCCCGCGGCCCGCAACAAACCGGCGATGGCGCGATCGTGATAGGCGCTGTTCTGCCGGATGTCGAGCGTAGCCAGGTGGAAGCCGAACACGCGCACCTGCGCCGCCAGGGGGCGGATGTCCATGTCGGCAACGTGCCGCGCGCCGGCCCCGCGCAGCGACTCTTCCAGCACTTCCAGGTCGCCGATCAGCTCGCCGGGCGCCGTGTAGCCTCCGGCGCGGGAGGCCAGCCCTTCGGCGCGCTCCAGTCGAAGGAGCATCAGATTCACCATCTGCCGCCAGGGCTCGCCGGGGTTGCGGTCGAGCGCGGTGCGCGCGGCATCGCCCAGCCGGGAGGCGACGTCGCGGATTCGCTCGCGAAGCGACGCCGGCGCGGGCTGCACGGACTCGGCCAGGCTGAGCCGCGCGGCCAGTTGTTTGAGGCGGCCCTGGAGCACCGCCAACGCGCCCTCGCGCAGCAACTCCAGCGTGCGGGCGGTGACTTCGGGGGTGACGAAGGGGTGACCGTCGCGATCGCCGCCGACCCAGCTTCCGAACGCCAGCCGCGGCAGCGGCGGCGCCTCGCTGCCGAAGGTCGCGCGCCAGGCGTGTTGCAGGCGCAGGTCCACCAGCTCGACCACGTCGGGAAACACCCAGCGGAGATAGTGCAGCGTGTTGCGGACTTCGCTCTCGACGTCGGGCTGCTCGAGGAAGATTTCGCCGGTCCGCCATAGGCGCTCGAGCGCGGCCTTGAGGCGCGACTCGAAGATCGCCATCTCGACGTCGGTGAAGTTGCGGCTCTCGCGCTCCACCAGCATGAGGTAGATGGTGCGGTGGTGTTCGAGGACGGTGGCGCGCTTGGCCTCGGTGGGGTGCGCCGTCAGCACCGGCTCCACCGAGACGCGCTCCATGGCGCGGCGCAGATCGGATTCGGCGTGGCCGCGCCGGCCGAGGTCGGCGAGGTTGTAGAGCCAGAAGCCCGGTTCGCTTTCGCGCCGCCGCGGGTCCTCCGACCGCCGGCGCACCTGGTTGGCGGTGTTCTCCTCGACGATGTTCAGAAGCTGAAAGACGATCGAGAGCGCCTGGCAGTGGCGCACGGTGAGCGGCCCGGCCGCGGGCTCGCCCTGGTCGAAGCAGGATCGCAGGAACCCAGCCAGCTCGGCGTCTCCCTCGGCGTCGAGCATCTGGCAGAAGAGCTCGCGGACGTAGTCGAAGTCCGCCGTCCATTTGGTGAAGCCTTCGCGAAGCAGGTCGACGCCCGATGCAGCCACTCTAATCGCAGGCTAGCACCGGAGGGCCGGCTGTTGGACGGACCGTTCCGGTGTCCTATAGGTGGCGCCACCGCAGCGGCGGCGCGAAGCGCGCGAAATCGGTGTCGGCGGTGACCCACTCGCAGCCGCTTTCGATCGCCAGGGCTGCGTGGACGGCGTCCGCCGACAGCTTGTCCCGGACGTTGCCTCTGTCGCAAAGCTCGCGGAAGATCCCCCAATGTGCCGGTCCGGGGCGAATCAGTGTGCAGTTCGGCCGTCCAAGCAACTGCTCGATGAACTGAAACGCCTGGCGCACCGTGGAAGGGGGAGCGAAGATGCGTGGATTGGTCACGACTCGCACGAAGCCGTGCAGAACCAGTTCGGAGAGCGCGAAGGGCTCGGAGCCTGTGGCGAGGGCGGTCAGCCAATCGGCGTAACGCCGGTGGCCCGGCGATTCCTGCCGATGAGCGTAAACCAGGACATTCACATCCGGAAGCTGCATCGGCCGCTATCGCCGCCGGTAGGCCGCTTCATCGTGCGCCGTCACCAGGGCCGACGTGCGATCCAGGTCCAGGCGAGCGTCGGCCAGCTTGCCGCGAACGGTAAGCAGATGGAACTGCCGCGGCCGGGCCGGCGCTCCCGCCAGATGGCTGCGGAGCGCGTCTACCACGACGCGGCTCAAGGTCACGCCCCGCTCGGCGGCGCGGCGTTTGGCGTTGGCCAAGAGGGGATCGGGCACCGAGATAGTGGTTCTCACTCCTTGAGGGTAGCACTGTGACGCTATTATCATCACCAGGTGATGCATGGAGCATCAGGCGTCGAGGCTCAGAACGCCACGCTGTAGCTCACTCCCGGATGCCGGCCCCGGATCAGTACGAACGAGAACATGTGCTGCCGCCATCCGAAGTTCAACAGCGGATGCACGTGCACGCCGTCGAAGATCACCAGCGACGTCACCTGCTCGGTGAATCCCACGTTCAACCCCCCGATCGGGCGCAGCCGATCCTCATGCGTCCCGTACACGACCCCGCCGTAGGGCGCGATCGGCAGCTTGGTCTCGCGCTTCAGGTTCTTGCTGGCCGTCGCGTAAAAGGCCTGGCCCGAGGGCGTGCCGATGCGGTCCGAACTCGTCCCCACGATCACCGCCGGTCTCCGCAGCGTCTCGGGCACGGCCAGCCAGTTGAACAGCGGTCCCACCTTGCCGCCGTCCTTCTCCGACCGCGGATTCACCTCGACGCCCGCCTGCACACGCGGCGTGATCCGGTACGTCAGCGTGCTGCGCAGTCCGGCGCGCCGGATGACGCCGTCGATGTAGCGCTGGCTGAACGTCCATTTCGTCTTACTGTCTTCTGCCCCGCTCACGGCGCGGCCCTCCCCGGGTCAAGTAGGTCAACTCGGCACCGTCGACGCGCCTTCGATTCCCACGCCGCCGTGATGATGCGATTCCTCTTCGTGATGCTCCTCCCGCTTGCCGCTCACCGGAGCCGGCGCCCGGCCCACCGCCAGTCCCAGCGCGTGCCGAATGCGATGCTCCAGGTCGCGCCGCTCCACCTTGCCGAAAAGGCGGCCCACGATGCGCCCGTCGCGGTCGATCACTGCGGTCGCCGGAAGCGACTCGCCGAGATCGAGGCGCATCATGTCGGCGGTGGTCGCCCCCGTCCAGATGGGAAACGTGATGCCGTGGCTGGCGATGAACGGGCGAATGTTCGCGCGCGTCGATTCGTCGTCGGCCGAGGCGCCCACCACCGTCAGGCCCTGCGCCTCGTAGCGCGCGGCGAGCTCCTGTAACAGCGGCATCTCTTCGCGGCAGGGCACGCACCAGGTCGCCCAGAAGTTGAGGATCACGACACGGCCCCGGTACTGATCGAGACTCCGCGGCTGTCCGTCGAGATCGGCGAGCTTCAGGTTGGCCGGCCCGGCGGCGAGCGCCAGTAACAGGACCGCCGTGGTCACTGCTTCTTCTTCTCCAGGTTCCACAATCCGCGCGAGATCACGCGCCCGCAGAAGGGGCAGTAGTTCATCCCGACGTAAGTCGGCCGCCCCTCGCCGGAGACGAAAAAGTACTCGGTGTCGATCTCGGTCACAATGCGTCCGCTGATCTTGCCGATGGGGGTCACGCGCACCAGGTCAAGGTCGACCATGCGGCTGAGATCGTCGCAACAAGTCATGGGGAAATTGTACGTCGAATCGCTCTCTTCTCCGTCTAACAAGGTATCGGCGCGCGCGGCGGAGTTCGCGAAGCCGTATGTTAGAGTAAGAGGCAACAGGGCCTCCCAAAACGATGCGTCATAAGGCACTACTGGCGACCATTCTGGTCTCCGCCGCCGGCGTGTCGGGTCTGCTCGCCCAGCGGCCTTTTCGCGAATTCTTCGAGGAGGCCGAAAGCCCCGTGGTTTTCCCGGCCGACGGCAACGAAAAGACCGAATTCGTCTTCGCCCGCCTGCGCTACCGATCCTGGCGCGGCTCGCGCTTCATGCAGGGCTACGGAAGCTGGTCGACCGACTACGCCAAGGCCGACCGCCAGTTCGTGCAGGGACTCCGCCGGTTGAGCCGCGTGCACACCCGCTCGGTGGAGCAGGTCGTCGGCCTGGACGACGACGACATCTACAATTGGCCGTGGATCTACGCCGTCGAAGTGGGCCGCTGGGGACTGAGCGATCAGGACGCCGCCAAGCTGCGGGAGTACCTGCTGCGCGGCGGGTTCCTGATGGTCGACGACTTTCACGGCACCTACGAGTGGGAGATTTTCGCCGAGGGCATCCGGCGGGTCTTCCCGGACCGCGCCATCGTCGACCTGGAGAACAAGGACCAGATCTTTCACGTGATCTACGACCTGGACGAGCGCTTCCAGGTGCCCGGCATCCAGTACTGGTACACCGGCTCGATCTCCGAACGCGACGGCTTCGAGCCGCGCTGGCGCGCCATCTACGACGACAGCGGCCGCATCATGGTCGCCATCTGTCACAACATGGATCTCGGCGACGCTTGGGAGTGGGCCGACCACCCGCGTTACCCGGAGCACTACGCGTCCCTCGCCTACCGCATCGCGATCAACTATATCGTGTACTCGATGACACACTAGGCCCGCAATGTTTGAGCTTCTCTTCGGTCATCCCCAGGTCGTCTTTACCAAGGGCGAATTCGTCCTGCTTGGCGGCTGGGCGCCGTGGCTGCTGGCGGTGACCATCGCCGCCGCCGCCGGAGCTCTCGCATTCGTGCTGTGGAGGCGGCGCAGCAGGGCAGAGGCGCGATTGCGCGGCTGGCGCCTGGCGGGCATCTGGGCGCTCGAAAGCGCGCTGATCGCTCTGGTGCTGACGCTGCTCTGGCAGCCGGCGATTCGCGTGAGTGCGCTCAAGCCGCAGCAGAACGTGGTCGCCGTGGTGGTCGACGATTCCACCTCGATGGCCATCGACGACGCCGGCTCCACGCGCAGCGAGGCCGCCCGCAAGGTGCTCGCGAGCCCCGCGATCGAAGGCCTGCGCAAGAAGTTCCAGGTGCGCCTCTATCGCATGTCGGACGTGCTGGAGCGCATCGAGAAACCCGATCAACTGACGGCCTCCGGCGCGGCCACCCACATCGGCGACGCCTTGAAGCAGGCGGTGGCCGAATCGGCCAGTCTGCCCATCGGCGCCGTGGTGCTTCTCTCCGACGGCGGCGACAATTCGGGCGGCATCGACCGCGAGACTATCACCGCCATCCGCAGCCGGCGCATTCCCGTCCACACCATCGGCTTCGGCAAGGAGAAACACGACCGCGATATCGAAATCAGCGACGTGCTCCTCACCCCGCGCGCGCTCCCCGATTCGCGCTTGCTGGCGCAGGTCACCTTCCAGCAGCGCGGCTACGAGAAGCGCAAGGCGAAGCTGAACGTCCGCGAGGGATCCAAGCTCCTGGCGTCGCGCGAGATCACGCTCTCCGGCGAATCGCAGCAGTCCGAGAGCGTGCTGTTCAACGCGGGCACGGCGGGCGCCAAGCAGTTCCGTGTCTCCATCGACCGGCTGGACGGGGAGGAGAACGGCGATAACAACGCCGTCAACCGCCTCGTCAACGTGGTCGGCTCCAAGCCGCGCATCCTCTATATAGAAGGGGAGCCGCGCTGGGAGTTTAAGTTCATCCGCCGCGCGGCTCAGGATGACCGCTCCGTCAACCTCATCACGATGCTGCGCACCACGCAGAACAAGGTCTACCGGCAGGGTCCGCTCGAAAGTCCCAAGGAGCTGGAGCAGGGATTCCCGGCGACGGTCGACGAGCTGTACAAGTTCCAGGCGATCATCCTCGGCACGGTGGAGCTGAGCTACTTCACCCCGGCGCAGCAGGAGCTGCTCAAGAATTTCGTCGACCGGCGCGGCGGCGGCGTGCTGTGGCTCGCCGGACGCACGACGCTTTCGGACGGCGGCTGGGGCGCCTCCTCGCTCGCGGAGCTTCTGCCGGTCGCGCTGCCCGCGTCGAAGAACACCTTCCAGCGCGACCCGGCCACCGCCGAGCTGACGCCGGCCGGCCGCGAAAGCCTGCTTTGCCGCCTCGTCGAAGACCCCGTCCAAAACGATGCGCGCTGGCGCAAGCTGCCCTACATGGCGAACTACCAGGCGGTGGGCGCACCCAAGCCGGGCGCGGTGACGCTCGCCGAGATGACTGTGGCGGGGAAGGGAAAGCTGCCCCTGCTCGTCACACAGAATTACGGACGCGGGCGGACCGCGGTCCTGGCCTCGGCGGGAACCTGGCGCTGGCAGATGCTCCAGGATCTCAAGGACACCACTCACGAGGTCTTCTGGCAGCAGATGCTGCGGTGGCTGGTCGCCGAGACGCCGGGCCGGCTGGTGTCGTCGACGCCGCGCACGGTCCTGCACGATGACGGCCGCGTCACGATCAACGCCGAAGTGCGCGATCCCAATTACCTTCCGATGGCCGACGCCCGCGTCGAGGCGCACGTGATGGGACCGGGGGGCGTCGCGGCCAACGTTGAGCTGTCGCCCGACGCGAATAATCCCGGGTCGTTCTCGGCCACCTGGATGGCGGAGAAGCCGGGGTCGTATGTAGTCGAGACCATGGCGCGGCGTGGCGAGGAGGAGCCTGTCCGCGATGTGCTCACCTTCCAGCGCGAGGACGGCGTCGCCGAGCGCTTCCACACCGAGCAGAATCGCGAGCTGCTCGAGAAGCTGTCGGCCGAGACCGGCGGCCGCTACTGGCGCGCGGCCGACACCGCCAAGCTGCCCGAGGAGATCGGCTACTCCGAGGCCGGCATCACGATTCGTGAGACCAAGGAGCTGTGGAACATGCCGATCGTGTTCCTGATCGCGCTGGCGCTGCGCAGCTCCGAATGGCTCCTCCGCCGGAGGTGGGGAGCGGTATGAGGGCCGCAGCCGTCCTGTTGGCCCTGACGATTCCCGCTTCCGCCGCGACCCATTACCTCACGGTCGCCGGCCTCGGCGGCGAACCCGACTACGAACAGCGCTTCGCCACGCTCGCCCGGGAAATCGACAAGCTGGTGCGATCGCCGGAGGCCAACGTCGTCACCCTGCACGGCCCCGAGGCCACGCGCGACCGCCTCCGCGCGGCGCTGGACGACATCGCCAAGAAGGCGCGCCGCGAGGATGCGCTGGTCGTCATGCTGATCGGCCACGGCTCGCACGACGGCATCGAATACAAGCTGAACCTGGTCGGACCCGATATCGCCGCCGCCGAGCTGGCCTCGCTGATGGACCGCGTGCCGGCCGCCCGCCAGATGGTCGCCGTCATGACGAGCTCGGGCGGCGGCGCCGTGGCCGCGCTTCAGAAGGAGAGCCGCGCCGTGATCGCCGCCACGCGCAGCGGCTCGGAGAAGAACGCCTCGGTGTTCGCGCGCTACTGGGTGGAGGCGCTGCGCGACGCCTCGTCGGACACCGACAAGAACGAAGTCGTCACCGCGCTCGAAGCCTTCCGCTTCGCCGACTCCCGCACCGCGCGCTACTATGATTCCCAGAAGCGCCTGGCCACCGAGCATGCCGTCATCGAAGACACCGGCAAAGGCGAGCCGGTGCGCGCGCCCTCGGTCGAGAACGGGCAGGGCCTTATCGCCGGACGCTTCGCCCTGCTGCGCCTCGGCGCCGCACAGAAGGCCGCCGCCGACCCCGCCAAGCGCAAGCTGCTCGACCGAAAGGAAGAGCTCGAACAGGGCATTGACAGGCTGAAGTACGAGAAGGCCGCCATGCCGCCGGAGTTGTATAAGAAACAGCTTTCCGAGCTGCTGCTGGAGTTGGCGCGCGTTCAGGAGGAGATCGACAAGTGAAGCTCCCCCTGGCGCTCCTGGCCCTCTCCGCCTTCGCGCAGTCGCCCGACCAGTGCCTCGGCCACCGCAAATACGGCCGCCTCCGGGAAGCCGCCGGCTGCTTCGAACAACTCGCCCTCTCGCGCGATCCCTACCTCCGCGCCGAAGGCCTTTGGGGACTGGCCCAGTATCAGCCCGCCAGCGACCAGTTCCGCGCCGCCGTCGCGCAGAATCCGAAAAACGCGCACTACCGAGTCCGCTGGGGGCGCCTGTTCCTCGAGCGCGCCACCAAGAACGAAGCCCTCAAGGAATTCGCCGCCGCCCTCGAGCTCGACGAGAAGAACGCCCAGGCGCTCTACGGCATGGCTCTGGTCGCCTCCGACGATTTCGAGCGACGCGCCATCGAGCTCGCCCGCAAGGCGCTCGACGCCGACCCCAAACTCTACGAAGCCCGCGAGCTGCTTGCGCGCCTCATGGTCGAGGAGGGCGATCGCGAGAAGGCCGTCGAGGAAGCCAATCTCGCGCTGAAGATATCCCCGGACGCCCTCGGCGCCATGGCGATTCTCGCCACCGTCGATTGGCTCAACGAAAAGAAAGATTCGCCCTGGATGGATCGCGCGCTCAAGGTCAATCCGGTTTACGGCGAAGGCTACACCATCGCGGCGCGCCTGTTCGTCATCAACCGGCGCTACGAGGAGGCCATCCAGCTCTACCGCAAGGCCATCGCGCTGCTGCCCGATTACTACCCGGCGCACTCCGAGCTCGGCATCAACCTCATGCGGCTCGGCGAGGAGAAGGAGGCGCGCGAGTACCTCGAACACGCCTTCGAGAACGGCCACCGCGACGCTCCCACCGCCAACACACTGAAGCTCCTCGACAGCTACCGCAATTTCCAGGTGATCACCGCCGATCGCACGGTGCTGAAGCTCCACAAGTCCGAGGCCGAGCTGCTGAACCTCTACATGGGACCCGAGCTGCGGCGCGCCATCGACACCTTCGAGAAGAAATACAAATTCAAGTTGACGCGCCCCGTGCAACTGGAAGTCTTCCCCGATCACGACGATTTCGCCGTGCGCACCATGGCGCTGCCCGGACTGGGCGCGCTCGGGGTGACCTTCGGATACTCGGTCGCCATGGACAGCCCGTCGGCGCGCAAGCCGGGACACTTCCACTGGGCCAGCACCCTGTGGCACGAGCTCAGCCACGTCTTCGTTCTCACCGCGACCAGTCACCGCGTCCCCCGCTGGTTCACCGAGGGCCTTGCCGTGCACGAGGAGACCGCCGTCTCGCCCGAGTGGGGCGACCGCATCTCGCCCGACGTTCTGCGCGCCATCAAGGAGAAGAAGCTCCTGCCCATCGCCCAGCTCGACCGCGGCTTCATCCGCCCGAGCTACCCGGCGCAGGTCGGCGTGTCGTATTTCCAGGCGGGCCGCATCTGCGATTTCATCGAAAAGAAATGGGGATTCGACACCCTGCTGGCGATGATGCACTCCTTCGGCAGGGGAATGCCGACGCCGCGCGTGGTCGAGGAGCACCTCGGCATGAAGCCCGAGGAGTTCGACAAACAGTTCCTGGCCGCCATCGACGCCGAGATCGGCAGGATGGTCGCCGGCTACGACGAGTGGGCCAAGCGCATCCGGGTCCTCGCCGGATTCGCCAAAGAGAAAAAATGGGACGACGTCATTAAGGAAGGCCGCGCCATCCGCGATCTCTATCCCGAGTACGTCGAGCCGGGCAGCGTCTACGAATTCCTCGCCGACGCCTACGCCGAGAAGGGCGACAAGAAGGCCGCAATCGCCGAGCTGGAGCGCTACCTGAAGCTCGGCGGCAAAGCGCCCTGGACCATCAAGAAGGCCGCCACGCTCTACGAAGAGACCGGCGACCGCAAGTCCGCCGCGGCCGCGCTCGACCGCCTGAATTACATCTATCCTGTGAAGGATGAGGAGCTGCACCGCCGTCTCGGCGATCTGTGGATGGAGGCCGGCAACGTCGCCGGCGCCGTCCGCGAGTATCGCGCCGTGGTCGCCTCGAAGCCCGTCGACCCGGCCGCGTCGCACTTCAATCTCGCGCGAGCCTTGATGTCCTCGCGCCGCCCCTCCGAGGCGGAAGAGCATCTTTTGTTGGCTCTCGAGGCCGCGCCGGGGTATCGCCCGGCGCAAAAGCTGCTGTTGCAGCTCGCATCGGAAAAAGAAAAGAAAGAGAATCCCAAGAAATGACCACTCTCCAAGGCCTGGGAACGGACGCCTCCGAGCTGCAAGGCAAGGTGGAACGCTTCCAGCAGATTGACGACAAGATCGTCGAACAGGTGCGCCGCGTCATCGTCGGCCAGGAAGAGGTGCTCGAGCAGATCATGATCGCGCTGTTTGTGGGCGGTCACTGCCTCATCACCGGACTTCCCGGCACGGCCAAGACGCTCATGGTCCGCACCATCGCGCAGGCGCTGGGTCTTCTCTTCAAGCGCATCCAGTTCACGCCGGACCTGATGCCCTCCGACATCA
>CAZEVY010000127.1:10090-13849 GCA_964515555.1 uncultured Solibacteraceae bacterium | reverse complement strand
TAGGGACGGCGCTTGAGCGTCGGGCGCTCTTCCTCGTCGTCGGTCTTCTTCTTGTCGTCGCCCTCGCCTTCGATCTTGCCGGAGCCGGTGCGCCGCAGCGTCGGCTTGGCGGGATCCTTCTCCTCGCCCTTGCGGCGATTGGTCAGCGAGGCCAGCCGCAGTTTCACGTCGTTGAACTCCGACGTGGTCACCACGTACTCGGGCTTCTCCTTGAGAATCGTCTCGATGTTCTTCTGGCTGTTCTCGATGCGCGAGTCCGTCGGCGGATGCGATGCGAAGATCTTCGAGAGCGTCCCGGGCTTGCGCTTTTCGTCGGAGAGCAGCTTCTCGAAGAAATCGACGAAGCCGGTGGGATCGTAGCCGGCCTTGTACATGTACTGCAAGCCGAGCAAATCGGCCTCCGACTCCATGCCGCGCGAAAACTTCAGGAATCCGACCGGGATCAGCACGCTGGCCGCCTGCCGCGCGCCGAAGCCGCCCCATCCGCCCATGAAGATCAGCGGAATCGTCGCCAGGTTGGCGATGGTGCCCTTGGTCGCCTGCCGCGTGCCGTGGCGCGCCGCGATGTGCGCCAGCTCGTGCGACATCACGCCCGCGAGCTCCGATTCATTCTCCGCGCGCAGAATCAGTCCGGTGTTGACGAAGAAGAATCCGCCGGGCAGGGCGAAGGCGTTGATCTCCTCGGCGTCGATCACCTTGATGGTTACCGGCACCTTCACGTCGGAGTTGCGCACGATGTTCTGACCGACGCGGTTGACGTACTCGGCGATAATCGGGTCGTCGACGATCTTCGCCTGGCGCTCGATTTCCTGGGCGAGTTGCTTGCCGAGCGCGATCTCCTTCTCGAGCGAGTAGAAGTTCACGCCCTTGCCGACGTCGCGGTTGCCGATCTCGTCGGGGTCCTTCTTCTTGTCCTTCGCGAATCCCGTTCCCGCAACGGCCAGCGCGATCGCCAGTGCCAGTCCCGTGTTCCTCAACCGGCGCATATTGCCCTCCTCGGCCCAGATCTCTCCGACTCCAATTATACTCCCGGCTGGTCGCAGCCCGAACCGGGAATGTTATTAACAGTACGCGCCCGGCGTTGGGGCGGTTTCGGGTCCCAGGGTACAATCGCCTTGTGACAGGTCTTTTGCTCTGTCTTCTCGTGCTGGATCGAGCAGCCGAGTTGCGCGAGCACCTGTATGTGCCCGATCCGCTGCCGGCGGTGGCCGCCCATTCGCACGGCGCCTCCGAGAGCCGAATGTTCCACGTGGAACATCTCAGTCTTCAGACCCAGTTCGGGATGCGAATTCCGGTTACCTTATACTTGCCAAAGGACTTTCGTGACCCGCTGCCAGCCGCGATCGTCAACGGTTCCGCAAATCCGAGGCCGGACATAATCACTCTTGCTTATACTAGTGCCGCGGGAGCCTCGGTTCCGGCGGCGCTCGCCCTACGGCTGGGAGGTCTCGCCGTCACCGAGCTGATGCAGGCGGTTTCGTACCTGGCGTCGCGGCCGGAGGTCGACGCCAGGCGCATTATGGCGATGCTCCCGGCGCCGCTGGCGCGCACAGGCTGCGTGGCGGAGACGCGACTGGCGGCGTGCGAGGCGGCGGCACTGACCGGTCCCTTCCCGGCCGCCGCCTGGCCCGACGCGAAGAACCGCTTCACGGTGGCGCGGTGGCTTGTCGAAGCGCGCGCCGCGGCTGCCATCGAGGAGCGCATGCGCGCGATCGCGGCGTCGACTCCGGCGGTGGCGCGGGGACATTGGGGCCTGCGCGCCGTGCGGCTGGATTCGGGCGACGTGGTGATGCGGCGCAACTCGCGCGGCTATTTCGTGCCGGCGTCGAACGTCAAGCTGTTCTCGACCGCGCTGGCGCTGATGCGACTCGGCCCGGAGCATCGCTTCATCACGCGCGTGCTCGCCGATGCGGCCCCCGGCGGCGACGGCGTCCTCCGCGGCGAGCTGCGCTTGACCGGGGCGGGTGACCCGACCATGTCGGCGCGGGCGCTCCCCTACCGGAAGGGGCCGCAGAACGGCGACGCCATGGCCTCCATCGACGACCTCGCCGATCAGCTTGTGCGCCGGGGCCTGCGCCGCGTGGAGGGCGATGTCGTCGGCGACGATTCCCATTACGTCTGGGAGCCGTATCCGCCGGGCTGGGCGCAGGACGACGCGCTCCACGAGTACGGCGCCCCGGTCAGCGCGCTGGTCTTCAACGACAACACGCAGACCGTCTCGCTGCGGCCGGGCGAGGCCGCCGGCGACCGCGCCACGGTTCGCTTCGCGCCGCCGCTCGACTACTTCGCCGTGGAAAACCGCGTCGTCACGATCGACGGAGCGGGCGCGCGGGTCCGCTTCGATCGCCCCGCCGGCTCGCGGCAGTTGTTGTTCTGGGGCGGGATTCGCCGGGGCGGCGCGGGGATGTCGCAGATCGCCGCGGTCGACGATCCGGCGCGCTTCGCGGCATTCGCGCTGCGGGAGGCGTTGCTGCGGCGCGGGGTGACGGTGACGGGCGATGCCGTGGCGCGGCATCGGTGGCCCTACGAGGCGGCCGACCTGAGGCACGCCGAGGAGCCGTGGGCGCCGCGCGGCGAGGTACTGGCGTTTCGCGTCTCGCCGCCGCTCGCCGAGACGCTGAAGGTCGTCAACAAAGTCAGCCAGAACCTGCACGCCGAGATCGTGCTGCGGGAGGTGGGCCGGGCGCGGCGCAACATCGGCAGCCGCGAAGCGGGCCTGGAGGAGATGAAGGCGTTTCTCGCCGAGATTGGCGTGCCGGAGCGCGAAGTGCGCCTGGAGGACGGCTCGGGGCTCTCGCGGTTGAACCTGGTGACGCCGCTGGCGCTGGTGAAGCTGCTCGACTACATGCAGCGCTCGCCGCAGGCGGCGTTGTGGGCGGATCTACTGCCGATCGGCAACGAGGACGGGACGCTTGCCAACCGTTTTCGCGACGATCCGCGCGCGAACTTCGTGCAGGCCAAGACCGGGTCGCTGACCGGCGTGAATTCCCTTTCGGGCTATGCGACGGGGACCGACGGACGCCGGACGGTGTTTTCGATCCTGGTGAACAATACGCTGGCCGAGGCCGCGGAGGTGCGGCGCTTCATTGATAGAATAGGATTGCTGCTGGTCCAATAAACGCTATGCCCATCTACGAGTATCTTTGCGACGATTGCGGAACGCGCTTCGAGAAGCTGGTGCGGAACTCCGACACCGGCGAGCTGCTGTGCCCCTCCTGCGGAGAGAGACACCTCACGCAACAGCTCTCGACGTTTTCGGCGCACGCCAACGGACGCGCGGAGACCACCCCCGGCGGTTGCCCGGCGGGCATGTGCCGCACTCCCGATTTCTGCGGCCGGAATTGACCGCCGACCACCTCTTCGACATCGTCAACTTCGGCGTGCTGCCGGCTTGGGTGCTGCTGCTGGCGGCGCCGCGATGGCGCTGGACACAGCGCGTGGTGCATTCGGTCATTCTGCCGTCGGTGCTGGCGACAGCCTACGTGGCCGCGATTCTCAAGACCTCGTTTCCCGAAGGCGCGGGCGGGACCAGTCTGGCCGGCGCGATGGCGCTGTTTCACGGCGCCGACCCGTGGATGGTTGTTGCGTTGTGGTTCCACTACGTCGCGCTCGACCTGTTCGCCGGGGCGTGGCTGGCGCGCGACGCCGCACGCCGCGGGATCGGACGCCTGGCCGCCGCGCCGTGTCTGATCGCGACGAATCTATTCGCCCCGGCGGGGCTGGCGTTGTACTTCGCGGTCCGCTACGCGATGCGGCGCG
>CAZEVY010000127.1:0-9990 GCA_964515555.1 uncultured Solibacteraceae bacterium | reverse complement strand
GTCGCGCCGTTGGCGAAGACCGCGGAGTTGTCCGGCTGAATCGCGGCCAGGCCCAGATTGACTCTTCGGCCCGGCGCGGTCGTCAGCGGGATTTCAATCCTCACGAAGTAGATGCCGGGGAGCGGTCCCGCCTCGGCGGAGACGATCCGCACGCCCTGGTCGTTGACGCCGGCGAGCAGCGCCGCCGCCACCGTCTGGCCAGGAACGCCGATCCGGTTGGTCGCCGCGCGCGGATTGTTGGTCTGTCCGAGCGCGTTGACGACAATGGTCACCTGTTCGCCGCGCACGGCCGGGTTGTCGTCAGCCACGAAGCTGCCGTTGGACCGGAACATCACCGGAAGGCGGGTGTTATCGGGCAGCGTCGTCTCGAAGACCCCCGGCTGCGCGGCCAGCACCGGCACGTTGACTGTCGCGCTCAGATTGTTGGAGGTCAGCTGAATGCTGGCGAAGGGCCCCTGCGTCTCGCACGGGATCTGCACGACCACGCTTTCGCGGCCGGCCACGTTGCGCACCGAGTGTATGGGAGACTCCGCCCCGCTGACAATCACCTGGACGCCGCGGAGCCGGAACGGCAGCGGCGATGGGAACAGCGAGTTCGCGGCCAGGACGATTCCCTGAAGATCGCTGGCGATGTTCTGCGCGACGATCTCGTACATCCCGCAGGGTGAAACGAAGCCGCTCGCGAAGCTGGCGGCGTTGAACACGCTGGCCGCGCTGAAGACAGGCTGCGGCGGGCGCGAGGTGAGCGTAAAGACGGTGCTGAAGGTCGCGGCCTGGGCCGAAACCAGAATCGTCCCGGCGTTGGGCCCGGCGGTGAGCACCGTCGACGCCTGTCCGGTGTTGTCGGTGAGCGCGCTGGGCGGATTCACCGACCCGGAGCCGCCTGTCACCACGAAGTTCACGCGCACGGCGTTGACACCGACCCCCTGAGAGTTGGTGACGCGAACGACAAGCGGCTGCGGGAACGTCTGGTTGACGAGCACGCTCTGGCTGTCTCCGGAAACCCGGCTGATGGCGTTCACCGGAATGGTCACGGTAAAAGTGAACACCGCCGACGCCGCGCCCAGGGTGCTGCGCACACGCACCTGGAACGTTCCGCCGGTGTTGCCGAGCAGCGCGCCCGCGGAGACCAGTCCGTTGACGTCGCTGGTATTCACGACGTTGGTGAGCGTCGCCGAATTCGGCGTGCTGATTTCCCAAATCACGGGTACGCCCGGAAGGATATTATCGGCGCCGTCGGTGATGCGCGCGACGAAGGTGCGCTCCAGGCGGTTTCCGGCGATTCCGGATTGGTTGTTCCCCTGAACGATCTGCGCCAGGGCGGGCAGTCCGAAATCCACCACGATGGTGTAGAGGCCGGTGTATTCGACGAAATTGCCGACGTTGATGTTGAGCGAGGCCACGCCGGTCTTGGCGCCGAAGACGACTTCGCAATTCGCGATGCCGTCCTGTCCGGTGAGCGCGATGCCGCCGGGCCCGTTGCAGGCCGCCGTGGGCCCCGCGCCGGGTGCGTTTCCGGTGGAGATGCGTACGCCGACGTTCGGGATGGGCTGCCCGGCCTGTCCGCCCGAGGCCGCTACGACCAGGATCCGGATGCCGCCGGGGACGCGCTCTCCGGCGCGCCCGCGGATGGTCGGATCGAGAAGCGTCGGCGACTGGATTTCGACGGCCGGCTGGGTCGCCAGTCCGCCGCCGAGCAGCGTGCCGAGCAGCGTGGTGACGACGAAGTTCACGGGGCCGGCGACGGTGGTCGCGGTCACGGTGGCGGTGGAGAAGGAGAGGCCGCCGGGAATATTGGTCGCCAGGAAGTTGGTGCTGGCCTTACCTTCGTTGTCGGTGGAAGTGACCTGCTGGACCAGGGTGCCCATGCCCTGGGTGACTTCCCAGGAAACGGGGCTGCCGGCGAGCGGCTTGCCATCGGGTCCGGAGACCAGGATGGTGAGCGGCTCAAGGCTGACGAATTGCTCGCGGATAGCCTGGCCGTTGCCCGAGACAATGGTGGCCCCGCCGACGCCCGGCGTGGTGGCGCCGGTGACCGTGATGGTGTAGTTAATCGACAGCGCGCCGATGTTGACGGTGACCACGTAGGTTCCGGCCTGCGGCGGCGCGACGACGTTGAAGAGCGCGAATCCCCGGGCGTTGGTGCGCGCGTTCCCCTGCTGGAAGGTGACGCCCTGGGTGACGTTGGCGATGGTCGCTTCGATGTTGTAGAGCGGTTCACCGAGCCCGCCCAGCGCACGCAGGATCAGCGGCTGCAGCGCCCCGCCGGCGCCGACCGTCTGGGTAGCGTTGAACTGGTTCACGGTCGACGGACTGGCCGTTCCCGGCGGCCCCACAGCAGCCATGTTGCCGACCAGCAGCGTGGGCGAGACGGTGCCGACGATGGAGTTGGTCTGGGGATCGAGCCGGTAGATGGTGCTGGGAGTGGAGACGAACAGGAACCGTGCCGGGATCTCCTGGGAGGCGGCGATGGCGGTGACGGAATTGATCGCTCCAACGCCCGGATAGTTGGTCACGGTGCTGGAGTAGGCGGTGATGCCGATGACGGTCAACTGGCGGCCGAGCGTGATTCCATAGGCGCGGTCGTTTCCAGTGACGACGATGCGGTCCAGGGCGGCGGCGACCGCGACGGAAGAGGCCAGATTGGGAGTGATGGCGAGCCGGCTCTCGATATCCAGGATCTCGACGGGCGATCCGGTGACGGGCGTGTCGTTGATGGCGATGGCGTACTTTCCGTCCGGGGTGATCTGGAGGTTGCGGGGCTGCCCGCGGATGGGAACGCCGTCGGCGCTGCCGAGAAAGGTCATGTTATTCCCGTTGATCAGGTAGAACCGGCGCAGGGCCGTGACGATCAGGGTGTTATGCGGCGTGAGCCCGACATCGGTCGGCGAGCCCGGAATTCCGAGGGCCGGAGAAATGGTGGAGCTGCTGATGAGGTCGACGGCGGTGAGGCGATTCTGGGAAAGCACGAAGGCGCGCGTCGATTCATGATTGACGACGATGCGGTTGGGGTTCGTGCCGAGGTCGAGCGGCTGCAGGGGCGTCAGCTCCTGATCGGTGGCGGTGTTGAAGATGTAGAGCCGGCCGGCGAGCACGAGGAGCTTGGAGCCGTCGGGCGTCATGGTGGCCGCCTCGGCGTTGACGCCGAGATCGATGCGCTTCAGCACGGAGCCGAAAGCGCCGTCGACGACGACGATGGTGTCGGAGGCGCTGCGGGAAACGAAGTAGTATTTCGATCCGTTGGGAAGCGCGAAGGCGCTGAAAATCGAGGTCGACCCGACGAAGTTGGCGAGGGAGTTGAAAGGCTCCTGGCTGAAGACCTGTACGTTGCGGTTGGTGGTATCGGCCGGAAAGAAGAAGACGTTACGGCCTTCCACCGGGGAGGCCAGCACGACCAGGGCCGCCATCGCCGCGGTTCTCGAAACTCGTTGAATGCTCATGGACACCTCGAGGGATGATTCCCGGCAGAAGCTACGGTTCGCGGAGGGAGCAGCCAGTTTTCAGTCTAGCATCCTTCGGACGGATTTTGGAATAGCGCTCGAAACAAAATCTATTGAAAATGTTAGTCCGTATCCCGGCGCCGGGCGGATGCCGGACTCGGTTCCGCCGATTGACGCAACCAATAAAAACCCGGCGGGGAGTCCGGAGTCGCGGAGAAATGCCGGGAGGACCGCTCCCCTCGGTCGGCTCGGTTCGGCGGGGTCGCGGCGGTTGATGGCGTCGCCGGCGGGTTCGAACGATTACGCAAAAAACAGGGGCGGGTCCGGAGACCCGCCCCCTTGGTTAGGACTAGGTTGAGCGATTACTGGCCGAGGCTCTCACCCGGCGTCGCCGACCGGAACAGACCCGGTACGTCGAGCACCAGCGCCAGATAGCCGTGAGACAGCCGAGCGGCGTTCTGATCGCTGATGTAGGCGAAGCCATGGCAGAACTGGAACCGGGCATGAACGATCATGTAGCCCTCGAAGCCCGGGGTCGCAGGAATGCTGTGCGTACCACCGGCCGAAAGGGTCCAGACCGCCATGTCACCGGCGTTCACCGGGGTGGGCGTCGTGAAGTCCGGCGGATCGGGATCGCCAGCGCGCGAGAAGTAGGTGATGGTAAGCACCCCGTTCTGCCGCGCGGCGCCCGCGCCGAAGCCGAGCCTGGCGTAGCCGTCCTCGCTGGTGTTCGCCACCACGATTCCGGTGTCGAATCCGAGCTTGTTGCTCATGAACGGATACAGCAGGTTGCAAGTGCAAGGCGTAATGGTCAGCACACCCGTGGACCCGCCGGTGTCGGCGAACCGGGGCTGGTTATCCGTGCTGATCGCCACGCTCTGCGACGCCAGCGTCGGTGAGCTGGTCGAAGAGTAGACGGGAGCGAAGCTGCCGCTCACGTTCGCGGTTCCGATACCCGGCCGATTGTTCGGCAGGTCCGGAGTGGCCGAGAAGGTGGCGGTGAACGAGTAGGTCTGCACCGCGGTGGGCAGGTCTTCCAGGACCTCCCAGACCGCCAGCGCCGTCTGAGACGAGCTGATCGTCAGCGTGCCGCTGGCGGCCGTGAAGCCACCCGCGCCGTTGGCGTCAGTCGCCGTCAGGAGCGCGTGCAATCCGAGTCCCGGATCCACCGTCTGAACGCAGCCCGTACAAGTCGTGCTGACGGCCAAGCCGACGCCCAGCTGGATGCTCGAGAAGAACGCTCGCAATCTCGTGCCCTGGCTGGCGCGGCCCGCCACGTTCGCGCCGTTCGTCGTGGGGAACGTCGGATGGTGGAAGCCTGTCTCCGTGTTATAGATAAACCCAACCAGGTCCTGGCCACTGCTGCCGGTGACGCCGGTATGGCCCGGGAACAGGGTGGCGGGGTCTCTCTGGTAACTGCGCCGCTTGAAGGCGGTCGCAAACCTCTCCTGATAGTTGAGAGTGATGGTGCGCGTGAACGCCAGACACTGGGTGTTGGTGCCGCCGCCGGAAACCGAGAAGGTCAGGCCCGGAACCACGAACGCCACCACCTGAATCGGGTTGTTGACCGGAATCGAGGTCGCGCCCGTCAGGGAGATGAACATCTGGATCTGGGTCGGAATCAGCGTGGTCGCCACACCGAGCTGGTTGGCATTGGCCCGCACGTTGGTGATGCGGATGATGCGGGTGACAGCCGTGCCCGGAGGATCGATCGGCACGCCGATAAAGTCCACCTGATTGGCCGTGCCCGGAGTGGGCTGGCCCTGGTAGACGTTCTCGACGTTCACGTTCGTCTTGTAGTCGACGCCCGGACCCGTGCCGGCGATTCCCGAATTCGCGTTCGTGCCGACCTCGGGGCATCCCACGGCAGCCGTGCAAAGCCGCAGGTTGGAGGGCGTCGGCTCGTCGATGATCAGAAAAGCCTCGTTCCAGCCCGTCGCCACGATGCGGCTCGTCACGTTGGTGTTCAAAAAGATGCGCACGTTGACCTGGGGAACGTTTGCGCCAAGGGCAGTCGAGGTGCCATTGTTGCAGTTCAGTACCAGGTCGCCGACCTGCTCCGTCAGACCTTCGGCGCGGACCAGGGGCGGAACGCCCGCGTTGGCCACGCACTGGAAAGCCGGAGTTTGCGCGCTGGCGAGCGATGCCATCACGAGGCACAGCCCGACCAGCAGGAAACTTCGTCGCAGACTAACCATTTGGTTCTCCTTGTGCAGAAATAGATTTCGAATCGATGGATATCTCTTCAACCTGAGCCTCAACCACTTGCACTCACAGAAAGTACCGGACGCCGCCCTACTGCGGATTTGGCTCCTGGTGGGAACCGCGTCGCTCCGCTTCAGCCCGACATCCTCTGATCGCTTAGTCCTTCTTCGATCTCTAACTGTACCTGCAAGTTTTACTGCTTTTTGTTTTTGTTCTTGTTGTTTTTGGTCTTCTTCTGCTCGCGGGATTCATGTCCTGGCCCCTTCCGGGGCGTCAAAATGAATGCCGCCCAAACCACCAAGTGGACGCGGTCAAATCATTCTTAACACTATTCCGAACCCCAAGTCAAGCCAAAAGTACTAGTTCCGGCCCACGAAAAACACCCCTGAGGCCCAGTCCGGACCGGAATCCCGTATTAAAGCATGCCCGGGAGAGCCGCGTCAACCGGAATCATCGCACTGCGCCCGATCTTCTCCGAATGGCGTCTATTGCACCGAAACCGGCGTCCAGTTGCTCTCGACGCCGCCCTGCCGCAGTCGAAGCCGCAGCCCGATTCCCGGGGCCAGTCCCGCCCGCAGCCTCAGATTCACCTGGTAGAGACCCGGAAAACCGGCGGTTGCGCCGGCGAACACGGTCTCCAGATCCTCGCCCTCGAGCACTCCCGCCACAGGCACCAGGGCCGCCTGGAGCGCCCCCTGGACGACGGTGGAGCCCAGTCCTGTGGCGAACACGACGATCACGGTGTTCCGCGGCGCCGGATTCGCGGGGCTATTGGCCGACCCATTCTGGTTGACCACGACGGCGCGGCCGCCCTCGGGCAGGAACAAGGCCGGGGCGACGTCGCGGATTTCCACCGCCAGCTCCGCATCGCCCGCCGGGGTGCGGATTCGCACGGCGTGACGCCCGGGCGTCAGGTCGCCGGGTATCGCGAAGTTGACGCGAAATCCGGTGGACGAGATCCCCGCCGCGGGCTGGCCGCCGACTTCGACGGTGGTTCCGGCGCCGAATCCCTGGCCGAAGGCCGCCGCCAGGCTTCCCGGCGCGAGGTCGGCGGTCAGGCTGGCGGCGTTGACGACGGCCGTGACGCCCACCGTCAGCGGCGCGACCGTCCACTGCGTCACGCGCGAGAGCAGGAACGACGGGCCGGCGTCGGCGGGCATCGGCGACACGAGCCCGGGATTCCCGAGGTCGGTCAGGGACTGGTTGCGGGCCCCGGCGGTGTCGAGTTGATAAGCGGTCTCGACGCCGTCGCAGTATCGATACCGCGCCAGGCCGGGGGCGACGGTGGGGATCTCGCCGGTGGCCAGCGCGTTCGGCCAGGCGACGGTGCGCCCGCAGGCGCCGGCCGCCGAATGCACTTCGAATTCCGACGCGCCGCCCACGACCAGGAATCCGGACACCGAGGGGGCGCGCGCGACCAGCCGCATCGCCGCCGCGAGCGTCGCCTTCCACTCGCGCCCGGCGAGCGGGAAGCCGGCCAGGTATTGCTCGAGCGTCGTGCGGGCGAAGCGCGACGACGGGTCCACGATCTCGATGGCGCCCTCAGCCGAGACGCCGGTGGCGACGACGAAGTGCGAACCGGCGGGCGCTCCGCCGGCCGCCAGATCGAGCGCCAGGATCACGGGCTGGCCCTGCGCGATCCAGTCGCGGATGGCGGGTGGGCGGGGGTCTTCCACGCTCACGTCGATTCCGTTGGCGGCGAAGGCGCCCAGGCGCCAGGGGTTGAACAACGGCGCGGCGCCGTCGGGCGGCGTCAGGTAGCCGTCGCAGATGGGCGCGCCCGAAACGCCGGCGACGCAGAGTCCGCGCAGGAACTGCTCGAGCAACACGGGATCGGCGGGACCGAACGGCTGCGGCAACTGTCCGAGATTCTGTATGTGCCGCACGACGGCCGCGGCGGCCGCCGCCAGCGCGTCGGCCGACGAGTAGCGCGGAAAGTTCTCGATCGCCGAGGCCGCCGATCGCGCCGTGAACGAGACCACCTGCGCGGCGGCGGTGGCGGTCGCCACGACGATTCCCTCGGTCGCCGGCAGGCGCAGCCAGGCCTGTGCTTCGCCGCGCTCGTCGGTGACCGGCGAGGCGGCTTCGATGGACGCGCCGGGCGAGGCGTTGAACCGCACCGGCTCGCCCGCGATCGGGCTGCCGGTCTCGTCGCGCAGGGCCACGCGCAGCGCCAGGGGAAGACGCCCGCCGGGCACGCCCGTCTGCGCGTCGCCCTGCAGCCGCGTCAATGCGATGACGGCATCCTCGCGCGCGACCACGCGATAGAGTCCCTGCGCGACGCCCACGCCGTCGGTCGCGCGAATGGCGACGGTGGCGCTCGGCGACGACGCGGGTACGAACGCCTCCCAAACATGCGAACCCGTTTGTGTTCTTACGGTGAACTCGGGCTGACCGGTGACGGTGACGCGCAGCGTCGCCCCGGCCTCGAATCCCCCGACGGTCAGGCGGACGCGGCCGCCGGCCAACACCGGCGAGGGCGTGGCCGTGACCTCGGGCCGCCGGTCGATTTCCGAGGCGCGCGCCTCGGCGTCGCCGTTGACGTACGAGATGACGCCGCCCTCGAAGTCCTGGCGGTGGGCGCCGGCGTTCGACTCCTGGTCGCCGACCGGCATCCCGTATCGGCCCGCCGCGCCGCCGAGCGAGGCGTGTTTGACGAGGATCAGTCCCGCGACCAGGAAGGCGCGGCCCGCGAGCGGTCCCGTCGACGGCGCGTAGACGGTGCCGCCGGTGAAAGTCTGCGCGGCGCCCGCAGTCGCGCGAAAGGTGAGGAACGGCTCGGACTCGGCGCGGGGCAGACCGAAGACGCCGGCCTCGTATCCGGCGGCCGCCCAGCGCGAGAGAATCGCGCCCTTGACGCGCATGGCCGGATTCCCGGCGAGCGCGCCGCCATCGAAAAGCTGCCGTCCGGCGGCGGCGAAATCCGACGCCGGATAGCCCATCTCGCCAGTCAGGCCGCCCAGTTGATTCAGCCGCGCGAGGGTCGCGCCCGCCACCGGGTAGGCCGCGCCGGCGCGGTCGGACTTGGCGATCAGCACGCGCTGGCCGTCGCGCGTCACCAACTCCTGGGCGTATCCGGGGCCGATGCGGCGCACCGGCGCGGGGCCGGGCAGGGACAATTCGAGGCGATTGCGCGCCACCGCGTCGGCGAACGCCTGGCGCAGAGCCGCCGTGGGCGCGCCCTCGCCGACCTCGCAGCAGGGCGCCGTCACGAACACCTGCACCGGCACGCTGGCCCGGCCCTCGCTGATCGCGGTCACCCGCGCCGACCCGCCGCCGACGGCCCGCACGACGACGGTCGAGCCGCTGGCTTCCAGCCTGGCGACGCGCGTGTCGGTGGTGGTCCACAGAACGGTGCGCGCGTCGAGCTCCGATCCGTTGGCCGCGAGCACGTGCGCCGTCAGCGTGCGCGTTTCGCCGAGATTCAACCGAATGACCGCGCTCGACGGCTGGATGGCCACCGAGGCCGCGGGCGGCCGGATCACGGGCGTTCCCCCGGCGTCGTACTCGATGCTGCCGCCTTCGAAGTTCTGCCGGCGCCGACCGCCGACCAGAATCTGTTCCTCGCCGACCGGCAGACCGAGCGGGCCGGCCTGCGCGCCGTTGGCCGCGTAGACGGCGTAGATGGGCTGCAAAACCGCCAGGACGCGGCCGGTGTTCTGTCCCGAGGTGACGCTGTAGAGCGCGCCGTTGGTGAAGTTCTGACGGCTCGAGGTGATGCCCGAGGCCACCGTCACGGCGGCATCGCTTTCGACGGCCGCACCGATGGCGTTGATGCCGCCGACGGTCACCCACTTGGTGTAGAAAGGCTCGCGGGTCTGGAAATTCGATCCGTTGGCCGTCGGCGAGGTGAAGACGAACAGCGCGAAACTGCGGTCGAAGGTTTGCCAGGTGCAGGCGTTCGTCGCGAGCACCGGACAATCGGCGGTGTCCATGGTGGGGTAGCCGATGGTGTTGACGCCCGACGCGGTGTAGTAGGCGTGCATGGCGGCGCGTACCTGGAAGACGTCGATGGTTCCATCCGGGACCAGGTCCGTGGTATCGGCCTTGACGAGCGCCAGACGCGTGTTGGGGGTCTTGGCGGCGTCCTGAAACTCCTGAATCAGCCCGGTGGGCCCGAACTTCCGCACGTCGCCGGTGGGAGGGAGCGAGCACTGGGTGTCGAAGGCGTTGCGCACGAAGGCCTGGCGGAAGCGGAGCTTGATGGCGTCGGTGGCGCCGCTGCCGACGTCGACCTGGGCGGCGAGCGGCAATGCGGCGGCGAGCGCGACGGCGCGGAGGGACTTCATCGGGGCAAGGGAACCATCTTAAAGGAACCCGCGAGCGGGGCGCGAGTTGTTCGGCG
>CAZEVY010000126.1:12782-14037 GCA_964515555.1 uncultured Solibacteraceae bacterium | reverse complement strand
GCCGACCGTGCCGTGCCCGGGCTGGTGGACCTTCACCAGATCTCCGCCGACCGCCTCGACCCGGTGCTCGACGAAGAGATCCAGATCTGGCGTGCGCGCATGGACTGGGACTTCCGCGCCTCGGCCGACCTCGTGCGCCGCTTCGTGCGCATGCGCAGCCTCTCCGGCTATGCGCTGGTCTGGGGCGAGGCCGTCGTCGGCTACGCCTACTACGTCTGCGAGGACAACAAGGGCCTCATCGGCGACCTCTACGTCACGCGCCCGCACGCGCGCGCCGAGAACGAAGACCTGCTGCTCGACGCCGTGCTCGAAGCGCTGGCCGCCACCCCGTTCGTGCACCGCGTGGAGTGCCAGCTCCTCATGCTCACCGATCCGCTGGAGCGCCGCATGCCGCGTCCCGAGGCCGCGCGCGTCTATCGCCGCAACTTCATGAAGATCTCCCGCGCCGGCGTGCTGGCGCTCGACGAGGGGCGCGCCGCCGGACGCCTGCGATTCGAAATCTGGAGCGAGGGCCGGCAGGAGGACGCCGCGCGGCTCATCGCGCGCGCCTACGAGGGCCACATCGACAGCCGCATCAACGACCAGTACCGCTCGGTCCCCGGCGCGCGACGATTTCTCGGCAACATCGTGCAGTATCCCGGCTGCGGGAGCTTCTTCACGCCGGCCTCGGTGGCCGCCCTGGATGCGCGATCGGGCCGCGTCTGCGGCGTGTGCCTCACCAGCCTGGTCTCGGCCGACGTCGGCCACATCACGCAGGTCTGCGTCGACCCCTCGATTCGCGGCACCGGCGCCGGCTACGAGCTGTTGCGGCAGTCGCTGGTGGCGCTCGCGCGGCACGGCTGCCGCGACGTGACTCTCACGGTGACGACGGCGAACGAAGACGCGGTGCTGCTCTACGAGCGCATGGGATTCCACACGCTGCGACAGTTTACGGCCTGCGTCTGGGAATCTCTGTAACGTGGCCGACGCGAATGCGGTCTCTTCATAACACGGAGGTGTGCGTGCATAAGGCAATTCTGGCGGTGACGATCCTGGGACTGGCGGCGGCGGACTGGCCCGCCTGGCGCGGCGCGCGGCGCGACGGAGTCTCGCGAGAGACCGGCCTGCTCAAGGAGTGGCCCAAGGAAGGACCGAAGCTGCTGTGGCAGGTCAAGGACATCGGCGACGGCTACGCGGCGCCCGCCATCGCCGGGGCGCGCATCCTCGTCATGGGGAACCGCGGCATGGACAACGAATTCGTGCAGGCGCTCTCGGC